>JBGANQ010000026.1:0-94940 GCA_044222245.1 Polyangia bacterium | reverse complement strand
CCGGTACGCCGCCAGCGTGGCGATGCGCCCACGCGGCGTGCGTTGCAGGTAACCCTGCTGGATCAGGTAGGGCTCGATCACGTCCTCGATCGTGCCCGCCTCCTCGCCGATCGCCGCGGCCACGTTGTCCAGGCCGACCGGGCCGCCGTCGAAGCGGTGGATCACGGCCTCGAGCAGCTTCCTGTCCATCACGTCGAAGCCGAGCGGATCGACGTCGAGCATCGCCAGCGCGCCCTCGGCAAGCGCCTTGCCGATCGAGCCGTCGCCACGCACGTCGGCGAAGTCGCGCACCCGGCGCAGCAGGCGGTTGGCGATGCGCGGCGTGCCGCGGGCCCGCTTGCCGATCGTCAGGCAGCTGCGGGCGCTGATCTCGATCTTCAGCCGCTGCGCCGAGCGGCGGACGATCTCGGCCAGCTCGTCCGGGGTGTAGTAGTCAAGCCGCAGCACGATGCCGAACCGATCGCGCAGGGGCGAGGTGAGCAGGCCCGTGCGCGTCGTCGCCCCCACCAGGGTGAAGCGCGGCAGGCTCATGGCGATAAGCTGGGCCGCCGGACCGTCGCCGACCGGGATCTCCAGGCGGTAGTCCTCCATCGCCGGGTACAGGTACTCCTCGACGATCGGCTGCAGGCGGTGGATCTCGTCGATGAACAGCACCTCGCGCTCGCCCAGGCCCGTGAGGTAGCTGGCCAGGGTGCCCTTGTGCTCGATCGCTGGGGCGCCGATCGGGCGGATGCCCACGCCCAGGGCGCCGGCGATGAGGTGGGCCAGCGTGGTCTTGCCAAGGCCCGGCGGACCGCAGAACAGCACGTGGTCGAGCGCCTCGCCGCGCCGCCGCGCCGCCTCGACGAAGATGCGCAGGTTGTCGACGACCCGGTGCTGGCCGATGTACTCGTCGAAGCTGCGCGGCCGCAGGGCGGCGTCCAGGGCGTCCTCATGGGTGGCGCGGCCGGGGCGGAGCTCTTCGGCGCGGCCGACCGGAAGGCTGCGGCCCGCGGGGAGGCTGTGCTCGGCCGTCTGCTCGCTGGGCACGGCCTCGGGGCGGGCGGCGCCGTCTATGTGTCGCTTGCGGGGCATGTGCGGCATCGTGCCACAGCTTCGGCGATCGCGCAGCACTGCCGCCGCTACGGTTTTGGCAGACGCGGAGGCCCCGCGCCCATGATAATGGTCCTAATCATGCGTCTTATTCCGTACGCTCTGTCCGATGTCGGCCGCAAGCGGCAGCACAACGAAGATAGCTTCCTCATCGCCGGCAGCGTTGGGCTTTTCGCCGTCGCTGACGGCATGGGCGGCCACCGCGCCGGTGAGAAGGCGAGCCGGATGGCCGTCGATCGCCTGCGCGATGCCCTGGTCCCGCCGCGCAAGTCGGCGACTCGCGACGAGGTCCTAGGCCACCTGCAGCGGGCGATGTTCGTCACCGGGGCGGCGATCTTCGATGCGGCGCAGAGCGATCCGGACCTGGCGGGCATGGGCACGACCCTCACCGCGGTGCTGTTCCACGGGATGCGCGCCTACATCGCTCACGTCGGCGACTCGCGGGCCTACCTGTATCGCGACGGCCGCGTCCAGCAGGTCACCGTCGATCACTCGTGGGTCGCCGAGCAGGTCAAGGCCGGCCTGCTTACCGAGCAGGAGGCCAAGGAGTCGCGCTTCCGCCACATCATCACCCGCTCGGTCGGCTTTGAGCGCGAGGTGCAGGTCGATGGCACGATCTGCCCGATCCAGGCCGGCGACTGCCTGCTGCTGTGCAGCGATGGGCTGTCCAACTACCTGGAAGAGAGCGAGTTCGCCGAGATCCTCGGCCAGCACCTGTACCGCGAGGTGCCGCAGCTGCTGGTCGACCTGGCCAACTCGCGCGGCGGCGATGACAACATCACGGTGGTCCTTATCCACATCGCCAATGATGTGGCGGCGAGCTCCGACTCGCGCAAGGGGCGCGGCGAGGGCAGGGTGGTCACCGGCCACCATCCTCCCGACGGCGCTCCGCGCGACACTTTCTAAATTGAGACCTCGCCTGGCGGCGGCGACTGCTGCCGCCGGCCCCGCAGGTCGATACCTTGCAGGGGCGTCAGGGCGGGCTGCGCGCCTGGTCTACCTGCTGCAGGGCTGCGCGAGCCGCCAGCGCGACTGCCGTGGGTCGACTGTTCGCGGCCCACGACTCCAGGGTGCGATAGGCCGCGGCGCGAACTGTCGGGTCGGCATCGAAAGCCGCGATGTGCGCCAGCAGGGCGGCCGACTCGGGCAGCGCCAGGCGGCGCAGGGCGGTCACCACGCTGCGCCGGCCCGGTGGGTCGACCCGGTGCAGCGCCGCCTCCAGGTAGGGCAGGGCGGTGCGCCCGTGGCGGGCGATGCGCTGGTAGGCCCGCTCGGCGACCTCACCGCGCTCGGCGGTAAAGAGCTCGACGCTGCTGCGCAGATCGGCGGTCGGCTCGTCGCAGCCAGCTGCCCCGAGGGCCAGGGCCAACAGCAGGCCCGGCAGGACCCGCGCGTGGCGCCGCGGGGCTTTCGACGCGCCGATGCTCCTCGGGCAAGGGCCGGCAGCGCATCGCGGCAGGGTCGCCCCGAGCCGGGGCCGCGCCCCATCACCCAGCCCAGCCCGAGTGCCAAAGACCGTAGTCGACATCGCACTCACAGCGTAACACACCTGCGTCGGCCGCAGCGGCGGTTAAGATCTTGACAGCACAGGGAAAAAGCTGTTACCAAGCAAGTCTTCTCTCTTTACCATCCCGCTTGCACTTTTGCTTCGACGAGCCACGTCGATAATTGACCGAAGGAGACCGCTGTGAAGCGCACATATCAACCGCACAACACTCGCCGTAAGCGCACCCACGGCTTTCGCGCCCGCATGGCGACCCGTGGCGGCCGAGTCGTTCTCTCCCGCCGCCGTCGCAAGGGACGGGCCCGTCTGACCGTAAAAGTCGCTGCCAAGTAGGCCGCCGCTCCTGCCAGCCTGCGCTCAAGCTTGGCGCAGGCCTGCTCAAAGATATTTCGCTGCGCGTCGCATCTAATCGTTGCCGGACTGCCGCTGGATTATTAGATGGTTGCTTGACACTCGATGGGTTTCTGTTTGCCCAAGGCGGAGCGAATCCGCAAGCGCGCCGAATACGTTGGCATCCAGACCCAGGGGCGCAAGCTATTTACGCCCAGCTTGATCGCGTTCACCATCTTTGACGACGGCGCTCCGCTGCGTCTTGGGATCACCGTCTCCAAGCGCGTGGGCGGGGCGGTGGTGCGAGCTCGCGTGAAGCGTCTTTTGCGTGAGGTCTTTCGCCAGAACAAAGACCGCCTGCCGCCAGGGCTGCAGCTGGTCATTGTCGCCAAGGCCGACGCGGCGCGGCTGGATTTCCAGCACGCGCTAAGCGAGTTCCTGGAGATCTGTCGGCGCTATGGACCGCGGACTCCGTCGCGGGGCGGTCCGGCGGCGTGACCCGCGCGGCCACCGAAGCTCGGTCGCCGCGCGCCGGCGCCGGGTCTGCGCTGGCGGCGCCCGCCCCAGCAGCTCCGCCAGCCCGCGAAAGAAATACCCGGCACAGGAGATGAGTCGATGCGAGAAACCAGATGCGCCCGCGGTGTGACCTGCAAGCCCTCGTCGCGCCTGGCGCCTGGGCTGGCGGCCCCGGGAGCTGCGGCCCCCGTCGCGTCCTGCCAGGGCCGTGCGGCCGACGTCGGCGCTTGCTCCTGGCTGCGCACTAGGTAGGCTCATTTACCATGCACCGGCTGCTCTTCAGTCTCCATCGCCTGCTGTGCGCGCTCTTTCTCGGCCTGATCTTCGTCTATCAGCGGCTCGTCTCTCCCGCGCTGACGGTGCTGTTTCGCTCGGGGCGCCTGGGGTGCCGATTTCATCCTACTTGCTCGGAGTTCGCTCGCCAGGCCGTCTTGCGGTACGGTCTGCCGCGCGGCGGGCTCATGACCCTGGCGCGGCTGTCTCGCTGTCATCCCTTTCATCCCGGCGGCTATGATCCGCCGGAGCTGAGGAGCTAGTTTTCCATGGAAGATCAAAAACGGGTCCAGCTGGCGGTGGGCCTGAGTCTTGTGGTGCTGGTCGGCTGGACATTCTTGAACAACAAGCTGTCGCCGCCCCCAGCCCCGCCGGCCGTGAGCACGATCGGCTCCGGCGCTGCCAGCCCCAGCGCCGCGCCTGCCACCGCGACCCCGACCCCCGCCGGCACCACGGCTGGGGCCAGCCCGACCCCCGCCGCGGCGCTCGCCGCCGAGCAGCGCACCGTGGTCGAGCGAGCCGGCATGTACCGCGTCGAGCTGACCAGCTATGGCGCCGGCATCACCAGCTTTGAAGTCCTTGATCCCAAGTACTTCAGCCGCGAGGTGCGCCGCCTGGTGGTCAAGGACGGTCAGCCGGTCGCCGACCGGCGACTCAGCGATGGACCGTCGCAGCTGATGGCCAGCTACCGCCCCGCCCTGCTCGTGCGGCTCCCCGACAGCGGCCTGGCGCTGCCCGAGCAGCAGGTCTACACCCTGGAAAAGAACGAGGTCCTGCCCGATCAGCGCCAGCGCGTGGTCTACGCCCTGGAGACGGCCGAGCTGCGGCTGCAGAAGACCTTCTTGTTCTCGCCGAGCTCATTCCAGATCGATGTCTCGATCGACCTGCAGAACCGCAAGGCCACCCCGGTCAGCTATCACGTCGAGCTGGGCCTTGAGGGCTACCAGGATCCGACCCAGAAGCCCGGCAGCATGTTCTCGCCGCGCGTGCCGCAGAACGAGGTGCTGTGGGACATCGCTGGCAAGCGCCACAGCCTGAACCTCGAGGCGCTGCGCGACAACAAGATCGACGCCGATGACCTGCGCGGCAACATGCGCTGGCTGGCGATCGGCCAGCAGTACTTCATCCTCGCGGTGGCGCTGCCGAGCGGCTCCGAGGTGGGTGACAAGCTGGGCAAGGCGCGCGCGGACAGCAACGGTGCACTGCAGGCGAGCGTGGAGTTTGCGGCGCAGACCCTGCAGCCAAACGGGACCGCGAAGCTGCAGCTGGCAGTGTACGGCGGCCCCAAGCTGCCCGAGCTGCTGGACGATGTGACCGTGGCCGGGCAGTCGGCTGGGCTGACGACCTCGATCGACTACACGCGCGGGCTGAAGATCCTGGTCCGGTCGCTGCTGTGGACGCTGCGGCAGCTGAACAACCTGATCCACAACTGGGCGCTGGCCATCATCTTCCTGACCTGCCTGGTCAAGCTGCTGACGCTTTATCCGTCGCACAAGTCCATGCAGTCGATGAAGAAGATCGCCAAGCTCAAGCCCGAGATCGACAAGCTGCAGAAGGAGTACGCCGACGACAAGGGCAAGCTGCAGGAGGAGCTGACCAAGCTTTACCGCAAGCACGGGGCAAACCCCGTAGGCGGCTGCCTGCCGCTGCTCATTCAGATGCCGATCTACTTTGCCCTCTACTCCATGCTCGGCAACGCGGTGGAGCTGTACCGGGTGAAGCTGCTGTGGATCCCCGACCTGACGGCCGCCGACCCGCTGTTCATCCTGCCGCTGGTGACCGGGGCGCTGATGTTCGGCCAGACCAAGCTGACGCCGACGCCGGCGGACCCGCAGCAGAAGATGATGACCGTGCTGATGCCGGTGATGTTTACGGTGTTCAGCATCTTCCTGCCGGCCGGTCTGACCCTGTACATCATGACCAACACCATCCTCGGCATGGCGCAGCAGTTCCTGATGAACCGCAACAAGGATAAGGAGCCGCAAGCCGCCGTAGTTCCGGCCAGCCGGGCCAAGCAGCCGACCCCGCGCCCGCGGCGCTGAGTCGCCGACGAACATGAGGCACTCCGTGGGCAGCACAATCGCCGCGATTGCCACGGCCAGCGGCGGCGGCGTCGGAATCATCAGGCTGAGCGGGCCCGCTGCTGAGAGCATCGGGCGCCGCATCTGCCGGCCCTGGCCGGAGCCCCTCACCAGCCACCACCTCTACCTCGGGCAAGCCCTGGGGCCGATCTCTGCCGATAGCTGTGAACCCGAGGTCATCGATCAGGTGCTTTTCTGCCTGATGCGGGCGCCGCGCTCGTACACGGGAGAGGATGTGGTGGAGATTCACGGGCACGGCGGGGCGGTGAACCTGCAGCGGCTGCTCGATGCCTGCTACCAGGCCGGAGCAGTGGCGGCGCAGCCGGGGGAGTTTACCCGCCGGGCCTTCCTCGCCGGCAAGCTTGATCTGACGCGCGCCGAGGCGGTGGCGGCCCTGGTCAACGCGCAGTCGGTGCAGGCGGCGCGTCAGGCGCAGCGCCAGCTGCACGGGGAGCTCGGCCAGGTGGCCGCCGAGCTGCGCCGGGAGGCGGTGGCACTGCTTGGGGAGTTTGAGGGGATCCTCGACTTTCCCGACTCTGAGGTCGACGCCGAGATCTTCAGGGCGGCCAAGGGCAAGCTGAGCGCGCTGCTGCATCGGGTATCTTCCTTGACGATCAGCTTTGCCCAAGGGGGCAAGGCGCTGCAGAACGGGCTGGAGCTGGCCGTGCTAGGTCGGCCTAATGTCGGCAAGTCTAGCCTGATCAATGCACTGTGCGGCAGCGAGCGAGTGCTGGTCGATGAGACCCCAGGGACCACGCGCGACTTTGTCGAGGTGCAGGTGCAGTGGGACGGGGTGCCGATCACCCTCATCGACACTGCAGGCGAGCGCCGCGATGCCACCCGGCTGGAGCTGCAGGGCATGCGTCTTGGGCGCGAGCGCTTCCCGAGTCGATCCCGCGCCTGGTGGTGTGGAATAAGATGGACCACACCAACTGCGCACCGCCGGCGGCCGGCGCCCTTGCTTGCTCTGCCTTGTGTGGCTGGCGGCTGCAAGAGGTCCGGCAGGCCGCCCTCCACCGAGCTGCATCGCGGCTGACCCTGAGCGAGGGGGCTGAGCTGCTGGTGACCAGCGCCCGGCAGGCTGAAGTCCTTCAGCGAGCCCATGGGGCACTTTACAGCGCCGATGCAGCTCTAGCACGCGGGGCCGAAGTCGAGCTGATCGCGGCCGAGCTTCGGGTCGCCGCCGCCCGCCTGGGCGAGCTCACCGGCCAGGAAGTCTCTGGTCAGGTTATCGACGAGATCTTTGCGCGGTTCTGCGTGGGCAAGTAAGCGCGGAGTGTTCCACGTGGAACATTAGCCGGCAGAGCCGCTGCCGGCTGCGTAGGATCTGCCGCGCCAGGCTACGGGCTTTCCGCGCCAGGCGCGGTAGCAAGACGAGCAGAGGATATAGGCCACTACCAGGCCGCCCACTGCTCGGCTGCCACGCCAGGTGACCCGGTAGTTGCGCGTCAGAGACAGACGAGCGAGCCAGTCGGCGCCATAGCAGAAAGCGACTGCAGCCGCGCCGTCTACCGAGCCGTGCAGCAGCCAGCGCAGCACTGCGACGCCAGCGGCTACAGTGGGTAGCGCGAACACCAGGGCGACTAGCAGGGCTGCAATCGGGCCCAGCCAGAGCGCCTTGCCCAGGACCACATGGAAGTTTTTCCGCCAGCCAGCGAGCATCGCGCGCAGCGAGTCGTACATGCGCACCTCCAGCCCGTCGACCCCGTGGACGTAGCCAAACCCCAGCCGAGCGCTCTTTACCAGCTGCGCCAGCCTTAGATCCTCTACCACTTCGGTCGCTACCGCGCCATGGCCGCCGATCTTCTCGTACGCCGAGCGCTTGAACAGCAGGTAGGGTCCATAGGCCGCGGCAACCGACGAGTCGGGATCGCGCACCTTGACCGGATCCAGCAGCGCGAACAGCAGCATGCCGATCACCGGCTGCGTCGCTCGCTCCCAGAACGACTCTGCCACCAGGGTCGGCGTGACGGTCAAGAGCCCCGCTTGCAGCTGCTCGGCCGCGATCACCGAGCGGCGCACTGTGCTGCAGGCGAGCCGTACATCCGCATCGATGAACAAGAAGTAGTCCGCCGCGGCCCCACGCACTCCCACATGCAGGGCGTGCGGCTTGCCCAGCCAGCCGGTGGGCAGCGGTGGGGCCTGCAGCAGCTCCAGCCGCGGATCGTCGGCAGCCAGGGCGCGCACCAGCGCCGCCGTCTGATCGGTCGAGTTGTCATCGACGACCCGCACCCGCAGGGCTGGGTAGTCCTGGGCGAGCAGGCTGCGCACGCAGGCCTGGATGTTTGCCTCTTCGTTGCGCGCCGGAACGACCACCAGGACCGATGGCGACCCGGGCCCGGCCGCTGGATCCGGAGCGAGCGGGGTGGTCCGCCAGCGATTCCAGAGAAGCAGCAGCGCCATCATTGCGTGGCAAACGCCGACCACCAGACAGAGTAGGGTCCAGCTCATGGCCGGGGATAATAGCGAGCTCGCCGCAGAACGCGAGCGCCTCGCACCATCCCTAAAAACGAAAGGCTGCGCGTCCGGCCGCGCTAGTCAGTCGTGCCGCCGTCCGGGGGACTGCTGACCGGCGGGGCGTTTACCCCAAGCACGATCCCGTCCAGGTTCACTGCCTGGCCGGGTTTTACGGTGCGGCGGACGATGGGCGGCGACAGCGTCTGGGTGTTGGAGCAGACAAATTGGTTGTACTGCTTGCTGATGATCTCGATGTCGGCCCGCAGCTGTAGATCGTAGGCACCTTCTTCCAGGCAGTACTGAGTGGTGAGCTCGCCGTCGAGGCAGGGAGCCGTGATCGTGCAGTCGACCGCCGGTCGAGTGCCGTTCAGGGCGACGCTGCGGATGTGGAGCTGGACATTGCGCACCAGCCACGCCGGCGCATCCAGGCAGCTGCCGGGCTGCGGATCAGAGCACTGCTGCGCCAGCAGGCCGGTGGCCGTCGGATCCGGGTTACAGCAGCACTGACCGCGGCCGAGCAGCTGACCGATGCTGGCGTCGGCAATCCGCCAGCGGACCACGACACCGCCGCGATCGCGGTTGTCCTTGCACTCGCACTGCGAGGGCGGCTCTGGGCAGAGCATGTCGCCCATGGGGGGCTGCACGCAGCCGCCAAGGAGTCCGACACCGAAAACCAGAGGCCCAAGCAGTCGCATGAGCGCTACGTTAGCAGATTCTCCCGCTGCCGATTAGCGCGCCGCCCCGACGTCACTTCCCGCTGGCTCCGCCGCCAGGCCGGTGATGAGGGCCCGCAGGGAGTCGCGCAGAACAGTCTCAAACGAGAAATAGAACACCCCGAGGTCCGCCCGCGTCGCCAGCGCCGCTTGCACCGCCGCCGAGTAGTTGGTCATCTGCCAGCATCCAACCACCAGCGCGTGCAAGCTGAGCAGCAGCTTGATGCCCTGGCCGGCCCTCCCCCCAGGCTGCGATCCCAGCGCGGGCAGCACCGCCTCGAGCAGCGCCGCGGCGCGGTTGAACCGCTCGAGCAGGAACAGCTTGAACGCCAGCGCCTGCGCCGCGGTAATGTTGCGCTCGAGCACCGTGTGCAGGACTGTGAGCAGGCGCGGCATCAGCGGGCACTTGAAGATGGTCCCACAGACAAGCTCAGTCAGCTGCCCCGGGTCCGCCGACTTGCAGCTGCCGAGTGCGCTCTCCAGCTCGTCAAACCAGAGCGCCAGCTGCTGCTGCTGCACCTCCAGAAACAGCGCCTCCTTGGTCGAGAAATAAAGGTACAGCGTCCCCTTGGCCAGGCCCAGCCGCTCTGCCAGGTGAGCGACTGTGAGCTGCTCGAACGGGGTGTCGACCAGCGCCAGCAGCGCCGCGTCCAGGATCGCCTGCCGCCGGTGCTGCTTGTCCTTGTCCGACATCGCCCGCCGCTTGGGCGGGCGAGGCTCGGGGGGAGCTTTGGTGAGGCTGTCCTTCATGGGCATCTCTGCAGAAGCGCACCCGGGCTGCGTCCAGGACGCTCGACGGTGCGGTAGCCGGCAGCGCTCAGGATTTCTTCTTTAGCACGATGGAGCGCACCAGGGCATAAAACCACGACTCGGGGATGACGCCGCGCAGCGCGAGCAGGCCGCGCGCATCGCTGCCCACTGTATAGCGCAGCCGCCGCGAGCCATCCGCCGCGGCCTTGAAGATCGACTCGGCCACCAGGCGCGGCGACGCGCCGTTATTACCAGCGCTGGCATAGTTGGCGGTGGTGACGTCCACGAGGTCCTGATATTCCGGCAGCCCCGCCGCCGTGACCACATCGGCCGAGCGATCCATGAAGTCGGTCTTGATCGCTCCCGGCTCGACGATCTTTACCGTAATGCCGAGCGGCCGCAGCTCGTAGTGCAGCGACTCGGAGAACCCCTCGACCGCCCACTTGGTCGAGTGATACGAGCTATAAAGCGGAAACGTCAGCCGGCCGCCCATCGAGGCTACGTTGATCAGCACCCCCGCCTTCTGCTGCCGGAAGTGCGGCAGCACCTGGCGGCAGACTTCCATCAGGCCAAAGACATTGGTCTCGAACTGGCGGCGAATCTGCTCTGGGGTCGAGGCCTCAAACGGACCGCTGAGCGCGTAGCCAGCGTTGTTGACCACCGCGTCCAGCTTGCCAAAGCGGGCGATCGCCTCCCGCAGTCCCTGGGTGATCGAGTCGGCTCGCGTCACATCGAGCGCGATGCAGGCGACGTTGGGCAGCTGACCGAGCTCGCGCTCTTTGGCGGGGGTGCGCATGGTGGCGGCGACATTCCACCCGCGCTGCTGAAAATAAAGGGCCGTGGCGCGGCCGATGCCTGTCGAGGTCCCGGTGATAAGCACTGTCTTGGTCATCGAACTTGCTCCTATGCGGCGTGGACAGCTGGAAAGACCTGTGCGGCAGACTCGGTGCGGGCCCCGCGCAGGCAGTAAATGAACATGAGTCATTTATAAATGACCATCGTTCATTTAGCAACAAGAGCTTTGCAAGCTCCCCGTAAGCGTCTGTTTTCCCCGCCTTACCGCCGCCGCCGACCGCCGACCCGCCGCCGCCGATCGCCGACCCGCCGCCGCCGATCGCCGACCCGCCGCCGATCGCCTGACCGCCGCCGCCGATCGCCGACCCGCCGCCGATCGCCGACCCGCCGCCGCCACCGATCGCTGGCCGGCTGCCGGCCGCCGCCACCGATCGCTGACCCGGCACCAGCTCGCGCCCCGGTGAAAGCGGCGGCCCGCCAGACCGCGGATCAAGCGCGCGCAGAGCTCTTTACAGCGCGCTCGACCCGCAGTACCAAAGCCCGGCATGCACCCTTCCGGCCCGCCGATGTCAGAGACCGCCCTGCGCGAGCGGCTCGCCGAGATCTGCCACCGCCTTTACGAAAAGGGCCTGATCGCCGCCGGCGATGGCAACGTATCGTGTCGCCTGGGCGACGAGCGGGTACTGGTCACCCCGTCGGGTTTTCACAAGGGCCTGATCAAGCCGAGCGAGCTTACCGTCACCGACCTGGGAGGGCAGCGCAAGCGCGGCCAGCACGCGCCGTCGTCCGAGTTCCTCATGCACGCCCTCTGCTACGCCGAGCGACCCGACATCGGCGCCGTCGTCCATGCGCACCCGCCGCTCGCGGTCGCGCTGGCGCTGGCCGGGGTCTCGCTGGCCGAGCCGGTGCTGTCCGAGTCGTGCCTGGTGCTCGGTCCGGTGCTCACCGCGCCCTACTCGCTGCCCACCACCGCCGAGGTGCCGCGGGTGCTGCGCCCCTACATTCGCCAGTCCAACGCAGTGGTCATGCACCGCCACGGCGCCCTTACGCTCGGCCGCACGCTCGACGAGGCCTGGCACCGCATGGAGACCCTGGAGCACTCGGCCAAGATCCTCCATGCGGCGCGGCTGCTAGGTCCGCTCGTGCCTCTAGCTCCCGAGGAGGCCGCGCAGCTGGAGCAGCTGGCCCGCCGCCTCGGCATCCCCCGCGCCCCCGATCGCTGCACACTGGCCTAGCAGGCTGGGGCAGAAGGACTGCGCGATCCGCGCTCGGGCCTTGCCCGCAGCCCCGCCCGCTCGGCGCGCTCGAGCTCGCAGTCGGGCCGCTCGCCACGGCTTGCCCAGCCAGCCGCGCGGCCGGCTAGGCGGCGCTGGAGCTCGCGCTGGCCACCACCGGCATCGTCTTTTCCTGTCGCACCGCCGGCGGTGGCGGCGTCTCGGTCGGGCCCTCGGGCGGCATCGCCGCCAGCAGGCGCCGGAACTGCCAGACCAGGATCGCCGCCGCGAACAGCGAGGTCAGCACCAGCAGGGCAAAGAACTGCGAGTGCTCCCAGCGACCCCAGAACACGCCGATCTGCCCCGACAGCTTGGCCCCGATCGCGGTCGAGATGAACCAGCAGCCCATCAGCATCGCCGTCATGCGCCGCGGCGCCAGCTTGGTGACCATCGACAGCCCGAGCGGCGAGACAAACAGCTCGCCGATGGTGATAAGGAAGTAGCAGCCGATGAGCCACAGCATGCTCACCTTGCCGGTGTTGCCGCCGGCCCACGAGCCAAGCACCATCACCGTGTAGGCCAGCGCCGTCAGCAGCATGCCAAGGCCAATCTTGGCCGGCGTCGAGGGCTCCAGGTTGTAGCGCCGCAGCAAGCTCATCAGCCCGACCAGCGCCGGGGTCAGCGAGATGATGAAGATCGAGTTTACCGCCGCGTAGTACTCGGGGGCGATCTCCCAGCTGCGCGAGCCCAGGCGTATGAAGCGGTCGGTGTTGTCGCGCGCCCAGAAGGTCAGCGAGGTCCCGTTCTGGTTGAAGGCGAGCCAGAACAGCATGACGATGCCGCACATGACGATGAGGGCGACGATGCGCTGCCGCTCGACCGCCGGCGGGTCGGGCTTGTCCTCATAGTCGGGCCCAAGCGGCACATCGAGCAGCGCCGACACCGACGAGCGCTGATCGGCGATGGTCAGGTGGTGGCGGAACGCGGTGAAGATCGCGATCGACAGCATCATGCCAAGCCCCGCGGTGGCAAACGCCGGGCCCCAGCCGAGCCGCTGGCGGATGTAGCCGCCGACCAGCGGGGCGAGGCCGGCGCCGATGTTGATGCCCATGTAGAAGATGCTGAAGGCGGAGTCGCGGCGGGAGTCGCCCTGGTGGTAGAGGTTGCCCACTAGCGTCGAGATATTCGGCTTGAACAGCCCATTGCCCAGCACCAACAGGCCAATAGAGCAGTAGAAGGCGACCATGTTGCCTACCGCGAACAAAAGGTAGCCGGCCGCGAGCAGCGTCGCGCCGGTGATCACCGCGCGCCGGTAGCCAAACACCCGGTCGGCGAAGATGCCGCCAAAAAACGGCGTCAGGTAGACCAGGCCGTTGTAGGTGCCAAACATCCGCGAGGCGTCGGCCTCGGACCAGTGGAGCTGCTCGTTCAGGTACAGAGAGAAAAGAGCAATCATCAGGTAGAACCCGAAGCGCTCCCACATCTCGGTAAAGAACAAAACGTATAGCCCGTCTGGATGTTTGCGTGCCATCTAATTACTTCCCATATTGCTACGAGATGAAGGCCGGATGTTGGAAATAAGCTGAGTCTTTAGGCCAGTCGGGCGCCGCTCGCTGGCGATCCGCTGGCGACCGCTGTGCGAAGCCGGCGCCGATATGCACTTTGGGCGTACCGCCGGCGAGCCGACCGCGGTGCCCGCCCCCGCTCGCCGCGCTTGGGCGAGGTGGGCCAGGCACGCCTTAGGCCGATGGTGCCGGAGCTGACAAGCCGCCCCACAGCTCGGCTCGGCCGCTGCAGACCGCGACCGACTGCGACAGACCGCGACAGACTTTGATCGACCCGAACCGAGCTGCATGGACGGCTTCACCGCGAGCTGCCTCTGCTGCGTAGCCGGATGACCGCCAGCGCTTGCTGGGCGCCGCCTGTTTGCAAGGCCTGGATAAGGGCCTGGAGATCTGGCCACCGCGCACGAAGGCTCTTTCTTTATTTTCGCGCCCCGCTGCGTATAAGGTGTGTCGCGACTCATGAAATCGACCCGCGCCGGCCTGTCTGGCGACGGAGTCCCGTGGTCTCTGCGGCGGCCACGGCGACATTTCTGCCCCTGCGAGGATCTGTGGTGAACCCGACGACCTGCCAAAAGTTGAACCGCCCGAGCCGCGCCGCCGGACAAGCGGAGGCCCCGGCCGGCGAGCCCGCGGTGCCGGCGAGACGCCGCCCCGCCCGTTCTGGAGCGGCCGGCCGCTGGGCGCTGCTCGGCCTGACGACGCTCGCCGGGACCGGCCTGGCTCACGCCGAGGCGTCCCACCCCGTGTTTGACCTGACCGCCAACCGGACCCTGGCGCACCTGGAGCAGCGCGGCGGTCTGTTCATCGCCGCTGGCGCCCCCGGCTTTGCCCGCTACCAGCACTTTAGCCGCCCCTCTCCGACCTGGAAGCTGCGCGCCGAGGTGGACGGCAAGCCGGTCGCCCTGGCCCAGGCCAGCGCCAAGCTCGATGTGCCGCTGACCCCCGCGCAGGCGCAGAGCCAGGTGGTCTACCTCTCGCTCAAGAGCCTGAGCCGCTCCTCGGTCAAGATCAGCGTCGGCGGCAAGACCAGCCAGCCGGTGACCCTCAACCCCGGCTGGCAGAGCGTCCAGGTCCAGCTGCCGCCCGACGCGCTGGCCGCCGGCGAGAACAACCTGACCCTCACCTTCGCCCAGGTCGGCACCTTCCCCAGCGAGGGCAAGGGCCAGGCCGGCGCTGCCCCGACGCGCGCCGCCGCCGCCGTGCAGTGGCTGCAGGTGGGCGGCAGCGCTCCCCCCGCGGGCACCGTGCCGCCCAAGCTCAGCGACGGCGGCAAGCTGCTCGTCCCCGGCAGCGGCGCCCTGTATTACTACGTCCAGCTGCCCAAGGCCGCCGCCCTGCGCGCAAAGGGCGACGGCGGCGGCTGTCAGGTCAAGGTAACCGTCGAGGGTCCCGGCCGCGGCAGCAAGGGCCAGGCGCTGGACCTCGCCCTGGACGGCACGCCGCTGGAGCTGCCGGCCCCCGGCGAGGTGCGGCGGCTCGGCCTGCACGCCCAGGGCGGCTGCGCCCAGGTGGCGCTCAGCGAGGCCCAGCTGCTCACCGCCGGACCGCAGCCGGTGGTCCACCGCGATCAGCACCCGCGCAACGTGGTGTTCTGGCTCTCCGACGACACGCGCGCCGACAAGTACAAGCTGTGGAACAAGAGCTCGCGCGTCGAGACCCCCGTGCTCGATGCCTTCAGCCAGACCGCCACCCGCTTCGCCACCGCCTACGCCCAGGGCAACGAGTCGCGGGTCAGCCACGCCTCGCTGTTCACAGGCCTTTACCCCGCGCAGCACCACTTCATCGGCGACAAGGCGGTGCTCAGCGACTCGTTCATCATCCTGCCCGAGGCGGTCAAGGCGGCCGGCCTTTACACCATCGGCCACATCGCCAACGGCTACATCACCAAGCGCTGGGGCTTCGGCGACGGCTGGGATCTTCTAAAGAACCACATCCACGAGGGCGGCGGCCTCAAGTCGGCCGATCTGGTGGCCGACGCGCGCAGCTTCCTCACCAAGGGCCCCGGCAAGACCAAGCCGTTCTTTCTCTACCTTGGCACCATCGACGCCCACGTGTCCTGGCGCGCCTACGAGCCGTGGATCAGCAAGTACGACCCCAAGCCCTACAGCGGCCCCTTTGTCAAAGGCTGCATGGACCCGCAGCTGGACAAGATCGTCGCCGGTCAGCTGCAGATCACCGCCCGCGATCGCGAGCGCGTGATCGCCCTGTACGAGTGCGACATCTCGTACAGCGACCACCAGTTCGGCCAGCTCCTTGACCTGCTCAAGAAGACCGGCCACGACGGCGACACCATGATCGTGTTCGCCAGCGACCACGGCGAGGAGTTCTGGGACCACGGCCGCGTCGGCCACGGCCAGTCGCTGCGCCAGGAGCTGGTGCACATCCCGATGTGGATCTCCTATCCGCCGCTGTTCCCGCCCGGCAGGGTCGTCGAGGAAGGCGCCGAGCTGGTCGATCTGCTGCCCACCCTCACCGATGCCCTCGGCTTGCCGACCCCCAAGGAAGTCCAGGGCGAGTCGCTGCTCCCGCTCGCCCAAGGCCAGGGCGCCGGCTACCCCCGCCCCGCCATCGCCAGCCAGTACGAGCTGGCCCACACCATGCGTCTTGGTCGCTACAAGCTGTGGGTCGGCGGCTCCGGCCAGGTCAAGCTCTACGACGGCCAGGACGACCCCGGCGAGCAGAAGGAGCTGACCGCCGAGCAGCCCATCGCCTACCGCTTCATCGCCGACGCCATGGGCCTGTGGATGGCCTACCAGGGTCAGTGGAAAAAAGCCCGCTGGGGCGTCGCCAGCAACCACAAACCCGAGCTCCCCGCCGACCTGGAAAAGTAACCCGAGAAGAAAAAAGGCGTGGGCCGACCGAAGCTGCTTTTTTGTCCGCGCCAGCGGGCAAAAAAGTAGCGCCCCTTCCTAGCTACATACGCGATTTTTCCCCTGCTTCTTGGCCCGCAGCATCAGCTCCTGCGTCGCCCGAATAAGCTGCGCCGCCGTCGTCTCGGTGGTCAGCGTGCACGCCCCCAGCGAGCAGGTCACCGCGATGCGATCGCCCTCGAAGTCGAAGGTCTCGGCCGCCGCCGCCTGGCGCAGCTCCTCGGCCCGCGCCACCGCCTGCGTCGGCCCACACTCGGGCAGCAGCAGCAGGAACTGCGTGCCCTCGTAGCGGCACAGCACCTCCGAGCGGTCGGTGCGGCGCAAGATCCGCCGCGACATCTCTTTGATGATGTGGTCCCCCGTCAGGTGCCCGTGGGTGTCGTTGATGACCTTGCAGTTGTCGATATCCAGCGCGAGCAGCGACGCCGTGCGCCCGAAACGGTGCGCCCGCGCGACCTCGCGCTCCAGGATGTCGGCGAAGGCGCGCCGGTTCCACGCCGAGGTCAGCCCGTCGCTTACCGCGATCCGGTACTGCTCATCGCACAGCGCCGCCTCCAGCCCGGGCGCGGCGAGGAAGCGGAAGATCGCGTTGCCGATCTTGAGCAGCTCGCCGCTCTGCAGCCGGTGCTCGCGGATCGGCATGTCGTTGATGTAGCTGCCGTTGGTCGACTGCAGATCCGCCACCACCCAGCCGTCGCCCTGCCGCGACAGCCGGGCGTGGCGCCGCGACACCGAGTCGCGATCGACCTGGATGCCGGCATCGCTGCTGCGGCCGATGATCAGCTCTTCGCCGCTGAGCTCGAACCGCTGCCCGACATCCGGAGCGTCGAGCGAGCCAGCATATACCAGCACCAGCATCGCCCGCGCCGGTCCCCCGGCCGCCGGCTCGGGGCGAAGCTGAACTTTGCGCGATTTCAGATCATCCATGGCAGAACACCGACGAGAAGCCTAGCAGGTTCTCGCCCTCGAAGGAAGGTCCACAAGTCGCCGCGGGAGCGCCCAGAAGACTACAGTACGCCCAATCGCCTCCGGTCTGAAGCCCGCCCCGCGCCGCCCGTATAGTAGAATGACCCGTGCTGAGGAGCCGCCAGTCGTAATGCCATCGATTGTCTTTGAGCCGCTCGGGCTGCGCATCGAGTGCGCCAGCGGCGAGACGGTGTTTGCCGCCGCCCGCCGCCACAACGTGCCGATCCCGACCGCCTGCGTCGGCCGCGGCACCTGCGGTCTGTGTCGCGTCAAGGTCGTCACCGGCGAAGAGGTGCTGTCGCCGATCAACAGCACCGAGAAGCGCCACCTTGGCAACACCTACTTCATCACCAAGCTGCGCCTCAGCTGCCAGCTCGCGGTGGTGGGCGCGGCGGCATCGGCGACTACGCCGGCGGCGGGGGATGGCGAGCCTAGCGTGACCCTGGTCATCCCGGACGCGGTCAAGAATCTCAAGCGGCTGGCAGTTCAGAAGCCTTGAGGGGCACTGGTGCGGGCTGCGTCGCGGGCTGCTTTGCGGGCTGCGCCGGCGTGGGTCCCCCTACCCTGCGATCCTTTTTTGCCAGCTGGCGCTGACAAAAAAGGATCTCCGGTCGGCCCACGCCTGATTTCTGCGCGGGCTGCTTTGCGGGCTGCGCCGGCGTGGGTCCCCCTACCCTGCGATCCTTTTTTGCCAGCTGGCGCTGACAAAAAAGGATCTCCGGTCGGCCCACGCCTGATTTCTGCAGGAATTCTCGGGGGGTGACCCTGCGGGTAGGGCTTATCGGAATGACAAGCGCTTGTGCGTTTCTGCGTGGATTGGTTTGGCGATAGAAATGCAAGCGTTCTTCGGTAGCGCGGCTATGTCTGCGGAAAGGCGCTGCTATAAAGGACTTTTTCGTCGCGTCTATACAATCCTGGATCACCTGCATATTCTGGAATTAGCGGCCTGCTCGCTGGGTGCTGACTCTCGCTGGTCTGGAGCTGCGGGCGTCAGGGGGGAACAGGCTGGACTGTGGCCTTTGCTGTGCAGGAAAGGGAATGTGCTATGGGAACGCGACTTTATGTAGGTAACTTACCGTACGACGCTAGTGAAGCTCAGATACGCGCTTTTTTTGAGCAGGCGGGTTCACGACAAGTGTCGCAAGTCAAAATCATCACCGATCGCGAGACCGGTCGCCCGCGCGGCTTTGCCTTCGTCGAGCTGACCGATGCCCGCATGGCCGATGCCGCCATCAACGAACTCCACGGCACCCAGTTTGGCGGTCGCACCATCGTGGTGAACAAGGCCCACCAGCCGCGTCACGGCGGCGGCGGCGGCGGCGACTCGGACGAGGGCGCTGACCTGGGCGGCGGCGGCGGGCGCGGCGGCTACGGCCGCGGCCGGCGGATGTAGCGAGCAGCCAGCGCGGCGGTCAGTCGAAGGCCGCCTGACCGGTGATGTCCTGACCGACGATCAGGGTGTGGATGTGGTCGGTGCCCTCGTAGGTGAACACGCTCTCGAGGTTGCACATGTGGCGACCGCTCTGATACTCGTCGGTGATCCCGTTTGCTCCTAGCAGATCACGGGCGGTGCGCGCGCAGTCGAGCGCCATGCGGACGTTGTTGCGCTTGGCGAGCGAGACCTGCTGCGGCCGCACCTTGCCCGCCTCCTTGAGCCGCCCGAGCTGCAGCGCCAGCAGCTGCGCCTTGGTGATCTCCTCCAGCATATCGACGAGCTTGAGCTGCACCAGCTGGTGCCCGGCCAGGGGCTTGGCAAACTGCGCCCGATCCTTGGTGTAGCGCAGCGCCTCGTCGTAGCAGGCCATGGCGGCGCCGATGACGCCGAACGAGATGCCAAAGCGCGCCTGGTTCAGGCACGACAGCGGGCCGCGCAGGCCGCTCACCCCGGGCAGAAGGGCGGTGCGCGGCACCACGCAGTCCTGGAATATCAGCTCCGAGGTGACCGAGGCGCGCAGCGAGAACTTGCCGTGGATGTCGCGGGTAGTAAAGCCGGGCGTGCCGCGCGGCACCAGGAAGCCGCGCACGGTGCCGTCGTCGGTCTTGGCCCACACTACGGCGACATCGGCGAGCCCGCCGCTGGTGATCCAGCGCTTCTCGCCGTTTAGAACATACTCGTCGCCGTGCGCGCGCGCGGTCAGGCGCATGCCGGCGGGGTTGCTGCCGAAGTCGGGCTCGGTGAGGCCAAAGCAGCCGATCGCCTCGCCGCGCGCCATCGCCGGCAGCCAGCGCTCCTTCTGCTCGTCGCTGCCGTAGCTGTAGATGGGGTACATGACGAGCGCCCCTTGCACCGATGCGAAGCTGCGCACGCCCGAGTCGCCGCGCTCCAGCTCCTGCATGATCAGGCCGTAGGCGACCGGACCCAGGCCGGCGCAGCCGTAGCCGCTGAGGCTGGCCCCGAGCGCCCCCAGGGCCCCCAGTCGCCGCGGCCAGCTCGGGTCGAAGGTGCCGTCGCGGAAGTGGCGGCCGATGACCGGCAAAAGCTCGTCATCGACGAAGCGACGGAAGGTCGCCTGGACCAGGCGCTCCTCTTCGGTGAGAAGGTCGGCGATGCCGAAGTAGTCGACGCCGTGAAACGACATGGCTCCTGTTCCTCTTATGGGGGTGGTCGCGGGCGCGGCAGCGGCTAGCGGCGGACCGCGGTGATCAGCCGCTCTTGCCCGGCGCGGGTGATGATGGAGTTATCGGGGACCTGCAGGCTCTCCACGGTGAAGGCGGCGCCTAGGTAGGTCTGGACCTCGGCGGGGCTGACCGCGTAGGGCGGGCCGCCGGGGTAGTCGTGGCAGTAGAACAGGCCGACCAGGCGCCCGCCGGGCGCGAGCAGCGCGGCGGTCGCCGTCACGTACTCGGCGCGCCGCTGCGGCTCGATGGCGCAGAAGCAGCAGTGCTCCAGCACCAGGTCGTAGGCGCCCCGGTGGCTCGGCTCGGCGGCGGCCAGGGTGAACAGGTCGGCCTCCAGGACCGTCAGGTGGCGGGCAAAGTCCTTGCCTTCGGTCGCAGCGCGCAGGAAGCGCACGGCGCTGGGGGCGATGTCCACCGCGACCACCTGAGCACCGACGCTCGCCCCGGCCTGCGCCAGCTCCTTGGCCTCGTGCCCGCGGCCGCAGCCGAGCACGATCGAGCGCTGCCCGGGCCGCGGCGGGTTGTGGCGGATCCAGTCGCTCAGCGGCGGGGCCGTGCGGCCAAGCTCCCAGCCGTCGCCGCCGTGCTGGTACAGGTACTCCCAGCGGGTGGTCGGGGTCAGGCCCTCGGGATCGGGCTTGCGCGGCCGCACCTCGCGCACCGCGGCGCGCGCCGGCTCGCGCAGCAAGAGCTGCAGGGCGCTGTAGTCGCCGGTGCAGAACGCGATCTCGGGCACCGGCCGGCTTGCCGCCGCCACCCCCGGCGGGGTCGGCAGCCCGGGATTGGACGGCGTCGCGGTCGAGCCGACGGCGCCGTGCTCGGCGACATAGCCCAGGCGCACGCTGCGGTCCAGGGCGTCGAGCTCGATCACCACCAGCGTCGCATCCGAGGGCGTGCGCGCCGACGGCGGCAGGTGCGAGTGGGCCCAGTCAAACAGCGGCTGGGCGGCGGCGTACACGCGCGAAAAAGCCGCGCCGCCCAGCTCCTCTTCGGTCACCGTCGTCGCATCGGCAGCGCGCACGCGGCACACCCGCTGCCTCACATCCAGGTGCAGGGCGAGTAGGTCCACGGCTATCCAAACACTTTCTTGGCGAGCCCTCCGGTGACGTCCAGCTGCATCACCTCGTCCAGGCCGCCCACCGGCTCGCCGGCGATGAACAGCAGCGGGAACTCTTGCTTGCGGGCCTGCGTCAGGGCCCAGCTGCGGCTGGCCTCGTCATCGGTGACATCGTTTACGGTGTAGGGGATGTCGCGGCCCTTGAGGACCTCTTCGAGCTTCTTTTTGGTTCGCAGGTCCTGATCGGTGATGTAGAGCACCACCGGGGCGGGCTCGCGGCGGGCGGGAGCCGGCGCGGCCCCCTTGCCGTTGCGCCCGGCGGCGACCTCGGCGGCGATGGCGGCCCGCTCGGCCTCGCGGCGGGCCAGCTCCTCCTCGGAGCACAGCGGTCGCCCGGCCAGATCGTTGCAGAACGACAGCGCGTGGCGCATCCAGCGGAGCGGCGGCAAGCGGTCGCCCCTCTCCGAAGCCAGGACTCCATGCAAGAGCACCCGGCCGTGGCGGAGCAGTTCTTCTTTACCCATCAGCACACCTTACCCATCAGCACACCTTGGCATAAACCACCTTCTTTGCTACCCCGCGCGCACCGCGGTGTCAATTGGACCGCCTGCCGGTGGAGCTTGCGGTGGCGCCGCTTTGACTGCAGGCGGCAGCCAGCAGCACCCGGGGCCCACAGGCCCCAAGTCGCGGCCCGGAGCCCTGGCTGTGGCGGCGTTCGCGGCGGCGGCGAGCTTCAGGCACGCGCCTTGCCTGGCTTGCCAGAGAGCCATCCACCCCAAGGAGCATTTCATGCGCGCACCCCGACCCCGACCCCGCCGCGTCCTCTGCGCGGCGCTCACCGCCGCCGGCCTGCTCGGCGCCGCGGCCGCCCAAGCCGCCGACCCGCAGAAGCTGTCCGGCATCGGCGACAGCATCTCGCAGGGCTTCTCGGCCAACAACTGGCCGGGCGACCACCCAAGCTACGCCTTCGGCCAGGGCACCGACGCCGGCGTCAACTCGCTGTACCTGCGCTACAAGGCCAAGTTCCCCGCCCTCACCAAGGAGTTTGTCACCGTCTCGGGCGCCGAGATGGTTGGCGGCAGCAACAGCGCGGCGGCGCAGGCCTCGCGCATCTGCGCCCAGGGCAGCCGGCCCAACCGCGTGGTCATCGAGCTTGGCGGCAACGACGTGTGCAACCGCGACAGCGGCACCGCGGCCGACGCGGCATCGAACCTGTACTCGGTGACCACCTATCGCAACGGGCTCAAGGCGGCGCTCGACCTGCTCGGCGGCTGCCTGCCGAGCGGCTCGCAGGTGCTGGTGCTGTCGATGCCGCGCGTGGACTACCTGTACGAGGCGGGCAACGCCAAGAGCGCCTTTTTATGCAACACCGTGTGGTCGCTGGCCGGCGTCTGCACCGTGGTGACTTCCGAGAGTAGCGCCACCCGCCGCCGCCAGATCGGCGCCCGCGTCGACGCCTACAACGACGGCATCGGGGCCGAGGTGGCCGCCGCCGAGTCGCGCTACACCGGCAAGGTGCACTTCATCACTGACTGGCAGGGCTCGCTCACCAGCAGTCCCAACACCTCGGTCGGCGCCTACAAGTTCAGCGCCGCCGACATCAACACCGTCGACTGCTTCCACCCCCACAAGGACACCGGCCAGAAGAAGCTCGCCTGTGACGCCTGGGAAGCCAGCGAGTACGGAAACCTGGCCAACATCGGCTCGACCTGCCTGCGCTGAGCCTAGCTGGAGAAAACGACCATGAAGACCACCATCCAGATCCTGCTCGGCGCGGCGCTGCTCTCCCTCTCGGCGTGCAGCGGTGCCCAGGGCGATGCAGCCGCCACCGTCCCAAGCGCCGGCCCCGTGACCGCCAGCGAGGTCCGCGCCCTCACCGCCGCCGAGCCCGGCGCTCCGCCCGCCGAGTACAAGCCGCGCCCGGTGACCCTGCGCCTGCTCGGCACCCAGGGCGAGGGCGCGCTCGCCTCGGCGACGCTGACCGACACCGCGACCTGGCACACGCGCACCTACAAGCTCGGCGAGGCTGTCGGGCGCAACGTCAAGCTTGCCGCGATCGGCGACTCCGAGATCGAGCTTGCCGAGAGCGGCGCCGCGGCCCGCAAGGTGCGCGCCGGGCAGGAGGTGCAGCTGCGCCTCATCGAGCACGAGTTCGACACCGCCGCCCGCGACCAGGGCGAGCACCAGTGGACGGTCCGCGCGGCGGCGATGGCCCGGCTGCTCACCCGCTACGGGGTCGGCGCCACCGCGACGCCGATCGAGTTCGCCGGCCTCCCCGGCGTCAAGCTCGGACCTGTGCAGCCCGACAGCGCCCTGGGCCGACTCGGCTTCCAAAGAGGCGATCTGCTGTTCGCCATCGACGGTCAGCCCGCCACCCCCGCCAGCCTGGCCGCCCTGGCCGCCGCGACCACCCAGAGCCGCCATCAGGTCCTAACCGTCAAGCTGGGGCGCGGCGGCGCCCTGTTCGAGCGCGTCTATGTAGTCGAGTAGCCTGCAGCGGACGGCGGGCGCAGCCGCCTGGAAGGGGGGAGTCTAGGGTCCGGTAAACACACAGGGCTTGCCCCCGCAGGTATCGATCACCTGCCCGCCGTCCTTGCCGTCCTCTTTCAGGAACGCCTGCAGCTGCGCCTTGGCCGCCTCCAGGCGGCGGATCGCCTCGTGGACGCGGTTGTCCTTTTCCGGCGGCACGTTGGTGTCGCCCGGCCGCGGCATCTGCCCGATGTCGAACTGGACAAACGCCGACGGCGCCGGGGCCGGCACCTGGCCGATGCCGAACACCGCCTCGACCGGCGGGCTCAGCATGCCCAGCCCGAGCGTGCGGATGATCGAGTAGGTCATCAGGTTGGGCACCTGGGCATCGCCGAGCCCCATCTGATACAGCACCCGCTTGGGCCCCGGGACCCCCGGCAGCACGTCCTGCAGCACATGCGGCGCGTAGGTCGCCGGATCGACGTAGTCCCACAGCGGCTGGCTCAGCGCCACCAGCACCTGGCGGTCCAGCGGATCGGGGTAGCTGAACCCGAGCACCGTCGCCAGATCGTGGAAGTCGGTGCTGCGCCACAGCATGCGGCTCCAGAAGCCACCGCCGACGTTCAGGCAGCCGCGGCCGAGGTCGGGGCTCAGGGCGAGCGCGGTCAGGCCCTGGATGCCGCCGTTGGAGATGCCGTAGTAAAAGACGTGCTGGCTGTCGAGGATCAGGCGGCCGCCGAGCTGCAGCTCGGCGAGCTTGTCCAGGCCCCCCTGCTTGATGAGCCGCGCCAGGGTGGCGAAGATGACGTGCGCCTGCTGCAGCCGCTCGGTGACGTGGCTGACGTGGTTCCAGTCGGCCAGGACCCGGGTGGCGACATAGTCGCGGTCCGCCTCGGCGACGCCCAGCCAGTCCGAGCCGATCTGGACCATGCACAGGCGGTTTGTGATCTCGCGCTCGTAGCCCGAGTCCATCTCGTCCAGGGCGCCGCCGAACATGCCGTGGCCGAAGATCATCACCGGCAGCGGGCCCATGGCGGTGGCGGCGCACTTGGGGATGTGGATGACCAGCGGGAACTGGCCGTAGCCGCGGATCACCGGCTCGCCGTCGGCGCCGAGCTTGAGGGTGCCATCGCTGGCGGCGCTGTCATCTTCCAGGAACGACGGCACGGTGAAGGTGCCGATGATCTGGCGCAGCAGCGGCTCGGTCGGCCGGTCGTTGACCATCTGGATCGTAACCGGCGGCGGCGGCGGCGGCGCGCCGGGCGGGGCGTAGCTCCACGCGGCGTCGCGCATGCGCACAAGGCGCCCGGTGAGCGGCTCATCGCTGGCGGTGGTGAAATCCCACGCCAGCTGCAGGTCCTTGCGCACGAGGCCCTTCTGCTCGAGCAGCGCGAAGATCTCGGCATAGCGCGGCTTGAGCCCCGCGCGCACGCTGCCAGCGGCCAGCTTGTCATCGCGCAGCGCCGCAAACCCCTGCAGCGCCGGCACCAGCTGGCCATCGCGCCCGTACAGCCCCGACAGCGCCACCACGTAGCGGGTCTTGGGCTGCAGGCGCAGCGCCGGATAGATGATCAGGCCCTGGCGCTCGCCGTCGCCGGCGTTGCGGTCGAGCTCGGCCATCAGTGGCACCCGCTCGCCGGTGTCGAAGCGGAACAGCTGCACCGGGCTGCGCGGCTTGAGCGAGTCCTCCTGGTTGTGCGGCCCGGGCAGGCCCTTTTCATCGAGCGGCGTCGGGAAGTAGGCGATGAGCGGCGTCGCCGGGCTGAACCCGTCGCGGCGGACGAGCGGCTTTGGATCGAGCGCGATGCCCTTGTTCGACACCGGCAGCGCCTCGGCGGGCAGCGCGAGCAGCACCCGGCCGGGGTTCTGCGGGTCGGGGCGGGTGTAAAACGCCGAGGGGAAGGGCGTGAAGCAGTCCTCGCGCTCGCCGCCGCCGAGCGGGTTGCAGCCGGGGCGCAGCGGCGGCTCGCTGACCCCAAAGGGCGGCGGCGGCGGCGGCGGCGGCGGGCTCGGGCCTTCGGGCGGCGCCGCGCACGACAGGGCGGTCAGGACCGCTGGCCCCAGAGCCCACGCCCGAATCACCGATCGAACATAGCCGTTGCAGGCAGCAGCCAAGGAGGTTCTTTTCATGGGCGCAGCATAGCCAAGTCGCGGCCGGACGACGGTCGAGAAAACGCCCGCAAGACCCCACAAGACCCGCAGCCCCCCGTAAGGCCCGCAAGGCCCCGCAAGCCCCGCAAGGACGCATAACTAGTTGATCTGCGGGTCCAAGTCCGCCGGGTCCGGGCGCCGCGCCGGCCCGGGCGGCAGCCGGCCTTGCTGCGCCGCGTGACTTCCGCGTGACTTCTGGGGGGAAGTGGGCATAACCTACGTACCTGCATGCCTGCTGACCTAACCGCCATCCTCCTGCCGCTGCCGCCGCGCGGCCCGAGTCCTGATCACGTAGTCAACCTGGTCGCCCAGAGCGGCGCCGCCGCCACCTGGGTCCGCCTGTGCCCCTACGACAAGCTGGAGATCCACCAGCTGGAGGTGCTGGAGGGCAACAGCGGCCTGCCCGCCGTCTCGCCGGCGCTGCTCGTCTCGCTGTCGGCCGAGGGCGGCAAGGCGATGTTCATCCACGTCAACCACACCGCCAAGCAGGTGCTCCTGCACGCCTTCGAAGACGGCATCGAGGTCAAGAGCTACCGCGGTGAGCCGAACGAAGAGTTCGAGAAGATCTTCCGCGAGCTGGTCGGCTACAGCGTCGACGAGATAGTCGCCGCCGATGACGGCACGCGCCTTGGCTTTGGCCGCGCCGCCTCGCGCACCGCGGCGATCACCCGCGGCCGCCTGCTGCTGGTGCCGCTCGGCACCCCGACCGGCCTTGGCACCTTCACATTCCACGACCGCGGCCACGATCGCCCGAGCAACCTGCAGATCACCGACGCCGAGGACGACGACGACGGCAAGGACACCACCCGCGTCGCCTTCTTCGCCTTCGACGGCGCCCTCATCCAGCAGGCGTTCGGCGAGGTGCCCGGAGCCCAGCTGGCGCAGGTCATCGGCAGCGCGCCGGTCGAGGTGGTGGGGCCGCTTATCGAGCTGCGCGACGGCATCGCGGCGCAGCTCGCGCAGCTGCAGACGCCGCTCGGCCAGGCCGCCCAGCACCCGAGCTGGCACACCCACGCCTTCGAGCTCTTGGCGCTCGCCCACTCTGGGGTCTACACCGGCGGCGACACCGCCAAGTTCATCGATGAGAAGCTCCTGGCGCTCTTGGCCAGCGGCGACGCCGTGCCGGTGGTCGACTCCGACGACGCCGAAGAGCTGGAGGCGATGCCGAGCATCATCGACGCGCTGCTGGAGGTCGTGCCCTGTCCCAAGCCGCCGGGCGGCTACGGGCCGCTGCTGGAGAACCTCGGCCCGGACGAGCTCGGGGCCCTGGTGCCGTGGGCCAAGCCCTCGGAGCCCTACGACGGCACGGTGTTCGTCATCAACACCGAGCGACTCCTGCCCATGGTGCGCAGCTTCGACGGCGAGAAGCTCGGGCAGCGCCTGGAGCGCTTCTGCCGCGCCCTGTACAACGCCCGCTACGGCGCCCCTCCCGACGAGGAGACCTACCGCAAGTGGCGCGCTGAGCACGAGAAGAAGAGCCAGCCGGCCATCGAGCGCCTGCTCACCGCCTGGGCCGAGCTGCGCATCGTCCTGGAGCTGGCCGCCGCCAACCAGCTGACCCTGGGCCTGCTCGTCTACGGCTGAGCCGCCGCGCCCCGCTTCCCTCCCGCCCTCTGCAAATAGCGACTTTCGAAGCAATTGACAGCGCGCCGCGCGGCGATGCACTTTGCTGGCCTTCGGCCGGGGCCGCACGGGTCCGGCTCGCAAGGAGCAAGCCCATGAAGGTCCTCGCTGTCTCGTCCCTGCCCATCCCCGAGGTGAAGATCATCCGCTTTGGCCGCTTCGCCGATCACCGCGGCTACTTCACCGAGCACTTCCGGCAGTCTGATTTCCAGACTCACCCCGAGCTGTCGTTCCTGCGCGAGGTCCAGTTCGTGCAGTGCAACGAGAGCCTGTCCAAGGCGGGCACGCTGCGCGGCCTGCACTTTCAGTGGAACCCGTACGTCGGCAAGCTGGTGCGGGCGGTGGCGGGGCGGCTGGTCGATCTGGTGCTCGACATTCGGCTCGGGTCGCCGACGCTCGGCAAGATCCTGGCCTACGATCTGCCGGCGGCGCCCGAGCGCAGCTTCGCCGACTGGATCTGGGTGCCGCCGGGCTTTGCCCACGGGACGCTGTTCCCCGCCGGGCCCGAGGTCTCGGTCATCGAGTACTTCTGCACCGGCCAGTACAACCCGGCCTGCGAGGCCAGCATCTCGCCGCTCGCCCCCGACCTCGACTGGTCGCTGTGCAGCCCGGAGCTGCGCCGCGACTTTGAGGCGGTGGTCGCCGCCGGGCCGCTCATCACCGACAAGGATCGCGGCGGCTTCACGGTCGCGCAGTGGACGCAGGACCCGCGGGCGGGGGAGTTTGTCTACAACCCTTACGCGGTGCGCAGCGCCGAAGGCGAGCTGGCGGGCAAGGCCGCTGCGGGGTAATGCGCCGCGGCGAAGGCGAGCTGGCAGGCAAGGTCGCTGCGGGGTAATGCGCCGCGGCGAAGGCGAGCTGGCGGGCAAGATCGCTGCGGGGTAATGCGCGGCGAAGGCGAGCTGGCGGGCAAGGTCGCTGCCGGGTGATCCGGTGGCGCGGCGCGGCGCGGTGGCCGGTCAAGGGACGGCCCAGTTTTCCTCGATGGTGCGGCGGGGCTGTTGCGCCAGCTGCTGCACTAGCGGGCGCTGGCGCAGGCCGTCGCGCACCGCGGCCTGCAGCAGGCCAAGCGCCGACCAGCGCTGGTGGCGAAATAGCGGCAGGATGTCGGTGGCAAGCAGCTGCGGCAGCGCCGCCCCGAGGTAGCCGAGCGAGGCGTTCTTGAGCAGGGTGCGCACCTTGTTGGCGTGGCAGTGGGTGGCGACGAAGGCGCGCTTCTGCTGCGACTCGCTGCCGTGGAAGCGGTGGTAGACCAGCGCCGCCGGCACGTACTGCGCCTCCCAGCCGGCCAGGCGGCAGCGCCAGCCGAGGTCGACGTCCTCGTAGTACATGAAAAACGACGAGTCGAACACGCCGCTCGGCAGCCGCACCGCCTCCAGCATCGCCCGCCGATAGACCGCGGCGCCGGCCGAGACGCAGAAGATCTCCTGCGGGATGTCGTCGGTGCGCAGCGGCGCCGCGAAGTCGCGGTCGATGAACTTGCCGCCCCGCTGCAGCAGCACCCCGGTCGAGTTGGTAAGCTGGGGACGATCCATGAACACGATGCGCGCCTGCAGCATGCCCAGCCGCGGCCCGCCGGCGCGCACGGCGCGGCGCAGCTCCTCTATCGCCTGCGGGTCCAGGCAGGTGTCGTTGTTCAGGGTAAAGACCCACGGCCTGGCGATCTCGGTCAGGCCGCGGTTGCAGCCGGCGGCAAAGCCCAGGTTCTCGCCGGCCAAGATGAGCCGCACGGCGGGAAACTCGCCGCGGACCATCGCGCACGAGTCGTCGCAGGTCGGCGCAGCCGTTCCAGTTGAGGATCAGCACCGAGAGGCCGCAGGGATCACCAAGTGCGGCTGCGGCTGCGGGCGCGGGCGCGGTCATGGTCAGGTCTTGTGTATACAGCAGCCGGCAGCCGCTGCGTAGGCCGCTGCTTGCTGCGCCGCCGGCGAAAATGCCGAGTTCGCTAAAGCGACCGGCGCACAATTCGGTTCTCAACCCCGGAGGGTTTTCATACATTGCGCCCATGTGCTGGCGCGCACCCGGCGGCTTGCGTCGCGGCGACCTTTATGGCGGCCGCCGCGAAGCTGCGCGGCGGCCGGGCCGCCCGCGCTCACCCAAGCCGCTCGTCGCTGGCACGCTTAGCTTATCTGTGCGCATAAAAAGGAAAGGATCTTAACTATGAAGGGCATCATCCTCGCCGGCGGCTCGGGCAGCCGGCTCCTGCCGCTGACCAAGATCACCAACAAGCACCTTTTGCCGGTCGGGCGCGAGCCGATGATCTTCCACCCGGTCAAAAAGCTCATCACCGCCGGCATCCGCGACATCATGGTGGTCACCGGCTGCGAGCACCTGGGCGACGTGGTGGGGGTGCTCGGCAGCGGCCGCGACTTCGACTGCGAGTTCACCTACCGGGTGCAGGACACCGCCGGCGGCATCGCCCAGGCGCTGTACCTGGCGCGCGACTTCGCCCGCGGCGACAAGATGGCGGTGCTGCTGGGCGACAACATCTTCGAAGACGACATCGGTCTTTATGTCGAGCGCTGCGCCCGCCAGGGCCGCGGCGCCCGCATCCTGCTCAAGCAGGTGCCCGATCCGCAGCGCTACGGGGTGGCCGAGATCCACGGCGACCGCGTGCGCCGCATCTACGAAAAGCCCGACAAGCCGGTCTCCGACTACGCAGTCACCGGCATCTATTTCTACGACGACCGGGTGTTTGACATCATCGCCTCGCTCAAGCCCTCAAGCCGCGGCGAGCTGGAGATCACCGACGTCAACAACGCCTACATCGAGCGCGGCCAGCTCGGCTTCGATGTCCTGTCGGGCTACTGGACCGACGCCGGCACGCACGAGTCGCTGCGCCTGGCCAACGAGCTGGTCCTGGGCCTGCCGCTCACCGGCGCCTACGCCGAGCACTTCCAGCCGCCCGTCGCCGCCAAGAGCGAGCGCATCGCCGGCTGAGCTGCGCCGCCCGGCCGTCCCGGGCCGCCACCGCGACCATGCGCACCCTGCTGCAGCTGACCCGACCCGCCCTGCGCCTGTGGCGCCAGCAGGGCACGGCAGAGCTGTGGCGGCGGGCGCGCGGTCAGCTGCACCGCCAGCTGCAGCAGCGCGAGTATCAGCGCTGGCTGCATCGGTGCGAGGGCCCGGCGCTCGCCGCCGCGCTGCGGGCCGAGTGGGTCGCCCCGGCGCGGCCGCTGCTGCTGTCGGTCATTATGCCGGTCTACAACGTCGAGCCGCGCTGGCTGCGCCAGGCCATCGACTCGGTGCTCGCCCAGAGCTACCCGCACCTGCAGCTGTGCATCGCCGATGACGCCTCGCCGCGGCCCGAGCTGGCGCCGCTGCTGCGCGAGTATGCGCGCCGCGATGGGCGCATCCGGCTCACCCTGCGGCCGCGCAACGGTCATATCGCCGCCGCCTCGAACTCCGCCCTCGAGCTCGCTAGCGGCGAGTTTGTCTGCCTGCTCGATCACGATGACCAGCTGGCCCCGTGCGCCCTGGAGCTCGTCGCCCGCGAGCTGGCCCGCTTCCCGCAGGCGGATCTGCTCTACTCCGATGAGGACAAGCTCGACGCCCGCGGTCGCCGCTTCGAGCCCAGCTTCAAGTCCGAGCTCAACTACGACCTGCTGCTGTCCCAGAATCAGCTCAGCCACCTCGGGGTCTACCGCACCTCGCTGGTCCGCGCGGTCGGCGGCTTTCGCCAGGGGCTGGAGGGCAGCCAGGACTACGATCTGGCGCTGCGGGTGCTCGAGCGGACCACTGCTAGTCGGGTGCGGCACATCCCGCACATCCTTTATCACTGGCGGTCGATTCCCGGCTCCACCGCCCTGGCCGCCGGCGAGAAGCCGTACGCGCACAGCGCGGCACGGCAGGCGGTGGCCGAGCACCTGCAGCGCCGCGGCGTGGCGGCCCAGGTCCTGCCCGCCTACAACGACTGGCACCGGGTGCAGTACGCGCTGCCCGACCCGCCGCCGCTGGTCAGCTTGATCCTGACCGCGCCGCCGCGCGCTGACTCGCTGGCGGCGCTGCTGGCAGAGCTGCGCGAGCGCACGGACTATCGGCCGCTGGAGCTCTTGCTGCCCGAGCCGACCGCGCCGCGCGGCGCCGACCTGCTCGCACGACCGCAGGCCAGGGGCGGGCCGGGCTTGGTGCGGCGGCAGGTGGCGGCGGCCGGCGAGCCCGGTGGCGCCGCGCAGCTGAACCGGACGGCCGACGCGACGCACGGCAGCGTCCTTCTTCGTGAGCCAGGCTTGGTGCTGCGGCAAGTGGCGGCGGCGGGTGAGCCCGGTGGCGCCGCGCAGCTGAACCGGGCGGCCGAGGCGGCGCACGGCAGCGTCCTTGTGTTTCTCGATCCCGAGCTGGGCGGCCTTGACCCGGGGTGGCTGCGCGAGCTGGTCAGCCACGCCCTGCGGCCAGCGATCGGCGCCGTCGGTGGCAAGCTGCTCTATGCGGACGGGCGGATCGAGCAGGCGGGGCTCATCCTGGGCCTGGGCGGGCAGCTGGCGGGCCGCTCGCAGCACGGGGCGGCGCGCGGCGCCGGCGGGTACCTGGGGCGCGCCCAGCTGCTCCAGCAGTGCACTGCGATGAGCGCCGCTTGCCTGGCGCTGCGCGCCGAGGTGTTCGCCGCCGCCGGCGGCTTTGACGCCGCGAACCTGCCGCAGGACTACGGCGCTGTAGATCTATGCCTGCGGCTGCGCGAGCTGGGCCTTGGCATCCTTTACACTCCCTACGCCGAGCTGCGCTACCGCCACCGCCGGCCGCCGCCCGCCGAGCCGAGCGCCGCCGCGGCCGCGTACCTGCGCCGGCGCTGGGGCGCCGCGCTGCGGGCCGATCCGTTCTACAGTCCCAACCTCTCGCTTAGCGGGCGGCCGTTCACGCTCGCTTTTCCACCCCGGACCCAGGGCCCCCAGGGCGGCGAGTGCGTAGCCTGGAGCGACCCGCCGCCTGCCTCCGGGCTCGCTCGCCCAGGCGCCCCGGAAAGCTGAACCAGGCCCCCTTGGCTGTGCTACCTTCGCGCCCATGCGGAGATTCTGGACCCCCTTTGTAGAGCCCGCGCTGAAGCTGCTCAAGCCGCGGATCATCGTCGAGATCGGCGCCGACAGCGGGATCAATACCAAGCGCATCCTGGAGTTCTGTCAGGCCACCGCGGCGCGCTGCCACATCATCGACCCGACGGGCATCCGCAACCGGGCCGAGTGCGCCGAGCTGCTTTCGCAGTGCGGCGTCCTGCACGAGCGGCGCAGCCTGGAGGTGCTCGGCGAGCTCGGCGACGCCGACGTCTACCTGATCGACGGCGACCACAACTGGTACACGGTCTACCACGAGCTCGGCGCCATCCTCACCGCCGCCCGCGCCGCCGGTCGCAAGGCGCTGCCGGTGATGCTGTTTCACGACGTGCTGTGGCCCTACGGTCGCCGCGATCTGTACTACTGTCTCACCGACGTGCCCGCAGAGTTCCGCCAGCCCTCGCAGGTCGCCGGCCTGCTGCTCGGCCAGAGCCGCGCGGTGCCCGACTTTGGCATCAACGCCGACCTGGAGCACGCCCTGGACGAGGGCGGCCCGCGCAACGGCGTGCTCACCGCGATTGAAGATTTCGTCGCTGAAAACGAAGGCCTGTACGAGCTGCTGCTAGTGCCCGGCTTCCACGGCCTGGGCATGCTGCTGCCGCGCACCGGCCTACCGGCGGCGACTCGCAAGGGGCTGGCCGCCCTGTTCAGCCTGTCCGAAGCGGCGCGCGGCCACCTGGAAGCGGTGGAGGAGGACCGGCTCAAGGCCGCTGCCACCGGTTTTCAGCTGTACCAAGAGCTCAAGCGCGAGCGCGAGCGCGAGCGCGAGCAGGAGCGCGAGCGCGAGCGCTTGGAGGCCGCTCTGGCGCAGAGCTGCGCCGAAGCAGCGGCGCACGCGGCGCAACTAAACGCGCTAGAGCATCGCTACCACCTGATCACTGCCTCCCACAGCTACCGCGCTCTACGGCGCGCCAAGCGACTGTTCGGTCGGCTGCTACCCGAAGGGAGCAAGCGCGAGCATGTACTCCATCAAGCCCTAAAGACCTTGCTCCCTTCGCGCTCGCACTGACCCCTGGGACCCCGGAGGCAAGGTGCCTTCGGGCTCTGCTTCCCTCGGGCCGCCCGCTCAGCTTCCTCTTTCGCAAGCGCTCGCTAGGCTTGGGCTCCTCAGCAGCGCGTTCATGGCTGTGCCGACAGGACTGCTACTCAATCACCGATTGCGATCCAGTTCACTGTTGCGTGGACACCCCCAGGGCTCTGGGCAAAATGGCGAGCGCTCCGCTTGCCACCCCTGATGCGCGGTCGGCTTAACGTCGCGCGGGGGCTAACCGCTCGACCAGCCAGCGCATCGGGGCCGTGGCAGCCATCCCCAGCCGAAAGCTCAGGCTGTTCTGGATCTTGCTGTAGAGCTGGTCGTGCGTGGCGAGCGAGCGCTCCAGCTGCACCGCTTTAAGCTCGCGGTAGAGAGTCTCATCCTGGGCTCGGGCCACCTCCAAGCGCAGCCGGGCGAGCTCGGTATCGCGCTGCGTGACCGTCGTCGCGAGCGTGCGCAGCTCCATCCGGGCGGCGGCGAGCTGCGACACAAGTCGAGTTGCCAGCAGGGCGCTGAGCGCCGGAGTCCCTTCGGTTGGAGGACCCACGCGGTTGAGCAGCCCCGTCAGGCGCGGCGGTAGCTCACCCGGTGCAAGCAAGCCGAGTCCACCCGCGTAGGGCAGCGCGAGGTGGGGATGGCGGCTGGCCTGCTGCTTCCACAGTTTGAGCCCGCCGCCGTGGGCTTGGAGATTGTGGAATACGAGCACAGCGCGCGGGCTGAGCTTGGGCACCCAGGTCTCCAAGCAGCTGCGCAGCGCTGCGTAAGGGGCCTCGCCGTTCAGGCTTAGTAGCTCGATGGTACCGTCGGCGAGCTGGGCCAATGCCGCCGCCTGTGGCAGTCGCTGCAAGAACCCGTCGTAAAGTCGCTCGCGGCCGGCCCACCACGCCTTCACCGCCTCAGACTCGTCTTCCGGCGTGGTGTTGATGATCAGGCAGCGGCTGGTCGTCCCCAAGGCGGCCACTGCCTCGCACAGCGCGGTGCCGTAGCTCGTCGGGGCGACCCCCAGCTGGACGATAAGCTGCGGCCGGATCAGCTCGATAAGGAGCAGCGGTAGCTCCTCGGATAGCTCGCTGGCCTCGGCAGCAGGCAGAGGCGCGGTAGGTGGCAGGCGCTGGGCTGGACGAGGTACGGACGACATTTACAGCAAGCTAGCCGCCTGCCCTGTACACGTCAACCGGGACGAGAACAGGGTCTGCGCAATCAGGTCTGTGTAGTGATAATAGGTGTACCGCTGCTCGCAGTCGGCGTGCGCCTTCTCGGCCATCGCCCGATAGTCCCCGAGCTGGCGCAGCGCAGCCGCCAGCTTGTCCTCCCACTGGTGAGCCATGGCGAGGAAGCCGGTAACTCCGTCGGTGATTCCGTGCCTGTAGGTGAAGACCGGGGAGGCAATACTCACCGTGCCGACGATGCCAGCCTCGAAGTACTTCAGCTCCGACTTGCAGTTGGTGAACTCGTTGTCCTGCAGCGGCATCAGGTTCAGCTCGACCTCACCGACCAACCGCTGGAGGTTGACAAAGTCCTGAAACTCGAACCGCTCGATGCGAGCGCCGAGCTCCCGCAGGGGCCCTTTAAGCTCCATGAACCCTACTACTCGCAGCACTACGCGCGGGTCCTGGTGCAGCAGGTGGGCGATGGCATCCGCAGCCAGCTCGAGGTCGCGGTTGTGCGTCGGTGTTCCGCTGAAGTAGCCGATATGAATGCGTCCGTCGCGGGCGAAGCCGCTCTGGCACTTCTGCTCGTAGATCTGCTGCGAAAGGGCGAGCTGCTCGCGATTCATGAAGTTGGGAATGACCATCACCGGGCGGCGCGTATATTCGTGAATGCGGCGGGCCAGATAGTCATTGGTCGTGATTGCGGCGTCGCAGAGCTTGAGGGCCGCCCCCAGGCGGCTAAAGTGGGCGAACCAGTGGTCAAGAACTCCGGGGGCGGCCTGCTCGAGCTCTTGATCGAGAGTAGCTGCGACAAGCTGCACATAATCGACGTCGTAGACGATATCGTCGATGTCGAACAAGATCGTCTTGCCATAGCTGCGTGCCCGAGTGATGAGGCGGTTGAGCGCCGGAGTGTAGCGGTAGCGCCCGAGTACCAGGGTGTCGATGTGCTCGAGCACCCGCGACAGCCCGTCAATCTCGTCACTTAGGAAGTAGGTGGCCGAGATCTCAGGCCGCGCCTCAAGGGCCTGAATCATGTTGTAGACGCGGTAGCGGAACGTGCCGCTGTCGAGGGTCTCGTACAGGTAGGCGACTCGATGCTTGCCGCGGCTGGCGCGCTGCATGCGCTCGGTGAGCGGCAGCAGCCACGGATCAGAGTATGGCACAGGGGCCTTTGGAACTATAAACACGGCGGAACCTAGCCGAACCGCTGCGTGAGGTAGTCGAGCACCGCCGCGAAGGAGCTGCGCCAATCGCGTGCGATGCCGTTGTGCTCGTAGTTGGCGCGGCGCTGGCTGCGATCCTGGGCCAGCTGGGCGCCCTGTGCCAGGCCGGCAACCAGCGCCTCCACCGTGGGCTCGGCGCAGAGGATGTTAGGCGAGTAATGGGAGAGGGTTTGCTTTTCCCCGTAGCGGTTGGTCACCACCACCGCGCCGCTGGCCGCCAGCGCGAGCGGCGTATGACCTGGATGAGGCGAGCAGAGCAGGCTCATCCCGAGGTCCATCTTGCGCACAAGTGCGGCATACGCGCTGCCCGAGAGGTCCTCGTACAGCTTGGGTACTAGCTGTCCTGGCAGGCTCACTGGCGGGATCTCATTACCGGCAAAATGCAGCTCCCACTTCTCTTTGCTCAGGATGCCGAGTGCCGACGCCTGCTCGATGGCCGAAAGTCCCAGGTAGAAGAGGTGACGCGGACTGTGCGGCTGCGCGGAGTAGAAGAACCGGAGCGGTGCCGTTGCCGCTGGCGGCGGAAAAAAGAGCTCTGCGGGAGCGGCGGGCTCAAACCACCGACCGCGTGTCGCCAGATCCGGAAGCCCGTCGCGCTCAAGGTGAGAGAACAACATCTTCGAGCTGACCAGGAGCGTGAGCCGCGGCGTCTTGAGCGCCGCCTCGCAGCGCAGCCGCTGGTCGCCGCAGGGGTGGCGCAGCCGCTCGTCGTCCTGCACAAGGAAAACAATTTGATCCGGTGCCGTTGTGCGCAGCGTCGCTAGGGTCGTCGCGCATGAAGTGGTCAGGAACAGCTCGCGCGTCCCCATGTCAACGTCGACTACAGGTCCTGCGCAGTCGACGTGTTTGAACTCGATCTGACCGGGCAAAGTAATTCCCAGCAGCTGCGTGAGGTGGGCGAAGCCCTGGGGATCGGCGCGGCGGCGACGGGTAATCAGGCGAAGGTCGAAGCCCTGCCGCTCCGCGAACAGAAGGCCAAGGAGCACCGCGGTGCCGTTGCCGCCATACAAGCGCCTGACGCTGAGGTCATCGAGCAGTAGGTTAAGCCGGGGCCTGGTCCGGGGAATGGTGAAGACTCCGAGCGGAGTCAGCTCCGGGCAGCTTCGCCGCAACACGGACTCGGCGCTGAGCAGCGCCTCCGCCTCGGGTCGGTCATGCCCGGCGCGCGTCGACAGGAAGCTCACCGCCTTGCGCGCGGTCGCGCTGGCGCCGTGGGCGCGAAAGTAACTATGTGTCAGGCGAAGCAACTTCTTGGCATCCGTGACCAAGGTCTTATCGGCAGGCATCGGAATCAGTCACCCATTTCTCTTTAGCAGAGCCGCTGCAGCAACAGCTATCACGCTCACCTTGTGCGGTGCAAAGACAAATATCACCCTAGGGCTCCGGCGCAAAATAGGGCTTCCGCTGCCGGCCGCTCGTGGCATAGTTGCCTCCGTGGAGGCCTGTGATGGACAGACGCCAGTGGCTGACCGACCTTATCACCCCCGAGCAGCGGGGCATCGAAATCGGACCCTACTTCAACCCTCTGGTTCCCAAGAAAAAGGGTTTTAACAGCATCATTATTGATATTGCCGACCAGGCCCAGCTCCGCGCCTGGGCAGCGCGCGATCCGCTGATTCCCAAGAGCTCCATCGACCTCATCGAAGAGGTAGACTTGCTCGGGACATCCACGGAGATTGCCGAGCTTGTTGCCACAAAATACTCTCTGGGAAGCTTCGACTACATCATCTCGTCGCATAACCTGGAGCACATGCCGGATCCGATTCGGTTTCTACAGTCCTGTCAAAAGGTCCTCAGACCGACCGGAGTCATCGCGCTGGCAATACCGGATCGGCGGGCCTGCTTTGATTACTTCCGACCCCGCAGCACCCTGGCGGACTGGCTCGAGGCCTACTTCGCCAAGCGGCAGCGACCCTCGGCGAGCCAGGTCTTCAGTCAGCATGCGCTGCGCTCCTACTACCTGGAGGACGGCAAGCAGCTAGGTGGCTTCACTCTGAGCGATGACCCGTCGCAGATCTATCCTCATGACTCCCTGGCGGCCGCGTTCCAGTCCTATGCGGCCTTTGAGGCTAGTCCAAATGAGGTCTACCAGGATGTCCACTGCTGGGCGTTTACCCCTTCGTCACTGGAGCTCATCCTGCGCGAGCTGAATCAGCTCGGCCTCATCCAACTCGAAATTCAGCAAGTAACCGCGACCTACAACTGCGAATTCTTTATTCGACTGTCCAACACCAAGTCCAAGACGCCGCTGTCGGCCAAGGCGTTCCACGAGCAGCGCTGCGAGTTGCTGCATCGGATCCACGATGAAGAGGCGGTCAGCACGCGCCGCGCCTATAAAGATCGAAACGGAGCACTGCCGAGTCAGACCGCGCGCAACCCCAGTGACGCCGCGGACTGGACCCAGGCGGCGCAGCTGAGCCACCTAGAGCGGCTGCGTCGCCTGATCGGCTCTTCCCGCAGTAACCACGCCCTGCGCCAGGCCAAGCGCGTATTCAGACGCATGGTTCCCCACGGCAGCCGACGTGAGCATGCAGTGGAGCAGGCTCTGAAGACCTTGCTGCCGACGCGTGAGCCATAGTCTGCATCAGCGCGCGCGCCGAGCGACTCAGCCTTGATGCTTGCGCGCGGCGTGCTGCGCGCCGCGCTCGGGCTGTTCACGGACCAGCGGCGGTGGCAGGTGCGCCGGACTGGCCGGCAGCAGCTCGCGCAGGGTCGCGGTCGGGCTGCGCGCCGCGGTCTCCATCCAGCGCAGGGTCTTCTGCAGGCCCTGCTGGAAGCTGGTGGCCGGCGCCCACCCGAGCTCACCGCGCGCCAGCGTGGTGTCAAGGACGTTGCCCGAGACATCGAAGTTGCGCGCCGCCGAGTACTTCTTGCGGATCGGTCGGCCGAGCAGCTCCTCCATCTCCCGCAGCACCGCATTGAGGCTCAGGCCGCGGTTGCTGCCGATGTTGAAGACCTGGTGCGGACCTTTATAGGAGATCGCCTGCACCAGCGCCCGCGCCGCGTCCTTTACGTACAGATAGTCGCGCACCACCTCGCCGTCGCCCCAGATCTCGACCGTCTCATCGACCATCGCCTTGTGCAGAAACACCGCGATCGCCCCCTGCGGCGAGCTTGGGTGCTGCCGCTCGCCAAACGGGTTGGACAGGCGCACGACCACCGAGCCGACCCCGTACAGCTCGCGGTACAGCGAGAGATACTTCTCACTGGCGAGCTTGGTGATGCCGTAGGCGCACAGCGGCTGGGTCGGGTGGGTCTCGGGAATCGGGATGACGCTCGGCCGGCCGTAGACAGTGCCGCCCGAAGAGACGAAGATCACCTTGCGGCCCGGCCGGCTGCGCAATAGCTCCAAGAGCTGCACCGTCGGCACGAGGTTGGTCTGCAGGTCGTAGATGGGGTTGTCGTTGGAGGTCTTGGGCAGCGTCGTGCTGATCAGGTGGAAGATAACGTCGCAGCCGGCGATCGCGGCCTCGACATCGACCGGGTTGGTGAAGTCGCCCTCGCGCCACTCCACCTGCTCGATGAGGCGCCGCGGCACCGCGATCTGGACATTGGGACGCTCGAAGATCCTGACGCGCAGGCCCGCGGCCACAAGCTCCTCACACAGGTGAGAGCCGATAAAGCCGCCGCCGCCCAGGATCAGGCACCTCAAGAGGCCAGCCCTTCCGCCAGCCCCTCTATCAACCCTTCGAGCGATGAGCTGCCGCGGCTGCGACCGACCGTCAGGATAAGCTCGACAATGCGCTGGTTGAACCCGGTCAGCGCGAAGTCCTGCACGAACAGCTCGCGACCAGCCTCGCCCAGGCGCTGGCGCAGCTGTTCGTCATCGATCAGGCGCTTGAGACACGAGGCGAGCTCTTCGGCATCTTCGGACTGAAAGACCAGGCCATGCACTCCGGCTTTCATAAAGTCGACCGTGCCGGTGGTGTCGCTTAGCACAAGCGCCTTGCTGCAGGCCAGTGCGTCTACGGTGACCAGCGGTAGCGTGTCATCGCGCGACGGACATACGATGATGTCCGAGCTGAGCATGATCTCACGGTACCTCTCCAGCGAGACCGCATCGAGAAGCTTCAGGCACGGCAGGTCTTTGGCCCACCGCTGCAGCTGTTCCAGCAGGGAAGGAATCAGAGTACGGCCGACAATCCAGAACTCGGCGCGTTCACGATAGGACTCTGGAAGCAGCTGGATCGCGCGCACGAACACATCCTGGCCCTTGCGCGGCTCGATCGCACCTAAGACTGACACGATGAGCTTACTATGCGGCGTCGCTGGCCCCGAGAACTCCTCGACCCCGTAAGAGAAGACGCGGGCGCGTGGGTTTACCTTCTGGCAGTAATGCAGCGCGCGGTGGCTGCCCACGATCAGGTTCGGCGCGTACTTCAGGGCAGAGCGGAACCCCGGCACACAGGCGAGCCGCCGCTCGATGTCCGCGCTCTCGTGTACGTACCAGATAGTGGGGACCGACGCGCTCCCTGCCAGGGCGATGAACCGCCAGCACTCCGTCGTGTTGGCGAACACCACATCAAAGCCTGTCATCAGCTTCTGCATGTACTCCGGCGAAGAGAGCGTCCGCGAGTCGCAGATGACCGGCACCCCGAGCGCGGTGAAGCGCTGGCGGAACGGACCGTCTTCGGGCGCCAGGACGGTTGCGAAGCCGCCGCGGGCGACGAAGGCTTGCACCGCATAAAATAGCACCAGCGGCGCGCCGCTGGCGGTCAGCTCATGAGCGATAAAGAGCGCATCGACGCCGAGGGGGTAGGCTCGCGTGTCATTGTCGCCATAGATTTTGATCGGGCCTGGCGAGTCAGTGTAAAGCAGGTTGCGCATCGGCTCGGTATAGTACGGATCGTGGCCGGTAAAGCCCGCCCAGCGCTTGAGCAGGTATAGATCCGACTTATCTTTGTGCCGCCTGGACTTTTCCTTCTCCCGCTCCTGCTGCTTGTCGAACTCGCGCAGCGACAGGTGGCCGATGTGCAAAAGAGTCGTGTAGGGAGTGTAGACGCAGCGCAGGCCGCGCTCGCGGATGCGGAAGCACAGGTCGACGTCCGAGTGATTGATGGGCGTATTCACCGCGTCGTAGCCGCCCAGCTCCAAAAACACGCTGCGCCGCATCGCCAGGCACGCCCCGGACAGCGCCGAGACATCGCGCACCGCCTGGACGAAGTTGAAGTGGATGAGCGAGTCGGCCGGCTGGCAGTGGAACGCGGTCCCGACCAGGCCCCGCACCCCGGTCACCAGGCCCGCGTGCTGGACCTTCTCGTTCTCATAAAGCAGCTTGGGCGCGACGGCGCCCACCGCGGGCAGGGCGAGCAGCTCGATCAGGTTCTGCACCCAGCTAGGCTCCAGCGGGCGGACATCATCGTTGAAGAAGACGACGATCTCGCCCGTCGCCACCGCCACCCCTTCGTTGCACTTCAGGGAGAAGTTGAACGGCTTGTCGAAGCGGTGAAAGCGCACCCGCGGGTCGCTCTGCGCGCGGCCTGCCAGCTTGTCCGCCAGCCCCGAGTTGGTGACGATGACGATCTCAAGATCAGGGTAGGCGGTGTTCTCGGCGATGCTGGCCAGCGACTGGCCGATGTTGGCTTCCGAGTCCGAGGGAATGATCAGCGACACCCGGGGCGTCGGCGGCTGGGTGAAGATGACGCGGTTGGCGGTGGGCAGGGCAGCGGTGGTCGCGGCGATGCCGCGGCGGTCAAGGGCCGACTGCAGGGCGGCGAGGTTGGTGGTGCGCGCAAACGACTTGCCGCCGCCGGCCGCCGACTCGGGCAGCTTGCGCCAGTGGTAAAGGATGCGCGGAATGTGGACGATCGCCTCGGTCGCCTCGACGGCGCGCAGCATCAGGTCGTAGTCCTGGGAGAAGTCGAACTCGCTGCGGAAGCCGCCGAGCTCTTGCACCAGGGACTTGCGGTAGACCGTCAAGTGACCCGTGTACATGTAGTTGAGCAGCAGCTCCGGACTAAAGTCCGGCTTGAGGAACGGCTCGGAGCAGACGCCGCGGGTGTCGATCTTGTCTTCGTCGGAATAGACGATGTCGGTGTGCGGCGCGGTGGCCAGGGTCACCGCGACCCAGTACAGCGCATCGGGCGTGAGCTCATCGTCATGATCGCACAGGGCGATAAACTCACCCGAGCAGCTGGCGATACCGGCATTGGAGGCCGCCGCGATGCCGCCGTTGCGCGGCTGCACGAGCACGCGGATGCGCGAGTCGCTGGCCGCAAGCTCTGCCAAGAGCGCCGAGAGGGACGCATCGCCCGAGCCGTCGTCGATGAGGCACAGCTCCCAGTAGGGATAGAACTGGCCGCGGATCGACTCCACGGCGCGACGCAGCCAGCGCTCGGGAGTCCGGTAGACCGGCGTGATGATCGAGATGAGCGGCTTGTGACAGAGGGCGTGCACCCGCTCTCGCCACACCGGCTCGGGAACCTCGGCGGCCGTCGGTGGCTCGTAATGAGTCTGCTCGGGCCACAGGGCCTTGCGGCCGCGATTCCAGAGTCCCTCCAGCTCGGTGAGGGGTCCCGCGGCAAGGTCCCCGAGCTGGCTCTGCAGAACGACCTGCTTGCCGGCCCTGGCAAGGCTCTGCAGCCTCGCTCCCCCGGGCCCGAGCACGGGTGCGGCAAGGTCCAGCATCTGCCGTGCCGCCGCGAGCGTCTTGTGCTTCAGTGAGCCTCGGTAGGAATCCAGCTTGAGCCGCCAGTTCATCGCGGCACTTTTGCATAGCTTATCGGGCGATGCAAGGCGCATGGGGATGCCCTAAACCGGGCACGGGCGGCGGCTCCGCTTACTCGCGCGGCGTCGCTGGGACGTCCCTCTGCGGCGCCTGCGCACCACCGCGCGTGAGTTTGTATGTGAGCAGCCCGGCGCGCTCGTCCGTAAGCATAAAGCCTACCCCTTCGAAGATCCGCCGCGAGGGCTGATTCTCCACCTTGATGTTTGCGTAGATGCTGCTGAGCTTCAGCTCGTCCCAGCCATAGGCGCAGGCGGCGGCGAGCATGGGTCTTCCCTGGCCGGTGCCGCGCAGCGCCGGATTCATGTTGATGTGAACCTCTGCCGTTTCCGGCGCCAGGGTGTCAAAGCGCACCATGCAGGCCGGCACTCCGTCCTGCATCAAGATGAGCAGGCAGGTCCCGGCGGCGCTCGCGGTGCGCGCGTACCACCTGTGGTGATCTTCCCAGGCGATGAGGTCTGTGGTGCGCGACATCTGCCGCGTGACGGGGTCGTTGCGCCACTGCCAGACCGCGCGGCTGTCCTCGCCATCGGGCGCTGGCGCGGCGCGTCTCACCGTGATCATGCGGAGCCGCTGCCGCTCGGCGGCGCCGCCGGGGCGCGCCTCACCGGGCGCGGGTAGCGCGAGCGGACAAAGCTCAGCAGCTGGCGCGCCGCGGCCCAAGCGGCGGGCAGCTTCTTGTCGGTCCCGCTCGGCGTGGCGGCGCTTGGCGACTGCTCGCCGGCCAAGGCGCGACGCGCCGGCGCCAGCTTGTCGGGCAGCGCCAGCTCGGCCATGAGGGCTGCCACCCGCTCGGTGGCCCGTCCGTCGACGCCGCTGTTGTGGTAGGCCGCCGCGGCCCGCTGCGCCGCCACCTGCTGCGCCCGCAGCGCCGCGTCTTCCACAAGCTCGCGCAGCGCCGCCGTCAGCTCGTGCGCTTCCACCTCGCGCACGCCGGCATCGGCGGCAAAGCACGGACCGAGCGCCATCCCGAGCTCGCTGAACAGGTTGATCGCCGGCACTCCCGCCAGCATCGCCTCCACGCTGAGGTTTGACTGCACCGAGATGAGCACGTCCGCGCTGAGCACCCAGCTCATCGCATCGGCCATCGAGAAGAGCACCGCCTCCGGCGGCAGCCCGAGCTCCGCCGCCAGCGCCTGCACCCGCGGCTGGCTCGACTCCCGGCTCGGGCGATCCTTGACCACCGGCTGCAGCACCACCCCCTGGTCGCGCAGCTCCTTGCAGGCGTGGAGGAACGCGCGCAAGGTCTTGCCATACAGCGCCTCATCGCCGAGCGCGGTGAGGTTGGCCGACCAGGTGGTGCCAAACACCACGATCGGCACCGCCGGCGAGAGCCCGTGCAGGGCGGCCATGGTGGCGCGCAGCTCGCTGCGGTACTGGGCGAGCTGCGGGTAGTCGTCCCAGGCCGGGTTGCCGGTGACCCGCAGCCGGCCCGGGTCGATGCCGACGTCCTTATAAGCGGCGATGCCGCGCTCGCCGAACACCGCGGTCAGGTCGGCGTGGGTGTGGGCGTGCACCGTGTACGGCTCGCACAAGAGCAGGCTGTGCGACAGGTGCAGGCTGGGCAGCCCGCGGTGGCGGGCCCACTCGACCACCACGCGCGAGATCGGCGTCAGGTCGTCGTTTACCACCACCAGGCTGATCGCGTACTGCGCCGCTGCCCGCTGCAGCGCGGTGAGCAGCGGGATGAGGATCGGCAGCCGCTCTGCCGCCTCGGCCTGCAGGCACTCGGCGAGCACGGCGGCGGGGATGCGCTCCGACTGCCAGGCCGACTGCCAGGCCGGCGTTGCCAGCTCGGCGGCGAGCCCGGCGGTCCGCCGCTGCAGCTCGGCGGCGAGCGCTGCCTGGTCCGCGGGCCCGAGCAGCGCCTCCACCGCCACCCAGCTGCCGCCGGCGGCGGCGATGCGGGCGCGGGCGTCGGGGGTCGCGGCGTAGCCTGGCGACAGCACGGTGGTGCCCGGGTGCTGGCGCACGAACGCCTCCAGCACGCGCAGGTTCTTGGGCAGCAGCAGCGAGACGATGGCCGGGGCGCTCACGAGCGGACTCCGGTGAAGCGGCCAAGGCCGCGGGTGAGCAGCCGCTCGACCAGCAGGTACTCAAGGCCGGCGCCAAGCGGCACTCCTTCGAAGTCGAGCCGCTGCGAAACCGCGTCCGGCTCGTGCGGCAGCCGCCGCGAGAGCTCGCTGGCCAGCCGATCTTCGGCGCGCCGGGTCGCAAGCTCTGCCAGCTGGGCCGCGGCGGGCGCCGCCAAAAGGTCGCTCCATCCCAGGCGCCCCTTTGCGACCAGCGGGCCGGCCAGGCACTCCAGCAGCCGGACGCTGCGCAGGGAGTGCGCGAGGTAGCCGCCGGCGCGCTCGCGCAGCGCCGAGAGTGAGCTGCCAAGGCGCGCCGCGACCGCCTCCAGCTCGATCGGCGTCTGCCGCAGCGCGGCCTCCAGCCGGCGGTTGTCGGCCAGCCACGCCTGGTTGCCGGCGCGATCGGCGCGGTTGTCCAGCACCACCATGAAGCGCCCGGTGACCGTGGTGGTCAGGCGCGCCACCAGCTCCTGCTCGATAAACAGCGCGAAGCCGAACAGCGCCTCATCGGTCGCCAGAAACGACAGCAGCCGCGCCCAGAACGCCTTGTCCTCCAGCGTCCCGAGTAGATAGTTGCGGTTGCCGCCCCCAAGGAACGCGCCGTAGGGGACTAGGGCGTGGACGGCCAGGCCGTGGCGATCGGCCTCGGCCAGCAGATCCTCGGCGGCCATGCGCAGGGTGTAGGTCGCCGCCTCGGTCTGCAGCAGCTCTTCTTCCGCCACCGGGCGCCCGAGCGCCGCCCGGTAGTGATCCAGCGAGTGGACATCGAAGACCAGGCGGCCGCCCGGCCGCACCACCCGCTTCCACTCGGGCAGGATCTGCTTCCAGTGCGGGAAGTGCATCAGCACGTTGAGCGAGATCAGCGAGTCGAAGCTGCCGGCGGTAAATGGCAGGCAGTCGAGCTGCGAGGTCTGGGTGTGCAGCCCGAGCCCCGCCTGGCTCGCCAGGCGCTGGCACTCGTCCAGCATCGCCTGCGAGCTGTCGACGCCGGTCACCCGCTGACCGCGCGCCAATAGCGGCAGCGAGCCGCGCCCGGTGCCGATGCCGACGTCCAGGACCTCCTCGCCGGTCGCGTAGGCCAGGCAGGCGTCCACTTCCAGGCGGTTCTTCAGGCGGTTTGTGCCCTGGTTTACGACCATGCGCTGGGAATACCAGCTCACCATCGCCGGGTCCTTCCAGGCGTTGGTCTTCCACTCGATCAGATGGCTCGCCGTGCTCATGGCTAGATAAGCTCCCAGGAAAGCGGGGTGCCGCGGCGGATAGCGGTGCGCGCCGGGCGACCCAGCACCAGCTCGTAGTATTTGGGCGGCAGGCCGGCGCCCGGCCGGATGCAGCGGACGTTGTCGGCGGTCAGCCGCTCGCCGGCGGCGATGTCGGCGACCGCATAGATCGAGCGGCGGAAGATCGTCGAGGCGCGCTCCGCCGCGGTCGGTCCGTAGTGGACGCTGCCCAGGGCCCGCCACGCCTTCTCGGTGTCCTCGACCAGCCGGGTCAGCTCGTCGGGCTCCATCGAGAAGGTCGAGTCGACGCCGCCATCGGCGCGGCTGAGGGTAAAGTGCTTCTCGATCACCGTCGCCCCCAGCGCCACCGCGGCCACCGCGACGCCGGTGCCCAGGGTGTGATCCGACAGGCCGACCTCGCAGCCGAAGGTCGCCCGCAGGTGCTCGATGGTGCGCAGGTTGGAGTTCTCAGGCGAGGCGGGATAGGTGCTGGTGCACTTGAGCAGGACCAGGTCGCGGCAGCCGGCGGCGCGCGCCGTGGACACCAGCTCGTCGAGCTCGGCCAGCGTCGCCATGCCGGTCGAGACGATCATCGGCTTGCCGGTGGCCGCCACCCGGCGGACCAGCGGCAGGTCGGTGTTCTCGAACGAGGCGATCTTGTAGGCCGGCACCTCCAGCCCCTCCAGGAAGTCCACCGCCGTCTCATCAAAGGGAGTGCTGAAGACGATGAGGCCGAGCTCGCGGCCGCGGCGGAACAGCGCCTGGTGCCAGTCCCAGGGGGTGTGCGCCTCGCCATACAGCTTGTGCAGCGACTTGCCGTGCCACAGCGACTTGGGGTCGCTGATGAAGAAGTCCCCCTGGGCGCTGTCCAGGGTCATGGTGTCGGCGGTGTAGGTCTGCAGCTTCAGCGCGTGGGCGCCGCAGCGCGCCGCCGCCTCGACGATCGACAGGGCGCGGGCGAGCGACTGGTTGTGGTTGCCGGACATCTCGGCGATCACCAGCGGCGGCGATCCGGGCCCGATGGTGCGGCTGCCGATGCGGAGTTCTCTAGGTGCCATTTTTCTTCTCCGGCCTGGTTGGGCGGCGCTGCCCGGCGCAGCGCCTGCGCCTTGTGAAGAAGCTGACGGTGCTCACTTTTCCATCGCCGCGACCACGCGCGCCGCGCCGCCGCCGTCCACCAGCTCCAGGCCGCGGCGCGCCTGCGCCATCAGGGTCTGCGGCGCGGCGAGGGCGGCGCCCAGGGCCTGCGCAATCGACTCTTGCGAGACCTCGGCGGCCTCGCCGAGCCAGGTGATAAGGCCGTGGCGCGCGGCGGTGGCGGCGGTCGGCCGCTGATTCGCGGCGATGGTGACGACCAGGGCCGGCAGCCCGAGGCAGGCGCGCTCCCAGGTGGTCACCCCGGCGGCGCCGATGGCGAGGTCGGCGGCGGCCATCAGCGCCGCCATGTCGGCGACGTTGCAGTGGCAGGTCACGCGCGGCAGGCGAGCGCACAGCGCCTCCAGCTCGGCGCGCCGCGGGTTACTGGCGCCCAGCACCACGTCCACGGTGAGCTCGGCGTGCGCGAGCGGCAACAGCGCCGCCAGCGTCCGCCCGGTCAGGTTGTCGTGATCGCTGCCGCCAAAGAAGATGAGCAGCCGCCTGACCCGGCCGTCGCGGCGCCCCGGCTGGGGGCGGGCGGCGGCGAACTGCGGGCGCAGCAGCGCGTAGCTTGGACCGAGCAGCTGCCTGCACGAAGGCGGCACAAGGCCGGTGTAGCGACCCGCCGGCTCCTGCAGGTTCACATCGAGCAGCAGGTCACAGTCGTGGCGCCGGTCGGCCAGATCATCGATCACCAGGATGCGGCGGGCGAGCTGCCGCAGGGCGCCCTGCCACTGCGCCTCCAGCGCGTAGTGATCGACCACCAGCCAGTCCACGGCGCCGGTCGCCTGCAGCGCCTGCGCGGTCTGTGCAGCATCGGTCTGCCAGCTCACCCCGAGCCACGCTGCATGCGGCGGCGCGGCGGTCAGTTCGGCAGCGGCGAGCGCGCGCGGCGGGGCCGGCAATAGGGTGGCGGCATAGCCGCGGTCGTGAAGCAGCGCGCCCAGGTGGCCGGGCAGCGTGCGCCCGACAAAGTGAGTCTCGGCGCCGCCTGCCCGCAGGGCATCGGCAAGGCTCAGGCAGCGCATGATGTGACCGGAGCCGATCTGCACCGATGCGTCCGCCCGGAACGCGACCCTCATGCGGCGCCGTCCAGCCCGCCGTGCCAGGCCTTGTACATGAGCTCGGCCCGGCGCCAGTCCTGCTCGGTGTCGATGTCCTGCACCAGGTGACGCGGCAGGATCACCGGCAGCGACGCCGGCGAGAACAGGATCTCGCCGCGCGCGAAGGCCTCGGCGGTGCCAAAGTAGAACTGGCCGGCGTCGTGGTAGGCCGGCTCCAGATCCTGCGAGCGCACCTGGCGGTACTGCGGGTACAGCGCGTCGAGCTCGCCGGCGACGGTCAGGCGCAGCGCCCGCTGCACCGGCGCCGCGAACGGGGTCACCGAGAACACGAACGACTTGCCCGAGGCGACAAGCTTGGCGTAGGCCTCGCGCAGGTACTCGGGCTGCAGGAACGGCGCGGTGGCGTAGATGCAGCAGATGTAGCGGCACGGCTGACCGTGCTCGTCTAGCCAGGCGACGGCATGCTGGACCACGGCGCTAGTTCCGGTGTGATCGTCCGCAAGCGCCGCCGGCCGCACAAATGGCGTCTCGGCGCCCCACTTTTGCGCCACCGCGGCGATCTCCGGGTCATCGGTAGAGACCAGGATGCGGTCGAACAGGCCGCTGCGCTGCGCCGCCTGGATCGAGTAGGCGAGGATGGGCTTACCGAAGAAGTCGCCGATGTTCTTGCGCGGGATGCGCTTGCTGCCGCCGCGCGCGGGGATGACGGCGACGATCATGAGAGGGCCTGCGCCAGCGCCGCCACCACCTGGTCCTGCTCGTCATCGCGCAGGGCGGCGTGCAGCGGCAGGGTGAGCGCCTCCTCATAGTAGCGCTCTGCCACGGGGAACTGGCCGGCGGCAAAGCCGAGCTTCTGGTAGTCGGGCTGCAGGTGGACGGGAATGTAGTGGACGTTGACGCCGATGCCGGCGGCGCGCATCGACTCGAAGATCCGCCGCCGCTGCGCCGCCGCCACCCGCACCACGAACAGGTGCCAGGCAGAGTCGGCGTCGGCATCGGCCGCCGGCAGGGTGAGCGGAAATCCAGCCAGCAGCTCGCGGTAGCGACGCAAGAGCTGCTGCCGGCGGGCGAGAAACTCCGGCAGCCGCTGCATCTGACTCGCCCCGAGCGCCGCCTGCAGGTCGGTCAGGCGGAAGTTGAAGCCGAGCTCGACCTGCTCGTAGTACCAGGGTCCCTGGCTCGCGCCGAGCATCTGCTGCGGGTCGCGGGTGATGCCGTGGGTGCGCAGCCGCCCGAGGCGCTCGGCGAGCTCGGGGTCCGAGGTGGTGAGCATGCCGCCCTCGGCCGAGGTGATGAGCTTGACGGCGTGGAAGCTGAGGGTGGTGAGGTCGGAGTAGCGGCTCGCCCCGACCCGGGTGTCGCGATAGCGGGCGCCCAGGGCGTGGCTGGCGTCCTCCATGATGCGGAAGCCGAACTCGCGGCCGAGGCCGGCGATCGCCTCCATGTCGCAGCTGCGCCCGGCGAAGTGGACCGGGATCACCAGCTTGGGCAGGCGCCCGGCGCGGCGCGCGGCGACCAGCTTGTCGCCAAGCTGGCGCGGGCACAGGTTCAGGGTCGCTGCATCGATGTCGACAAAGTCGACGTCGGCGCCGCAGTAGCGGGCGCAGTTGGCCGAGGCGACGAAGGTGTTGGGGCTGGTCCACACCAGGTCGCCGGGCCCCAGGTCCAGCGCCAGGCAGCCAAGGTGCAGCGCCATGGTGCCGTTGCCCACCGCCACCGCGTGCGGCACGCCGCAGTACCCGGCGACCGCCTGCTCGAAGCGCGGCACCGCCGGCCCCTGGGTGAGCCAGTCGGACTGCAGCACCGCGACCACGGCGGCGATGTCCGTCTCATCGATCAGCTGGCGGCCATAAGAGATCATGACTGGCCGTTGAGCTCGATGATTTCCTCGAGCGAGAGGAACCGCGGGTTGGTGTCGGACGAGTACTCAAACCCCTCGGGGACCGGCCGGCCCTGCTCGCCGAGCGCGTTTTTGGCGTAGTCGCGCTGCTCGATGAAGCGGATCGCCGGGCAGATGACGTAGTGGTCGGAAAACTCTAGCGTGTTGAGGCTGTCGTCGCGCGGGATCATCAGCTCGTGCAGCTTCTCGCCGGGGCGGATGCCGACCGTCCGCTGCGGCAGCGCGGGCGCCATCGCGCGGCCGAGGTCGGTGATGCGCAAAGACGGAATCTTGGGCACGTACAGCTCGCCGCCGTACATCCGGGCGAAGCTTTTGAGGACCAGGTCCACCCCTTGCGGCAGGGTGATCCAGAAGCGGGTCATGCGCGGGTCGGTGATCGGCAGCTCGGCCGCCCCCTCGCGGATGAGCCGGCTGAACAGCGGCAGCACCGAGCCGCGCGAGCCGACCACGTTGCCGTAGCGCACCACCGCAAAGCGCGTCGTGCGCGACCCGGCAATGTTGTTGGCGGCGACGAACAGCTTGTCCGAAAGGAGCTTGGTCGCCCCGTAGAGGTTGATTGGGCTGGCCGCCTTGTCGGTGGACAGCGCAACGACCTTGGTGACGTTGCTGCTGAGCGCGGCGTGGATCACGTTCTCGGCGCCGTTGACGTTGGTGCGGATGCACTCGCTGGGGTTGTACTCGGCGGCCGGGACCTGCTTGAGGGCGGCGGCGTGGACCACCAGATCGATGCCGCGCATCGCCTGCAGCAGGCGCTCGCGGTCGCGCACATCGCCCAAGAAGTAGCGCATGCACGGGGCGCTAAACTCCTGCTGCATCTCGAACTGCTTGAGCTCGTCGCGTGAGAAGACCACCACCCGCGCCGGCTTGTAGCGCTGCAGCAGGGTGGCGATGAACCTGCGGCCAAACGACCCGGTGCCTCCAGTGACCATAATCGATTTATTGTCGAACACCGTCGGCTTTCCTCTCGTGGTGGGCCAGGCTCACCGCGCCTGCAGTGGCCACCGCACCTACGGCAAGCAGCTGCGGAGCGGCTCGGTTTTTCGCAAGAGCTCTAGCACGCGGCGGCGGCGCAAGACAAGGGCCTGCCCCGAGAGCATCGGGCTCGCTTCGCCCCGGCGCCGCGCCCTACGAAACGAGCGCCGCCTGCAGGTGGGCGAGCGCCCCATCGAGGATCCGCGCGGCGCGAGCAGCGGAGACCAGCGGCTCGCTGTACACCAGGTTGAGGTTTAGCCGATCCTCCCAGGTGGTCGCCTGACCCATGAGCTGGCCGACCACCGAGACGCCGACGGCCAGGTGCAGGTCCTCGATGGTCAGCGGGCCGTAGCAGCGCGGGATCGGCGGCCGCGCCAGGTTGCTCACCCCGAGCGCCGCCGGCGAGCCGCCGTCGAAGCGGCGGATGAAGGCCGGTCCGGGCGGGGTGCGCCAGGGGATGAGCAGGCCGATGAGCGGCATGGTCAGGTACTGCTCGCCGGTCGCAAGGGTCGCCTGCAGCTTTTCTTTGACCTCGCGCGCCAGCTGCCACAGCGGGGGCCGCGGCACGATGCGGTGGAAGGTCGTGACCTGCGACATGTAAAGCCCCAGGCCCTCGCCGACCGGCGGCGTCAGCTGCGGACGCAGGTTGAGCGCGGTGAAGCAGCCCACCGTGGTCGGGGTGTGGGCGGCCAGCTCGGTCGCATAGGCAGTCTCTGCGGTGGCGAGCAGCAGGGCGGCGCACAGCGCCCCGTGCACCGAGGCCCCGGCTTCGCGGGCGCGCTGACCCAGGGCGAGGGTCTGCTCGGGCTGGAGCGTTCGCTGCAGCAGGCGGTTGCGGCGGGCGGCGGGCGGCGCCGGCTGCTCCAGCGGCAGCGGGCGGGCGCGCCGCAGCGGTCGGCAGAGCCCGTACTTATAGACAAAGGCTCCCATCTGGCGCAGCCGCCCGAGCCTGCGGGCCGCGGGCGGCAGCAGCAGCGGCAGCGGCGGCAGCAGCGGTAGCGACCCTACCGGGGGCGGCGCCGGCGTGGCGAGCAGCGTCGCCAGGTGGGTCAGCAGGTCGCGGACGACAAAGACGTTGGAGAAGGCGTCGGTGACCACATGGTGATGGGTGATAAGGAGGACCGAGCGCTCGGGGTCGGCGGCATTCCTTATCAGGGTGAGCCGCGTCAGGTGGTCGGCGTCATCGGCGAACCGGAGGTTCAGCTCGTCCTCGACCGCCTCCTGCCAGGATGCGGCGGCGAGCACCCGCAGCGGCAGCGGGCCCGCCCCCTGCTCGGTGAACCGCAGATCTTGATCGTCCCCCACTACCCGCATGCGCAGCAGGGGGTGCTGGGCCTGCAGCCGCCGCAGCGCGAGGCGCAGCAGCGCCTCGTCCAGCGGCCCCGGCCCACGCACCGCGACCACGCCGACGCCGTTGAAGCGGGCGCCGCGGTCGAGCAGCCAGAAGGCGCGCTCCATGCCGGACAGGGGTCGTTCGAGCACCACGCGCGCAAAGTAGCGAAAACTGCGCTGCCCGGCACCCGATATCGGCCGCCCAGCGCCGGCCAGCGAATTCCCGATTCTCGGGTCGCCGAACCATAGTGCTCCACCCCGCCCGCAGTACCGCGCATGCCGGATAACGCATGCCGGACGCCGGACGCCAAATGCCGGACGCCAAATGCCGGACGCCAAATGCCGGACGCCAAATGCCGGACGCCAAATGCCGGACGCCAAATGCCAGATGCCGATGCCAGATGCCGATGCCAGATGCCAGATGCCGATGCCGATGCCAGATGCCGATGCCAGATGCCAGATGCCGACGCCGGATGCCAGCCGCCGGATGCCGGCCAGGCGGCCCGACCGCCCCGGACAAGCGCCGCTGCGGTCCGCTCGGAGCTCGCCAAAAAACAAAAAATTTATCCGCAGATGCGCTGCTAGCGAGGGTAATCACCAGTCTTATGGTTCACTCGTAACCTGCGAGAATCATTAATTCTTCTCATCTCCAAGGCCGCTCTGCACCTGCGCGCCGCCGGCGCTGCGAGGCTCTGCCAGGATGGCTTGCGATTTGCTAACCAGATGTCCATGTGGCTAACTTCTTAGTTATGTTCAGATATGTGCGACGCTGCTGCCAGGGCTGCCACTGCCTGTCGGCCACGCGTCGCGACAAAGCAACAAACGATCGCAATGCGGCTCTGTCAGTCGGGCCTGCGCGCACACTTGCCTACCAATTTTTGGCCGCATCGCCGATTTTTGTAGCCCGGAAAATGGGCTTGTCTGATATCCTTCTACGCGGGAATTCCTAATGATGGCGCTGCAATCAGGAACCAACCCGCGGGGTTGGCACAAGCGGAGAGTCTGGAGGCACGTCAATAGAGTTCTGGCCAGCCAAATTTATTGTGGATCAGATACTGCAACTGGCCACACCTCGATGACCGCCTGGGGGGGGACACGGTCATGATGCTCTTGCTCGCTATTTCGATGGTCGCGGGGATCAAGGCGGGGAACGCCTCCCGCTATGGATATGAGGGGGACTCCTTTGACCGCGTGGGCTCCTTCGCGTGTCGGCGCTCGCTGGCGGCGCGCTATGGGGAGCGCGGCTGGCAGAAGATGCGCGACCATGGGGTTGCCCATCGCACCCTGGCGTGCGGCACCCGCCTGGGCATCTGCAACCTGCGGACCAGCCAGTGCACCGCTGCCTACGTGGTCGATCGTGGGCCGTGGGGCGTGCTCGACCGCAAAGGCGACTGGCATGTGCGCACCACGGCGCTGCGGCCGGGCGAGCACTTCCGCGGCGACCTGGATCTGCTGCCCGGAACGTACTCCGCCATCGCGCTCACCGGGATCGAGAAGGTCGCCTACTGGCCGCTGCGCGAGACCGAGCCCGGGCGCGTCCGTCAGCATGAGCACCTGCCGCCGCTGCGGGCCGGCGGCCGCTCCCCGTTCGCGGTGAACCTGCGGCCGCCGGCCACCGAGTTCCCACCGCTGCGCAGCAGCGACCCGGCCCTGGCGACCCCGCTGGCCTTCAACGTCGCCGCCCCGGCGAGCCCCGAGTCCCGGCTGCTGCAGCTGTACGCGCCGAGCGAGCTCGGGTCCTTGGTCGCTAGCGGCGAGTAGCCGGCGCGGCAGCGGACGCCGCCCAAAGCACGACGGCGCACGACTGATCACGGCGGCGCACGACGGCGCACGCAGGTGACTTGCGTTCGCGGAGTCGGCTCTGCATAGTCGAGCCATGCAGCCGCCCGGAAACGCCGCGCGTGAACAGCTGCGGGCGCAGCTGGCCAGCGCGTACATCGAGCCGACCTACAGCCCGCGCAGTCACCTGCTCATCCCCAGCGCCATCGGCCTGGGTGGGATGGTGGCGATGGTGGCGCTCTTGCGCGACCTGCGCGCGATCGAGCTGCTCACCGTCCCGCTGACCCTCATCGGGGGCTTCGGGCTGGAGTGGCGCGTCCACAAGGACATCCTGCACAAGCGGGTCTGGCCGCTGCAGATCCTCTACGACCGCCACGAGCGCCTCCACCACGTCGTGTTCACCGATGAGGACATGGGCCTGCGCAGCCGGCAGGCGATGAAGCTCGTGCTCTTGCCGGGGTTTGTCATCGTCATCATCCTCGGGCTGCTGCTGCCGCTCGGGCTGCTCTTGGCGCAGCTTGTGCCGCGCAACTGCGCGCTGCTGTTCATCGCCACCAGCCTGATGTTCTTCCTGATGTACGAGTGGCTGCACCTGGCCTACCACATCCCCGAGGGGACGCGGCTCGGGCGCAACCCCCTTATCGCCAAGCTGCGCTCGCTGCACCAGCGGCACCACGATCCGCGCCTCATGAAGCGCTGGAACTTCAACGTCACGGTGCCGCTGTTCGACTGGCTGCACGGCACCCTGTGGTCCCCGGCGCGCGCCGCCGCCCGCGACGCCGCCGCCGCCCGCCGGGCTGCCCCCGGTCGGGCCAATGTCGTCGCCCCGACCGCCGACCGCTGACCGGCTCGAGAAATCGCCCGCGGCCGTGAGCCGTTTTGCGCGGACCCGGACACAAGCAATACATGAAGAAACGCCGCTCGTTCCTGTCCGCCGCCGGGCGCCGGGGGCTGCCGCTCGGCGGCGTCCTGGCGCTCGCCGCGTGCAGCGGGATCGAGGCGGACGTGCTGTCGCTGCGCCCGGTGCCGGATCTGGCGCTCGCCGCCCCCGACGCCGCGGCGGCCGACGCCGGGGCGGGGACCGGCTGCACTACTCAGACGATCAGTGCCCAGTCGTGCATTGACCCGACGACCTGGCTGCTCAAGGCGCAGTCGGTGTGCCGGTCGCAGGGCCTGCTGTTCCCTGGCAAGCTGGAGCCGCAGGACCTCTGCCCGCTCGGCAGCCGGGGCATTCGCTTTGTCTGCTGCGCGCCGCCGCCGCCGCCGCCGACCTGTACGCCGCGGCTCCAAGGCGACGGGATGAGCTGCCGCGACGCCGACAGCTGGCTGGACAGCGCGACGGTCGACTGCCAGGCGCGCCACGAGCAGGTGCGCATGCTCGCCCTCACCGAGCCGTGCCCGCCGCACGGCTTCTTGCTGGTGAAGTACATGTGCTGTACGGCGCCGCCATCCCTGCCGCCATTTTCGCCGCTGCCGGAGACGCCGTGACCCAGCGGCCCTGACCAACAAACGGAAGCCGCGGGCTGATCTCGCGGCACGATCCTCACCAAGGAGGTCCCATGCAGCAACTAAAGCATCCCCTGTCCAGCCAGCCGCCCGGTCGATGTCCCCCCCAGCCCGCTTCGCGCCGGACGCCGTGGCCCTATGCCGCGCTGCTCCTCGTGGGCGCCGCGCTGGGCGGCTGCGGGGTCGCGGCGGACGATGTCAACGGCAATGCCAGCTCGGTCAAGACCCTGGACGCCCCCAAGTGCACCAGCGAGACCCAGGGCGGACCGACCAGCTGCAAGGACGAGGCGACCTGGAGCGCCTACGGCGCCATGGCCTGCGCCGGCAAGGGGCTGGACCTGAAGCATGTGAGCTTCGCCCAGAGCTGCGGCACCGGCCGCTGGCGCGAGGCGACCTACGACTGCTGCAACGCCCCGACGCCGCCGCCGCGCATGTGCATGTGGGCCCCCGCCACCATCGCGCCCGGCACCTGTCTGATGAGCGACGCATGGAAGAAGGAGGGCATCGCGTTCTGCTCGATGCACAAGCTGCAACTAAATGATCTGAAGCTCGATCGGCCGTGCGGCATGGGCGGCTTCAGCGCGGCGCAGTTCGAGTGCTGCACGCCGACGCCGCCGCCGCCTCCTCCTCCCCCACCGATGTGCACGGCGCAGTCGCTGACGGAGAAGAGCTGCATCGCTGACGCGACGTGGAAGAGCCGGATCGAAGCGACGTGCAAGGCCAAGATGCAGAGCGTGGGCGCAGTGAGCTTCGGCGCCGCGTGCATGGGCGGACACCTGGAGGTCAAGTTCGAGTGCTGCGGCCCCACCACGCCGCCGCCGCCGCCACCGATGTGCACGGCGCAGTCGCTGACGGAGAGGAGCTGCATCGATGACGCGACGTGGAAGAGCCGGATCGAAGCGACGTGCAAGGCCAAGATGCAGAGCGTGGGCGCGGTGAGCTTCGGCGCCGCGTGCATGGGCGGACACCTGGAGGTCAAGTTCGAGTGCTGCGGCCCCACGCCGCCGCCTCCTCCTCCTCCTCCGATGTGCACCCGCGAGTCGCTGGCGAGCATGAGCTGCGTGGACGACGCGACCTGGAAGCTCAAGGCCGACTCGGCGTGCACGGCCAAGAAGCAGACGCTGGGCGCGCTGGCGTATGGCAAGGCCTGCATGGGCGGGCACCAGGACATCGTGTTCGAGTGCTGTGGCAGCCCGCCGCCGCCGCCACCGCCGCCGGTCTGCTCGACCGAGAAGGCTCCGAGCACCGGCATGTGCCACACCCCGGCGCAGTGGAAGACCGAGGGGGATACGTACTGCGCCACCAAGAAGCAGACCCTGACCGGGCTGTCGATGAGCGGCCCGTGCATGGGCGGCTTCAGCGAGGCGGAGTTTGAGTGCTGCGGGGCCACGCCGCCGCCGCCGCCGCCGACCTGCACCGGGGGACTCCTCGGCGATGGCCGCACCTGCGTGGCCGAGACGACGCTGAAGTCGCAGGCCGAGGGCACCTGCAAGATGGCGGGGCTGACCCTCACCGCGTTCTCGCCGTACGACGCCTGCGGCGCCATGGGCCAGTACCTGCACGCCAAGTACGAGTGCTGCAAGTAGCCTGAGCGCTCGCCCGCCGGCCGGAATGCGGACGCTGTCCGCCGCGCCTCCGGCCGGCCCCTCCCTCCACACTCCTACCTGAGCCTATCTTCCGTCGGAGACGCCCGGCCACCTGGCTGGCACGGGTGCTGCTTTGCCGCTTGCTGTCCGCGCGACGACGCGATGCAGGGCTGCCGGCACGCTCCCTCTTGAAGAAAGGTATGTCAGATGACCGCACAATCCGCTGCAAGCTCACGCTCGGCGCTTGGGACCGCCGCGACCGCGCGCGCGGCACCCCTGGCCCCGCTGTTCCCGGATCCAGCGCCGCCGCCCCCGAGCGGCGCCGCGACCGTGGCCTCCTTTGATGAGGGCGCCGGTCGGGTTCCCTGGAAGGTGGTCTACACCATCATCGAACGCGGCAAGGGTCGTCGCGTCTGGCTGCGCGTCGGCGTCGCCTTCGTCAACCGCGATCAGTCGCTGAACGTGCGCCTGGATGCGGTGCCGCTCTCGGGCCAGCTGCACATCCGGGAGGCGCCCCCGCCCGGCAGCCGCGACGTCGAGCCGCTGCCAGGCGCCGAGGGCGACCGCGGCGGCCGGTGAGCCGACCGCGAGGAGGTGCGACCGACCAGAAACAGACTGCCCACAGATCTACCGCGGACCTGCCGTGACCGTCCGTGGCTCAACCAGAACCTGAAAGGAGACTGCGCATGCGTAACATCCTGGGGGCGATTGCCCTGTCCGTCCTTACCACCGCCGCCCCCGCCTTCGCGGCGACGCCGCCGCACCCGGGTCAGGCTGCCGCCGCCGCGCCCGGTCGCTCGGCCACCCCGGCGGTGCCCGGCGAGTCGCGCCCCGGCGGCGCGGTGATAAACCTCAACGAGGCCTCGGAAGCGCAGCTGATCCTGCTGCCCGGTGTCGGCCCCAGCCGCGCCACCGCGATCGTCAACTATCGCCGCCAGCACCCGTTCAAGCACGTCGAGGAGCTGCAGCGCATAAGGGGCATCGGCCGCAAGACCTTTGCCCGCCTGCGACCGCTGCTGGCGCTGTCCGGCCCGACGACCCTGACCGCGCGACCGGGCCGCAACTGATCCTTCTCGGCTGCTCTGCGCCGCGCCGCGGCGTCGCTTACAGGTGACGGCGGCGCGGCCCGTCTCTCCCCGCCGCCGCGACACGGTCTGCCGCCGGGCGCGCTTCCTATCAAGCCTCCCCACCGATTCCCACCGACTCCCACCGCTGTCGCTGCGCTGACCTGGCTTGTCCGGCGCAGCCTGCTTCAGTTGAGACCTAGCTTGCAGGGCGGTCTGCTCAGCTCAGTCCCCCGCTGGGTGCCCATAGAGGAGCCGGGCAGGGCCAAGCAGCACGGCGCGCAGCAAAGCTGCACCCAGCCCAGACAGCCTCTTGCATCGCCCAGCCCGGCGCAGCGGTGCTAACGAACCTGCGGCGCGCGGCCCTCAGGAGCTCTTGACTGGGTGGAACAGCTCGGGGAAGGCGTCGCGCACCCCACCGAGGATGAACTGGACGGCGATGGCGACGAGCAATAGGCCCATGACGCGCTCCAAGATGGCGCGGCCGGAGTTGCCGAGGAAGCGGTTGACCAGCCCCGCTGCGCGCAGCATCAGATAGGAGATAAGCGCGGTCACCAGGATCGACAGCCCGAGCAGCAGGAACTGCCAGACGTGGCTGGCTTGCGCCACCAGCACCATCACCGTGGCGATCGAGCCGGGGCCGGCGAGCAGCGGCATGGCCAGGGGGACGATCGCCACGTCGGGCTTGTGGACGGCCTCGGTGACCTCCTGGTTGCTGGTGCGGGTGCGCGACGGCAGGCTGCGCAGCATGTCGAGCGCGGTCAGCATGAGCAGGATGCCGCCGGCGATCTTGAAGGCGGCCAGGGTCAGCCCGAACAGCTGAAAGATAAGACCGCCGCCGACCATGAAGGTGAGCAGGATGGCGGCGGTGATCACGCACGCCCGCCAGGCCATGGCGCGGCGCTTCTGTTCGCTGTCGCCTTCGGTGATGGTGATGAACACTGGCACCACGGCGATGGGATCGACGACGAAAAAGATCGCGGAGAAGGCGACCACCCCGTAGCTCAGCGCATCGCGCAAAAGGGAGGTCGGCAGCGGGTAAGCCATGGTCGCAGTCTATCAGCCCACGGCGGGCGGCGGCGCCCCGACCCGCAGTGGTCTCACTGGACCGTCACCAGCTGCTCGGCGGGACGGGCGGCCAGCTTCAGGAGCAGCGTCCCGCCGGCGGTGGGCTGCCAGAGCCAGCCCTCACTGGCCAGCTCGAGATCGGGCGCCGCGGCGAGCTTGGGCAGCTCGCTGCCGCTGCGGCGGACCTGGCTCGGCTGGCTGATGCCCACGACCTCCAGCACCGTGGCGTCTTTGAACAGCGTCCCTGGTTTTACTCGCAGCTGCAGCGGCGCCCCTTTGCTGGAGAGCGCGTCCTGGGCGAGCTCGGTGCCGTCGTACAGCGTGAAGACCGCAGGCTGCGGGCCGGGGACAAGGCGGGCGTACAGCGGGCCCGGATCATTGGCGAACGACTCGACGCCGGCGTCGGTGGCCGGGGAGATCGTATCGATGGTCGGCCGCAGCAGCGGCACGATGCCGCCGGCGCGCATGAACAGGGGCAGGGTCTCTAGCGGCGCCGGGACCATCGCCGTCATGCCGCTGGTGCCGCCGTGATAGACGGTGCCGCTCCAGTAGTCGACCCAGTCGCCGGGCGGGAACACCACCGGGCGCTGCCGCGCCCCGCGATCGACCACCGGGGCCACCAGCAGCGCATCGCCGAGCAGGTACTGGTCATCGGGGTGCTGGCCGAGCTCGGGGTAGGCAAGGCCGACCGCGCGCTGGATCGGCCGCCCGTCGACCTTGAGGCGCTGGGCGTAGGTCCACACATAGGGGAACAGCCGCATGTGCAGCCGCGCGTACTGCCGGTACAGGTCCAGGGCCGCTACGTCGCGCCCGTTGTCGCCGGTAAACTCCCAGGGCGGCTGGCTGCTGGCGTCGCCGACCTCCATCACCGTGCCGAGCGCTGTCTGCTCGAACCAGCGGATGTACAGCTCGCGGTCCGGCGGGCTGTGGCGGTAGCCGCCGGTGTCGGCGGCGAAGAAGGGGAAGCCGGAGGCGCCGAGGTTTATCCCCTGGATCACCGTCGCCGGCAGGCCGCCGACGCCGACCAGGGTCTTGCTGCCGTCCTTGATGGTCTCGCGGTAGCGGGTAAACGTCGCGTCCATGTCGCCGGGCCAGACCACCGAGACATTTTTCTGATCGCCGTAGCGGCCGGCGCGACACAGGAGGAAGCCGCCGCTCGCCGGCAGCAGCGAGGCGTACAGGCCGTGGTAGTCGAGCTGATACTGATAGTGGCCGGTGCGCTCATCGCTGCCGTCGTGGAAGTTCCAGGCGTTGCGCGAGGATCCCAGGGCCGGCACCACGTCCTCGCCGTAGTCGAGCTTGAACCCCTCGACGCCGAGTCGGATGTAGCGGCTGAGGCGATCCTTCCACAGGGCCACCGCGCCGGGGCTGGTGAAGTCGATGGGCTCGCTCCAGCCGTTGAGGAGGATGCCGCTCTGCAGCGGGAAGTAGCCGTTCTGCAGCGCCTCGGCGCGATCCGGGGTGCCAGGCTCCAGGTACGGGGTGTGCCACAGCGCCATGCGCAGGCCGGCGCTGTGGGCGGCGGCGAAGATCTGCTCGGGCCGGGGGAAGCGGGCGGGCTGCCAGTCGAAGCTGTTGACGTGGGTCGCGTAGGGGCGGTCGATCCAGATGGCGCTCGTCGCCAGGTCGAGCTGGCGAATCTTGGCGATGTCGTCCAGCACCTGCGCCTGATCGCGGTTTTCGTTGCGCCAGATCCACGGGCCCAGCGCCCACGGCGCCGGCAGCAGCGGGTCGCCGGTCACGTCGTAGTAGCGGCGGACGATGTCCAGCGGCCGCTCGGCGGCAAACAGGTGGAAGCGCAGGCCCTGGGCGCTCTGCTCGGCGGTGCCGTAGGTGATCTCGACCAGGTCGGGCTGCTTGTGGGCGACATCGAAGAGGCCGACGCGCTGGCTCTGCACGAACAGGCCCCAGCCGCGGGTGCCGATGAGCAGCGGGATCGGCACATGGTTCTCGTTGTCAAACGACTCGGTGAGGGAGGCCTCCATCTGCATCGGCCGCACCTTGTCGCGGTGGTCCACCGAGTCGGGCCACTCGCCAAGGCCGTAGAAGCCCTCGTGGGTGTCGGCGCGCGGCCGCAGCCGCAAAAGCGCCACCGCCCGCCCGCTCGCGCGGGGGTCGGGAACAACGAGCGCGCCGAAGCGGCCGGCAGCGTCGCGGGTGATCGTCAAGGTGGCGCCCAGGCCGCCGGTGAGCTCGAGCGCGACCACCAGCCGCTCGCCGCTGTGCTCGGTGAAGCGGGCGGCGGTCACGGTGTGCCAGGTCAGGGTCTCGGGCGGCGCCGGCGGAAACAGCTCCTCGCCGTACTCCATCCAGTAGGGGTCGTAGCTCGCGTGGTCATCGAGCTTGTCGACGGTGCCGATCTGGATCGCATCGGCGGGGAAGCGCAGCAGGATCTCGTCCCGGCGCAGCAGTCGCAGCTGCAGCTCGGCTGGCGCGAACTCCACGGCGAAGTCCGACTCGCCAAGTCGCGCCGGCGGCTCGGCGACTGGCGGCGGCGACCCCGGCTCGGCGGGCATGCAGGCGACAAGCGGCGCGGCCAGGACGGCGGCGGCCAGGACCCAGCCCCGCCGCCTGCGGCAGGGCTCGCCAACTGCACGAAAAGCGCGAAACAATCGATACCTGCGCGGCATGGGCGGCATCTTGCTGCGCTTTGCGCCGCGCGCCAAGGCAGAATACAGGGACGCATGCAGGCGAGGATTTCTCTGTGGTGGCGCGCGACCGCGCGGCGCTCGGGCGCCGGGTCGCCGCCCGAGCGCGCCGTCGGAGCCGGGGGCTGAGGTGGCGATCGCGGGCCTGTATCCGGGGGTGCAGGATCTCACCGCGCGGTATGGGACGCTGTCGCTCGGGCCGCGGCCGCAGACCCGCGGCGTCGTCTTGCACCGCACCGAGACCCGCACCGCGGCGAGCGTCCTTTCCGCCTACCGCGACCGCATCCAGAAGGGCAGCGACATCGGCGCGCAGTACCTGATTGATGAAGACGGCGCCACCTTGCTGATCACGCCCGCCGACGCGCTCGTCTCGCACACCCACGGGTTCAACGAGGTGACCCTGGGCATCGAGGTGGTGGGCCCGGCGATTCGCCTGGATCCGTATGGCGGGAGCCGCCCCCTGCGCCGGCAGCTGGCGGCGATCCCGCTGTCGCCGCAGCTCAAGGCGCGGCTGCTCGGCTACGACGACCGCACCCTGGCCCGGGTGGTGGCTGCCAACGGCCGCGAGATCTACCCCGACCTCACCGCGGCGCAGAAGGACGCGGTGCTGACCCTGTGCTATCTGCTCGCCCGCGACTACGAGCTCGACCTCGGCTCGCTGTCGCAGCCCGGCCCCCAAGAGTCGGGCCGCAACAACTACACCCTGGACGACCTGCCCGCCTTCAGCGCCCACGAGCACCTGGACGACAAGGCGCTTGGCGAAGGCGAGGCGATGATCGAGCTGCTCGCGGCGGCGGCGAAATAGCTGCCGGCAACCGCGGCTGTGGGCGCAATGCGCGGCCAGGCAGGTGCTATCCTGCGCAGGTGCGCATCGTGATGCTGGTGGCCAACCCGGTTACCTTCGACGGCCGTGTAACCCGCCATGCCCAGACGCTGGCGGCGGCGGGGCATCAGGTGACGGTCATCGGCATCCTCGGGCCGCAGGATCGCGAGGCGCCGCCGCCGAGCGGGCTCGGGTTCGCGGTCAGGCGGCTCGATCGCCGCCGGCGCGGCGTCGTCTCTGGCCTGTTCTGGGCCAGCTCGGCGCTGCGGCAGCGGGCGGCGCTGCAGCTGTGCGCGGTGCTGCCGGCCGCGGCGCTGACCCGGCTGCCCGGGGTCGCCGGTCTGGCGGTGGCGACCTCGGCGCCCGAGCTATGCATCGCCGCGGTGCGGCACGGCTGCGAGGTCCTGCACTGCAACGATCTAAGCACCCTGCCCGCTGCGGCCTGGGCGGCGCGGGCGCTAGGCGGGCCGGCCTTCCCCTACATCTATGATGCCCACGAGCTTTACACCGATGAGGATCCGAGCCTGAGCAGCTCCGAGCGCCTGGCCCGGGCGGTCGCCGAGGGCCACTACATCCGCGGCGCCGCGGCGACGCTGACCGTGAACCGCCTGATCGCCGAGGATCTGCAGCGCCGCTATCAGATTGCGCCGCCGGTGGTGGTGCGCAACCTGCCGGCCGGAGCCAAGGCCCCTTCGCCGCTCGGGCGGCCGCTCGGCGCTCCGGGGACGCTGCACCTGCTCTATCACGGGGCTCACGTCGGGCTTGACCAGCACGGGACCGACGACATCCTGCGCGCCCTCGCCCGGCTGCGCCGCGGGCCGGCGCCGCTCGCGGTGCAGCTGACGATGCGCGGCGGTCTGTCACCAGCGGCAGAGCAGGCGCTGCGGGCGCGCCTGGCCGAGCTCGCCCTGGGCGACGCCGTCCGCCTGTGCCCGCCAGTCCCCGGCGCCGCGGCGCTGGTCGAAGCTGCGGTAGCCGACGGCGCCGACCTTGGCCTGGCCGTCCACCCGCCGCTGTGCCAGAGCTATCACTTCACCACCTCGAGCAAGGTCTACGAGTATCAGGCGGCCGGCCTGGCAGTGTGCGCCACTGATCTTGTCGGCAATCGGCTGGCGGTGGCGGACGGCGCCGGGCTGTTCTACCCGGCCGGTGACGATGCGCAGCTGGCGGCCTGCCTGCGCCGGCTGGCCGAGGATCGCCAGCTGCTGCGCCGCATGCAGTGCGCCGCCTATGCCTATGCGGCGACCGAGCTCGTCTGGGAGCGCGAGCGCCGCCACCTCCTGTCCATCTACGAGCGCCTGGCGGCGCGCCCCGCCGCGGCCAGCTGACGCCGCAAGCTGGCCGCGCCGGTGCGGCCCGCCGCATGTTACTGGCTGCCCCGCAAGCGCGCCACCTGTGGCTGAGCCAGCAACACCGACCGTCGCCGAGCCAGCAACACCGACCGTCTGCGCCCAAGCAACGCCACCAGTCTGCACCCAAGCAACGCCACCAGTCTGCGCCCAAGCAATGCCACCAGTCTGCGCCCAAGCAACGCCGTCAGTCGCCGAGTCGGCAACACCGCCAGTCTGGGCTCAAGCAACGCCGCCAGTCGCCTCAGGCAACGCCGCCAATCGCCTCAGGCAACGCCGACAGGGGGGCGAGCCGCCGCGAGCCGAGCGTCGCGGCAAGGTCTCAGGGACGCGGCGGCAGCCGCAGCGTCAGGCACTCTTCCAGGGGCGAGCCGTCGAGCCGGCGCGGGCAGAGCTGCAGCGCCCCGGGCAGGACGTCGAGGCGCACGTAGTGGTGCTCGTTGAAGAACGCCAGCGGCGGGTTCTTGCAGCGGCGCTTGCCGGGGACGCCGCAGCGCAGCGGCCGCAGCTCGGCACCGCCGCCTCCGGTGACCACGTAGTTCAGGGTGCCGCGGCGGCCACGCTCGTAGTTGTGGTCGTGGCCGGAGACGAGCAGGCTCACATGGTAGCGCTCCAGGATCGGCACCAGCTCGCGCGCCGCCGTGGTGTTGCCGCCATGGTAGCCCATCGAGAACGGCCCGTCGTGCATCCAGGCTAAGGTCGCCCGCACCCGCCGCGCCTCGGCGGCTTGCAGGTCGGCAGCCAGCCACTGCAGCTGCTCGCGCCGGTGGATCTGGTTGCTGTCGATCGCCAGCAGGTGCACGCCCGAGACATCCAGGCTGTAGAAGCCGCGCAGCCCCTCACCGCCCAGCTCGCTCGCCGGTCGCGCCTCGCGCGGCGGCAGCGACTCGCGCGGCAGCTCGGGGAGGAGAGACGGCAGCGGCTCGACCACCGGCGCCTCTGCCAGGAGGTGCGGTGGCAGCGCGCTGCCGCTCGACTCGGGAGGCCGCAGCTGCGCGCGGGCCGGCGGCAGGCGGGTCGGCGGCAGCGGGCTCTGCCAGGGGAACATGCTCGAGAACAGCGAGAACAGCCGCAGCGCTCCCTGGCGGCGGCGGGCGTACTCATGGTTGCCCGGCGCCAGGTAGACCGGCACCCGCGCCAGCAGCGGCCCGGCGACGGCGAAGAAGCGGTCCCAGTCACCCTCTTCGGTGCCCCGCTCGACGACATCTCCGGTGTTGAGCACGAAGTCGGGATCTTCTTCGAGGATCGCCTGCACGAGCTGCGCGTGAATCGCATGGCCCGAGCGCGAGTCGCCATATAGGACCACCCGCACCGGGCGCCCGGGCGGCGGCGGCGTGTGCAGAGCGACCACGGGCAGCTCGCTGCGCGCCTCGCCCGGGCCGACCAGGATCGGCTGGTAGTGGTAGACCCGCCCGGGGCGCAGGCCGGCGATGCGGCCGTGGTGGCTGGTCTGCGGCAGGGTGGAGATGCGCAGCAGGCGGTCGTGCTCGCTGCGCGCATCCCCCTTGCCATAGCGCAGCTCGACCACCGCCGGCAGATCGGTCTCCAGCGCCAGATCCAGGTTGCCGTCGGCGAGGCGCTCGATGTAGGGGCCGCGCACGACCTTGGGCCCCGAGGCGCCCAGCAGCTCGAGCTCCGCCCGGGCGCAGCGGTCGAGCGACTTGGCGTGCACCTCCAGGGCGAGGAGGTTGTCCTGCTCGCGCAGCTGGCCGGGGGTGAGCGGCAGGTAAAAGCTCTCGGGCTCGACCGGGCCGCGATCGCTCGCGAGCGTGGTGGCGACCGTCTGCGCCGCGTCGGGCAGGCGGCGGCGGGCGACCTCGACGCCGTTGAGGTAGGCCACGAACGAGTCGGTGTACTTGATGCGCAGGGTCAGGCCGGACAGCTGGCCGGCCTCGGGTCCAAGCCCGAAGTGCCGCCGCGCATAGAGGGCGCCGCTGCACGCGGGAAAGATCGGGGCGTCGGCGGCCATGCCCGGCGCGCCGCCGCTCACCGGCACCCCGGCCGCGGCGAGCGCCGGCCCAAGCGGCAGCGCGGCGGCGGCGGCGGCACCGAGCGCGAACGCCCCCAGCGTGCCAAACCCCGGCGGTGGCGGGCTGGCGGGCGCGGGCTGGCCGCTCGCCGGCGTCGGCTTGCCTGCGGGCGGCGACGGTGGTGGCGACGGTGGTGGTGACGGCGGTGGTGGCGGCGGTGGCGGCGCGATGTCATCGGCAAAGATGAGCACCGGCTCCGGCGGCGGCGCGGTGGCCGACGGGGGGGCTGCGGTCTGCCACAGGGCGCCGGCGCTGCTCGCCTTGCTCGGCAGCGGTGGCAGCGGTCCGGTGGTCACCGGGACCGGGACCCAGCCCGAGTCATCAAAGGTCTCGCGGGTCCACTCCGCCGGCGGGGCCGCGACCGCCCGCAGCTGGCGCGCGCGCTGGCCGGGGGTGACCGCTCGGCCCAGGTACACATAATCGGCGGCCGGCTCGCCGCTGCCTGCGGTGAGCACGCCGGCGCCCAGAGCGAGCAGGCTCAGCCAGCGCCCGAGCGGGCGCCCGCGGACCGGCTGACGCAAGCGGGTCGGTGCCTCCGGGGGCCGCGGGCTCGTCGGCTCGGGAGACGGGCGGCGAGCCGCGGCAGGCGACGAGCCCGCCCGGCCTGCCGGTTCCGCCGAACCCGCAGGACACACGAGCTTGCTCGAACGCGCCGGGCGCGCCGGTTCCATACCCCAATTCTGTCAAATCACTGCGACGCTGCCTAGACGCATGGTCGGGATCCTGGGGTATGCTCGCGCCATGAGCCAGACCGTCCCCTCGTCCGCATCGCCGGCCCGAGCCACCCCGGAGCAGCCGATCCCGAGCTTCCCCGAGACCTTCAACATGGCCGACTACTTCCTGGATCAGCGGCTGCGCGAGGGACGCGGCGAGCACCTGGCAGTGATCGACGACCGCGGCACCTACACCTACGAGCAGATCCACGAGTCTGCCGAGCACCTGTGCGCGACCCTGTGGGCCGCCGGCGTCCGCCCCGAGGATCGCTGTCTCATCGGCCTGTTCGACAGCGCCGAGTTCGCCGCCTCGTTCTTCGGCATCCTCAAGGCCGGCGCGGTGGTGGCGATGTGCAACCCCGAGCTGCCCGCCGCCGACTACGCCTACTACCTGCGCTACACCCGCTGCCGCGCCTTCATCACCGACGCCGATCTGCTCGATCGGGTGGCCGACCTTCTACCCGAGTGCGACTGCCTGCGGCTGATCGTCGTAGTGGGCGAGGGGGCGCTGACCCTGCCGGCGCTGCCCGGCGTCAAGGTGGTGCGCTGGGACGAGGCGATGACCTACCCCCGCCGCGGCACCTACCCGACCAGCAAGGACGATCCCGCGGTGTGGCTGTTTACCAGCGGCTCGACCGGCAAGCCCAAGGCGGCGGTGCACTTCCACCACGACTTCGCCTACAGCACCGAGGGCTACGCCAAGCAGGTCCTGCGCATCGCCCCCACCGACATCACCATCGCGGTGCCCAAGCTCTACTTCGGCTACGGCACCGGGACCAACCTGATGTTCCCCTTCGCCGTGGGCGGCACCACCGTCCTTTTCCGCGAGCGGCCGACGCCCGAGGTGCTGATGGAGCTCATCGCGCGCCACCAGGTGACGATCCTCGCCTCGGTGCCGACCTCGCTCAGCCGCATGCTCGACTCCAACCCCGGGGCCGACCTGCGGCCGCTGCGCGTGGTCACCTCGGCCGGCGAGGCGCTGCCCAAGGAGCTCTACCAGCGCTTCGTGCGCACCTACGGGGTCGAGATCCTCGACGGCATCGGCTCGGCGGAGCTGTTCCACATCTACATCTCCAACCGCTTTGGCGAGGTGCGTCCGGGCTCGCTCGGGCGGCTGGTCCCCGGCTACCAGGCGCGGGTGGTGCGCCCGGACGGCCAGGACGCCCAGCCGGGCGAGATCGGCACCTTATGGGTGCAGGGCGACTCGGCGGCGCTGTGCTACTGGCAGGCGCACGAGCAGAGCAAGCGCACCCTGCGCGGCGACTGGGTGGTCTCCGGCGATCTGTTCCACCGCGACGAGGACGGGTTCTTCTACTACGACGGCCGGGCCGACGACCTGCTCAAGATCGGCGGCATCTTCGTCTCGCCGCTGGAGGTCGAGGACACCATGCTCCAGCACCCGGCGGTGCTCGAGGTCGCGATCGTCGGCGAAGAGAACGAGCAGGGCCTGGTGCGCGGCCTCGCCTTCGTCGTGCTCAAGGCCGGCCATGCGGAAAATGATGCGCTGGAGCGCGAACTCATCGAACATGTAAGGGTGCGCCTAGCCCACTTCAAGGCCCCCAGCCGCATCGAGTTCGTGGCCGCGCTGCCGCGCTCGGATCGCGGCAAGGTGCTGCGCCGGGTGCTGCGCCAGGGGCGATGAGCGGCGCGGCGGCGGGGCGGGCACCGCGGCGGGCCGGGCCGCGGTCATGCTGAGCGCTGCGCTCGGGCGGCCCGAGCTGTTCACCCTGCTGGCGATGTTCTGCGCGGGGCTTGCCGCCTCGGCGATCAACGCAGTCGCGGGGGGCGGCTCGCTGATCACCTTCCCGGTGCTGGTGGCGCTCGGGGTCTCCGAGCTCAGCGCCAACGCGACCAACTCGGCTGCCTTGTGGATCGGCGGCCTGGGCAGCGCGGTCGGGTTCTGGCCGCAGCTCAAGCGCACCCGTCATCACCTGCGGCTGCTGCTGCTCCCCACGGCGCTCGGCTCGGCGGCCGGGGTGGCGCTGCTGGTCTCGGGCGGCGAGCGGGTGTTCAAGTACGCGGTGCCGCTTTTGGTCCTTATCGCCACCGTGCTGCTGGCGGTGCAGCCGCAGCTCAAGCGGTGGGCGCTCGGCAGCCAGCGCAAGCTGCCGCCGGCGGTGGGGGTGCTGCTGCAGTTTGTCATCTGCGTCTACGGCGGCTACTTCGGGGCGGGCATGGGCATCCTGATGCTGGCCCTCATGGGCCTGTTCATCGACGGCGACCTGCACGAGCACAACGCGCTCAAGGCGTGGCTCGGGCTGCTGGTCAACCTGCTGGCGGGGGTGCTGTTCTGGCAAAAGGGGCTGCTCGACCTGCGCGCCGTGAGCGCGGTCGGGCTGGGCTCGCTGGTCGGCGGCTATGTCGCGGCGCGCATCGCCCAGCGCGTCAACGCCGAGCTGTTGCGGCGGGCGATCGTCGGGCTGGGCGCGGTGCTGGCGGTCTGGTTCGCGGTGCGGGTCTTTCTCTGACCGCCGCGGCCTGGCGGCGATGTCCTCGCCGCCAGCGACCTAGCCGGCGATGTCCTCGCCGCCATCTACATTGATCACGTTGCCGGTGATCCAGCCCGACAGCGGGTGGCTGAGCAGCGCCACCGCGTGGGCGACATCCTGCGGCGTGGTCAGGCGGCGCGCCGGGTTGCGCGCGGTGGCGGCGGCGATCATGAGCTCATTGCCGGGGATCTTGCGCAGCGCCGGGGTGTCGGTGACCCCCGCGCACAGCGCGTTGGCGGTGATGCCGAGCGGCGCCAGCTCGAAGGCGAGCTGCCGGCAGTGCGACTCCAGCGCCGCCTTGGCCGCCGACACCGCGCCGTACTGCGGGATCACCCGGTGGCCGCCCGCCGAGGTCATGGCGAAGATCCGCGCCCCCCGCCCGAGCAGCCCGAGCGCCAGCAGATCCTGGGTCCAGTACAGCAGCGAGTGCGCCATCACATCGCAGGTCATGTCCAGGTGGGGCTTATTGATAAGGTCGGCCGCCCCGACCGAGCCGTCGCTCGCCACCGGCGGCACGAACGGCCGCAGCGTCCCAAACGCCAGCGAGTGGACGAGCACCCGGAGCTTGGGCGCCGCGGCGCCGGCGAGCTCGGTGCTGATGTGCTGGCAGACGTCCTTGCGCTTCTGCTCGTCGGCGGCGTTGGCGTTGAAGAACACCGCCTTGCGCCCCAGGCTCCGGATCTCGGCCATGATGCGCTCGACGTTGGGCATGGTGCTGCGGCGATCTAGGTGAACGCCCAGGATGTCCATGCCGCGGCGCCCGAGCTCGAGCGCGATTGACTCGCCAAAGCCCGAGGAGGCCCCCAGGATGAGCGCCCACCCAGAAAGCCCAAGCGGCAGCCCGCTGTCCCGCGAGCTGGCAGGCGAAGAACCAGACGAACCTGTTTCCGAATCAGAGGTCGACATCCCGCCCGAATAGCACGCGCCCGCCCGGGTTGGAAGACCCGCCAGCGCGGATCGGGCAGGAAGTTCGGGGCGGCGCCTAGTTGCGCGCGTGGCGGACCGCGACCGGCGGTGGCGACGGCGCGACGGTCGGGCCAGCTGTGGCCTGCGCCTCGCGGTTGTAGCGGCGCAGCGCCACCCGCTGGTTGTTGCGATAGAGCAGCAGGGCCTGCTGCTGCTCTTTATAGGAGAGGCAGGACAGGTGCCGCTTCTCCTCGGGATCGAGCTTGAGGTCGAAGGCCCAGCAGGCGTTGTTCTTGAACGAGATCTGCAGCTTGATCAGGTCCTCGCTGATCGAGGAGACCGTGTCCTCATTGCCGTACAGGAAGATGTACTTGCGGCGGAACTTGTCCTGATATAGCGACTCGCCCTGCAGCCGCTTGGGATCATAGGCGAGGCCCAGCGCATCGAGCAGGGTCGGCAAGATATCGACATGACTGGTGGCCGTGGTAAATACCCGCGGCGGGAACAGGCGCGGATTTAATAGGAGCGCCGGCGTGCGGTAGTTTTCGTTATAGCTGGCGCGCGAGTGCGTGTAGTTATGCTGATGTTGCCCGAACGCCTCGCCGTGATCGCCGGCGAAGACTACGATCGTATCTTCAAGGAGGTTCTTTTGCTTTAAGTGGTCATAGATTCGCTCGATCTGCTGATCGAGGTAGCGGAGGTTATTGTAATAATTATTCAGCGGCCGCACCGGCTTTAAAAGGTGCGTACTCTCGCCGTAGTCGGGATAGGGCCAGTGGGCAATGAAGCTGTAATAGACCGCAGCAAACGGCGAGCTTGGCGGCGCCGCCTTGTCGCCAGTCGCGGGGCTGCTCGCCGATGCTGCGAGCTCGTCCAGGCGGTGGAGGAAGAAGCTGACCGTCTCGGCTTCATCGCGGGCGTGGGCGCGACCGCCCGGGGCGTTCTTGCGCACCGGCAGCGCGTGATATCCCCACAGCTCGCCAAAGCCGCTGTGCAAAAGGAACGAGTGCGGGAAGTACCAGTCGAGCGACGCCGGGGTGACCAGGAAGCGCTGGTAGCGCGCCCCGAGGTAGCTGCCGAGCGATGGCAAGTAGACGTCCTTGCGCACGTCGAAGATCGCCACCTCGGGCATCACGTACAGGCCCGACAAGAGCGAGAAGATGCCGCGCGGGCTGGAGTTGCCGGCCGAGAAGTGGTTGCTCAGGAAGTAGCCCTGCTGGGTCAGCGACTGCAGGAACGGCATCGCCACCTTGCCGTCGCTGCCGGGGGTCGGCTTGAGCGCGTAGTCCAGGCCCGTGCTCTCCATCAGCACCCAGAGGATGTTGTAGGGCCGGGCGCCCGCCGCGGCGGGGACGAGCTTTCTGATCGGCCGCTCGCCTTCGGGGTGGGCGAACTGCGGCGCCGGCAGCGCCAGCACCAGGTCGGCGGCGGCGCCGATCGGGCTCGGGGCGTCGGCCGGCGGCTCGTCTCCGGGCGCGGCTTCGGGCGCGGCTTCGGGCGCGGCCGGGTCGACGGCGTCAGCGGTCGCGGTGGGCTGCGGCCCGGCGCTTACGACCTGCGGGCCGGGGCGGGAGTGGGCGCGATGGGTCCGCCAGGCGTCGGCGGCGACAAAGCCCACCGGGTGGTGCAGCAGCGACTCGGGCAGCGCCGCCGCCGGGGCCCCGAGCGCCCACATGCCGGCGGCGGCGGTCAGGCCGAGCAGGCAGCGCGCCACCACCTGCCGCGCCCGCGCGCGGCGTACCAGCAGCAGCAGCGCGAAGGCGAGCAGCGGCAGCAAGAGGAACGCCAGCTCACCCGGCAAGAGCAGCAGCAGCGCCTCGCGCAGGGCCGCCAGGGCGAGCGACTCGCGCAGCAGCTCGATGCTCAGGCCGCTGCCGGTGGCGAGCAGCGTGCTCTGATGCGACTGGCACAGCGCCCCCCAGGCGAGCAGCAGCAAAAAGAGGACGGCCATGCCGACGGCGCGTGCCCCCGTCTGCCAGCGCCCGGGCAGCCGCGACCCGAGCTGCGCCAGCGCCAGCACCAGCGCCGCGCCGCCGGCGGCTAGCATCGCGTCCGCTCCCAGCTGCCGCAGCATGGCCAGCCAGGGGACCGGCTCGCCGCCCCAGCCAGCGGCCGGGTCGCGCAGCGCCTGGGTCAGCCGCAGCCTGTAGGCCACCGCTGACACCAGCAGCGCGCCCAGCACGGCCAGCGCCGCTTGTCCGCCGGCTCCAGTCCGCAGCGAGCCCTTGGTAAGCGGCCAGCGTCCCATCATCCCCCAGTTATCGGCTCGCCCCGTCCCGTCGAGTGGATCGCGCCGGCAGCGCTTGCGCGCCGCGCTAGCCCCTGCGGCCCCGCCGTCCGCTGCTCGACTTCACCTCGGTCGAGACCCCGGGGGCGCCTTCGACCTGGGCCGGCCCGGCCGGCGGCAGCTCGGGCTCGGGCGCGCTCTCGGCGCCAGCGGCCAGCTCATTCTCAGCAAGCGGGTGGTAGTCGGGCGGCGGGTTCTGGGCGGCGAAGGCGGCCGCATCCGGCGGCGCGGCGGCAGTCTCAGCTCCGGCATCCTGGGCGGCCGGCGGCGCAGCGGCGGACTCTGTAGTGACCCCCTGCGCGGTGGCAGGCGAGGCCGCGGCCGGTGCTTGAGCGTCCGCGGCGGGGGCGCCGGCTGCGGTCTCTGGCGCAACGGCGTCCGCGGCGGGGGCGCTGGCTGCGGCCTCTGGCGCAACGGCTTGAGCATCCAAAGCGCCGGCTCTATTCGCGTCGGCCGCGGCCGGCGCGGCAACCGCCTGCGAGTCCGCGACCTGCGAGTCCGCGACCTGCGAGTCCGCGACCTGCGAGTCCGCGACCTGCGAGTCCGCGACCTGCGAGTCCGCGACCGCAGGCGCGTCAGTGCGCGTCTCGCTAGCCGCAGGCGATGAAGCGACGGGGTCTGCCGGCGCCGCCGAGCTGGCTTCTGAAGCCGCCGGAGCCGCTCCGGCAGGCTCGGCGGCGGCGAGAGTCTGGGCGACCGGCCCTGATGCGCTGGAAGCCGCGGGGGCGGGCTCTGCCGAGGCAGGTGGGGTTGGATCGGGCGGCGCGGCGGCGGGCGAATCTACCCCTGCGGGAGTTGCCGGTGCCGGGACAGCGGGATCGGCCGCGGCGTCGGGGGCTCCCTCGGGGGCCAGCAAGGGGCGCAGCAGCGCCTGCACCTCGGCGGGCGGGGTCACGCTCAGGTCGCCTCCGCTCAGGTACTGGGCCACGCTGCTCAGCAGGCGGCTTTTCTGGTCGCGGTCGCCGGGCTGGGCGGCGATGGCCTGCGCCAGCTCCTGGGCCAGCACATGCAGCGGCTCGGTCGCTTTCTCGGCCAGCTTTCCTTGGCGCAACAGCTGCCACACATAGGCGCGCGTGAAGCTGTAAAGCTGAGGGTCGAGCAGCAAAGAGGTAGACGTGGTTGCCATGGCCAGGGCCTCGCGCAGAGCAAGCAGGAGTGAGCCGCTGCAGCGAATCACTTGCTGCAGAATTGTTAATATATATCACAGAATATTATGAAGAATACCTAACGAAATAAGCCCGGCAAGTCCTTACTGCAGCGGCATGCCCCGTCGCTGCTAGTCGATCGTCCGGGCCTCCGCCGGGCCACCGTCCGGGCGCTGCGGCGAGGCGCTTGCGCGCCGGCCCAGGAGCAGGTTCAAAAGGACCGCGGTCAGGCTGCCGATGACGATGCCGTCCGAGCACAAGAGGCGCAGCGGACCCTCGGGGAGCCCGGCGAAGGCGCCGGGGACGGTGGCCACTCCCAGACCCAGGCCCAGGGCGCAGGCGACGATGTACAGGTTCTCGGAGCGGCGGAAATCGACCTCGGCGAGCATGCGCACGCCCGAGGCGGCGACAGTACCAAACAGGGCGATGCCCGCTCCGCCGAGCACCGCCTTGGGGAGGGCGGCGAACAGCCCGGCCAGCCGCGGTAGCGCCCCCAGCAGCAAAAGCAGCCCACCGGCGGCGGCGACAACGAAGCGGCTGCGCACGCCGGTGAGCGCGACCAGCCCGGCGTTCTGGCTGAACGTCGTGTAGGGGAACGAGTTCAGGCAGCCGCCCAGCACCATCGCCAGCCCTTCGGCGCGCAGGCCGCGCGCCACCCGCCGCTCATCCACCGGCACGCCGACGATGCGGCCGACGGCCAGGAACACCCCCATCGACTCGATCGAGCACAGGAGCGCCACCAGGCTCATGGTCAGCACCGCCCACCCGTCCAGCCGCGGCCAGCCGAAGCGGAACGGGGTGACCACCGCCAGCCAGGGAGCCGCCGGATCGCCGGCGAGCTCGCCCGGGCGCAGCCGCCCGAGCACTAGCGCCGCCAGGGTGCCGACGCCAAGCCCGATCAGCACCGCCACCGAGCCGAGGAAGCCGCCGCCGCGCCGCCCGAGGTAGGTGATCGCGGTGATCACCAGCAGCACCAGCGCCGCCAGGCCGAGGTTGGCCGTCGCGCCATAGTCCGGCGCGCCCAGTCCCCCGGCGGCCCAATGCACCGCCACCGGCGCCAGCGAAGTCCCGATAAGCGTCACCACCGAGCCGGTCACCACCGGCGGAAACAGCCGCCGCAGCGTGCTGAGAAACGGGCACAAAAGAGTCAGCAGCAGACCGGCGCCGATGATCGCCCCGTACACGTAGGGCAGGCCAAGGTTTCTGCCGATGCTGATCATCGGCCCGACGGCGACGAAGCTGACGCCGAGCAGCACCGGCAGCCGCACGCCCAGCCGCCGCCCGAGCCCCAGCGTCTGCAGCAGCGTCGCCACGCCGCAGGTAAAAAGGTCGGCGCTGATCAGCACTGCCTGATCCGGCCGCGACAGCTTGAGCGCCGCCCCGACCAGCAGCGGCACCGCGACCGCCCCCGCGTACATCGACAGGACGTGCTGCAGCGCCAGCGCCAGGGTGCGCGGCCACGGCGGGAGCTCATCGACCAGCGCCTCGGCGGCGGCGACGCTGAGCGGTTCCGGCGCGGGAGCGCCGCTGGGGAGGGCGAGCGGAGAAGGGGCGTCCGACATGGCCTTGTCATATACCGCATCCCGACGGCAGGCGACCCTGCTGCGCCGCGCTTGTGTAGGCGATTCTTAGTTGCTAAAACCGCGCCTCATGGTGACGACGCTCAACGCCGAGCTGCTGCGCTCGCTCAGCACGCCCCTGCTGGCTGCGGACCAGGCGCACCTGCGGCGCTGCGCCGGCGACCTCGGCGCGCGTCAGCCCATCCACACCGTATACGGCGGCGCGCACCTGTTTACCGCCGACACGGTGCCCAAGCTGGGAGCGCTGGCGCAGCGGGCGCTGGCGCAGTACGCCCCAGACAGCCTGAGCTTCGCGCGGGTGCTCGAGCTAACCGACCCGGGACCGCACGAGCCGGGCGCCGAGGCGAGCGCCCAGCCGACCGCCAGCGACCCGTCGCCGGCTGGCTCGACCGCGGCGCTGGCGCAGCAGATCTACAGCCGCGTGCTGGCCAAGCTGCAGCGCGAGCCGGTCGAGGACTACCGCATCGACTTCGAAGACGGCTACGGCAACCGCCCCGATGCCGAAGAAGACGGCCACGCCGACGCCGCGGCGCAAGCGGTCGCCCGCGCCGCGCAAGCGGGGAGCCTGCCGCCGTTCATCGGCATCCGCATCAAGCCCTTTACCACCGAGCTGCTGGCGCGCTCGCTGCGCACCGCCGATCTGTTCCTCACCCGCCTCACCGGCGAGCTCGGCGGCCGGCTGCCCGGCGGCTTCCTGCTCACCCTGCCCAAGGTGACCCATCCGGCGCAGGTGCGGGCGCTCGCCGAGCTGTGCGACCTGCTGGAGCCGCGCCTGGGCCTGCCCGCCGGCAGCCTGCGGTTCGAGCTGATGTTCGAGACCAGCCAGGCGGTGTGGAGCGAGCGCGGCGAGCTCGTCCTGCCGCACCTGGTCGCGGCGGCCGCCGGGCGCCTGGTCGGGGTGCACTTTGGCACTTACGACTACACGGCCAGCTGCGACATCACCGCCGCCTGCCAGAGCATGGAGCACCCGGCCTGCGACTTCGCCAAGCACCTGCTACAGACCTGCCTGAGCGGCACCGGGATCTTCCTCGCAGACGGGGCCACCAACATCTTGCCGATTGCCCCGCACCGCCCGCCCGCTGGTCGCGAGCTAAGTGAGGCCGAGCTGCGCAAAAACCAGGCGACGGTGCGCGCGGCGATGGCGCTGCACGCCCGGCACGTACGCCGCTCGCTCGGGCAGGGCTTCTACCAGGGCTGGGACCTGCACCCGGCGCAGCTGCCGACGCGCTACGGCGCGGTCTACGCCTTCTTTTTGGCCAACCTGCCGGCGGCGGCCGAGCGCCTGCGCAGCTTCATCGGCGCCGCCGCCCAGGCCACCCGCGTCGGCGCCGTCTTCGACGACGCGGCCACCGGCCAGGGGCTGCTCAACTTCTTTCTGCGCGGGCTGGCCTGCGGCGCGCTCACCGAGGACCAGGCGCGCTGCGGCGGCCTCACCCCGGCCGAGCTGCGCAGCCGCTCGTTTGTCACCATTCTCGCCGGACGGCGGGGGAGTTAAGGGAGCGCAATGGACCCGCACGTTACAGACTGGCTGCACCTGGGCCTGCGCTGGCTGCACATCATCGCCGCCGTCATGTGGATCGGCAACTCGCTGTTCTTCGCCTGGCTCGACCGCCACCTGAGCGCCCCCGAGCAGAAAAAGGACGGCGTCGAGGGCGAGCTGTGGATGGTGCACAGCGGCGGCTTCTACCAGGTCGAGAAGAAGCTCGTCGCCCCCGACAAGCTGCCGCCGGTGCTGCACTGGTTCAAGTGGGAGGCGGGCTTTACCTGGATCTCGGGCATCCTGCTTCTGATCTTCCTGTTTTACGTCGGCGGCTCGCTGATGGTGGATCGCTCGATTGCGAGCCTCAGTCACGGCCAGGCGGTGATGCTCAGCATCGGCCTGATTTTGGGCGGGTGGGTGGTCTATGATCTGCTCATGCGCTCGCCGCTCGGCAAGAACCAGCGGCTGCTGTCGGCGGTGGGCTTTGTGCTCATCGGCGGGCTGGCCTACGGGCTCACCCACACCCTCAGCGGGCGCGCGGCGTACCTCCAGATCGGGGCGATGCTCGGGACGATCATGGTCGCCAACGTGTGGATGGTGATCATCCCGTCGCAGCGCCACCTGGTCGAGGCCACCCGGGCCGGCCGCCGGCCCGACCCTGCCTACGCCAAGCGCGCCAAGCTGCGCTCGATGCACAACCACTACCTGACCTTCCCGATCATCTTCATCATGCTCAGCAACCACTTCCCTAGCACCTATGGCAGCGCCCACGCGTGGCTGGTGCTGATCGTGCTGATGCTGCTCGGCGCCGGGGTCAAGCACCTGATGAACGTGGCCGATCAGTCGCCGTTCCTGCTGCTCGGGGGTCTGGGCGGGGCGGTGCTGATTGCGGTGTTCTACTCGGTGCTCGCGGCGTCGGTGCCGCCGCCCGAGTCGGGGCCCATGCCGGCCGCCGGCGCGACGAGCGAGCCGGGGGCTGCCAGCGCCCCGCTGCCGCCGCCGGCCGTCAACATCGGCGGTCCCGCCAGCCCGCCGCCGGGCGTGAGCGGCGCAGCGACGGTGCGCGGGGTGGTCAAGTTTGTCGGCACGCCGCCGCCGCGGCAGCCGGTGGCGCTGCCCAGCGGCTGCGCCGAGCAGCACAAGACGCCGCCGCTCGATACCAGCCTGCTGGTGCGCGGGGATCGCCTGCAGGGGGCGCTGGTCTACCTCGAAGGACTGCCCGACTGGCGCGAGCCGCCGCCGGCCGCCGAGGTCGTGATCGATCAGTTCGGCTGCCTGTATCGGCCGCGGGTGATCGCCGCCCGCGTCGGCCAGCCGGTGGTGATCCTGAACAGTGATCCGCTGGTCCACAACGTCCACTCCGAGGCTCAGCAGAACGCCGCCGCCGCCTTCAACGAGATCATGCCCACCGCCGGGACGCGGCTTGTAAAGACCTTCGCCCGCCCCGAGGTCGCGGTCCACCTCAAGTGCGACATCCACCCGTGGATGAGCGCCTACGTCGGCGTCTTCGCCCACCCCTACTTCGCGATCACCAGCGAGAGCGGCGAGTTCCAGCTGCGCAACCTCGCCCCCGGCGAGTACACCCTGCGCGCCTGGCACGAGACGCTGGGCAGCCAGAGCCAGAAGCTCACCGTCACCGCCGCGGGCGACGTCGCCGTGGAGCTGGCGTTCGCCGCCAAGTAGCGTCCGGGATCGGCACGCCTGGACCTACTTCCACGACCCGGACAAGCGCTGCCTCGGCCGTCTCGGCGCTGAGAGGCCGTGGCGGCCGGGGCGCGACACTCACTCGCTCGACCGGACCTGCTTCTATGGCCCGGACGAGTGCTGCCGCGGCCGTCTCGGCGCTGAGACAGGCCGCGAGGCGAGTGCCGCTGCAGGGGCTATTCCCCCGGGGCTCAGCTGCCGCGGTAGGTCGAAAAGCCGTAGGGGCTGAGCAGCAGCGGGACGTGGTAGTGCTCGCCCGCGGCGGTGATCTCGAAGGTGACGGTGACCTCGGGATAGAAGCCGGTGGTGCCGTGGGCCTGAAAGTAGGCGGCGGTGTCGAAGGTCAGGCGGTAGACCCCGGGCGCCAGCGGCTCGCCGGCCGGCCGCAGGGTGCGCAGGCGGCCGTCGGCGTCGGTCTGGCCCTGGCCGAGCGGGACGTAGCCGCCGGCCGGCTCGCGGCGGGCCAGGGTGATCGGGACGCCGCCGGCGGGGCGGCCGCGGGCGGTGTCCAGGACGTGGGTGGTGATGGCGCTCACTGCGACACCAGCTTGTGCAGGCGCAGGCGGGTGATCTTGCGCTGCTCCTCGGCGGCGACCTTCAGCTCGACCTCGGGCGGGTTGCGCAGCCGAGCTTGCAAGAGGGCGAGCATCTCGGGGGCCGACTTGCCGGTGGCGCAGACGATGTAGATGTGGCCAAAGCGCGTCTCGTAGTCGCGGTTGCCCTGGGCCAGCGCCGCTTGCACCTCATCGCCGGCGCTGTGCACGCCGGCCTGCTCATCCTGCGACCAGCGCGCCGACTGCGCCGAGCCGGTGGTGCCGGCGGGGCGGTTCTCGCCGATGCGCGGGTGGGCGGCGAAGGCCTCCTGGTAGTCCTTGGGCCCAAGGCCCGCCCACACCTCCTCGGCCGCCTGGAGCAGCGCCGAGAGGTTGGGCAGCGGCCGCCGCGCCATCATCCCCTGCACCCAGGCGCTGGAGCCGCAGCAGGCGCGCAGCGTCGCCGCCGCCTCATCGGCGGTCAGCCAGTTGAGGCGCTGGGTGATAAGCTGCGCCCGCCCGGCGTCGGTGACCCGCCCGTAAAGGCGCAGCCGGCTGACCCCGCCGTCGGGAAAGATGCAGAAGCGGACGTGGGTGGCCGGCAGCCGCGCCGCGCTGTCGACCTCGAAGACGTGGCGGGTGTGGGCGAGCAGCCGGGTGCGCGGCAGGATCTCGGTGTAGGCGCTCGGCTGGGTCAGCGACTCCAGGCGGACATCGTCGGAGGCGTCGCTGACCGCGAGCGCGCAGCTCTCGGGCGCGTTGCCCTTGAAGTGGGTGGTGTCGACCTCGATGCGCTCGATGATCCCCTGCGCCATGAGGCGGACGATCACCCAGTCGGGCCCCGGCCGCCGGCTGCGCCGGGTCTCCCAGCCGTCGCCCATGTTGATGCCGCGGCCGGGCTGGATGAGGTTGTGGCGGGCGCCGAAGAACATGTCGCTGCTGGCCAGCACGCGGCCGCCGTTTTCGACCGCGCACAGGTCGACCTCGGGGGCGGTGACGCGGCGCGGCTCGGGGGCGACCTCGCCGTAGACGCGCAGGCGGGCGACGCCGCCGTCGGGGTAGATGTGCAGCCGGAGGTGGGTGAAGCGCTGCTCGACCTCGACTGGCAGCAGGTTGTGGGTGTCGCCGCGCAAAAGCGTGCGCGGCAGGAGCTCTACCCACTTGGTGTCGGGGCCCAGGAGCTGCTCGGCATCCGGGTGCCCCGACACGGCGCACGCCTGCAGCGAGCAGGCCTCGGGGAAGTTGCCGCGGAAGAAGCTGGTGTCGACGTTGACGCCGCGGATCACCCCCGGCAGCCCGAGGCGGACGATGCACGAGTCATGACCGGGAGTGCGGCGGCGGCGCGTCTCCCAGCCGTCCATCCACTTGCCGCGGTCGGTGTACTTGCCCTCGATGAAGATCGGCTTCTCGGGCTTTAGCAGGTTGTCTTTCTCGGCGAAGAACTCGTCGTTGGCGTAGATGACGGCGCCGCCCAGGCGGTCGCTCGCCAGATCCACCAGCTCGACAAACGGCGGCCCGACGGGCCCGGGTTCGACAGACATCAGCTCCCTCGCTTGACCAGGCGGCCGAGCGCCGCCGGGCTGTGCTCGCCGCGGTGGTAGACGCGCTGCCCGCGGACGAACGTGGTGACGACGACCCCGCGCAGGTTCTGCCGCGCGTACGGGGTCAGCTTGTGACGGTGGTGCAGCCGCTCGGGGTGGACCATGAACGCGCCGTCGGGATCAAAGACCACCAGATCGGCGTCGTTGCCGACGGCGATGCGCCCCTTGCGGTCGGCCAGGTTGAGCAGCCGCGCCGGCGCCTCGCACATCCAGCGGCAGACCTCGACCAGGGTGCGGCCGCGCGCCCGGGCCTCGCTGTAGACCACCGGCAGCTCGAGCTGCAGAGACGAGATGCCCCCCCAGGCGCTCTGAAAATCGCCGCTGCCCTGGCACTTGAGCGACGGTGTCGACGGCGAGTGATCGCTCACCACCTGATCGATGAGCCCCTCGCGCAGGGCGTCCCACAGGCGGTCCTGGTTCTTGCGGTCGCGGATCGGCGGCGCGCACTTGAACTCGGTGGCCCCGTCTTCGATCTTCTCGGCGCACAGCGTCAGGTAGTGCGGGCAGGTCTCGGCCGAGATCGGCGTCCCGGCATCGCGCGCGGCGCGGAGCAGCTGCAGCGCGTCGGCCGACGACAGGTGGACGATGTGCGCCTGGGCCGCGGTCTGCTGGGCCAGCTTGATGACCAGCTCGACCGCCTGATCCTCGGCGCTCTTGGGGCGCGAAGCGAGGTAGGTGGCGTAGCGCCGCGGATCGGCGTCCATGAACACCCGTGCCGCCGAGTCGAGCGGTCCCGGCAGCTCGGCGTGGCAGAGCAGCGGCAGGCCGAGGTCGGCGAGCAGCGGCATCGCCGCCCGCAGATCGGCCTCGCTGACATGCGGGAACTCCGGCACCCCCGAGTCGGCCAGGAAGCACTTGAAGGCGAGCGCCCCCTCTTCGACCAGCGGGCGCAGCTCGCCGCGGTTGCCCGGGACCACGCCGCCGCACAGCCCGACGTCGACCCACAGCTTGCCGGTCGCCGCCTCCGCCTTGGCGAGCAGGCCCCGCCGCGTGGTGGTCGGCGGGATGCTGTTGAGCGGCATGTCGAGCAGGGTCGTCACGCCGCCGGCCGCCGCCGCCCGCGTCGCGGTCTGGAAGCCCTCCCACTCGGTGCGGCCGGGCTCGTTGATGTGCACGTGGCTGTCGCACAGCCCGGGCATGATCGTCAGGCTGCCGACGTCCTCGATCGGGATGCCGGGCGGGACCTCGTCATAGCCGGCGACCGCGGTGATCATCCCGCTGCGGATGTGCACCGCCGCCGGGATCACGCGCTCACCGACGACGACCCGCTGACCGCGCAGCACCCACTCGGTCCGCCCCTGGTCCGCGGGAAATTCCGACGGCGAATCAGAAAAGAGCTGGTTCATCGCGCAAGACGCTACAACGACAGGCCGACACTACGTCAAGGCAAACCCAAAAGCGGCGCCGCCGGCCGGGCGCGCGGTCGACGTGAATCGCCAGCGGGCGCCGCAGGCGGCTCAGCGCGGGCTCGGGCCGCTGTCGCGGTGCACCACGGTGTCGTGCAGGTAGGCGTCGTCCTTTTGCGGGTGGTCGGTGTTGTAGTGCAGGCCGCGGCTCTCCTTGCGCTGCAGGGCGCACTCGATGATGAGGTGGGCGGCCAGGGCGAGGTTGCGCAGCTCCAGCAGGTCGGCGGTGATCTTGAAGTTCCAGTAGTAGTCGCGGATCTCGTCCCGGATGAGCTCGATGCGGCGGCGGGCGCGGGCGAGGCGGCGGTCGCTGCGAACGATGCCGACGTAGTTCCACATCAGGCGCCGCACCTCGTCCCAGTTCTGGGTGACCACGACCGCCTCGTCGGGGTCCTGGGCATCGCCGCTGTACCAGGGCGAGACCTGGGGCGGGAACAGCGGGCTCACCGTGCGGGCATCGGCGGCGGCGCGGCGGCCCATGACCACGCCCTCGAGCAGGGAGTTGCTGGCCAGGCGGCAGGCGCCGTGCAGGCCGGTCATCGCCGTCTCGCCGATCGCGTACAGGTTGCGCAGGCTCGTCCGCCCGTAGCTGTCGGCGACGACGCCGCCGCACGAGTAGTGCGCCGCCGGGACCACCGGGATCGGCCGCTCGCGCATGTCGATGCCGTACTTCATGCAGCGGGCGTGGATCGCCGGGAAGCGCTGGACCACGAAGTCCTTCTGCAGGTGGGTCATGTCCAGGCCCACGAAGTCGGCGCCCGAGCGCTTGAGCTCGTTGTCGATGGCGCGCGCCACCACGTCGCGCGGGGCGAGCGACTTCATCGGGTGGTAGCGCTCCATGAACGTCTCGCCGGTCTGCAGGCGCAGCACCCCGCCCTCGCCGCGCAGCGCCTCGGAGATGAGGAACGACTTGGCCTCGGGGTGGTAGAGGCAGGTCGGGTGGAACTGGAAGAACTCCATGTTGGCGATGTGGGCGCCGGCGCGGTAGGCCATGGCGACGCCGTCGGCGCTGGCTACGTCGGGGTTGGTGGTGTAAAGGTACACCTTGCCGGCGCCGCCGGTGGCGAGCACCGTCGCCCGCGCCATGACCGCGTGCACGGAGCCGGTGCGCCGCTCCAGCACGTAGGCGCCGAAGCAGGCGTCGGGGCCGCCGTACTTGGCCAGCGTCAGCAGATCCACCGCCATGTGGTCGGCGAGGATGCGGATGTTGGGGTGGGCGGTGGCGGCGGCCAGGAGCGCGCGCTCGATCTCAAAGCCGCTCGTGTCCTTGGCGTGGGCGACGCGGCGCGCCGAGTGGCCGCCCTCGCGCGCGAGGTCGAGCTCGCCGCTGGCGGTGCGGTCAAAGCGGGTGCCGTAGCGGTCGACGAGCTCGCGCACCGCGGCGGGGGCCTCGCGCACGCACAGCTCGACGATGTCGCGGTGGCACAGGCCGTCGCCGACGGTGAGCGTGTCATCGATGTGGGCCTGCAGCGAGTCCAGCGGATCGAGCACCGCGGCGATGCCCCCCTGCGCCCAGGCGGTGCTGGTGTCATCCGGCTGGCGCTTGGTGACGATAAGCACTTGCCCGGACTCTGCCGCCGAGAGCGCGAAGCTCAGGCCAGCAATCCCCGAGCCGAGGACGAGAAAGTCGGTTGTCAGCACATCCGCCATGGGCTTCATCTTATACACACGGCAGAAATGTTTGTCCGGACTTGGTCCCGCGCGGGAAGCGCGCGGCGGGGCGAGGCTCAGCCAGCTCGCTGGCTGAGGGGGCGCGGGATGGTGCCCCGTCCTATTGATTTCTGGCTGCGGCGGCGAGGACAAAACGGCCGGCCGGCGAGCTGATCTTGGCGACCTTGTGGGCTGCAGGTTTTGGCGCAAGCTGGCACAGGTACTGCATCTAATCTCGGGCCGTGAAAGACAATCTCTCAGACCGGGGCGCGGGCCGGACCTCGGGCTGGCAGCTGCCGCCGGCCAGCGGGCCGTTCTGGCTGCTCACCGCGCTCACCCTTGGCTGCGCCAGCTGGCTGTGGTCGCCGCCGCCAGCCCTGCCGACCGTGCGGCCGCTGCCCGCGCCGCCCTGCGCGGTGCCGGTGGAGGTGCCGGGTCAGGGAGTGCGCTGCTTGTCGGAGGCGCAGGCGCAGCGGCTCGGTCTCTTGGCGGGCGATGTGTGGCCGCTGGGTCCGGACGGCGAGCCGGCTGCCGGACCGCCGGGGCGCATGGCGCCGCGCCGGCTGCTGGCGGCGCAGGTGCTGCTCGACCCGCAGACCGCTACCGCCGCCGAGCTGCAGGCCCTGCCCGAGATCGGTCCCCAGCTGGCGCAGCGGATCGTGCAGGCCCGCAGCGAGCGCGCCGCGCGCGGGGAGCCGCCGCTGCGGCGCCGGGCTGACCTTTTGCAGATAGCCGGCCTTGGGGAGCGGCGACTGCAGCGGCTGTTGCCGTTCCTGATTCCTCTACCATAATCGCGCAGCTGAAGAAGTTCCCCAGCAGCGCAGGGGCGAGGCGCCCCAGATAGCGAGGACCCGATGCGAGTGTTTATTACCGGAGCCAGTGGCTTTTTGGGCAAGCGGCTCGTGCGAGAGCTCCTGCGCCGCGGCGATCAGGTGGTGGCGCTCACCCGCAACCGCAAGAACCTGCGCACCGGCGACAGCGAGCGCCTGGTGGTGGTCGAGGGCGATCCGAGCCGCGCCGGGCCCTGGGAAGAGCAGCTCGGCGGCTGCGACGCGGTGGTCACCCTGGCCGGCGAGCCGCTGGTCGGCCAGCGCTGGAGCCCTGAGTTCAAGCGCCGCCTCGTTGACAGTCGCGTCGAGGCGACGCGGCGCATGGCGGCGGCGCTGGCGGCGCTGCCGGTCGAGCGGCGGCCGCGCACGCTGGTGGCGGCATCGGCGATCGGCTACTACGGCTCGCGCGGCGACGAGGTCCTGGAGGAGAGCTCGCTGCCCGGTAGCGGCTTCACCGCGCAGCTGTGCGCCGACTGGGAGGCCGCGACCCGCAGCGCCGAAGCGGCCGGGGTGCGCGTGGCCCTTTTGCGCATCGGCGTGGTGGTCGGCGAGGGCGGCGGCATCCTCGAGAAGATGCTGCCGGCGTTCCAGGCCTTCGTCGGGGGGCCGGTCGGCTCGGGGGAGCAGTTCGTGGCCTGGATCCAGCTCGATGATCTGGTCGGCCTCACCCTGCTGGCGCTCGACAGCCAGGCGGTGAGCGGACCCATGAACCTGACCGCGCCGCAGCCGGTGCGCATGCGCGAGTTTGCCAAGACCCTGGGCTCGGTCCTGCACCGGCCGGCGGTGGTGCCGGTGCCCGAGCTGGCGCTGAAGCTGCTGCTCGGCGAAGGCGCGCAGGTCGCGCTGGCCAGCCAGCGGGTGCTGCCGCGGCGAGCCCTGGATCTCGGCTACAAGTTCCGCTACCCCGACCTGCAGTCGGCGCTGGTCGCCACCCTGAAGCCCTGAGCCCGCCGCAGCCTGCTAGAGGCCGCGGTCCTTCAGGAACGAGCTCAGCCACGGACCGACGTAGTTGACGCTGGCGCTCTTTTGGATCGCTTGCTTGAGGTCGGCAGCGGCGGCCTCGTTGATCTTCTCGGCGATGATGGTCAGCGTCTTGGTGCTCTTGCGGTAGCGGAAGTAGACGAGCGCGAAGCCGCCGCTGAGCAGCACGAGCAGCGTCGCGCAGACGATGAGCCCGCAGATCAGCGCCACCTGCTGGCGGCTCGGCAGGCTCTCGCTGAGGCCGTCGCGAGTGCCGCGCACCGCGCCCTTGAGGGCGCTCTGGGTGAACTCGCTGACCGCCTGCTGGCTCGCCGGGGCGCGCAGCTCTTGCGTCGCCTCCTGAATCAGCTGCTGGCTCATGCCGCCCGCGGTCTGCTTGAGCTTCTGCCCGAGCTCGCCGTCGAGCGCCTTGACCAGCGTCGCCACCAGTGCCTCGGCGGTCTCGCGGGCGAGCAGCTGGGTCGCCGCCGTGAGGTCGCTGCGGATCGACTCGCGCAGGGCGCCGCCGGCGCTGGCCACCGTGGCCAGGACGATCTGCCGCAGCGCGCTCTGCAGCTCGGGTCCGGCGCTCTGGATAAGCTGGCGGGTGGCCACGGTGCCGCGCGCCCCCAGCGTCGCCAGGGCGTGCTCGAGCATGTCATCGATCGCCTTCTGCAAGGTGCCCTTCTGCAGCTCGGCCTCGAGGTTATGCAGCGTCCCGCTGGTCAGCTGCTGCGCCGCCTGCCCGAGCAGGTCGTCGCCGAGCAGCGCCTCGCGCAGGGTCTGCTTGAGCGGACCTTTCAGGTTGGGCAGCTCCTGGCCCACGCCCTGCGTGGCGGCGCGGCCGAGCTCGCGGACGTTGTCCTTGAGCAGGCTGCAGCCCGAGAGCCACAGCAAGAGGGCGACAGAGAGGCAGGTCGACAGCGGGGCGGCAAGCGACCGGACGCGCATGGTTGTCCTCGATTGCTCCATGGTAGCCCACTGGCCTGAAAAAACCGCGCCCGCGTCCGCCCGCCGGGCGCTGTCCCGACCGCGGACGCGGCGGCGGCGGCGCGGCAGCCGCCCTACCGACTGCAAGCGGGAGTGGAAGCGTCTGGCACAGGCGATGCAAAAGCCGCCTCCGTGCTTGCCAAGGCCAGCTCTGCCGGGGTGCTCGGCGTCGATGCCTACTCGGTGCAGGTCGAGGTGGATGTCAGCCTCGGCCTGCCGCAGTACAACCTGGTGGGGCTGCCCGACAGCGCGGTCAAGGAGGGGGCGGTGCGGGTGCGCGCCGCCCTGGAGAACTCCGGCTTCGCGCTGCCGCCGCGGCGGGTGACGGTGAACCTGGCGCCGGCGGACGTGCGCAAGGACGGCGCCGCTTATGATCTGCCGATCGCCCTGGCGCTGCTGCTGGCGCTGGAGCAGCTGCCGGCCGCCGCCCTGGACGGCCTGTTGTGGCTGGGCGAGCTCGGGCTCGACGGCGGGCTGCGGCGCGTCGCTGGCAGCCTGCCGATCGCCCTGTTCGCCCGCCAGGCCGGCTACCGCGGGCTGGTGCTGCCGGCCAGCTGCGCCCGCGAGGCGGCGGCGGTGCGCGGGCTGCCAGTGTTCGCCGCCGAGACCCTGGCGCAGGTGGTCGCAGCCCTGCAGAGCGAGCAGGCGCTGCCGCGGGTGGCGGAAGCGGCGCCGGCGAGCAGCAGCGCCTCTGCCCCGCCGCTCGACCTGCTCGATGTGCGCGGCAACGAGCAGCCCAAGCGCGCCCTGGCCATCGCCGCCGCCGGCGGACACAACCTGCTGTTCATCGGTCCCCCGGGCACCGGCAAGAGCATGCTCGCCCGCCGCCTGCCCGGCATCCTGCCGCCGCTCACCGAGAGCGAGGCAATCGAGAGCACAGCGATCTACTCGGCCGCGGGACTGCTCGGCGGGGCCTCGCTGCTCGCCGAGCGACCGTTTCGCGCTCCCCACCACGACATCTCGGCGGTGGGGCTGGTCGGCGGCGGCAGCAACCCGCGCCCGGGGGAGATCAGCCTGGCCCACCATGGGGTGCTCTTCCTGGATGAGCTGCCCGAGTTTCCCCGCGGCGCCCTGGAGGCGCTGCGCCAGCCTCTTGAAGATCGGACCATCACCATCGTCCGGGCGCGCTGTGCAGTGACCTATCCGGCCTCGTTCTCGCTGGTCGCGGCGATGAACCCCTGCCCGTGCGGCTTCCGCGGCTCTTCCCTGCGCGCGTGTGTGTGCGACAGCGGCCGCATCAGCCAGTACATGGCGCGGCTCTCCGGTCCGCTGCTCGACCGCTTCGACCTGCATGTCGAGGTGCCGCACGTCGACTACCAGACCCTGCTCTCCGAGCGGCGCACCGGCGAGTGCTCGCAGCGCATCCGCGAGCAGGTGGTGGCCGCCCGCCAGCTGCAGGCAGCCCGCGCCACCGAGCTGCCGCGCCTGGCCGCCAGCAACGCCGGCCTGAGCGCCGAGCACGCCCTGCGCCTGGCCCGCCCCGACGCCGCCGGCGAGCGGCTGCTGCTGGCCTACGCCAAGCGCCACCTTCTAAGCAGCCGCGCCGTGCACCGCGTGCTGCGGGTGGCGCGGACCCTGGCCGACCTGGCAGCCGCGCCGCAGGTGCAGGCCCCCCATGTCGCCGAGGCGCTGTCGCTGCGGGTGCTGGATAGACCGCTGCGCAGCGTGCCTGGCGAGTAGCGGCGACCGCGCGCGCAGTCGCCTTTTCCCCTGACTCAAGGAGGACCTATGACCGTGTCACGAGTGATCAAAGAGAAGTTGAAGGCAATCGGCACCGCGGTGGCGGCGATCGAGAAGCAGTTCGGCAAGGGCTCGATCATGCCCATGGACGGCAAGGAGGTGGCGGATGTCCAGGTGATCCCCTCGGGGTCACTGGCCCTGGATCTGGCGCTCGGCGTCATGGGGCTGCCGCGCGGGCGGGTCATCGAGATCTACGGCCCCGAGTCCTCGGGCAAGACGACGCTGACCTTGCACGCCATCGCCGAGGTCCAGCGGCAGGGCGGCGTGTGCGCCTTCATCGACGCCGAGCACGCCCTGGACGCCGGCTATGCCCAGAAGCTTGGCATCAAGCTCGACGAGCTCCTGGTCGCCCAGCCGGACTGCGGCGAGCAGGCCCTGGAGATCACCGACATCCTGGTGCGCTCGGGCGGGGTGGACCTGGTGGTGGTGGACTCGGTGGCGGCGCTGACCCCCAAGGCCGAGATCGATGGCGAGATGGGCGACTCGCACATGGGGCTGCAGGCGCGGCTGATGTCGCAGGCCCTGCGCAAGCTCACCGCCGCCTGCGCCAAGCAGGGCTGCGCGGTCGTCTTCATCAACCAGCTGCGCCAGAAGATCGGCGTGGTGTTCGGCAACCCGGAGACCACCACTGGCGGCAACGCGCTCAAGTTCTACGCCTCGGTGCGGCTGGACATCCGGCGCACCGGTCAGCTCAAGCAGGGCGAGGAGGTCATCGGCTCGCGGGCGCGGGTCAAGGTCGTGAAGAACAAGCTGGCGCCGCCGTTTCGCGAAGCCGAGTTCGAGCTGCTCTACGGGGTCGGCATAAACCGCGCCGGCGAGCTGCTCGACCTGAGCGTCGACCGCGGCCTGGTAGAAAAGTCCGGGGCCTGGTACGCGCTCGATGGCGAGCGGCTGGCGCAAGGGCGGGAGCGCTGCTGCAGCTGGCTGATCGAGCACCCGGAGCGGGCGGAGAAGCTGCGCGCCCAGCTGCTCGCCACCTTGAAGGCGACCGCGGCCGGACCACGCGTCCTGGCTACCCAGCCGGTGGACCCGGCGGACGACGAAGATGACGAAGACGAGGAGGCGGAGAGAGGCGCGGCCCCCCTGGCCAGGGCCGCCTAGCAGGCGCCGGCCGCGGCGCGCCCACACTGTCAAAGCGGGGAAAAACCAGATCTTGACAGTACATACAGGGCCAAGTAGGCTCGCCGCCTTGCTAGTATGCTGGTCGCGCGTGGCGCGAAAGGACTTTTCTTTCGTGACAAGCGCGGATTACAATGTTCCCGTAGGGGCCTATACAATGCGCGGCTTGCGGGAGCTACAGGTTAGGCGAAACGGATAGGACCAAGAAATGTCGGTAAGAATGCGACTGGCTCGGGCCGGGGCGAAAAAAGCTCCCTTCTATCGGGTCGTAGTGGCCAACTCCCGCAACGCGCGCGACGGACGGTTCATTGAACACGTCGGCGTCTACGATCCAACGCGCAACCCTGCGGAAGTGCGGTTCAAGATGGATCGAGTCGAGTACTGGTTGAGCCAGGGCGTGCAGCCGTCTGATACGGTCGCTCAGCTGCTCAACAAGACGCGCGCGAAGAATGCCGAGAGCGTCAAGGCGGGAGCGACCAAGCCGGCATAGCACCAAGCTATGCGGCGATGACCGCTTCGCCCGCGCTCGGGCCCCCAGGCTGCATGCTGACCCTTCGGCACATGGAGATTAGACATGAGCAGCAATCCTGGGATGATGCGGGACTTGATTGTACATATTGCTCAAGCACTGGCCGATAAGCCTGAAGAGGTACAGGTTCGAGAAGTCGAGGGCGAGCAGACCTCGGTGATTGAGCTGAAGGTGGCCAAGGGAGATCTGGGAAAGGTTATCGGCAAGCAAGGCCGCACGGCCCGGGCGATGCGGATTATTCTATCCGCTGCATCGACCAAGCTGCGCAAGCGGGCCTTGCTGGAGATTCTCGAGTAGCTTCGCACAAGGCTTCTCTGTTGCAGGTAGCCGCGCAGGTCCTCGCCGACACTCTGGTCCAGTTCGTATAAAGCCGGGCTCCCGCCTGGTCCCAGGTTCTTGAACAAAGTCCCCGCGCGCCGCGCATGGTCCCAGCGTCTCTCGCTCTCCAGGCCTTGTCCCTAGAGCCGGGCGCCGCGCCGCTTAACACACGCAAACATGACCCAGTTCCTTCACATAGGCACCATCCGCCGTGCCCATGGCCTGCGTGGTCAGGTCAAGGTGGCGCTGGACAATGCCGACTCCGAGGTGCTCGAGCACCTGGACTTCCTGTGGACCCGCGCGCCGAGCAGTGCGCCGGTCAGCGACCAGGAGGTCACCGCCGACAGCCTGCGCAAGTGGGAGCTGGCCGAGGTGCGCGGGCTGGACGGTGGGCTGTATCTGGTGACGCTTGCCGGCGTCGCCGACCGCACCGCTGCCGAGGCCCTGCAGCGGCAGGAGGTCTACGCCCGGCGCGATGAGCTGCCCGAGCTGCAAGACGATGAGGTCTACCAGGCGGACCTGATTGGCTGCCAGGTGTTCCAGGCGGGCCGCGGCCAGGTCGGGACAGTCAGCGCGATCGAGCAGATGAACGGCAACTTTCTCCTGGTGGTCAGCCGGCCGGGGCGCGAGGACGCGCTGGTGCCGCTGGTCGCGGCGATGATCACCGACATCGACCTCGCCGGCGGGCGGATTGAGATCGATCCTCCCGAGGGGCTGCTCGACCTCGATCTGCGCGGGGACTGACCAGGTGATGCGGGTCGACGTAATAAGCATCTTTCCCGACGTGTTTGCTCCGGTGCTGAGCGTCGGCATGACCGGGCGCGCCATGGCGCGCGGCCTGCTGGAGGTCAAGTACACCGACCCCCGCGACTTTACCGAGGACAGGCACCGCACAGTCGACGACACCCCGTACGGCGGCGGCTCGGGCCAGGTGATGCGCGCCGAGCCGCTGTGTCAGAGCCTTGGGCACATCGAGCGCGCCCACGGGCGCGGCCACCGCATCCTGCTCACCCCGGCCGGCAGCGCGCTGCAGCAGACCGATGTCCGGCGGCTGGCGAAACTTCCACACCTGGTCCTCATCTGTGGTAGATACGAGGGCGTGGACGAGCGCGTCGGCGACCATGTCGACGAACAGATAAGCATCGGCGACTTCATCCTGAGCGGCGGCGAGCTCGGCGCCCTCATCATCATTGATGCAGTCGCCCGGCTCTGTCCGGGAGTCCTGCACAACCACCAGTCGATCGAAGACGAGTCATTCGAGCATGGACTCCTTGAATACCCTCAGTATACTCGTCCGGCCTGCCATAACGGCGTGCCAGTGCCCGAGATCCTGCTGTCGGGAGACCATGAAAAGATTCGCCGCTGGCGCCGCCAGCAGGCGCTCGTGCGGACCCGCCAGCGCCGCCCTGACCTGTTTGCCCGGTATGTTCCGACGCAAGAAGACATAGCCCTGCTCGCCCAGTGGGACGCGCAGCACGCCCGGGCGGATCGACTCGCGGCTGCAGCTCGGCCCGAAACGGTTGGCCGGATGCCGGGCGAGCTGCCGGGCCAGATGCCTGTAGATATGACTGTAGAGACAACGCCGTGAGCTCGATTGAAAGCCGGTCGTATCTGGCGCTAGTCCACTATCCAGTCTACGACAAGAATCAAAAGATAGTTGCTACTTCAATTACCAATCTTGATATTCACGACATTGCCCGCTCGAGCAAGACCTATGGCTTAGCTGGATACTTCCTGGTCCACCCAGTTGCGGCTCAGCGAGAGCTGGCGCAGCGGATCATCGGCCACTGGCAGACCGGCCCCGGCCAAGAACAGAACGATTTTCGCAGTGATGCCCTATCGATCGTCAGAATAACGGAGTCCATAGAGCAGACCATCGAGCAGATCACACTTGAGCATAACGCCCGCCCGCTAATCGTGGCCACCTCGGCCCGGGATAGCGCGGGTGCGGTCTCCGCAGCGACCTTGCTTAGGGACCCGCGGCTGGCCGATAGGCCCCTGCTGCTGGTGTTTGGTACCGGCTGGGGATTGACCCAGCAGTGGTCTCAAGGTGTGGATAAGTTTCTATGTCCTGTGCGAGGTAGAGTTGCCTATAATCACCTCTCGGTGCGATCGGCAGCCGGCATAATACTCGACAGACTCTTCGCGCAGCCCGAGCCGAATTCAGGAGAACACAGCCTATGAGCGATGTCGTCCCCGTCATTCACGCCCTTGAGACAGCCCAACTGCGAAAGCAAGCCCTCCCTGAGTTCCGCGCCGGCGACACGGTCCGCGTCTGGGTGCTCATCAAGGAAGGCGATAAGGAGCGCACCCAGGCTTTCGAGGGCGTGGTCATCCGCCGTCACCACCACGGTGCGCGGTCGTCGTTCACCGTGCGCAAGATCAGCTACGGCGTCGGGGTCGAGAGGATCTTCCCGCTGCACTCGCCGCGCATCGATCGCATCGAAGTGGTCAGCCACGGCGAGGTCCGTCGCTCGCGCCTGTACTACCTCCGCGATCTGTCGGGCAAGGCGGCCCGCATCCGCGAGCGCACGATGAACAAGACCGCGCCCGCCGAGGCCGCTGCGGAAAAGACCAGCTAAGCAGCTGCCGTCGCCGCCGCGCCTGCGAAGTCCGCATGGGCTCCTATGGCTCCTATGATCTGGGCACCCGTGCGGAGTCGCTGGCGGCCGCCTTCTTGCGCCAAGAGGGCTTTGAAATCCTGCAGCAAAACTTTCGCGGCCACCGGGGCGAGATCGATCTGATCGCCCTGGAGGATCGCACGCTCTGCTTTGTCGAGGTCCGCTACCGCCGGCAGGATCGCTTCGGTCACCCGAGCAGCACGATCAGCCGGCTCAAGCAACGCCGAATCATCAGGACTGCGAGCGTATTTCTGACCACTAGGTGGAGGGGTCCGGCCTGTGCCTGCCGGTTTGATGTGGTGACCATCCTCGGTGGGGAGCCGCCGGAGCTGGTCCTGCTGCGCAATGCCTTCGAGCTCCCCGCTGCTTAGCCCGACTTCGCCTGGCCTTAGGGTGTGAGATCGACGAGCGACTCCGGGTCGGCGGAGCCGCTCGCCGCGCCGGCTACTGGGTGCAGCTGGTCGCGTTCTGGCAGGCGGTGGGGATCGGCACGTTGTAGCTGTCGCGGGCGAGCTTGGGACCGGGTCCGTCGGTGTTGAAGCCGGGCTGCAGGTCAGCGTCGCAGATGCACAGCTTCTTGCAGCAGAACGACTCGGCGCCACCGACAACCGAGGCGACCGCGCAGACGTACTTGCCGCACTTGGTGCTGCCCGAGCCGTTGTCGTACTGACTGACGCAGTCGTCGTCGCTGTTGCACTCCGCGGTGCAGATGCTGAGCTCGTTGGTCTTGTGGTCGGCCTTGGCCAGCGCGCTGTTGGACGGGCCAAAGATCATGCACAACCGAGACGGACAGTCCGGCGCCGGGTTGACGAAGGTCACCCCGTTTTTGACCGGTTGACTGGGGTTATTACACAGACGACCGATCTGATTGTCCGTGCAGCCCGAGGTCAGCAGGGTAAGTCCACCCACGAGAAAGCAGAGCGTGTGCCACGCAGCAGAACGGCGCATCATTCTATGTAGGTCCTCCGACCCGGTCGAAGTAGTAAGACTCGGCCATGGTACACGGCTTTGCGACCAAGTCAAGGCATGCAGTGAGCATCGCCGGCAGCGCAGCGTGACTCGGAGGCCACCCGGCCCAAAAGCGGCGGCGGACCTAGCGGCCCCCGCCGGGCGCGGCGCGCTTTGGAACCCGACCGACTTCCAGGTGTCATATCTTTTGCTATGCTTGTTTTGTCCGTTTACCAGGCTCCTTGGTCAGGTGGCGCAAGGACCCGGCCACTCGACTTAAGTAGGCGAGGTAGGTTGTGCACCTGGGGGGATCAGCAGAAACGGCCAAGGCCGCCAAAATCGCTTTAAGAGGCGGCCCCTGTGACGCCCAAGAGGCCGACGCAATTCGGTGAGATGCCTTGACACAGCTCGCGCGCGGTTCGTATACTTGCCACGCTTGGCTACGGGCATGACAAAATCATCGTCACCGGTCGCCCGTGATGGCAACATTAGGTTCTCACCGCTGGCCAAAACTAGTCAGGCCGGTCGTCGTCATAGACGGGGACAGGTCACGGTGCAGACGACATCCGCATATGCAGAAGCGGTTTGGAGACAGGGGTTAGCGCATGAATCGTAAGCTCAGCAAGACCGTCGCGACCGTCGCAACCTGCATGGCCTTGGTCAGCCCCGCAGCTGCGAAGAAGAAGAAGGATGCGGACCAGCCTGCCAGCGCTGCGACCAGCCCTGCGCAATCTTCTGGCCAGGCCACCCAGGCCAGCCCCGGTACGCCGGCCACCCCTGCGGTGCAGGCCGCCCCGACCGTCGAGACCAGCGCGCCACCGTCGAAGACGCTCGAGCGGGCGCTCAAGCTCTACGACAGCGAAGACTACTACATGGCCTCGATCGAGCTGAACAAGGTCGTCGAGCGCCAGGCGGGGGACGATGAGGGCAACGTCCAGCGCGCCGAGTTCTTCATGGGCAAGACGCTGTTCAACCTGAAGTTCTACTCGGCCTCGCTGTCGTACTTCACCAAGATCGTCGACAAGGGCCCGGCGCACCGCTACTACCAGAAGACCCTGCAGTGGCTCGCGTCGCTGTCGCGGTTCCTCCCCGAGTCGGCGGGCGTCCTTGAGAAGATCGGCAAGTACAACCGCCAGGACCTGGAGCAGCCCGCCCTGGAGCCGGTGCGCAACGAGCTTTACTACCTGCTCGGCCGCTACCACTACACCAAGGGCAACTTCAAGGACGCTCTGGAGCTGTTTGGCCTGGTCCCCGATACCAACGAGTTCTTCGCCCGCGCCAAGTTCCTCGAAGGCATCGTGAACGTGCGCGACAACAACGGCAAGGTCGCCGCCGAGGCGTTCCGCCAGATCCTGCGCAAGGCCAAGCAGACCAACGACAAGGCGACCCTGGAGTTCGAGGACCTGGCCAACCTGTCGCTGGCGCGCGTGTTCTACGCCACCAAGCAGTTCCCGCAGTCGATCAAGTTCTTCGACAAGATCCCGTCCGAGTCGCCCGACTGGCTGCCGTCGCTGTTCGAGTCTAGCTGGGCCCACTACCAGATCGACGGCGACTCCAAGGCGCTCGGCAACATCCACACCCTGAACGCCCCGTTCTTCGAGAACGAGTTCTACC
>JBGANQ010000135.1:0-19093 GCA_044222245.1 Polyangia bacterium | reverse complement strand
GCCCGGCGATCGAGACTACTCGCACCAGCCGCCAGTTGGCCTTGGCGTGCGGGAAGACCGCCGCCTTGCAGCGGTGGTTCTCCAGCGGCGTTTGCAGGTAGCGCGCCGCCAGCTCTTTCTCAGTGACCGGCTTGAACGGCAGCTCGGCGGCCTTGTGCGACGCCGCGCAGCTGGGACTCGCCGCGGCCAGCGCCAGGCCGGCTACTACCAAGAGCCTGCTAGAGGCGCCTGTCCGCTTGCTCATGAGGGCTCGCTCATAGTCGTGCGCTCTCAGCATATCAAAGCGCGGCGCGGCTGCCTAGCCTGGGTCCGCTTGCAGGACGCAGCTTTGGGCACAGCTTTGGGCACAGGTCGGGCGGCGGTATAGGCCGCAGGGGCTTTGGCGGCCCTGGAGCGCGACCCAGCTCGATGAGAAAGGTTTTTTAGGGGGAGAAGGCCGCAAGCGGCCGAGCGGAGGAAGGAGAGAGCGCTGCCGGCTCCCTGACGCCTAGTTTTCGACGAAGCTCTTCAGGCGCTTGGAGCGCGAGGGGTGGCGCAGCTTGCGCAGCGCCTTGGCCTCGATCTGGCGGATGCGCTCGCGCGTGACCTCGAAGTCCTGGCCGACCTCTTCGAGCGTGTGATCCGAGCGCTCGCCGATGCCAAAGCGCATGCGCAGGACCTTCTCCTCGCGCGGGGTCAGGGTCGCCAGCACCTTGCGGGTCTGCTCGGCGAGGTTCATCGAGATCACCGCGTCCGACGGCGAGATCACGCCCTTGTCCTCGATGAAGTCGCCAAGGTGCGAGTCTTCCTCCTCGCCGATCGGGGTCTCCAGCGAGATCGGCTCCTTGGCGATCTTCAGGACCTTGCGGACCTTGTCGAGCGGCAGCTCCATCTTCTCGGCGATCTCCTCGGGCGTCGGCTCGCGGCCGAGCTCCTGGACGAGATAACGCGAGGTGCGGATGAGCTTGTTGATCGTCTCGATCATGTGCACCGGGATGCGGATGGTGCGCGCCTGGTCGGCGATCGCGCGCGTGATCGCCTGGCGGATCCACCACGTCGCGTAGGTCGAGAACTTGTAGCCGCGCTTGTACTCGAACTTGTCCACCGCCTTCATCAGGCCAATGTTGCCCTCCTGGATGAGGTCGAGGAACTGCAGGCCGCGGTTTGTGTACTTTTTGGCGATCGACACGACGAGCCGGAGGTTCGCCTCGACGAGCTCGCTCTTGGCCTTCTCGGCCATGCGCTCGCCTTCGTGGATTTCCTTGTAGGTGCGGCGCAGGTCCTCGATCGAGAGCTTGGCCTCTTCCTCGACGCGCTTGATCTTCTTTTTGGACTCGAGCATGCCGTGCGCGGCGCTCTCGAGCTCCTCGGAGGTGACGCCGAGCTTCTTGGTGATCGCCTTGGCCTTGCCGGCGTTGGCTTTCATCTCTTTGAGGGTCTTGGCAAGGTCTTTTTGCTGCATGCCGACCTTGCGCTCAAACTCCTCGATCTCGGCTTCGCCCTTCTCGATGCGCATGACCAGGTTCTTGAGCTTCTGGACGATGCGGTCGATCTGCTTTTTGTTGATGCGCAGCTCGGAGAGCTGCTCGAACATCTCCTGCTTGTTCTCGTTTATCTTGTCGCGCAGCTTCTTCTTGCGCACCTCGGCCGCCTTGGCCCCGGCCGCGGTGACGGTGGGCGGCGCCGCCAGCTCTTCCTGGATCTTCTCGTTTTCGCGCTGCAGGCGGCGGACCTTGTCGATGATCTTGACCACCCGCTCGGTGTGCCACTCCTCATCGAAGTCGGCGTCCTCGTCGTCAAGATCGCGCACCACGTCCTTGACGCGGATCTTCTGCTTCTTCAGCTTCTCGCCGAGGTCCAGGATCTCCTCGACGGCGATCGAGGAGTTGAGGACCACCTGCAGCACCCGCCGCTCGCCCTCTTCGATGCGCTTGGCGATCTCGACCTCGCCCTCGCGAGTGAGCAGCGAGACCGAGCCCATCTTGCGCAGGTACATGCGCACCGGGTCGTTGGTCTTGCTGTAGCCGCCGTCGAAGTCGTCCTCCTCCTCCTCTTCTTTTTTCTCTTCTTCGTCGAGGATTTCGGGAACCTTGGGCGCTACGGCAGTCGCCGAGTGGACCTTGACGCTCGCGGCGGAGTCGACCACCTCGATGCCCTCATCGCCCAGGGTCGAAAGCCAGTCGTCAATCTGATCTGACGACACGACCTCGTCGGGCATATGGTCGTTCACCTCGTCATAGGTCAGATACCCCTTGGCCTTCCCCATGGTGATGAGCTGCTGCTTGCGGCGCTCGGCGTTGTCTCGGTTCATCGCGGGGTGTCTCCTTCGGTGGTGAGGGCGCTGTGGCCGCCCGCACCTGGGCCCGGCTGGCCCGTGTGGCTGTCCTGTGGGCCTCGGCTGCCCACCAGGCTGCCCACAAGGCTGTTAGATAATAGCTGGGAGCGCAAGAGCGTAAGCTCCTGGATGCGCTCTAGTAGTTGCTGTCGGCTCGGCTCCTGGCCGGCTTTATTGATGCGAATAAGGGCTTTTTGCAAGTCGATCACCTCACGCTGGATCGCGTGGGCGCGCAGGTCGCGACAGAAGCGATATAGCTCTGCTTCAGGGTTCTCGGTATGTATGAATTTGCCTGAGAGCGCCGCGGTCGCAACCAGCGAGCGCACTTCCGGCGGCGCAAGGGCGATGAGTTTATCGACGCTGACGAGCGTGCCCTCGGCTTGCTGCGCGGCCGGCTCGGACGCCTCGCCGCCAAGACTCAGGTCGCGCGCATCGCGCAGCAGATCGGACAGCGCCGGGTTGTCGATGCTCTGCAGCACTTCTTCGCTGAGCAGCGCGATGAGCCGCGGGTGATCGCCGCACAGGGCCAGCAGGTCGCGCACGGCGGTGTCGGCGGGCCGCACCGTGCTGCCGCGCCCCCCGGGCCGCCCGGAGGGCGCAGGCGGGGCCAGCTGGGCATCCCGGCGCGCTGGCGGTGGTCCCCCTGGCGGTCGCCGGTCCGGGGGTGGCGGTCCTGCGGACGGTCGCCAGTCCGGCGGTGGCGGTCCTGCTGCTGGCCGCCGATCAGGCGGTAGCGATCCAGCGGACGGTCGCCGGTCTGGGGATGGCGATCCCGCGGACGGTCGCCGGTCGGGCGGTGGCGGTCCCGCGGGCGGTCGCCGGTCGGGCGGTGGCGGTCCCGCTGCTGATCGCCGGTCGGGCGGCGGTGCCGCTGCCAGCGATTGGCCCGGCGGCAGCGACGCGCCGCCGGCTCCCGCCGCTGCGCGCGAAGCTGCCGCCGCCGAGCTGCGGGTCGGCGAATGCACCACCGCCGCCGGCGCGGGAATCTGCACCCCCTGCAGGTGCCGCCACACAAGGTCGGTGCTGATGCCGAGCGAGCTCGCCAGCCGGTCGACGTGCAGCTCCTGCACCGTCTGGTTGCGCAGGGACTTCAGCAGCGGCGCCACCTTGGCCAGCACCTTGGCCTTGCCGGCGACGCTGTCATGCTCGGCCTGGGCGATCGCCTCGTCCAGAACATAGTCGAGCGCCGGCTTGGCGGCGCGCACGCACCGGGCCAGGCCCTCGCGGTCGCGCTGGGCAAAGGTGTCCGGATCTTCGCCATCGGGCAGCCGGGCAACACGCACATCGACATCGCGTTGCGATAAAAGCGCGACATCGCTGAGGTTGGCCTGGCTGAACATGAACAGCGCAATGTCCTTCATCGTCGCCGAGCGGCCGGCCTTGTCGCCGTCGAGCATCAGCACGACGTGCCCGTCGGGCAAAAGCAGCCGCGACAGCTTCTGGATCTGCGCTTCGGTGAGGGCGGTGCCCATGGGGGCCACGGCGTTGTCAAAGCCGTGCTGGTGCAGCGCCAGCACATCGAAGTTGCCCTCGACCAGGATCACCTGGCGGCGCTGCCGGATCGGCTCGCGGGCGGCGTGCAGGCCGTAGAGGTTGTCGCCTTTCTTATATAGAGGCGTCTCGGGGGAGTTGATGTACTTGGCCCCCTCCTGCTTGGTCGCCCCCGACTCGGGCTGCGCCTCGGGCAGCACGCGCCCGCCAAAGGCGATGACGTCGCCGAGCACGGGGGCCCTGGCGGCGCGCGCCGCGGGCCGATGATCGGCACCAGCAGCGGGAACATCACGCGGTCACGGAAGCGGTCGTAGTGGCTGCGGGCAGTGGCCGGCGCGCCGGCGCGCGCCGCCACGCCCCTCTGCGCAGCACCGTGCCGGGCTCTCGGCCAGCTCGTGCGGCACCCCCCGCTGCGCCATGACGCGGATGAGCGAGTCCCACGCCGGCGGCGCATAGCCGAGCCGGAAGCGCGCCCGGACCTCGGCGCTGATGCCGCGGCCCTCGATGAAGCGCCGGGCGCGCTCGTTTTCGGCCAGCTGCGCCTCGTAAAAGCGCGCCGCCAGCTCGCACAGCTTGAGCAGCCGCGCCCGCTCGCTCTCCGCCTGCAGGCGCTGCGCCCGCCGCTGCGGGCTGGCCTCGGCGCCCTCCTCGGGGATGTCCACCCCGGCCCGCCGCGCCAGGTCGCGCGCGACGTCGATGAAGGTCCGCCCCTCCAGCTCCATCAGGAAGCGGAACACATCCCCCGACTTCTGACAGCCGAAGCAATAGAAGAACTGCTTGCTCGCGCTGACGTTGAAGCTCGGCGACTTTTCCTGGTGGAACGGGCACAGGCCCAGGTGGTTCACCCCGGCGCGGCGCAGCGGTACGTGCTCGCCGACTATCGCAACAATATCGGTCCGATCGCGGATCTCCGCGATTTTGCTTTCAGGAATCAGACCCAAGTTGCGCTAATCCGTGGTTCGCCCTGGGCAGTGGCCGCGTCGAGTACCGGCCCAGCAGGGCAGTCCCGGTGTAGTTGCCGATTCAGTTGCCGATTTCGCTGCCGGTTTCGTCGCATCTGGCTCAGGCCGGCGCCGCTTTGGTGACGATGAAGGTGCCCAAGACATTTTGCTGAGGTGCTCAAGATCCCGCAGCGCGGCGCGCGGGGATGTAGGTAGACCTACCAACTAGGCGACATTATGGAGGGTTTGCGCCACGCAAGTCAATTTACCTTCCCTTAACAATAGAATCGTTTATGGAGGGTTTGGCCGAGTCTTGGCCGAGCCTTGGCCGGGCCTTGGCCGGGCCTTGGCCGCAAGCGGCAGCCCCAGCATGCGGCCGCGCTCGCGCCTGATAGAATTGCCCCAGGCCGGCAGAGGCCCACGAGTTTGCCCACCCACTTGCGCGCGAATTTCTTTAATAAAGGGGCGTAATGTCCACTCACAAGCCCAAAGACGTAGTCCTTCTCTGCAACCCGCAGGCGGGCGGCCGCTGGCGCGCCCTCGCCGATGTCCTTGACAGCGAAGAGGCCAAGGCGGTCCGCCGCATCGTCACCGATGAGATAAAGGACGTCCGCGAGGCGCTGGTCAGCGTCGGTCAGCGGCCCAAGCTTGTGTGCATCTACGGCGGCGACGGCACCATCTTCCACGTCATTAATGAGGTGCTGCGCAACCAGACCCCGGGGGAGCCCCTGCCGCGGCTGGCGCTGCTCGGCGGCGGGACGATGAACGTGACCGGGCGCATGTGCGGCATGACCGCCTCGCCGGGGGAGAACTTCCGGTCGATCATGCGCGCCTACCTGACCGACAAGCTCCTGTGGCGCGAGGTGCCGGTGATCGAGGTCACCGCGGACGACCAGCGCAGCTACGGCTTTACCTTTGGCATGGGGCCGCTGGTGCGCCTGCTTGACCGCTACGAGAACGGCAACAAGGGCAAGCTGGCCGCGCTCGGCCTGGGCCTGCGCGCCATCGCCGCCGCCGTGAGCCCGCTGCGCACCTCGATGTCGGAGCTGTTTGCCGACATGCAGGGCTCGGTCTTTGCCGATGGCAGCGAGCTGCCCTACCACCACTTCACGGCGGTGTTCGCCAACACCACCGGCGCCATCAACCGCGCCATCGAGCCGTTCACCGACCCGCGCACCCGCGAGACCTTCCACTTCCTCGCCTACGCCGTCTCCAGCCGCGAGTTTGCGATGCTGACGCCGCTCTTGGCGCGCGGCAAGCTGCCCTTTGATCGAAGCGAGCTATTAAACCCGCTCGCCGCCTGGCGCCTGCTGTCCTCGCTGGCGGCCGGCAAGGGACCGCTGCCGCGCGACCCGCGCTACGTCAACCACCCGGCGCAGCAGCTGCGCATCGCGAGCAGCGAGTCCATCTATACAATTGATGGCGAGGTGCTCACCAGCACCGGCTCACCGCTGGAGGTCAAGCTCGGCCCGAGCCTGCAGCTGGCGCTGCGCGACGGCGACTCCTAGCCCCTGGCGCCCGCCGGCCGGGGCCGCGCCGGGCGGCCAAAAACCCCGAACTCAGGCAGCATGAGCGGTGTTATATGACGCACCATGCTGAAATCATCCCCCCGTACCTCCGCGATCAGAAAACCTGCAGCCCGCAAACCTGAAGCCCGCAACCAGGCGCTGCGTGTCGCCGGTCTCGGCCTGGCTCTGTGCCTGGCGGTGCCCGCCCACAGTCAGCCCGGCGCTGCGACCGAGGCAACCGCCGTCACCGCGCCGGCCGCTTCCCTGACCACCTCGCTCGGCATCGACGAGAGCATCCTGGACCGCTCGGTCAAGCCCTGCGACGACTTCTACCGCTTCGCCTGCGGCGGCTGGCTCGCCCGCACCCAGATCCCCGCCGACCGCCCCACCTGGAGCCGCGGCTTCTCCGAGATCCACGAGCGCAACCAGGCCGTGCTGCGCCAGATCCTGCAGGACGCCGCCGCCGGCAAGGGCGCCGCGGATCCGACGACCAAAAAGCTCGGCGATTTCTACGCCGCCTGCATGGCCGAGGACCGCATCGAGGCCACGGCCAAGACCGAGCTCGCCGCGCTGCTCGGGCCGATCGCCAAGGTCGGCACCTTAAATGATCTGGCCAAAGAGGTGGCCCGCCAGCACCTGGGCCTGGGCGACCCGCTGTTCCACTTCTCCTCGCAGCAGGATTTCAAGGATGCCTCGCGGGTGATCGGCAGCCTGGATCAGGGCGGCCTCGGGCTGCCCGACCGCGACTACTACCTCAAGACCGACCCCAAGAGCGAGGCGCTGCGCAAGGAATACCTGGCCCACATCACCCGCATGCTGACCCTGGCCGGGCTGCCCGGCGCCGCGGCGCAGGCCGACACCATCTTCGCCATCGAGAAGAAGCTGGCCGCGGTCTCGCTGTCGCGCACCGACCGCCGCGAGCCCAAGAAGATCTACCACCGCCTCGAGCTCGACGGCATCATCAAGACGGCGCCGAAGTTCCCGTGGACGACCTACCTCGGCGAGCTCGGCTTCCCGCGCATCCGCGAGATCAACGTCACCTCGCCCGAGTTCTTCGCCGGCCTGGACAAGGTGCTGGGCGAGGAGAGCCTGGACAACTTGAAGGTCTACCTGCGCTGGCACCAGCTGCACGGCGCCGCGCCCAGCCTGAGCCGGGCCTTCGTCGACGAGAACTTCGCCTTCTACAGCAAGCGCCTGACCGGCACCGACAAGCTCTTGCCGCGCTGGAAGCGCTGCGTCGCCGCCACCGACCACGCCCTGGGCGAGGCGCTGGCGGTCCCATTCGTGCAGCAGACCTTCGGCAAGGACGGCAAAGAGAAGACGCTGGAGATCACCCGCAACATCGAAGCGGCGATGGAGCAGAACATCAAGGCGCTCAGCTGGATGGACGAGGCGACGCGCGCCCAGGCGCTCGGCAAGCTGCACCGCATCGCCAACAAGATCGGCTCGCCCGACAAGCCGCGCCGCTACGACAGCCTGACGGTGCGCGCCGACTCCTACACCTCTAACCTCGCCGCCGCCTCGGCGTTCGAGACCCGGCGCGACCTCAGCAAGATCGGCAAGCCCCTGGACCGCAGCGAGTGGGAGATGACCGCCCCCACCGTCAACGCCTACTACGAGCCGCCGCTCAACGAGATCGTCTTCCCCGCCGGCATCCTGCAGCCGCCGATGTTCGGGCGCAGCGCCCACCGCTCGGTAAACTTCGGCGCCATCGGCATGGTCATGGGCCACGAGGTGACGCACGGCTTCGATGACGAAGGGCGGCAGTTTGACGCCGACGGCAACCTGCGCGACTGGTGGACCGACAAGGTCAACAGCGAGTTCAACCAGCGCGCCGCCTGCGTCGTCGACCAGTACCAGGGCTACAAGCCCATCGACGACCTGCACCTCGACGGCAAGCTGACCCTGGGCGAAAACATCGCCGACCTCGGCGGCATCAAGCTGGCGCTCACCTCCTACCGGGCGGCGCAGAAGGCCCGCCCCGAGGTCCGGCCGGCGGCCAGCGCCTTCGTAAGCGGTCTCAACGACGAGCAGCTGTTGTTCCTCGGCATGGCGCAGGCGTGGTGCGAGAAGCGCCGGCCCGAGTACTCGCGGCTGCTGGTCACCGTCGATCCGCACTCGCCCCCGGAGTTCCGGGTAAACGGCCCGCTGTCGAACCTGCCCGACTTCGCCGCCGCCTGGAAGTGCGAAAAGACCGACAAGATGGTCCGCCAGAACCAGTGCACCATCTGGTAGCTACCGCCGGGTAGCCGCCGCCGGATAGCTACGGTAGCTGGAGGTGGCTGTCTGGGGGCGGCAGCTGGAGCTGCCCGTAGATATTTGCCGAAAATTACCAAAAATTGATGGCAATGACGCCGGGCTCTGCGGCAACTCTTCTGCTGCGTCAAGCCCGGCGGCCGCCTCTCCCCGCAGCGAGCCCGCAAGGGGCCAAGGACCGGCGGCACCCGGCGGCAGCGGGCCTTGCCATTTCAAATTTGTTTCGCTACGGTGCACCGCGTCAGGTGCCCACATGGGCCCATAGCTCAGTTGGTCAGAGCGGCCGGCTCATAACCGGCTGGTCCCTGGTTCAAGTCCAGGTGGGCCCACAGACTCAAAATCGTTGACCGGAGGAGATCGCTTGCGTGACCAATTGAAGCTGCTCGAGGAGCTACAGCGTCACGACGCTCGGCTGCAGGACCTGGAGGCGCTGACCCGCTCGCTGCCGCAGAAGCTTTTGGCAGCGCAAAATGGCATCGCCGAGCTAGAAAAGCTTCTAGCCCGCGAGCGCGCCGAGTTCCAGGACACCGAAGCGTTTCGCAAGAGCCAGGAGGACGAGCAGAAGGACGCCAACGACCAGCTGAGCCGCGCCAAGGCCAAGCTGGCGCAGGTCAAGAACCTGAAGGAGTCCAACGCCGCCCAGCGCGAGCTGGAGTCGACTCGCCGTCAGCTCGACACCCGCGAGGAGGAGGTCCAGAAGCTGGCCGCGGTCATCGAAGAGCAGCGGCAGAAGATCGGCGAGCACGAGTCCAAGCTCGAGGCCGACCGCCGCGAGCTCACCGCCGAGCGCGACGCCGTCGAGAAGCGGCTGGCCGAGATCAACGCCGAGCTGACCGAGGCGCGCAGCCACCGCGATCAGATGGCCAAGCAGCTGCGCCCCGATGTGCTCAAGCGCTACGGGACGATCCGCATGCGCCGCGGCCTGGCGGTGGTCGCGGTGCGCGATGGGACCTGCCGCGGCTGCAACATGAACATCCCGCCGCAGCTTTACAACACGCTGCAGCGCGGCAACTCGCTGGAGCTGTGCCCCAACTGCAACCGCATCATCTACTGGGCGCGGCTACTGGAAGAAGTGACAGAGTCCCCGTAGCCGACCCCGCCGCGCGGCGCCGCACCGGCCCCCTTTTGCCGGGGTCCGGCGCCGGTGTCGCGACCGCCGCGCCCTGCCCTCCGCCCCGCGCACCAGCGACCCGCAGACGTTGACTCTCTGGGGAGCCTGGGGCAACCTTCGCAGACTGTGACAGCTTTTTTGCGTGCACCGCGCCGACTTTCCCCAATCTTTCGTTACCTTACGGCATCCCGGGCACGGCTCCCCGTAGCTGCGGCCTGGGGGGCGCTGCTCGCGGCGGGAGGGCTTTTGGCAGGCTGCACCAGCCCCAGCCCGCGCGCCCCCAGCTGCCGCCCCTGGGAGGCCAGCGGGGACAGCACCGAGCCGCCGTCCCACTGCATGTTCTTCCCCGGCAGCCTGGCCGTGGACCCGCTGGGCGACATCCTCTACGCCACCAACACCAATGCCGATCTCAGCTTCGGCGGCTCGACCCTGTTCGCCGTCGATCTGCTGCGTCACGAGCGCGCGGTCGCCTGCTTCCGCAAGTACGGCGCCGGCGATTTCCCCGCCAAGGACGGCGATGAGCTCGGCTGCGGCAAGGTCAACTGCAGCGCCTCCGGCTACGCCCTGGGGAGCCTTGCGACCATCGAGCAGACCGAGCGCACCGAGGCGCTAGCGGGGGTTCCGGCGGCGCAGTTCGATCGCTGCTACTGCCAGCGCGACATCGACGACCCGACCATCGTCAACTGCGAGCCGCAGCGCTTCATCCTCGGCGAGCAGACGACCAAGCTCGGCTTCTTCCCCGGCACCCTGCGCGTGCTCGCCGAGGACCCGCCGCTGTGGCCGCAGGCGAGCCCGCGCGCCAACCTGCTGCACCGCGGGCTCTACATGACGGTGCGCGGCGATCCCTCGGTGACGTTTGTCGATGCGACGCGGCCGCTGCTGTTTGGCCGCAAGGCGACCGACGATCCGCGCCTGGACCTGAACTGCAGCCCCACCCCGCGCGCCGATGATCGGGCGACGGTGAGCCGCAGCCCCGGCACTTCGTACGCGCTCAAGCAGTGCGCCGATCAGAACCGGGTGCAGCGCACGGTGGACGACGTGCTGATCGACATGAACAACCCCACGCTCGGGACCCAGCCGCGCTTCTTGCTGCCGCCCGAGCCGCTCGGCCTCACCATCGATCGCGGCTGCGTCGAGCCGGGGGGCATCCACGAGCGCGGGACGTTCTACGGCGGGGCGCAGAAGAACAGCCCCGACTGCTACACCCGCGACGCGATGGGCAACAAGGTGCCCGGCACCTACTACCAGTACCTCATCGCCACCCACCTGCCCAACGCCCAGGTCTCGGCGTTCGATCTGCCGGGCAACCCGACCAGCCCCGAGCCGCCGGTGCTGCAGGACGTCAGCATCTCGCTGTTCCCGGGCTCGGACATGCGGCGTGGGGCGTTCGCGGTGGCGCCGCGCGTGCCCGGCGATCTTAGCCAGCCGTGGTATGTCACCTCGCGGCTCACCGGGCAGCTGTCGACGTTCCGGCTGGCCACCGCAACCGGGCCGCGGGTCGTGCCCGGCCTCATCCTCAGCATCGCCAACCAGTTCTCGGCCAGCGCCGACGATGTCCGCGACGTGATCTTCGAGCCGGGCGGCGACCGCGCCTTCTTCGCCGTGTACTCGCCGCCGTCTCTGGCGGTGATGGACACCCGCCTGCGGTCCAGCGGCAGCGGCGTGCCCAATAACCAGGTCTTGAGCGTCGCCAACCTGTGCCTGGGACCGTCGCGGCTGGCGCTGGCCCGGGTGCCGCGGCTGAACATGGGCGTGCCCACCCTGGCGACGCGCCTGTACGCGACCTGCTACCTGTCCGGCCAGGCCGCCGAGGTCGATGCCGACAGCGGTGAGGTCATCGGCACCATTCAGATCGGCCGCGGGCCGCTGGACATCGCGCTCAACTTCGGTGCCCACAACGGCATCGATCCCTGCGCCGATCCCTACATCAGCGATGGCGAGGCCAAGCGCCTCGGGGTGATCTGCCCGAGCGCCCCGGACCTGCGGCCGCGACCTTTCGGCGGCGCCCAGCCGCAGCTCGGGCCGCGCGCCTATGTCAGCACGTATCTGGACAGCGCGATCGCCGTCGTCGACCTTGACCCCCGCAGCCCGACCTACCGGCGCACCGTCGCCCGCATCGGTCTGCCGTCGCCCAAGAAGGTGGAGTAGCCGTGAGTAGACTGACGTCCGGCCGCGCCCCGGCCCTTTGCCGCTCGATCCTTGGCCCTGGCTTTGGCCCTGGCCCCGGGGCGGCGCTGCTTCTGTGTTCCGTTCTGTTGCAGGGCAGCTGTGGCACCCAGCAGGTGGCCACGCCCAGCCGGTCGCTCGATCGCCCGAGCGATGCGGCGCTCTTCTGCGTCGACTACGAGCTCGACTATGACAACAACAAGTGTCTGCCGCAGGGCGGCGACCCCGAGCGCGATCCCGCAGGCTACCTCAGCGCCTGGTGCGCCGACGTCACCTGGCGCGACCTGACGCCCAAGGTCACGGTGCTGGCGCTGCAGGAGTGCGACGAGAGCCACCGCCGGGTGCGCACCGAGTCCTACTTCGCCAAGGTCCGCCAGGCGGCGCGCGCGCTCGGCCGCGACCCCGACTATCCGTGCTGCCCGGGCGACAACATCGCCTGCGGAACCCCGACGCCAGCGTGCGCTCGCCGCTCGCTGTCGATGGTCATCGCCAACACCGCCCGCGGGGAGATGGCGGTGGCCAACACCGGGGCGACCACGCCCGGCCTGTCCACCACCGGGCGCCTGCAGAACCTGCACGGCGGCCAGCCGGGCTTTGGCTTCTTGCCCACCGGCCTTTTGCCCGAGCATGTGCGGGCCTTCTCCCCGCCCGAGGGGCGCCTGCCCGACGGGCGAGTGACGGCGCAGGGTGCCTGGGCGGTGACCACCAACGTCGGCTCGTGCGATGTCTCGGTGGTAGAGCTGCAGGCGGTGGCCGAGCTGACGCGGCGCCCCGACAGCTGTGATGACTCCGGCCAGACCTGCGCGACTCGCAACTGCGACGCCGCTTCCTGCCCCAAGCAGTGGCGGCCGTGGTACCTGGACAGCGCCGGCAACCCGGCGCCGCTGCGCGCCCGCCCGAGCTGGGTCGAGGTGGCGCCGTGGGCCACCCCCACCACCCGCCCGGTCATCATCTCCTACCCGACCTGTGGCCTCATCGCCGTGGTCGACCTCGACAAGCCAGCGGCCGGCAGCGGGACGCCGCCGGGCCGAATCTCGGAGGCGATCGGCTTTGACCCGGCCGACCCCAAGAAGGCGCCGCGGCGGCTCGGCCCGGCCGAGCTCGCGAACCTGCAGTGCCCGGCCGACTGCGGCGGCGACACCGCCCCGCTGATGCCAGACCCCAACATGCTGCCGGCGGGCGGCGCGATGCGCGCGGCCAGCTACCCGGCGACCCTGGCGGTCGATGCCGAGGGGCACCGGCTGCTCATCGGCGATCAAGTCGGCTCGGCGCTGACGGTGGTGGACCTTGATCTGGAGGCGGGCCCGGGAGGCCACCTCATCGGCACGCCGCGCCAGGTGCCGCTCGACTTCGACTCGCGCAACGAGATCCTGCGCAGCGGTCGCCCCGGCATCGACGTCATTCGCATCACCCCGCGCACCCAGGCCGGCCGCTTCGCCTACATCACGGCGCGCGACAGCACGGTGCGGGTGGTCGACCTGGACAACGAGGTCGAGTGCGAGACCAACCCCGACCCGCGCTTCCTCATGCAGAACGCCGGCGGCAAGCTGCGCGTGCTGCCCGATGAGTTCAACGAGTCCAACCTCCGCCGGCTGTCGTGCATCCCGGTGAGCCCGGCGACGCCGCGGCGCCCGCTGGCCGCCACCCCCGGCATTATCATGCCCAACGGCAGCGTGCCGACCGACATCGGCTTTTTGCACCAGGACACCCTGCCGTGCAACAACACCGACCCCACCCAGTGCAGCTACTGGCCGACGGCGCCTAGCACCAGCTGGCTGCGGTCTGATGGCGCGGTGTGGATCGGCGACTTCGGCTGGGTGCTGGGCGGCGGCGGCGCGATCCTCGGGCTGCAGCTGGCGGACAGCTGCCCGCAGCCCTCCTACCGCGCCTGCTTCGCCGACTGCGGCGCGCAGCGGCGGCTGGCCCTGTTGCACACCCGCTCGCAGGAGCTGCCGTCGCCCGAGCAGTATAACCTGCCGTCGCTGCTGCAGTCGCGCACGGTGACGCCCCAGGATCGCCTGAGCAATGTGCGGCGCAACGTCTCGCGCTTTGAAGATCAGTCAAACCAGCCGGCGGGCCCGTATGCCGACAGCGACAGCCTGGGTCTGCCGGTTTACTCGACGCAGATCGCGGGCGCCTTCACCGCGCTTTACAACAGCGTCCCCGGTGCCAACAACCAGACCCGACGCCAGCTCCTGTACCCGGCGCCGGCGCCGTACTACTACCTGCCGGTCGACCCGGTGTGCGACGTCGCCATCGGACCGCAGGCGGTAGACCTGTCGCGCCCCGATGGGGTGCTGCCGGTGGAGCCGACCCGGCGGCCGGTGACCATCGCCGCCTTCACCGACCCGCTGGCGGCGACCAGCGAGAACTGGTCGCTGACCTGGGAGGGCCTGTTGTCGACGCAGCTGTCGCGCACCAGCGGCCGCCTGCTGTCGACCGGCCAGCTGGTCGATGTCAACGGTCTTTACTGCTCGCGCGGCGTCGAGGCGCGCGACAAGCTGTGGATGACCGGCTGCCTCAGCAACAATGACTGCCCGCTCGGCACCCTGTGCCGCCTGGAGTCGCTGCAGGGCACCGCGCCCGGCGTCTGCCTGTCCAACGAGGCCGCCACTGCCTGCCGCGCCCTGTCGCAGCAGCTGATGCTCGACACCAGCAACGACACCGAGTGGGCGACGACCTGGCTGCGCCGCTATCGCATCACCAAGGCGCAGCAGCAGGTGACCGCGGTGGCCGCCGGCAGCGACCTGGTGGACGCGCTGACGCTGGACGAGCTCGCCGAGCCGGAGTTCGAGCTCGAGCGCAAGAGCTGCGATCCGGCGACCCTGGGGCTCAAGTGTGACCACTATCAGGCCTGGGTGCTGCCGCGCCACGCCCCGACCACGACGCCGCTGGTCAGCCATGAGGCCTACTGCCGGGTGACCGGAGTGAGCGGCACCGGGCAGCCGCAGACCAGCTGCATCCTGCAGTGCGCCACCAACGCCGAGTGCGGCGACGGCTTTGTCTGCGCGCGCTCGCCTTACGAGAAGTTTGAGGCAGGCAACCCCAACATCAAGGTGCCGGGACGGTGCGTGCGGGCGCCGCTCATCACCGCCGATACGCCCACCCGGGCCGGGACGCCGCTTGGCAGCGCTGGGGCCGCGGCGCTGGTCGCCGCCTGCTTCCCGGACGAGACCCGCTATGAGATCCGCGGCGGCGACGCCTTTGTGGTCAGCGGCAACCTGACCGGCACGCCGGCCCTGCAGAAGCGCGCCAGCGATGGCACCTGCGTCAAGCCGGCCCCGGGCGATCTGCAGTTCGCGGCCAGCCGCCTGCTGGAGCCGCGGCTGCGCCTTGGGCCCTACGAGACCCTGGGCGACCTGGACCCCGGCCGCTGCCCGGCGCCGCAAGGCTGGATCAGCCACCGCGTACCGCACGCCGCCGAGGCCAGCACCGCCCCGAGCTGCCAGTACCTGCTCAACAACGGCACCCGCAAAGACGACGGCACCGAGATCTTTGGCTGCCTCACCCCCAGCGCCGGGGACGGCGGCATCACCCTGCCCGAGGGCAACACGACGCCGCTCGGGGTCGTGCAGGCCGATGGCTACCTGCCCAAAGAGCCGCAGAGCCTGAAAGAGCAGCTCGGGCCGACTGGCAACCAGCCGCGCAGCTACACCCCCGGCGACAAGCCGTGCCCGCCCGGGGCGACCGATCCGGCCTGCCAGGACCCGTGGCTCAACCGCGAGTACGAGCTGTTCTCGGTGCTGCCGCTCACCCAGCCGACCAACCAGTGCGTACTCACCGGCGCCCTGGAAGAGAACAACATCACCGCGAGCTACAATAATCCAAGCCCGCCCAACAACAGCTTCAACCTGAACAACAACTTTCGCGACGACGTCAACTACGACGTCAACTGCACCGGCTTCTGTCGCTTCCCCGGCGATCACACCGAGATCGGCGGCGTCCGGCGCATCCACTACGAGAACGCCATCGGCAACCTGGTCATGCGCGTCCCCCGCGAGCCCGCGCACCCGACCGATCCAGATCCGCCCAAGTGCCAGACCCCGAACAACGGCACCTGCGCCGATCCGCCGACGACGACGCCGCTGGTCCCGCCCCGCTGGGCAGTACCGCCCGAGGGCTACTCGGTGACCTTCCGGGTCTACGGGGGCCTAGCGCCGTACGCGCTGCAGGCGGTGACCGCGCACCGCGACGACTCCAGCGGGCAGGTCGCGCAGAGCCTCAAGGTCGCCATCCCGGCGCTCGACGGCATCCTGTACCTCATCGACGAAGGCCGGGGCGGCAGCGCCTCGGGTCTGCGCGGGCAGGTCATGCGGGTCATCGGCTCGCTCGTCGATCCCTACTTCCTGCTGCGCTAGGCAGGCCCGGCGGCGAGGCGAAATTTTGCCCGCTCGCCGGGAGCGTGATACTCGCAAGAGTTGATGGATGAGCGCGAGTTCGGGGCGGAAGCAGGGGCGCCGCCCGCCGAAGACCTGAGTCCCCCGGGCGGCACCGGCTCCGAGCGCGAGGTGATCGCGCCGCTCGATGGCCGGCAGATCTTCTTTCTGTTTATCGGCAGCGCCCTGTGCGCCTGCCTGATCTTCGCCGCCGGCGTGCTGTGCGGACGCCGCGTCGAGCGCCGGGCCGCCGCCGCCGCGCAGACGGCCCCGGTCACCGATCCGCTGGCCGTGCTCGATGAGATCGCCAACGCCGAAGAGGCGCTGACGTTCCACCGCGCGCTGCTCGATCACCCGAGCCCGCGGCCGCGCGCCGGCGAGCTCGGGGGGGAGTCCGAGCCGCCGGCGCCAAGCCGCGGTAAGAGCTTCGGGCCGCCGCGGCCGCGCTTTACCCTGCAGAGCGCGCCGCTGTCGAACAAGCAGGAAGCCGAGGCGCTCAGCCGCCGCCTGCGCGAGGCCGGCTACCGCCCGACGCTGTTGACCGTCAGCGCCGCCCCCAAGCCGGGGCAGCTGTACCGCCTGCAGGTCGGCGACTTCCCCTCGCCCGAGATTGCGCAGCCGCTCAAGGGTGAGCTTTTGACCCGCTACCAGCTGCGCGCGGCGATCCAGCCCTTCCAGGCCGCGCCGTGAGGGACCGCGCCGGCGCGCGTGCCGGCAGCCCTGCGCGCCGCGGATCGCGGTAAACTCAAGCGGCTGCTGGGCAGCAAGCGGGTGAACAAGCGATGGCAGACCTTGAGGATAAAGAGCGTCGCTCGGCCCTCCGCGTCATCGGGGGGCTGGTGGCGACTCTGATTGGTGCAGCGTTCTCGGTGCCGGCGGCGCTGTACCTGTTCGATCCGGTGGCGCGGCGGCGCCTGCGCGGGGCCGAGGCGGTGCCGCCGCTGCCGGTGGCTCCGCTGGCCGAGGTGCCCGATGTCGGCGCCGGGGCCGCCCCGCTGCGGCTCACCGTAGTGGCCAGCGAGCAGCACGACGCCTGGAACCGCCTGCAGGAGGTGCGGCTCGGCTCGGTGTGGCTGTGCAAGAGCGGCGACCAGCTGTCCTGCTTCCAGGCCGCCTGCCCGCACGCCGGCTGCGGCATCGACTTCGACGCCGAGCGGCGGCTGTTCATCTGCCCCTGTCACGGCTCCAGCTTCGCCCTGGACGGCGGCCGGCGCGAGGGCCCCTCGCCGCGCGACATGGACCGCCTGGACGTCGATGTGCACGAGGGCCAGGTCCGCTGCCGCTTCCAGCGCTTCCGCACCGCCAGCTCTGCCAAGGAGCCGATCTGATGGCCGCGGCCGAGCCCCCGCCGGCCGCCGCGCCGCCTGGCGCCTCGCGCGGCCTCCGCGGCTGGCTGGACAGCCGCACCGGCTACCAGGCGCTGCTCGCCCACCTTCTCAGCGAGCCGGTGCGCGGCGGCGCCAGCTGGGCCTACGTCTTTGGCTCGCTGCTGCTGTTCGTGCTGCTGAACCAGGCGCTGACGGGCGTGCTGCTCATGGCATTCTATGCGCCGTCGGCGACGGACGCCTGGGCCTCGGTGGCGTATATCCAGGACCAGGTGCGCCTGGGCTGGTTCATCCGCGGCATGCACTCGGCCGGCGCGAGCGTGATGGTGCTGGGGATGCTCGGGCACCTTCTGCAAGTCGCGCTGTATGGAGCCTACAGGTCCCCGCGCGAGGTGAGCTGGCTGTCGGGGCTGCTGCTGCTGCTGCTGACGCTCGGGTTCGCCCTCACCGGGTACCTGCTGCCGTGGGATCAGAAGGGGTACTGGGCGACCCAGGTCGCGACCTCGATCCTCGGGGCGACGCCGGTGATCGGCCAGACCCTGCAGACGCTGCTGCAGGGCGGGCCGCAGTACGGGAACCTGACGCTCACCCACTTTTACGCCCTTCATGTGTTCGTGCTCCCGGCGATCGTGGTCACGCTGGTCGTCGCCCATGTGGCGCTGTTCCGCCGCCACGGCGTGACGCCGCGCTGGGGCCGCACAGATGGCGAACTCGACCGCCACACGGCGCCATTCTGGCCCGGGCAGGCGCTGCGCGATCTGCTGGCCGCCGCGGCGCTGCTGGCGCTGCTGGCGTGGTGGGTCGTGCGAACCCACGGGGCCGAGCTGTCTGCTCCCGCCGATCCCGGCTCGCGCTACGAGGCCCGCCCCGAGTGGTACTTCCTGCCGCTCTACCAGCTCCTCAAGTACTTCCCCGGTCCGCTGGAGATCGTCGCCGCGCTGGGGGTGCCGGTGCTGATCCTGGGCGGCCTGGGGGCGGTGCCGTTTCTCGACCGCGGCCGCGACCCGGCACCGCGGCGGCGGCTGCTGCCGCTGGGCGTGGTCGGCGGCATCCTGGCCGGGCTCGCGGCGCTTACCGCGCTGTCGCTGCGCGAGGATGCGCGCAACCCCCGCTACCGCCAGGGCGTGCAGCAGGCCGCCGAGGAAGCGCAGCGCGCCCGCCACCTGGCGCTGCAGGGAGTGCCGGTCGCCGGCGGCACGGCGGTGTACCTGAACGATCCGCAGGAGCGGGGGCGGCTCCTTTTCCGCGAGCACTGCCAGGGCTGCCACCGGCTCGGCTCCCTGGGCCCCGAGCTCGCCGAGCAGAAGGGCCCCGACCTCACCCGCTGGGGCTCGCGCCGCTGGCTCGGTGAGCTGATCACCGAGCCCGACAGCCCGAGCGCCTTTGGCCACACCAAGCTCGCCGGCAGCATGAAGCCGGTGCGGCTTGGCCCCGAGCCCCTCGCCGACCTGGTCGAGTACCTCTACTCGCTGGGCGGCGGTCGCGACGTCGACGCGGCCAGGGTCCAGCGCGGCGCGACGCTGTTCGAGGACAATAACTGCGATCTCTGCCACGAGCGCGACGGCAAGACCCCGGGCCAGGGTCCGGGCCTGGGCGGCTACCTGT
>JBGANQ010000025.1:0-96281 GCA_044222245.1 Polyangia bacterium | reverse complement strand
TGCGCCTACCTCGGCGGCCGCCTTCCCACCGAGGCGGAGTGGGAGAAGGCGGCGCGCGGCCGCGATCGCCGGGCGTTTTCCTGGGGGCGGGCGGCGCCGGTCGGCTGCGACCAGGGGGTCAACTGGGCGGGCACCAGCTGCCCCGGCGGGCCGTGGGACGCCAGCGAGGCCGGACGCAAGGGCGCGATGCTGCGCAGCGCCGCCCAGGCGGTCGACATGGCGGGCAACCTGTGGGAGTGGACCGCCGACTACTATGCCGAGGATGCCTACGCCGCCTGCAGCAACGGCTGTGTCGATCCGCCGGGCCCGGCGACCGGCATCTTGCGCTCGCGCCGCGGCGGGTCGTTCCAGAGCGCCCAGACCAAAGAGCTGCGCACCTGGTTCCGCGAGTTCGGCCTGCCCGAGCAGCAGCGCTACGACGGCAACGGCGCGCGCTGCGTCTTCCCGGCGCCGCCGTAGAGCGGGCGCTGCGGAAAAAAGAAAAAAAGGCGCGCCCAGTCGCGCTCGATGTGGTCCTATATCCTCCATCCGGCACTGGAAAACCAACCAACGATCAGACATCCGACCTGCGTAGGTCTCTACGCAGGTGGAACCCAGTCGACGCAGGTGGCTCACGGGTAACTGCCGGAATCCATACGAGCGCGAATCTCCATGCCCCAGGCACGAAAGTTGCCTACTTATGTTCGATACAGATGTCCCATGGTCGAAACAGCGCACGAACTTGCGCACCAGCATCGCAGCCAACAGGCTGCACGGCCAGCGGGCAGAGGAGGGCTTGAGGCATGGCGCTCGTCATCGTTGATGCGCTGATTGATAAGTGCCCGAGCTGGGGCTACCTGGTGCTGCTCATCGCTGCTTTTTCGGTGGCGGTGTTCATCTCCGGGGTGGGACTCAAGGTCGTCGGGCGCGTGCTGCGCCGCGTCCGCCACCTGACCCCCGGGCAGAGCTGACATCTTTTTATCGCTCGCCTTGCCGATGCTGGGCTGACTAGCCAGCCTTTGCCTGCGCCATCCTCCGCTACACCTCGTCAAAAAACGCAGCAGTCTCGCGCACTCCCCATCCCCAGCTTTGATTTTACCTTTGTTCAGTGCGTGCGCTCGCGCGTCCATGCGCGCCTGCGCCCAACGCGCCATTTATATTAATTGGCCAGCGCAGCTGGGCTGTTCCTCGCTCAATCGCTATTGCGGAATTGCCACCCTATAGTCGCCAACCGGCTACTCAATCCGGTCGCGCTGCCGGTCGGAGAAAACAAAAACGCCCAGGTCCAGCTCTGGACCCGGGCGTCTGACTGCGCAGGCAGTGCGGTCTAGCGCACGATGAACGGATAGGTCAGCGACATCGGATCGCCGCTGAACTCGGGGAACTTCGCCCCCTTGACGGCCTTGGCAACGCAGTCCTTGCCTTCGCCGCCGCTGACCACGTTGGCGTCGCTGACGCGGCCGTTGCGGCCGATGGTCAGCTTGACGTTATAGATCCCCGAGGCCCCCTCGCCCTTGCAGGCGCTGGTGTTGGCGCTCTTGAAGCCGCTGCTGATCTGATCGCGGCTGAGCTGCTCGGGCAGATCCTTCTTCTCCACCGCCTTGGGCTTGCCGCCCGAGCCCGAGCTCGCAGTGTCGAGCAGCGAGTCGAGATCGTCCTTGGCCTTGGGCGGCTTGTCCTTCTTCACCGGCGGCTCGGCCTTGGGCGGCGGCGCGGGGATGTCCGGCTCTTTGTCCGGCTTGGCCGAGCTGCCCGAGTCCTTGGCCTTGCTCCCCTTGTCGCCCTTGTCGCCCTTGTCGCCCTTGTCGGACCGGCTCGGGCGGCTCTTCGAGCTGCCGCTGTCGCTGCCCGTGGGCTTGGTCGGCGTGCTGGTGGTGCCCGGCGAGGTGCTGGGACCCGGGGTGCCGCTGCTCGGCGTCGTCGGCTTGGTGCCGGGATCGGGCGCCGTCGGGGTGGTCCCCACCGTGGTGCCCGGCGTCGGCGCGGTGCCCGGCGTGGTCGTGCCCGGTCCGGTCGCGACCACCGGCGGCGTCGGCGCCTGCAGGTAGATGATCAGAAAGACGATCATGCCGACGATCGCCAGGCCACCCACGCCCACCAGGGCGAACACCCACTTGGGGATGCCCGGAGGCTCGGCGCTCGGCATCAGCATGTTGGTCGCTACCGGGGCGAACACCGGCGCGATATCGGGACCCAGCAGCATGTCCGGCCCGCGGCTGCTGCTCGGACCGCCCTGGTTGCTCGAGGACAGGTGCGCCGCGGCCATGGCGCGAATGTCGATGAGGCCGGAGGCCTCGCTCTGCACGTTGGCATAGCCGGGCTTGTCGGCCGCCGCGGACGGCGCCGACCGCCCCTGGTTCTCGCTGCCGCCGGCCAGCGCCGAGAGGTTGTTCAGCGAGAACAGCACCGAGTTCTCGCTGCGGGCCCCCTTCATGCCCTTGCCAGCGCCGAGGGCCTCGCTCTCCTGGCCGCTGCTCATCGGCGGCTCCGCCGGGGCGCGCGCGGCCATCGCATCGGCCCCCGCGTTGTCGGTCATCAGCGTCGGAGCGGCCGGGGAAGCGGCGCGCGGCGCCTGGGCCGCGGCGGCGCCAAACAGGTCGGCCCCCGGGTCGGCCATCGCCGGCTGCTGCGGCGCCGCTGCAGGCTCGGCCCGCCGCGTCGCCTGGTCGTCGCTGCCGCGGCTTGCGAAGTCGCCCTTGAAGTTGTCGATTGCCGACAGCTTGAGCCAGTCCTCGAAGCCTTCTTTCCAGCCGTAGGTCTCCGCGTCGACCTGGCCGCCCTTGATCTTCGCCTTTACCTCTTCGGCGGTCATCGGGCCGACCTGCTCGCGATCGATCACCAAGTGCCAGACCGCATCGCTCGCCGGCGCCGGCTCGGCGGGCGGCGGGGCGGCTTCGGCAGGCGCCGCGCCGGCGTCAGGCTGCGCCTGCTGCGCAGAGCTGGCCTCGCCGGGGCTCTTGTTGACCACAATCACATGGCCGCACTTCTTGCACCGGATCTTGAACGCCTTGCCGCTGACCTTCTCGTCGGCAATCTGGTACTTCGTGGTGCAGTTGTCGCAGACGATTTTCATGTTGAAAGTGTTCCCTCTGCGTGCTGTCAGGGGTAGCTATTGAGGCTCAGCTTATACGATTCTCGCTTTCAACCGCAAGCTCGCTGTACCCTCTGGTAGCCGTGAACCGTAAGCCCTGCAGATCCTAGCGGAATGGGTTTTTGAGCATGATCGTTTCAGCGCGGCCGGGACCTACTGAAATGAGGTAGCAATCTACACCGAGCAGGGTCTCGATGCGTCTTACATAACGCCGAGCGCTCTGCGGAAGATCTTCCACATCGCGTACATTTTGCAAGTTGGTGTCCCAGCCATCGAGCTCTTCGTACACCGGCACGGCGCGCTGGATGTCCTCGGGGTCGGTGGGCAGCTCGTCGCGGGTGTCGGAGAGGCCGCTGCCGCCGGGCGCCGGCTCGAGGCGGTAGCCGACGCAGATCTTTACCTTCCTATAGCCCGCCAGCACGTCAAGCTTGGTAAGCGCCAGCCCTGACATACCATTATATCGCACCGCCAGCCGCAGGCCGGCGATGTCAAGCCAGCCGCAGCGCCGCGGCCGCCCGGTGGTGGCGCCGAACTCGCCGCCGGCGGTGCGCAGCCGCTCGCCGAGCTCGCCGGTGATCTCGGTGGGGAAGGGCCCGGCGCCGACCCGCGTGGTGTAGGCCTTGGCGATGCCAATCACCGCGGTGATGGCCATCGGGCCGACGCCGCAGCTGGCCAGCGCGCCGCCGGCCAGGGTGGTCGAAGAGGTCACATAGGGGTAGGTCCCGTGGTCGATGTCGAGCAGCGCCCCCTGCGCCCCTTCGAAAAGGACGTGCTGACCGCGCTTCATCTCGTCGTGCAGCACCCGCGTCGCGTCCTGGATGTTGGGCCGCAGCCGCTCGCCATAGCCCAGGTACTCGTCGGTCACCGCGTCCAGGTCGGGCGCGCTCGCACCTTCCCCGAGGTGGCGCAAGAGCGGCAGGCAGTCCTCCAGCTGGTGGCCAAGCCGGGTCCGCAGCCGCTCGCGCCCGAGCAGGTCGCGCATCCGGATGCCGCGCCGCGCCATCTTGGCCTCATAGGCCGGTCCGATGCCGCGCCGCGTCGTGCCGAGCGCCCCCTTGCCTTCCTCGCGCAGGCGGTCAAGCTCCTTGTGGTGCGGCAGGATGACGTGCGCGCGCTCGCCGATGATGAGGTCGCGATCGTCGCTCAGAAGGCCCCGCTCGCGCAGCTCCTTGATCTCGTCGAGCAGCGTCTTTGGATCAATCACCATGCCATCGGCGAGCACGCAGCGCTTGCCGCGGCCGCGCAGTACCCCGGAGGGGATGAGGTGGGTGACCAGCTTCTGGCCGCCTACCACCAGGGTGTGGCCGGCATTGGCGCCGCCGCCGAAGCGGACCACTACGTCCGCGAACTCGGTGTACAGGTCAACGACCTTACCCTTGCCTTCATCGCCCCACTGGGCACCAACGATCACTACGTTTGCCATGCACCATTTACCTTGCTGGTCGCAGCGCGGTCGCCCTGGGGCCCGGCGGGCCTTTGCCTGAGCCCTTTTCCCGCGCCTTGAGGCCCCTTGGTCGGTGACTCCGTCGATCCAAGAGCGCCTCAACCTAGGCGATCCGCGGCCCCAATTGCAAGCCTGCAGCGGCCCGGCGCTTGCGAGCCCGAGGCCAGGGCGCCGCCGGCCCGAAACAAAACCGGCCAGCCGCCCGGCCCCGCTAGCCCCCGCTAGCCCCCGCTAGCCCCCTGAGGGCGGCAGGCCGCTTGCGCGCAAGAGCTGGCCGAAGAAGCGCAGCGGCAGCTCCGAGTGGCCGACTGCGACCCGCTGGATCAGCACCGCCGCCCCCTCGGGCAGCTCGGCAGGCTCGCGCGGCTCGTCGGAGGTCACGACCAGGCCGGGGTCGAGCTGCAGCCGCTCGGCCTCGGCCCGCGCCCGCCGCGCCTGCGCCCGCGACTGCTCGGCGGTGCCGCCGCCGCCCGTATACAGGTTGACCAGGCGCCGGGCCTGCCGCCGCGGCGCCCGCTCGGCGGCGAGCTCGGCCGCGAGCTCGGCCAGCGTCTCGGTGAGGATCTTCGTAAACGCCGCCTCCTGCCCATACAGCGAGTCGAGCAGGTACAGCTCATCGACCGGCAGCCCGCCGCGCAGCGCAAGCGCCGCCGCCGCCTGGTAGCCGCCCGAGTGCGAGACCAGCACCAGGCGCCGCAGCTCCTCCACCCGCAGCCCCGAAAGCGGCGGCGGCAGCTTGTCCAGCACCTCGCCGAGGAGCAGGCGCAGCGCCCCAGGCGCGGCGAGCCGGCCGGGGTCCGTGGTCTCGGCGTCATAGTGCAGCTCGGGGACGAGCAGCAGGGCGCTGCGCCCAGCGCGATCGAGCTGACCCAGCAGGTCCGCCACCGGGTAGTCGGGCGACTGCGGCGCCGGGCGGACCACGTTCTCGATGTGGTTGCCCAGGCCGTGCAGGTAGACGATGACGGCGAGCTCGCCGGGGGTGAAGCCGGGCGGCGCATAGACCAAGGCGGCCGGGTGCTCCCAGTCGTCGGTCGCGCCGCTGCGCAGGCCGTACAGCAGGGTGTAGCGCGGCCCCACTGCGACCCCGAAAAAGCCGTCCTGGCGGGCCTGGCTGAGCGTCTGCTCGCCAGCGATGCCGTCGACGGTCAGCCCGCGGCGGCGCTGGTAGGACTCGGTGGCGGCGGCGGTCGCGGCGTCAAAGCGGCCGGCCGACCCGGCGAGCGCCGCGGCGTCGAGCAGCTGCTGCTCGACCAGGAACTGCTGCCAGCTCTGTACCAGGGGGCCGCTCGACCCAAGCTGCATCCACATCGCGACCTCGGCGCGCCCGCTTGGCGCGGTTTGGTATCTGTCATCGGATGTGTCATCGTACCTGGTTTGCCGCCCGCTTGGCAGCTCGGGGACGAGATTCCCCCTTCCCTTTTGCCCCGACCTTGGGCACATCCTGACGCACGCCGCGCCGCGGCGACCCGCCATGCCGACCATCCGCCTCACGCTCGCCTACGAAGGCACCGACTTTGTCGGCTGGCAGCGCCAGCGCAACGGCCTCTCGGTGCAAGAGGTGCTGGAGACCGCCCTGCACAAGGTCACCGGCCAGGCAGTAGCCTGTCGCGCCGCCGGCCGCACCGACTCCGGGGTCCACGCCCTCGGCCAGGTCGTCACCTTCCGTCTGGGCGAGCCCAGCGCCGCGGCCGCCGCCAGCAACTCGACGCCGCCGCCGGCGCCGGGGACGGAGCCGGTCGCTGAGCCGGGGACGGAGCCGGTCGCTGAGCCGGGGACGGAGCCAGGGACTCGGCTAGGGACCCAGCCGGCGACTGACCCGGTAGCTCAGCCGGGGACTAGGCCGGGGACGGAGTCAGGGACGGAGCCGAGGGCTAAGCTGGTAACTGAGCCAGGGACTCGGCCGGTCACTCGGCCGGCGACTCAACCTGTGACGCGGCCGGTGTCGCTGCGGGCGCTGGTGCACGGCACCAACTATCACCTGCCGCCGGCCATCCGGGTCCTCGATGCTCAGCTTGCCCCCGACGAGTTCGATGCGCGCTTCTCGGCCAGCGGCAAGCTGTACCGCTACCAGCTGTGGAACGCCCCGACCGAGTCGCCGCTGCACGCGCGCACCCACTGGCACATCATCGCTCCGCTGCAGCTCGCGGCGATGCAGGCGGCGGCCCAGGTCCTGGTCGGCCACCACGACTTTCGCGCCTTCCGCGCCGCCACCTGTGAGCGGCTGACCACCGACCGCACGGTGCGGCGGCTCGCGATCTGCGCCCAGGGCCCCTACCCGGCGCCGGTCTACATCGACGTCGAGGCCACCGCCTTTCTGCGCAACATGGTACGCATCCTGGCCGGCACGCTGGTCTATGTAGGCCGCGGCAAGCTCACCGCGGCCGACGTGGCAGAGCTATTGCGCAGCGGCGACCGCACCCGCGCCGGGCCCACCGCGCCGGCGCACGGGCTCATCCTGTGGCGGGTGGACTACGGACCCCGCGACGGCGTGTAGCAGCCGGCCGCGGCCGGGGCCGCGTGCAGGCCGGGCTCGCCCTGGCGATCCCACAGGTACAGCGCCAGCAGGAGCGCGGCCAGCCCGAGCAGGCAGGCCACCGCCACCTTGAGCCGGCTGTAGGGAGCCTGGCCGATCACCTCCCCCGTCTGGCCGCTGACCACGAAGCGGTACAGGCGGGCGCGGTACCTGTAGGTCGCGATCCACACCGGCAGCAGCGCGTAGCGGAAGGTCTCGTCCGAGTAGCGGTTGCGCACGTGCAGGTTGCGGTAGGTGTCGCCATCGATCGCGCTCGCGCACAGGTCCTTTTGCAGGGAGTCCATGCGGGCGCGGGCGCGGGCGTGGCCGGCGCTCAGCTCGACCGCGTAGGACTCGGCGGCAAAGCCGGCGAGGTAGCCGTCGGCGTAGGGGACCAGGCGCCGCAGGTTGTAGCTGCGCAGCTGGTCGGCCAGCGCCCCCTGCAGCCCCTGCGAGGCGCACACCAGCAGGTCGCGGTGCACGTCCGAGCGCTTCCCGTGCACGGTCCGCCAGCGCGTCTTGCGCACGCGCGGCCGTCGCGGATCTGCGATGGTGGGGCCGCCCTGCAGCGCCAGCTCGTCGCGGCTGGCCGCAGCGTCGCGGCTCTCATCGCCGCCGGCCGCGCCGCCAAGGACGCTATAGCGGTCGTCAGCGACGTAGTAGTAGCGGCCCGACTCGGCCGACCACTGCGACTCGACGTGGGCGCTGAAGATCCAGAACGGCACGTAGACGCCGCGCAGCTGCTCAAGCTCGGCCAGGTGGCGCAGCTCGCTGGGCCGCAGCCACAGGCGGTGCAGCCAGCGCGAGAACGCCTGCGCCGCGGCCCGCTTCTCGATGCAGAACGGCAGCACCGAGTCGGGCGACAGGGGCCGCCCGTGCTCGCTCACCGGCGTCACGGTGGCGGTGCCGCAGAACGCGCACAGCCGGGCGATCGCCTCGCCGTCAGCTTCCACGGTGGCGCCGCACTGCTGGCAGCGGTGCGCCGACCGCAGCGCCGCTACCGGCTGCGCCGCCGCGCGCAGGCCGTCGGCCACCGCGCGCTCGCCGGGATGCGGCGGCGGCGAACCGGCCGGCACCTCGCGCGCGGCGCCGCAGTACTCGCAGCGCAAGAGGCCGCGGACCACATCGAAGGTCTGCGCCGCGTGGCAGTGGGCGCAGGGGAAGCGGGTGCCCGCGCTCCGGGTCGGGCGGTCTGGGGAATCGGACATCGGGGACTCCGGTAAGCTCGGCCTACGCTGGCAAGCAGGCTGTGGGAAAACGGAGCGAGCGGCGCGAGCGCGGGCGCATGGCTCAGCCGCTGGGCTGCCAGCACGGCCGGCCTCGCAATCGGATCGCGTAGTCGTCTTGCCACAGCCAGCTAGAGTAGCGCATCGGGCGGCCGCCGGCGCTCGCCTTACTCGTCGGCGCCGTTGCGCACGGTCTCGATGAGCAGCTCGAACAGGCCCTGGCTGTCCACGACCAGGTAGCAGATCGCCGCCACCGCCAGGACGCGCCAGCCAAGCCCGACGGCGACCTGCAGGGCGCGCCGCCCTGCCCCGCCCCGCTTGCGCTGCACCGCCCGCCGCGCCGCCGCCGCCGCCAGCCAGTTGAGCGCCGCGCCCAGGCCCGCCAGCAGCAGCACCGGCAGAAGGTACAGCCCGCCCTTGACCGCCAGCGACACCAGCACCAAGAACCCGGCCACCGGCGCGTAGTAGAGAAACTCCAGCGGCGGCGGCCACAGGGTCCGCCGCGCCGCCAACAGCAGCCCGCCAAACAGCAGGCCGAGGTAGGCCAGCGAAAGGCGCGCAAAGGAGCGCCGCCGCTCGAGCACGCTGCACTGCTGCAGCCCTTCCTCGGCTGCCCGCACCCACACGGTGCCGCGGCGATCGCCGAGCGCCCGCAGGTGGACCCGCGCCGCCTCGCAGCGACCCTGGCCGATGAGCGCGTCGGCCTGCGCCTTGTGGCCATAGGCCGCCCACTCGCTGCCGGGGAACCGCGACCACAAGGCGCCAAAGGACGCCGCCGCCGCCGCGCTCTGGCCGGCGCGCAGCTGCGCCGAGCCGAGCAGGTACAGCATCTGATCGGCGAGCGCGAACTGCGGCTGCTCGCGGAGCAGCGCGCTCAGCTGGGCGATGCGCTCGGCGCTGCCTTCGGCGGTCGCGCGGATGATGCGCTGAAACTGGATGAGCGGCTCGGCGCCGGTGCGCAGCCCTTCGCGCAGCTGGCTCAGGCGGCTCTCGGCGCGGCGGATAAGGCGGCTCTGCGGGTAGCGGCGCACAAGCTCTTCGTACAGGCGCCGCGCCTGCTCGGGGCGGCCGAGCTGCTCGTCGCTGAGCTGGGCGGCTTCAAAGAGCGCCTCGGGGGCGATCTCATCCTCGGGCAGCTCGCGCGCCAGCTGCTCCAGGGCGGCCACCGCGGCGCTCGCGGCCTCGGGCTGCTTGCCGGCGGTAAACAGGCGCAGCGCCGCCTCGAAGCGCGCCTGCCCGCGCCCCGGCTCGGGGGTCGCCGCCGCCGGTCTCTCCGCCTCGGCGTCCGGACCGTCGTCAATCTGGCCGGTCGGGACTCCGGCATCGGGCCCGCCGGCCGCCGCCAGGCGCAGCGGACCCAGAAGGAGCAGCGCGCAGATCCACCACCGCAGCCCGCCGAGCCGCCAACGGGCCGCCAGCGGCGCGCGGCGGCTAGTTGATCGCGTGCGGCAGCGCCAGGACAAACGGCGAGATCGTGGCATCAAACGGGGTCCCGTCGGGCCGCACCATCTGGTAGGTGCCCGCCATGGTGCCAAACTGCGTCCTTAGCATGCAGCCCGAGGTGTAGTTGAAGCTCTGGCCGGGCTCAAGGCTCGGCGTCTCCCCGACCACGCCCGGTCCGCGCACCTCTTCGACGTGCTGGTTGCCGTCGGTGATGATCCAGTGGCGGCTGACCAGCTGGGCCGGCTCGGTGCCGACGTTGCTGATGGTGATGTTGTAGACGAAAAAATACATGCTGGCGCTCGGCTGCGAGCGCTCGGGCGCGTAGCGCGTGCGAACCTGGACGCGGATGCCATGGGTTGTCGTGTCAGACATGAGGGCGGGCCTTTTGGGCGGCAAGGTACTCGAAATTCTGCCCCGGCGAAATAAATCGCCCGTCCGCGGCGTCGCTCTGCCCTAGCGCTCGCCAGCCGGCGGCGGCGGCGAGCCCGGCGAGATGCTCGGCGCAGTGCCCGGCGAACTACTCGGCGCGGCGCCCGGTGAGAAGCCCGGCGAACTACTCGGCGCGGCGCCCGGTGAGAAGCCCGGCGAACTACTCGGCGCGGTGCCCGGCGAACTACTCGGCGCGGCGCTCGGCGAGATGCCCGGCGCGGCGCTGGGCGAGGTGCTCGACGGCGAATCGGGCGCGCTCGGGGCGGCTACGGCCGGCGGCAGGGCGAGGAACTTTTCCAGCCGGACCCGCTTGCCGTTTTCGAAGTACTCGACCAGATCCGGCTTGCCATCAAAGTCGACGTCGAGCTCCTGGCGGACGAGCTGGCCGAGCTCGTAGTAGCTCTTCATGTCGGCGAGGCCGTCGAAGTCGTGGTCGAACTCCTCGCGCAGCTTGCGGCCGTGGCTGTCGTAGTACACGAGCATGTCCTTGCGGCCGTCGCCGTTGAGGTCGAGCTCCTTGCACGCGAGCACCACGCCGCCGCCCACTTCGGGGCTGCGCGTGAAGACCTTGACGATGTCGTTCTTGCCGCTGCTCGCGCCGCTGCCGGCACTGCTGCTGGCGCTGTTACCGGCGCCGCTGCTCGGGCTCTGGCCGGCGGGTCGGAAGCTGCTCGCCTCGACGCGGTCGGCGCCGGCGCGGGTGCAGGCGAGCTCGGGCTTCTTGAGCGCCTCGGCGGTCCCACCCGCCTCGCGGGTCGACAGGCCGCAGCCGCCCACAAGGGCCAACAGCGCCAGCCCCAGGTGCTGCAGCCCCGGGGACGCAGCCGGCGCCAGACCGCGGGCGGTCCACCGCTGGCCAGGTCGCACAAAACCCTCGGGGACGAACCAGCGCCGCGCGCGCCCATGCCTAGCCCAATGCCTAGCCCAATGCATAACCACGAGGATAGGCGTCGGCGCGCGGCCGGGCAAGGGCTGGCTGCGCCGCCCCGCGGCACCCCCAGACCCGCGCACGACCCCGCGCCTGACCTCGAATGACCCGCATGACCCGCGCATGGCCTGAATGACCCGCGTGACCCGAATGACCCGAATGACCCGCGTGACCCGAATGACCCGCATGACCCGCATGACCCCGGCAGGCACCCTTGCCGATACCCCTGCAGGCGCCCCTCGACATTAGGCGCGAAGCGCGCTACAAAGCGGCATGAATCTGCCCTTGCTCACCCTCGGAACAGTCGCGCGGCGCGCGGCTCTTTATGCCCTGGCTGCCGCGGTCGGCGCAGCGGCGCTGCTGGGATCGCCGTTAGAGGCCCAGGCCGCGGGCATGTTCGTGACCCCGCACGGGGCGCGAGCGCTCGGTCGCGGCGGGGCGCTGGTCGCGGGGGTCGACGATCTGAACGCCATCTACTACAACCCGGCGGGGGTCGCCGCGGTCGACTCTGGCACCTCCGGCTGGAGCGGCCTGCTCGACGTCGGCTTCGTGCTGCAGAACGTGACCTACACCCGCGATGAGAACGGCCTCATGCGGCCCCCGGTCACCAATGACAACAACCCCCTTGGCGGCGCGCCGCTGGCGATCCCGCAGTTCGGCTTCGCCAAGAAGCTCCTGCGGCCGTGGGGCAGCATGTCGTTCGGCTTCGGCGTGTGGATCCCCTACACCGGGCTGCCGCGCTACCCCCAGGGCCAGTACGACTCCGAAGAGCACCTGCAGCAGGTCCCCGACGTGTCGCCGCAGCGCTACCAGCTCATCGCGCTGCACGACGGCGATGTCGGTCACTCGACGCTCTTGGCGGTGCTAAACCCGGTGGCGGCGTTCAGCCTGCTCAAGGGCAAGCTGCAGCTTGGCATCGGGCCGCAGCTGATGCTGGTGTACTTCCGCTCGCGCATCATGCTGTCCTCGTGCACCGGCGTCATGTGCCGGCCCGAGCAGGTCGACTTCGACACCCTGGTGCTGGCCCAGGCGTTCGCGCTCACGCCGTCGTTCAACCTCGGCGGCATGTACCGTCCGATCCCCTGGCTGCGTCTCGGGCTGGCGTTCCAGTTCCCGTTCTTTATCCGCAGCGCCACCGGCACCGTCGATGCCCGGCTGCCGGCCAATGAGCTCTTCAACGGCGCCCGGGTGACCGGCCGCTCGGCCGATCTGTCGCTCAACCTGCCGCCGGTGCTGCGGGTCGGCGTCGAGCTGCTCGCCCTGCAGGACCGCCTGCGCATCGAGCTCGCCTACACCGGCGAGTTCTGGAGCATCCAGGATCAGATCTCGTTTACCCCGCAGGGCATCGCCATCGAGAACCTCAAGGGCATCGGCACCTACCAGCTCGGGCCGGTGGCGCTGGACCGCCAGATGCAGAACACCCACACCATCCACCTGGGCCTTGAGGGCACAGCGTGGAAGTACTTCGGCGCGCGCCTTGGCGGCATGTTCGAGACCAGCGGCATGCCCGACGCGACGCTGACGGTGCTCACCCCCGATGGGCTCAAGGGGATGATCTCGGCCGGGGTGTTCCTGCCCAAGGTCCACTTCTTCCGCACCGACTGGCGCCTCGATCTTTCCTACGGGCACATCATCCAGCCCGACCGCGTGGTCGCCGCCGCCGACAGCAAGATCTACCCGAGCAACCCCATCCGACCCGCCGCCACCTACCCCCCCGGGGTCGGCGGCATCGGCGGCGGCCGCTACCAGGTCAGCTACGACCTCATCTCGTTCGGGTTCTCGGCGGTCCGCTGAGCGCGCGCCCGACGGCATCGCCTGAAGGCATCGCCTGCCCGGGGCCCATGATCCGCGTCCACGACCTGGTCAAGACCTTCGGCCCGGTGCGCGCGCTCGGCCCGGTGAGCTTCGCCGTGCCGGGCGGGGCCCAGGTGGCGCTGCTCGGCGAGAGCGGCTCGGGCAAGAGCACCCTGCTCAACCTGCTTGGCTGCATGGAGACGCCGAGCCGCGGCGCGGTCGACCTGTGGGGCCAGCCCACCGCAGGTCTGGGCGACGCTGAGCTGTGCCGGCTGCGGCTGCACGCCATCGGCTACGTCCACCAGTTCTTCGATCTGGTAAGCGATCTGACGGCGCTGGAGAACGTCATGGTCCCGCTGTGGCTGGCCGGGGTGGCCCGGGCCGCCGGGCGCGCCGAGGAGCTGCTCGCCTCGCTGGGCCTTGGGCACCGGCTGCACCAGCTGGCCTCGCAGCTATCGGGCGGGGAGCAGCAGCGGGTGGCGATCGCCCGCGCCCTGGCGCTGGCACCGCGGCTGCTGCTAGCCGACGAGCCCTCGGGGAGCCTGGACAGCCAGACCGGCACCCAGGTGGTGCGGCTGCTATCCGACTCGGCGCGGCGCCTGGGGGCGACGCTCATCATGGCGACCCACAGCCAGGCGGCGGCGGCGCAGTTCCCCCACTTCATCCGCCTCAAGGACGGGCAGCTCGAAGACCTGCGGCTGCCGACCGGAGCGGAGACCTAGGTGGCGGCGCCGCGGCTTTGGCAGCTGCTCACCACGCTGCTGCTGCGGCCGACGCTGCGCCGGCCGCTCTTGCTGCTCGCCAGCCTGATCGGGGTGGCGGCGGGGACGGCGATCCTGTGCGCCCTGAACCTGGCCAACGAGCGCGCCCTGCGCAGCTTCGAGGTCAGCGCCGCCGGGCTGCCCGGCGAGCTGGTGCCGTCCACCCCGCACGCCCAGCTGCGCTCGCCGCGCGGCCGCATCCCGACGGCCCAGCTCGATCACTGCCTGGCGTTCTTGCCGCGCGGCGGCAGCTGCCGCGGCGTGCTGCAGGACAGCTTGCACCTGCCGGCGACGCCCGGCGCCAGCGCGGGCGAAGACATCCTGCTGCTCGGGGTCGATGGCGCGCTGCTCACCCTGGGGGCGCCGGTGTTCTCCTCGGCCCTGTGGCCGCAGCACCCCACCCTGCGGCTCGGCGCGGGTCGCGAGCTGCGCCCCGCCACCTGGCTCGCCGCCGCCGAGCCGCTGGTCATCCTCGACTTTCCCGACGCCTGGGCGCTGCTCGCGGAGCGCCTGCCGGCCGGCGCGCGGCCGCAGCCCGGCTACGACTACCTGGAGATCCAGGCCCCCACCTGGGAGACGCTGGCCGCGCTGGAGGCGAGCTTCACCTTCCCGCTGCGCCGCACCACCGCCACCCAGCAGATCGAGTCGCAGAAGGCGCTGACCGCGACCTACCGCTTCAACCTGCGGGTGCTGGGGCTTGTGAGCATCCTCATCGGCGCGCTGCTCCTGCGCAACGTCGCGGCGCTGTACGGTCTGCTCAAGCGCCCGGCAGTGGCGGTGCTGCGGCAGCTGGGCGCCTCGCGGCGGCTCGTGCTCGGGCTGCTCCTCATCGAGCAGGGGGTGCTCGGGCTCGTGGGCGGGGCGCTCGGGCTGCTGCTCGGGGTGCGCCTGGAGGCGGTGGTGAGCCGGCGAGTGCTGCAGACGGTGTCGGACCTGTACGTGAAGACGGCGGCGGCGCGCGGTGAGCTGTCGCCGGTCGCGGCGTTTTCGACGGTGGCCGCCGGTCTGCTGATCTTCCTTTTGGCGGGGGCGCAGACGACCTGGCAGCTCGGCCGCGCCGCGCCCATGGCCCTGCGTCAGCGGGCTGGCGGCGAGCCAGCGCCGGCCCGCTGGGCGTGGCTGCGGACGCTCGCCCTGCTCCTTCTGGGCGGCGCAGTCATCGCCGCCGCTCCCTATGTGCCGCCGGTCGAGCTGCCGTTTCTGGCCGGGGCGTCGGCGCCGCAGCCGCTCCTAGGGTACCTGGCCGCCGGGGCCATCTTCGCCATCGCCTATGTCCTTTCCAGCCCCACCCAGCACCTGGTGGCGGCGGCGGCAAGCTGGCTCACCGCCGGCCCCCTGGCTCGCCATGTGCCGACGCTGGCGATCGCGGCGCGGCGCGGCCTGCGGGCCGGCGGTCGCGGCCGCGCGGCGGTGACCACGCTCGCCGGGGGCCTGGGCCTGGTCGTCGGCATCGAGCTGATGGTCGGCGGCTTCCGCGAGAGCCTGGAGGACTGGATCGGCACCGTCTTCCAGTCCGACTGGGTCAGCGACGTCCGCGCCCTGCAGGGCACCGAGACCCGCCCGCGCCTTGACGAGGCCGACCTGACCGCCGTGCGCGCCCTGCCCGGCATCGCCGGCGCCGACTGCATGCTGCGCGGCGACGGGCTGAGCGACGGCCGCCCGGTGCGGGTCGCCGGGATCGACAACCGGCTGGGCGCCGAGCGACCGCCGCTGCTGGCGCTGCGCACGCTGCCCGGCCTCTCCGCCGCGAGCGCGCTTGCCCTGGTGCAGAAGGACGATCGCTACGCCCTCATCAGCGAGCCGCTGGCGACCAAGCAGGGCAAGGCGCCGGGCGATGCGCTGGTTCTGGACCTCGGCGCCGGCGCGCCGCTGCGGCTCACCGTCGCTGCGGTGACGCGTGAGTACTCCACGGAGCTCGGCTACGTCTACCTCGCCCGCCGCACCTTCGCCCGCCGGCTCGGCATCGACGGCTGCCACGCCCTGCGCATCTACGCCCGGCCCGAGCTGTCAGCCGCTGCGCGGGCCCGCCTTCCCGCCGAGCTGGCGACCGCACAGCCGGCGCTGTGGCAGCGGGTGCGGCTTGTCCCCAACAGCCAGGTGCGCGCCGCCGCGCTGCAGACCTTCGACCAGACCTTCGCCGTCACCGCGATCCTGACCGCGCTGGCGGCGGCCCTGGGCGGCCTGTCGCTGCTCGTGCAGGTCATCCAGAGCGTCGCCGAGCGCGCCCCCGAGCTGTTGACGCTGCGGCGGCTCGGCCTGACCCGCGGCGGCCTGCTGCGGCTGTGCGCGATGGACGTGCTGCTGGCGGTGCTGGCCGGGGTGCTGCTCGGGCTGCTGTCCGGGGTGCTGCTCGGCTTTATCCTCTGCTACGCCATCAACAAGCAGGCCTTCGGCTGGAGCGTCGCCTTCTTGACCCCCCGCTCGGTGCGTCACACTTTAGCGCTGGCGCTCGGCCTGGGCGCCGGCCTGTGGGCGGTGGGCGCCACCCTGGCGGCGCTGGTGCTGCGCCGCAGCCACCTGCGCGTGACGCGGGAGTGACCCGGATGCGCAACCGCCCCCGCCCGGCTGCCAGCCGCCGACTCGCTGCCGCCGCCGCGCTGCTCATCCTCGCCTGCCAGCCGCCGCCCGAGCGCGCCGCGCCGCTGCCGGTGCAGCACCACCCCTACACCCCGGCCGCCCCCGAGCGCGCCCTGCACTTCCCCGCCGATCACGGCCCGCACCGCGAAGCGGCCATCGAGTGGTGGTACTTCACCGGCCACGTCCTGACCCCGGCGGCGACGGACTCGGCGGGCCGGAGCGCCAGCCCAGCCGGCGGCGTCCCGGTCCCGTCGGCGGCAGCGCTGGAGCAGGCCGGTTTTGAGGTCACCGTCTTCCGCATCTCGCCGCCCGCCGGTCCGCTGGCGGCTGCGCCGGCCGCCGGCCGCCCCGCGCAAGCTTCGTTTCTCAGCCTCCACGTCGCGGTGACCGATCTGGCCGGCCGCACCTTCCGCCACAAGACCCTGGGCCTGCGCGAGCGCCTGGGCGTGGCGTGGGTGGCCGGCAGCCCCGAGCGCCCGCTCGACCTGCGCCTGCCGGGAGCGACGATCACCCTCGCGGCGGACGGCAGCTTCCGCGTCGAGGCCGACCTCACCGATGAACAAGGCGCGCCGCTGCGGGTGCACGCGACCCTCGGATCAGCCAAGCCGGTGACGCTGCACGGGGCCGGCGGCTACTCGCGCAAGGGCAGCTGCGCGAGCTGCGCCAGCCACTACTCCAGCTTCCCCCGCCTGCGCGGCCCCGCCTCGGTAAGCAGCGCCGGCGGCGAGCGCCGCGGCACCGCCGTGGCGTGGTTCGATCACGAGTTCAGCAGCGGCGCGCTCGGCGGCGGGCTGCGCGGCTGGGACTGGCTGGCGCTGCAGCTCGACGACGGCTGGGAGCTGATGGCGGCGCAGACTCGCAGCGCGAGCGGCGAGCCGGCCGGCCGCGCCGCAACGCTCATCGCCCCGGGCGGCGAGGTCACCGCGCTGGCCGAAGGCGAGCTCACGCTGACCCCGAGCGGCGCCTGGCTCTCCCCCCACAGCGGCGCGACCTACCCGGCGCGCTGGCGGGTGCAGGTGCGCAGTCGCGTGCATCCCCTGGACGCCACGCTCGTCCCCCGGCTGGCCGATCAGGAGCTCGCCGGCCCCGAGACCGCGCTGGCCACCTACTGGGAAGGGACCTGCGAGGTCCGCATCGCCGGAAAGCCCGCTGGCCTGAGCTACCTCGAGATGACCGGCTACGATCCGCGCCACCTCCCCCGCCTGTAACCGCCGGACCTGCCCGCGGCCCGCGCCGCCCGCGCGGGTCCTTCTGCCGAGCGCCAGCTCCGTGATATACGTGAGGGCATGACCTCATCGCCTTCTGGTTCTGGCTCGTCTTCGGCGCCCACCGGCGCGCCCACCGGCGCCGCGCAGGTGCGCAGCCTGTTTCTGGACTACTTCCGCCGTCAAGGCCACCAGGTCGTGCGCAGCTCGCCCCTGGTGCCGTCGGACCCGACGCTGCTTTTCACCAACGCCGGCATGGTCCAGTTCAAGGACGTGTTCACCGGCCAGAAGCAGGTCGGCTACAGCCGCGCCGCCACCGCGCAGAAGTGCGTGCGCGCCGGCGGCAAGCACAACGACCTGGACAACGTCGGCCGCACCGCCCGCCACCACACCTTCTTCGAGATGCTCGGCAACTTCTCGTTCGGCGACTACTTCAAGGCCGGCGCCATCGAGTACGCCTGGGAGTTTCTCACCCGGGAGCTGTGCCTGGACCCGCAGCACCTGGTGATCTCGGTGTTCGGCGGCGACGCGGGCCTGGGCCTTGGCCCCGACGATGAGGCGCGCGCCCTGTGGAAGAAGATCAGCGGCTTTGGCGACGACCGCATCTTTGGCCTGGGCATGAAGGACAACTTCTGGATGATGGGCGACACCGGCCCCCAGGGTCCGTGCTCGGAGATCCACTACTTCGTCGGCGAGGGCAAGCCGCAAGTCCACACGTTCGGCGAGGAGCCCGCCCCCGACGGCACCGGCTGGATGGAGATCTGGAACCTGGTGTTCATGCAGTTTGAGCGCCCGACCAAGGACGCGCCGCTGCGGCCGCTGCCCAAGCCCTCGATCGACACCGGCGCGGGCCTGGAGCGGGTGTCGCTCGTCGCCACCACCGGCCCCGGCCGCACCAGCAACTACGACACCGATCTGTTCGCCCCCCTTATCGACACCGTCGCCCACGCCGCCAAGCGCCCCTACGGGCGCACCGACAGCGATCACGACGTCGGCATGCGCGTTTTGGCCGACCACTGCCGGGCCACCGCGATGCTCATCGCCGACGGCGTGCTCCCGGCCAACCTCGGCCGCGGCTACGTGCTGCGCAGCATCATGCGCCGCGCCATCCGCTACGCCGTGCGCCTGGACCTGCCGGCGGGCTTCTTCTCCCAGCTGTGCCTGCAGGTCGGCGAGCTGCTCGGCGGCGTCTATCCCGAGCTCGGCACCGCCCGCAGCCTGATCGAGAAGGCGGTCAACGCCGAGGACGAGGGCTTCCGCTCGACCATCCACCGCGGCCTGCGCCTCATCGCCGACACCAAGACCTGGGCGACTGGCAGCGACGGCCGGCGCCTGCTCCCCGGCGAGGTCGCGTTCCAGCTGCACGACACCTACGGCTTTCCCCTCGACCTCACCCAGGTGATCGGCCGCGAGCAGGACTTCGCCGTCGACGAGGCCGGCTTCGCCGAGGAGATGAAGAAGCAGCGTGAGCGTAGCAAGTTCACCGGCAGCGGCGATCACGCGGTGGCCGCCAGCTACCACGCGGTGCGCGCCGCTCACGGGCCGACCACCTTCCTTGGCTACAGCCGCACCGAGGGCGACGCCGGCGTCGGCCGCGTGCTGGCGCTGTTCGTCGGCGGCCAGAGCGTGCCGAGCGCCGAGGCCGGACAAGAAGTCGAGGTGGTCTGCGACCGCACGCCGCTGTACGGCCGCGCCGGCGGCCAGGTCGGCGACACCGGTCACATCTCGGTGGTCACGGCCGGCGGCGGCGGCGGCGGCGAGCTTTCAGTCAGCGACACCCTCAAGCCGCTGCCCGACCTCATCGTCCACAAGGCGCGCCTTGTGTCGGGCAGCATCCGTGTCGGCGACGAGGTCCACCTGCAGGTCGACGCCGAGCGGCGGAGCCGCACGCGGAGAAACCACAGCGCCACTCACCTTCTGCACCACGCGCTGCGCAGCGTCCTTGGCGAGCACGTCACCCAGAAGGGCAGCTACGTCGGCCCCGACAAGCTGACGTTCGACTTCTCGCACTTCCAGCCGCTGACCGCGGCCGAGCTGCAACAGGTCGAGCAGCTGGTAAACCGCGCCGTGCGCGACAACGCCGACGCGGGGGAGAAAGAGACCGGCTTTGAGGAGGCGCAGAAGCTCGGCGCGATGGCGCTGTTTGGCGAAAAGTACGGCGACCGGGTGCGGGTGATGTCGCTCGGCCGCTCGGTCGAGCTGTGCGGCGGCACCCATGTGTGGCGCACCGGCGACATCGGCACCTTCAAGATCGTCTCGGAGACCGGCATCGCCAAGGGCATCCGCCGCATCGAGGCGCTGACCGCCGAGGGCGCTGAGGCGCTGATCGCCCAGAAGGAAGAGCAGCTGGCGCGGGCCGGCGAGCTCTTGCGCGCCGCGCCGCTGGAGGTCGCCGACCGCATCGCCAAGCTGCTCGACGAGGTCAAGGCCCGCGACCGCGAGCTTGCGAGCCTGCAGAAGAAGCTGGCCGCCGGCAGCGGCGCCGGCCTGTACGCCGAGGAGCGCCAGGTCGGGGACCTCAAGGTCGCCGCCCGCCGCCTCGAGGTCGCCGACGCCAAGGCGCTGCGCGAGGTCGCCGAGGAGCTGCAGGACAAGCTCAAGGCAGCGGTGCTCGCCGTGGGCGGGGTCGTTGACGGCAAGGCGGCGCTGGTGGTGGCGGTCGACAAGGCCCTGGCGCAGGCCGGGCGGGCGCACGCCGGCAAGCTCGTCTCGGCGATGGCGGCCATCGTCGGCGGCAAGGGCGGCGGCCGCCCCGACATCGCCCAGGCGGGAGGCGCCGACGCCGACAAGCTCGACGCGGCGCTGGCGACAGTGTTTACGGCGCTGGGGTAACAAGGTTGGGTGGGGGCTTGGGCAGGACCGGAGTGTGCCAGGGCAGCTCCGGTCGATCGCGGTGCAGCTGGACGGCAGAGCGCCCAGGGAGCTGCGCCGCGATCAGTCAGCGACCGTGATGCTGACGATGTCCGAGGGCGGCGTGACCTCCTGATCGTTGACTACGCCGGTCAGCCGGTAGCGCCGGACCTCCGGCGTGCCGGGCTGGGCGAGCGGCCGCAGGTCGTCGTAGGGAGGGCGGGTGTCGCGGCCGAGCAGCGCCCACTGGGTCTCGCTGCCGCGCTGGCCATAGACGTTGACGCCGTCGAGCGGACCCTTCTTCCACTTGACCACCACCCGGCCCGGCAGCGCCTCCAGCGCGAAGGCCACCTTGTGCGAGCCGAGCGCGATCGGCTGCGCCTGCGGCGCCACGGTGCGCAGCGCGGCGCGGATGGCGTCGGTGCAGCTGGGACTAGTGTCCAGGTGCTCGATGGCCGCGGCCAGGGTGCGCAGCGTCACCTCCTTGACCGTCGCCGAGTGCGCCACCGCCGACCGCCAGGCGGCGTGCGCCTTCTCATCATCGGCGACCGCGGTGCTGACCGCGGCGCACTGGTCCTGCAGGGACTTGATACCGGCCGCATCCAGCCCCACGGTGGGGCCGTGCGTAGCAATCTGCTTGCTGAAGTTATCCAGCCAAACCAGCAAATCTCCATCTGCACGCGGGAAATAACGACTACGAGCCATGATTTTTGATCTCCGAATTGGTTGAAAAAGGCGCGGCGTACTTAGCGCAGCCGCCAGCGGTCTGCCAGCGCGGTGCCCGTTTTCTTTTAGCGCTCTTCGTCGGAGAAATCGTCAGTGCACGAATTTCTCGGACTCCTTTGTTGCAGCGCGGCTTGCTGTTTGAAGCGCGCAATGACCGCTCCGGACAGAAGTCCGGACAGACCCCAGGGCCGCGCACGTTCGCGCTCCACACTGCGCGCTCTACGCTGCGCGCTCCTGCGCTCTACACTCCGCGCGCTGCACCCTGCACTGCGCGCGCCCGCGCCCTGCTCTCCGCGCGCCCGCGCCCTGCTCTCCGCGCGCCCGCGCCCTGCTCTCCGCGCGCCGCGCCCTGCTCTCCGCGCGCCGCGCCCTGCACTGCGCGCACCCGCGCTCTGCTCTCCGCGCGCCGCGCCCCGCACTGCGCGCGCCTGCGCCCTGCCCTCCGCGCGCCGCGCCCTGCACTGCGCGCGCCCGCGCTCTGCTCTCCGCGCGCTGCGCCCTGCACTGCGCGCGCCTGCGCCCTGCCCTCCGCGCGCTGCGCCCTGCACTGCGCGCGCCCGCGCTCTGCTCTCCGCGCGCTGCGCCCTGCACTGCGCATGCTCCTTCCGGAGTGTGCAAAGAGGATCATACAGATGTTCTGCTGTTCTCGGCTTCTGTAGCAGGAAGGTGTGATATAGGCCCTACCATGCGCCTTCACGAGCGGCGCCCGTGCCGCTGCCCTCCTGAGCTCGCTGGGCCTCGGGGGACTTCCGCAGTCCGCCTCCCTGCTCAGCGCGCGCGAGCCCGCTGGCCACGCCGGGACTGTGGCCTATTGGACGGCGGGCTGCCGGGGCGCGCGCGGGCCTTGGGACTGTTTGTTCTGCTCGGGCTCACCCAGGCGCAGACCGCGCGAGCCCAGGTGCCGCTCGGGTCAGCGCAAGGGGCAGGCTGCGGATTTCTCGTCGAGTGCTCCCAGTTCGACCAAATCGGTCTCCATCTGGCTACCAGGGCCGCGCTGCTGCGCGACCTCGGCGGCTCCCAGCTCGCTGCGCAGGGAGCCTTGCGGCTGTCGCTGAGCCTGGGCGAGGTGGCCGAGGGCGGGGCGGCCCTCGCGGGTCAGCTCGCGAGCGATTCGGACGGTAACCCCCGCTTCAGCGCCGCGCCGGTCTCGCTGTTTGCCCGGGTGCGCCTGCTGCCGCTGCCGGTGGGTCCGCTGGCCGCGTCCCCGCTGCGCCTGGCGCTGAGCTACCAGCATGAGCTGGTCGCCGAGCCATTTGGCACCCAGGCGCCTCCCGGCTTCTCGCTGGGCACGCTGCGCGCGGTCGCCGGCCGGTCCGTTGGCCCCGTCGACCTGGACGGCGGCGCGGGCTTTATCCTGGCCCAGCGGGGGGAGCCGCGGCCACGGCTGCTCGCCTTCGAGCTCGGCGCGGCGGCCAGCCTGTGGCTCGGGCGGCCTAGCCCCGCGGCCCCCCGCCCCGAGCTGCGCCTGACCGCAGAAGCGCTTTATCGCTTCTCCCTCGATCCCCTGATGTCTGCCCAGGGCAGCCTGCTGCTCGGATTTCTCGGCCTGACCGCCAGCGGGTATGGCGGCGGGCTGGCTGCCGGCCTGCAACTGTCAGGCAGTCACCCAGGCTTTGTCGCCGTCGCGCGGCTGCAGGTCTCCTGGGGCAAGCGCCACCACAACCCCTGGGCCGAGCGCAAGGCCGCCGAGCCGCCGACCACGCCGGCGTTCATCTGGAAGCTGCTCGGCGCCATTGATCCGGTCCTCGGCAGCGACGGCTGCGTCTATACCGACCCGACCCCGGAGCGAGCCGCCACCCGCTGGTTCTGCATCGGCACCCCGGCCGCGGACGATCCTTCGCAGATCGTCCTGCCGAGCGGCAAGCGCGTCCCCGTCGGCGCCCACCTGTGGGAGCTCGGCGCCTCGCTGCGCCTTTCTGACGGCTCCAAGGTGGTCGAGATCCCCCTGACCGCGCGCCTGCGCAAGGCGGTCTGGGACCTGGTCGATGAGGATAGGCGCCTGCGCCGCGAGGACCAACAAAGCCTCGCGCAGCACCGCCGTAACCTCTGCGAGGGGAAGTTCAGCGTCCTTCACAGCGGCGACGCCGGCACCGCCGCGATGGTCGCGCACGATGAACTCGGCGGTCCCGCCGGGGTGATCGCAGACGAGCTACTGCACTCCATCTACTGCACGGACGACGCCTCCGCCCAGGAGCAGGCCCTCACCACGCTCAGCCTGCTCGGCGCCCTGCGCAGCCGCGGCCCCCTGCGCGCCCGCCCCCCCTTGGGCCTCAGCGAGGCGGCGGAGCCCCACCCGCCCGCAGCCAAGGCGGGCAGCGGCGCCCCCGCAGCCGCCGCGGCAGAGCATGTCTTGCCGCCCCGGATGGCCCCTTCGCTGACACCCGGCGCCCGAACTCACCTCTATGCTGGCGATGTTCACAAGGGCAAGAGCACCGGCTGGCACTACGAGCCCACCGGCGACGCCGCCCAGGGCACCTACGTATTAGAGCCCACCCGCTCCCCGCTGGACTCTCATGGGGTCTATGAAGCCAATGTTGTTATCCAGGGCGTCAAGAAGACCGCCCGCTCCTCGTTCTTCCCCGCCCACTGGACCCAGGCAGAGGTAGAAAAAGTGATATTAGAAGCCTACGCTAACAGAGAGCCGGTCGCAGGCAAACCTCCTGGATGGTTCCGTGCAACTACATCATCAGGGGTCACAGTGGAGATGCAGTTATTGAAGGGTGGCGTCATCGGCACCGCGTATCCGATCTTCCTGAAAGGCAAGGGTCCGTGAAATTTCACATTGAAGCTGTATGCGGCATCCCGGACCCTGTCTTCGACGATGAGGCACCGCCTAAGAGCTGGCTGCTTGCTGGCTTCCTCATGGATATGCGCGGCCAGGAAGACCTCTATCTCGGGGAGATCGCCAAGGCTGAAGCGGGTGCGACGATAACCGACTTATATAATAATCATATTGATGCACAGCTGTACCCCGATGGCCGCGTAATCCTCGAAGAGCTGCGCTACAACGCGCAAGACGAAATCGACCGTGGCCCACCGGCTCGAATCGAGATCACCCTGGCCCAGGCCAAGCAGCTCATCCTCGACTGGCTGGCGGCCAAGCAGAGCTGGTACGCGCAGCGCGAGCAGGAGGGCGCGGTAGCCGGCGGTGGGGGGCAGGCGCCGGCGTGAAGTGGCGCCGCGGGGAGCGAGACGGGCGGCTGGCTAGTTGCAGCTGCCGACGTTGACGACGCTGCCGGCCTTGACGGTGACCGACTGCAGGCTGCCGTTGAGGCGGACGAAGGTGGTGCCGGGGTGGACCCAGTTGACCTCCTCCTGGCAGCCGCGCTTGCCCTTCTGGGTGACCACGACCTGGCCGAGCTTGGGTCGGAGGCGGGCGATCGCGGCCTGGGCGTAGGCCTTCTGCTCGTTCATGCCGCGGACGTTGGCCTCGCGGTCGGTGACGCGCTGGAACGCCGACATCGCCTGCGGCAGGTCGTTCTGGTCTTCGTAGATCTTACCGAGCAGGAACGAGGCCTCAAGGGTCAGGCCGGCGCAGGCCTGGCCGTGCTTGTGGTCGCGGGCGCACAGGGCGCTGGCCTTCTCCAGCTGGCGCTTGGCCTTGGCGTAGTCGGGCTTGTTGAAGTTGTCGCGGCCGTCGCGGAACAGCTGCTCGGCCTGGGAGGCTTCAAGCCGGATGGTCACCGTCGCGCCGGGCTTTATCTGGACCTCCTGGACGCCGCTGATCGCGGTGATCAGGTGGCGGCCGGCGGCCAGCGGCAGCGCCGCTTTGGTCGCGGTCTGGTAGGGCCCCTTGTCGATCTGGAAGTGCACGCCGGGCGGCGTCTCGACGATCAGGTGGCCGCGGCCGGCGGCGGGCTCACCCTCGCTGCTGGCGCTGGCGGCGGCATCGGCGGGCGGCGGCGGCGACTCGCTGCCGCCGTCTGCGGGGGACGGCGCGGGGGGACTGCTGGCGGCGGGCGGCGGCGGGGCCTCGGGGGTCTTCTCCTTTTCGGGCGGGGCGCTTAGCAGGCGGCTCAGCAGCGCCTCGACCCGGGCGCGCACCCCGAGGTCGCGATCGCTGAGCAGAAGCCGCAGCAGCGGCAGCCCGACCGGCGCCCCATCGGGCCCGCGCAGGGCGGCGGCGAGCTCGGCGACCTTGCGCCGCACCGCGGCCTCGGAGTCGCGGCTGGCCCGACGCAGTAGCGGCAGCACCAGATCCGCGGGCAGCTCGCCCAGGGTGTCGACCACCTCCAGGCGCGCCGGCAGCGTCGCGGCGGCGAACGAGGTGTCAAAGTCAGCTGGCGGCACGACCTTCTCGCCCAGCTTGTTGAGCAGCACGTAGGCGACCAGCCCGTCGACGCCGCCGCGGGTCAGCGCCTCGGTGAGCGCCGGGATGGCGCGCTTGTCGCCGCGCACCGCCAGCTTGCGCGCGGCGGCAAAGCGCACCGCATGATCGGAGTCGGTGAGCAGCTGGACCAGCAGCTCGGCCTGCTCGGGCACCTGGGCCGCAAGCTGCTCGATGGCGGCGCGCCGCACCGCCGGGTCGGGATCTTTTAGCAGGGTGCGCAGGCGGCCCAGCTGCTCGCGATCGCCAAGGCGCAGCAGGATCCCCACCGCCAGCGCCTGCTCCAGCGGCGGCCGGCTCGCCAGCACCGAGCCCAGGGTGCCCTGCAGCGCCGCCAGGCTCGAGTCGCCGCGCTGCGCAAGCGCCGCCGCCACCCGCCCGAGCGAGCGCAGCGCCTCGACCCGCACCGCCGAGTCGCTGTCGCCGAGCGCGGCGAGCAGGAGGTCGCGCGCCGCCCGCGTCTTCTGCTGGCCCAGCGAGTGCGCCGCCGCCTGGCGGACCCGCGAGCTAAGGTCGCGCATGGCGCCGGTGAGCAGCTCGACCGCCGCCGGCGCGTCGTTGCTGCCGAGCGCCGCCGCCGCCGCCTCACGCACCATCCAGTCGCGGTCGGACAGCGCCCCGCGCGCCCACGCCAGGTTCTGCGCCGACAGGGTGTTGGGGTCACGCCCGGCGATCTGCAGCACGGCGATCGCCGCCGCCTGGCGCAGCACCGGCAGCTGGTCTTTGCGCAGCTGCCCGGCGAGCCCGCGAGCGTCCAGCGAGTCGCCGCCGCTGCCCAGCCCCTCGGTCGCCAGCAGGCGCGTGGTGGGGACGCTGCGAGGATCGGCGAAGACCCGCCGCAAGAGCTCGACCGCCTCGGTCTCTTCGGGGGCGGCGAGCAGCCGCGCCGCGAGCAGCTGGCTCGGGCCGGGCTTGTGGGACTGCTCGCGCAGAAACAGGCGGCCCGAGTCCTCGCCGAGCTGGGCGAGCTTGCTCGCCGCCCCGAGGCGCAGCTCCAGCGGGCCGGGCGTGGTCATCAGGCGCTGCAGGGTCGGAAGCGCAGTCGGCTCGCCGCCGCGCGCCAGCGTCGCCAGCACCCGCAGCCGCCGCGGCTCGGTGACGCCGCCGCGCCCAAGGTAGGCGAGCAGCTTGGCCTGCGCCTCCTGGTTGCCGGCCTCGGCCAGGGCGAGGGCGGCGCGGAACTGGCCGTCGGGGTCGGGCTCACGCAAGAGCTGGCCCAGGGCCCCCAGGCCCCGCTCGTCGCCGAGGATCTGCAGCGCGGCGGCGGCGGCGACCAGCACCATCGCGTCCTTGCTCTTGTCCAAAAGGGCGCTGAGGCTGGCCGTCGCCGCCCGATCGCCGAGCTGCCCCAGCGCCTCGGCCGCCTGCGCCTGCAACACGGGGGTCGGCTCGGCCAGGGCGGCCTCCAGCTGCCCGCGCAGGCCCAGGTCGCGCGTCTGCCCGAGCGCCTCCAGGGCGTCGAGCTTGAGCTCGGCGTCGGTGCCGCGCAGGCTCTCGCGCAGGACCTCCAGCGCCTGGCCGCGCAGCGCCAGGAGCTCGGCGGGGGCGAGCCGCTCGCGCGGCGCCGGCGGCCGCGGCCGCAGCAGGCGCACCCCGGCGAGCACGCCGCCGAGCACCAGCAGCGACAATAGCGGCACCATCGCCCACAGCGGCACCCGGCGCCCGGCGATGACCAGCCGACTGCGCTGCACCTCCACGGTCAGGCGGCGGGCGACCTCGCTGGTGAGCATGACCTTCTCGCCGCGCTGCACGAGCAGCCGATCGAGCTCCTGGTGCAGCGCCGTCTCGACGTCGCGCATCGTCGGGAAGCGGTCGCGCTGCTCCTTGCTGAGCAGCCGCTGCACCAGCGCGTCGAGCGACTCGGAGACCTGCAGCTTGGGGAAGCGGTCGCGCAGCTTGGGCGGCGGCACCGTGAGGTGCTTCATCATGAGCGCCACCGACGACTTGGCGATAAACGGCAGCTCGCCGCTTATCATCTCGTAGAGCATGCAGCCGAGCGCGTACTGGTCGGTGCGGAAGTCGACCGGCAGCGACTGGACCTGCTCGGGCGACATATAGGGCGGAGTGCCGATGGTCTGGCCGGCGCGGGTCTCGGTCTTGGCCCAGGTGCCGCTCTTGGCCGTCTCCTCGGCGAGCAGGGCCTTTTCCAGCTCGCTGAGGTTAAGGGGACTGCTGGCATCCTCGGTCAGGCTGGCGGCGGTGGTCGCCTTGGCGATGCCGAAGTCGACGATCTTGACGAAGTCCTGGGTCCCGTCCTGGGTCAGCAGGAACACGTTCTCCGGCTTCATGTCGCGGTGGACGATGCCCTTGTCGTGCACCGCCTGCAGGCCGCGGGCGATCTGGATCGAGATATTCAGCGCCCGGGTAAGCTCCAGCGGGCCCTTGCTGATCTCGCTGCTGAGGATGCGCCCGGCCAGGAGCTCCATCACCAGGTACAGGCGGCCGTCGGGCAGGAAGCCAAAGTCGCTGATGTAGACGGTGTTGGGGTGGCGGACCTTGGAGGCGAGCTTGGCCTCCTGGATGAAGCGCTCTTGATCGTCGTGGCTGCGCTGGTGGAGAAGGACCTTGATGGCGACGTTGGTGTCAAGGCCCAGGTGCCGGGCCTTGTAGACGGCGCCCATGCCGCCCTTGCCGATGCGGCGCAGGACCTTGAAGCGCTCGTTGATGACGGTGCCGATGAGCGCGTCCTGCGGGTTGAACACCGGGTTGAGGCCGCTGTTGGACAGCTCGGCGCTCGACGCTGCCGCCGGCGAGGTGGCGAGCGTGGGCGCCCGCTCCAGGTCAGCGCCGGGCGGGGTCTCGCCGCCGGGCGGGCTGGACAGGGTCGGAGCCAGCCCGAGGTTTACCGTCTCGGTCGGCACCCCCGAAAGCGGCGGCGTCACCGCGGTGGGGGCGGGGTCGCGCTCTGTGATATCGCACACATGCTCGCTGCCGGCCGGGTAGTACCGCCCGCAGCGGGCACATTGCGTACGTTGAGGTGGCGCCGATGGGGGCGATGACATGGGATCCCGATGTCATCTTACCACCTTCGCCCGGGTTACAGGCCCGCGGGCCGGCGCCGGCCTGCCCATTTTCCGACAGCCCGCTGTGGTAGGGTCACGCAGACTGTGCGAGGTGTGCCATGAAGCGCGACTCCCATCTGATTGTTGGTCTCTGGGGCCTCTGGGGTCTCGGGGATCATTTTTGGCTCCGGCGTCTCTGGGGCCGTCCGGCTGCTCCTGCCGGCGCGAGCTGGCGGCCGGGCGCGGCGACCGGGGTGGTGGGTGCCCTGGCGGTGGCCCTGCTTGTGGGCAGCGGCTGCACGGCGCTGCGCTCGGGAGACGAGGACGACGGCAGCGGGCCGGGGGGCGACGGCAATCCGATGACCATGGTCGCCGAGAACGCCGCCGGCTGCCGCGGGCGCGCCTGCGCCGCCGATCGCCCGTGCCGCAGCGGCTACCGCTGCGTGCAGGAGATCTGCTTCCCCGATCAGGGCAGCTGCACCGACGACAACACCTGCCAGAGCGACACCCGCTGCTACCTGGGGGCGTGCATCCCCTTTGACGCCTGCAAGAAGCTGCCGCCCTACGATCCGAACTGTAAGGGCCAGGTGTTCACCCCCGAGGAGTTCAAGCCGCCCGCGGTCAGCTGTCACCTCGACGGCACCGAGTCGCTGTCGATCCCGGTGGTCGCCGACCTCGACCGTGACGGCCGCCCCGAGGCGATCACCATCGGCTACCCCAACTCGATCATCGCCATGCGCACCGATACCTGCACCGTGCTGTGGCAGAACCAGACGCTGCAGCTGCTCTCCGGCGGCCAGGGCAGCGTGGCGGTGGCAGATCTGGACGGCGACGGCTATCCCGAGGTGGTCGCCGCCGACCAGGCCAACCGGGTGCTGGTGCTCGACCACAACGGCAAGCTCCTGGCCACCGCGCCAGCCGCGGCGCAGGAGCAGAACCCCTACGGCCAGCAGAACTGGAGCGCCCCCGCCATCGCCGATGTCGACGGCGTCGCCCCGCCCGAGATCATCATCGGCGCCCAGGTCTCGCGCTACCTGGCCACCCCGACGCCGCACATCGAGGTCCTGTGGACCAAGCCGAACAAGACCGCGTACTGGGGCTCGCTGCCGATCGCCGCCGATCTGGACGGCGACGGCCGGCCGGAGGTGATCTCCAGCGACCACATCTACGACGGCGTCACCGGCGCCGACAAGACCCCGCCGGCGCTGGCCGAGAAGCCGTTTTACGCCCAGGTCGCCGACTTCAACATGGACACCCTGCCGGATCTTCTGCTCGTGCAGTCGCAGAGCGGCAGCCAGATCGTCAGCATCTATGACTACGCGGCGAAAAAGACGATCTTTGGCCCCTACCGGGTCTCTGAAGGCGGCTGGGGCGGCCCGGCGGTGATCGCCGACTTCGACGGCGACAAGGTCCCCGACTTCGGCCTCGCCTCGGCGAGCTACTACTACACCTATGCCTTAAAGTGCGCCGCCACGCCCAAGCCGGCCGACTGCAAGAGCGCCGAGCCCGGGGTGCTGTGGGCGAAAAAGACCCACGACATGTCCTCGGGCGGCACCGGCTCGTCGGTGTTCGACTTCAACGGGGACGGCATCGCCGAGGTCGTGTACCGCGACGAGTGCTTCCTCCGCGTGTACAACGGCCGCGACGGCAACACCGTGTTCGCCTACCCGGTGAGCAGCAACACCTGCCTCGAGCTGCCGGTGATCGCCGACGTCGACAACGACGGCCACGCCGACATCATCGTCACCAGCGACAACTTTGGCGCCTGCTCGGGGGTCAGCGCCGATGATGACACCGGCACCCGCTGGACCGGCAACACCCAGGGGATCTTCGTCCTGCGCGACCCGGCCAACCGCTGGCTGCCGTCGCGGCCGCTGTGGAACCAGCACAGCTACCACATCACCAACATAAACGACGATCTGACCGTGCCCACCGTCGAGGCGAACAACTGGCTGTCGTGGAACAACTACCGCCAGAATGTCCAGAGCGGCCCCGCCGGCACCGGCAACCTCCCCGACCCGACCGGCCGCCCCGCCCCGAGTGTCGACGCCACCGACTGCGCCAAGATCTGGCGCCTGCACGGCGAGGTCTGTAACCGCGGCGCCGGCGGCACCCCGGTGCCGCTCTATGCCAGCTTCTACGACGGCAACCCCGAGTCCGGCGGCCGCCTTATCTGCACCACGCAGACCGCCACCTCGCTCTTGCCCGGGGCCTGCCAGGGGATAAGCTGCGACTGGGTAAACCCGGCGCGCGGCCCGCGCGACATCTACCTGCGGGTCGGCGACGACGGCAAGGGCGCGCGCCTGGGCGGCCAGTGCAAGAGCGGCAACGACCTGGCGGTGCTCAAGGCCGCCACCTGCTCGAATGTGCCGGGCTAGGAGCCGGACGGAGCCGATCAAGGAGTTGAGCGGCGCGGCGCGCAAAACGGCCTGATCTCTTTGGTTGACATCGTCGACCAATGCTGGCTAGCTAGTGCGCTGCCGTACCCGCTCTCGTAAATGAAATCTGGGTGGAAAGGAGGTGCGTAGTTTGATCGGAAAACCGCTTGAAGTTGAAGTTCGCGACAACTTGGAAAAAGCGATGAAAATCCTTAAGCAGAAGATGTCCAAAGAGGGCATCCTGCAAGAGGTCAAACGCCGCCGCTTCTATGAGAAGCCCAGCGTGAAGCGCAAGCGCAAGATGCGCGAAGCGCGGAAGCGTCGCCGTCGGGAGATGAAGCGCCGCGGAGTGGCTGTGAAGTAGCCACCCGGCCCACCCGAAAAGCCCTGCCACGGCCCTGCTGCGGCGGGGCTTTTTTTTGCTCGCCGCGGTCTTTTACCCGCGGCGCGGGCGGCAGGCCAGGCCGGCTAATCAGGTCAGGTCGCGCAGGGCGTGCAGCAGCATGCCGAGCTGACTCCAGTCGAAGTCGGGGTCGCTCTGCAGCTCGCGCACGGTGCGCAGGGTGACAAAGCAGCGCTCGTTGGGGTTGGCGCCGAGCGGTCGTCCGGCCTCCGCGGTGGCCTGCAGCTGCTGCAGCTGAGCGCCCGTGAGCTCGGCGCGAAACAGGTGGGCGTGGTGGCACGACAGCGAGGTGGCCAGCTGCCGCCCGCCGGCGGCGACCGCCTGCAGCTGCGCCGGCTCCAGGCGCAGCCCGGTCTCCTCGGCGACCTCCTTGAGGGCGGTGGCGCGCGCGTCCTGCTCGCGCTCGGTCGCCTGCGCCGTCGAGCCGCCCGGCAGCATGTAGCCGTAGCCGGTCCGGTTGCGCACCGCCGAGCGGAACTCGCGCACCAGCGCCACCAGGGTCTCGCCGCGGCCCGGCGGCCCCTGGCGGTAGTACAGCACGGTGGCGCTGATGTCGCTGCGGCCGACCACGACCTCGCCCGACTTGTGGCGGTGCTCGCTCGGCAGAAAGACCCGCGGCCGCATCGCCCACAGGAGCGGCGGCCGACCAGCGGCGCGCGAGCGGTAGCTCCACTCAAGGTGGGCGTCGTCCAGGCGATGGCCGGCGCTGCGCAGGGCCTTATACCAGCTCTGGAAGCTCGGGCTGCGCCAGAGCAGAAGCGGCACCGCGCGCTCGCCGCCGCGGCGCAGGGCCCCGGGACACAAGAGGCTCAGGCCGTGCGCCACGGTCTCGGCGAGGCTCGGGTGCAGCGGGATGCGCAGCCGGCCGACCGAGCGCAGAAGAGGACCGTCCGCCGCTCGCGGCGCGCCGACGCTGACCCGGGCGCTGCGCTGCCACTGCCCCCACAGCTCGCCGACCTGCGGCTCCTGCGCCCCGCCATCGCCCAGCCACAATAGGAGGGCGTCGCTGTGGCGCAGCGCCTCTTCCTGCCACTGGCCAAGGCGCAGCGGGTCAGGGGGCGGCTCCGGGCTCGCGCCGCCGAGGCTGGCGCGCGGCTCGGGGCAGAGCACGACCCCATCAAAGCCCGCCTGCTCCAGGAGCTGCAGCGCCTCGCGCCGCCACGGCCCCGGCGCCCCGCCGAGGAACAGCGAGGCGGCGAAAGCGGTGGGCAGCGGCTCCAGGGCGCAGCACAGCTCGACCGTCGCCGGCGCCGCGCCCCGCGCTCTGGTCTTGCCGCTCGGCGCAGCGCTGGCCGAGGCGTTGGAGGGGTCTTGTGGCATGCGGCAGGCGGCCGAACCGTGGGCGGCTACTGCGTCGGATTCGGCGACGCGGTGGCGCGCACCTCGGCCGGCACTGCGGTACAGGGGTTCTTGCCCACCGAGTCACAGCTAACCAGGGCGAGCACCGTGCGGGTGGTGGTGTTCGCGCCGCGGGTCCGGTAGGTAAAGGCGACCAGGGTGGAGGAGCTGCAGCCGGCGAAGCCGCACTGGCCGCCGAGCTGCACCTGGGTCACTGTCTCATCGACCGAGGGGTTGCTGGGGTTTTCGGGGGCGTCGGTGCCGCTGCCCTCGGCGCGCGCCTGCTTGAGCAGGGCGACGATCGCGGGGGCACTGCGAGCGACGGTCACCGGCTCGCGGGCGCTCGAAGCCGGCCGCGGGGCCGGGGCCGGGGCCGGGCGGCCCGGGTACTTGCCCGGCTGGGCCGTCGGCGAGGCGTGGGCACAGGCAGCCCCCAGAGAGAGCGCTGCCGCGGTAAGGAGGATCGCGAATCGGTTCATATTCATCCTCGCAGGATGCGTGAGCCCGCCATGGCTTTGCAACCACTGAGCGGGCGATTCCACTACATTATGACCCCGCGCGGCGGGGTCGGCGAGCTCCCCGCCCGGCTCTGCCGGGGCAGGCCTGCGAGGCGAGCCTCCCCGGAGTCGGGCCTACAGGGCCGGGCCTACAGGGCTGGATCGACCCGCCGGCGCCGCCCGAGCAGCCACAGCCCGCACAGCAGCAGCAGCGACACCCCGCCGCCGGCCGCCCCCGCCTCGCGCGAGTCGGCCAGCGAGCAGCCCTGCGCCGGCGCCGACAGCCCGCTCGGCTTGGCCAGGCAGCGGTTCTTCATGCCGCCGGCGCCATCGGACAGCTGGCAGTCCATGTTGGCGGGGCACGACCAGGCGAGCGCCGGGTCGCACTCCTTGGTGCAGTAGCGCGGCGCGCTGTCGTCGGTCGCCGGGCTGCAGGCGCCGCTCAGGCAGTCCTGGTTGCGGGTGCACTTGCCGCCGAGCTGACCGACCTTGGGCTTGCTCTGCGGGTAGATCGGCGGCAGGCAGATCCCATCGACGCACGACAGGCCGCCGGCGCACAGGTAGTCGGGGGTGCAGTAGTGGGTGCAGATCTGGCCGACCGGGGTAAGCGCGCAGACGCCGCCCTGGCACTCGCGGGTCTCCTCGCAGGCGGTGCCGTAGGGGCGCAGCAGGTCGGCCTGCATCATCCCGGCCGGGGGCATCGTCGGCAGCGGCGGGGTGATGCAGGTGTTGCTGTCGCAGCGCTGCCCGGGGGCGCAGTCGTTGGGCACGCTGCAGGTGGGGGTGGCGACAGTAAACTGCGCCTGGGTGACTGCCAGGTTGCCTGCCCGGTCATAGGCGGTCGCCATCACCGTGTAGCTGCCGGCGCTGGAGATGAGGATCTGCGCCGAAGACTGCGGCGGCCGCAGCTCGGCCACTGGGTGGGCGCCGCGCGCCTTGCCGCCCTCGATCCGGCTCACGCTCAAGGTAATGTGATCGAGCCCGAGGTGGGCGTCGGCCTTGACGACGATCGTGACGTCCTTGCCCAGGCTCGCGCCGTCCTGCGGGGCCAGCAGCGCCACCGTCGGGGCGTCACCGCCGGGGGGCGGGCTCTGGCGCCGCCCGAGGTTCTCGATCAGCACCTGCTTGCTGTCCTGGTGGAAGCCGCCCGCGCACGCCGGGGTGTCGACGACATCGCCGTCGAGGAACCCGTCCACCGTCGACACGCTGGGGAACATGATGTCCTTGGAGTTGTCGGTGTGGACCAGGCCGTAGGCGTGACCGGCCTCGTGGGCGATGGTGACCGCGACCTGCTCGGGGTTCTCGCTGAGCGAGCCGGAGAAGGCGTAGTTGAGGTTCGCCTCGGTGCGGTTGCTGCAGTCGAGCGGCGAGATGCCCACCACGCCGTCCTTCTGCACGATGTCGCTCTGGCGGCCGCCGACGACCGACATCAGGTAGTCGCCGCTGAGCGGCCGGCTGATCACCACGTCGACGTTCATGTCGGCGTACCACTTGGCGACCTGCTTCTGGATCGCCAGGATGTTGTTCAGGCGCTTGGGGTTGTCGGGGTCGTAGGGCGGCAGGGCGATGACGCCCTTGGACGCCAGATCCATGGCGCGCAGGCCGACGTTCTCGAAGGAGTTGCCCGGCGTGCCGCCAGGCTGCATGTCGACGCCCTCGAAGTTGGCAAACAGGATGTGGCGGCCATTGGTCCCAAGCGGCAGCGCCGAGCCGACCCCGCTGCTGCACGGGGGCTCGACCATCACCATATCGCCGCCGACGATGTTGAGCGGTGTGGGCACCTGCTTGCCCGGGGCGGCGCAGCTCTGCGGCGTGCGGACCGGCGCCGCCGGGCTGAGCGCCCCTGCCGCCTGACCGTCCACCTCGGCGGGCAGGCCGCAGCCCGCACTCCCCCAGAAGATCGTCCCGACAAGGCCGGTCAAGGCCGCAGCCCGAGCGCGCGAGCCCGCGCCGAGTCCTGCAACCTTCCGACGAGGAAACCTTCCTGCCTGCAGCGCAGGCGACACTGTAGGGAGAGCTGGGGCGGTGTGCATGGCGGCAGTATACTCAGCGCCGTTTGGCGAGGAAGAACATTCAAGAGCGGCGGCCGCTCCCCTCGCCCAGGCGAGATGGCTGGTAAACCGCAGCGGTCGCCACCCAAGCTCGGGTAAGCTGCGGCGGCCAGGTTGCGCTCGCGCTGCGAGTCCGCCGCTGTTTCTAGAAGCGCGACTGGAGATCTCGTAATCTGAAGGAGCGCCATGACTACCGTGCTGCGCACCGCGCGCCTGGAGCTTGTCCCGATCACACTGCCGATCTTCGAGGCGGTGATGGCCGGCGATCGCCGCTCTTCCGAGGCGCTGGTCGGAGCGCGCTTCCCCGCGGTGTGGCCGGGCAAGCAGCTCATGGAGCAGGCCTTCTCGGCGTCGATCGAGGCGATCCGCGCCGACCCGGCGCGCCGCCTGTGGGGGGACCGCCTGGTGGTCCTGCCGAGCGACGGGTACGGCGACCGCCGAGTCGTCGGCAGCGTGATCTTCCACGGCTACCCTGCCGGTGGACCGCACGGCCGCGGCCTGCCCGCCGGGATCGCCGAGGTCGGCTACGGCATCGACGCGCAGTACCAGCGGCTGGGCCTGGCCACCGAGGCCACCCAGGCGGCGGTGCAGTGGGCCCTGGCGCAGCCGGGCGTCCAGGCGGTGCAGGCGGTGACCTTCACGCTCAACAAGACGAGCCGGCGGGTGCTCGAAAAGATCGGCATGCGGATCATTGGCACCGACGAGCACGACTTCCTCGGGGAGCTGCTCGTGTACGAGCTTCGGGGCGAGGCGGCGGCCACCGGCTGACGCGCGGGCGACGGCGGCCGCAAGGCGCCGGCGGTCAGCTGCCGTCGATGCACAGCTCGACGGTGTTGATGATCAGGTTGCTCGAGCTCGGGCCGGCGTAGAGGCGGATGCCGGTGAGTCCCTTGTCATCGCCGACGACCACATTGCCGGTGTAGTCCACCGAGGTCCAGTCGTAGGGCCAGGCGTTGCTCACCGAGTTGGTCGGTGAGCTGATGTCGCCGTGGATCGGCGACCAGGCGCGGAAGCTGCCGCTCGCCCCGGTGCTGTAGCTGCGGCCGTAGATGGACAGGGTGGCGCTGTCGATGCGGGTGAGGCCCTCGAGGCTGAACCGGATGAGGATCCAGTTGCCGCTGCCGATGTTGATGCCGCCGCCGTGCAGGGCGTCGTCAAACGAGGTGGAAAAGGCCGGCACCGCCTGGAAGTTGCTGCGGTCGGGCAGGCCGATGGTGTCCACGCTCGCCGCGGTGCTCCCCGCGTAGCGGAAGCGGAACGCCGTCCAGCCGACGCCGCGCTTGCACGGCGACTTGCCGGCCAGGTCGAGCGGCGGCGCCGCCAGATCGGCAGGACGCGCCAGGTCGACGCCGCGCAGATCGGCGCCGCGCAGATCGGCGGCGGCCAGATCCGCCGGCCCCGCCAGGTCGAGCTCGGCCGGCGCCGCCAGATCGCCGCCGGCGTCGCGCCGCGGGCCGCCGCTGCGCGCACCGCCGGAGCTGCACGCCGCCACCAAGAGCAGCGCCGCACTCAGGGTCATCCGCGTTGAGGAAATCGCCAGGCGAGCCATTGCGACCATGGGCCCGGCATATCACAAAACCGCCCTTAAAGAGTCCGCTTGCGCGGGCCGCGCGGTCCGGCGCCAAGGAGGGGCGCACCTTCGCGTGGGCGAACAACGCGGGCGGTGCCACGGCGACCGCGGGCGCGGAGCTCGTGGCGGTGTCGAGGTGACTGTGGGCGTGGAGCTTGCGGCGCCGCCGCGCTGACCGCGGGCGTGGAGCTCGCGGCGCCGCCGCGCTGACCGCGGGCGTGGAGCTCGCGGCGCCGCTGAAATTGCCGCCGGCGCGCAGAGCACGGGCGGCGCCAAGAGCCAGCTACTTCAAGGTCACGGCGCAGCGGAAGCCGACAAATGAGTCGGTGGCGTCGGGCGGCACGAACTGCCGGCTGGTGACCAGGAGCCCCGCCGCCGAGGTGACCGCGCTGCCGCCGCGCACGACGGCCAGGCCGCGCGGCACCGGGGCGCGGCTGGTGGGATACGGGGCGGAGTCGCTGAGCGTCCACTCGGCGGCGTTGCCGAGCAGGTTGAACAGGCCGCGCGGCGTCTGGCCCCTCGGGTGGCCGTCCACCGGCGCCAGCTGCGGCCGCGCGCTGCCGACGTTGGCGCGCGCGCTGAGCGCCGCCGGCGAGAGCTCGGCGCCGCCGTCGGCCCACGGGTACAGGCGGTCGCTGCGGCCCTCGCGCGCCGCGTACTCCCACTCGATCTCGGTAGGGAGGCGACCGCCGCGGTGGCGCCAGGCGCAGTAGCGCTGGGCCTGAGCGCGGGTCAGGCGGACCGCGGGAAGACTGCCGCCACTGCCGGCCGCCTCTTCCAGCTCGGCCTGATGCGTCGCCCGCGCATACTCGGCCAGCTGGGCGGCGCTTACTTCGTAGGCCTCGATGGCGAACTTGGCGACCGTGGCCGCGTAAGCCGGACCGTCGGCAGCAGCGGCCTGTCCGGCGCGTCCGATGAAAAACCGATCGGGACCGAACTCGACGAGCCGGCTCGCCGCCCCGCTGGGAGCGGGCGCGGTGGGAGCCGGCCGCGCCGCTGGCAGCTCCACCTTGCGCCCTCGCTCGACCCGACCGCGCTGCCAGGTCAGCCCGACCACGGCCACGGCGGCGAGCGAGAGCAGCACCCCGCCGCCGAGCAGCCCAGGCAGCAGCCGGCGCGCTCGCCTCGGCGGCGGGCTGCTGCTCGCCAGCGGCGCCGGCTCCGGTCCCTCCCTCCGGCTCGCGGTCGGTGGCGCCGCTCCGCCCGGCGAACCAGCCCCGGCTTGCGGCCCGGTGCCCGCCAGCAGCCCGGTGCCGGTGGTGGAAGGCTCGGCGGTAAACGACAGGATGGGGTCCCCGGTGGTCGCGACCGGCCGCGGCGGCCCGGCAGCGACCGGACTCAGCGCGGCGGCCGAGCTGCCCGGCGCGCCATCGCGCGGGCTGCCGCCCAGCTCGGCGAGGATCTGATTGAGCTCGGTCTCGATCGCGCCCATCGACGGCGGCCGCTCCTCGGGGAGCTTCTTGACCATGTCGAGCACCAGCCGGCGCAGCCGCTCGGGCAGCGCGACCTGCGCCCCCGGATCGGGCACCGGCTTGTTGGAGTGGGCATACATCAGCTGCAGCGCCGTCTTGGCCGTAAACGGAGAGGTGCCGGTCAGGCACTCGTAGAGGATCATCCCCAGCGCGTAGATATCGACGCGCCCGTCCATGTCGGCGCGGCCCTCCCACTGCTCGGGCGCCATATAAAGCGGCGTCCCGAGCACCATGTTGGTCGCGGTCTGCTTCTGATCGGCGTGCAGCTTGGCGATGCCGAAGTCGAGGATCTTCACAAACTCGGCGCCGCCGGGACGCGTGGTGACCAGCAGGTTTCCCGGTTTCAGGTCACGGTGCGCGGATCAGCAGGGCCGATCTCCGCGCCCGATCGCTCTTTTATCGCTGCGGCGGGAAATCGTCAGGAAACCAGTCTCCCGAGCCGCTCCCTACCCGGTCGCACCTGGGACTACCCCGGACCGCGGGGCGATCAGAGCTTGGCGCCGCGCAGCACGGACACCAGCTGCCGATACAGCGCCAGGTGATCGAAGCCGCTCAGGGGGTCGGCGATCAGCTCGGCGATCTGGCCGACTTCATCGAAGTGATCGGCGGGCACGCAGCCCAGGAACTCGCCCCACCGCGCCGAGGTGACCGGCACCAGCCCGTCATTGGGAATCGGCTGCAGCGGGTTTGGACTGAAGAACGGAAACACGGTCGCCGGAACCGACAGCAGCGGGTTTAGCAGATCCACCCCCTTGGGGTTTGGCCACACCCCGCCCGCGCACTCGGTGGCGGCGCTGGCCAGGCTGCTGCGCCCGGCGACGCTGTAGTACTTGACGCGCGCATCGTCGGGGTTGTCGAGGTTCCACTGCTTGATGCTGGCAGTGGCGAGCTGCGCCAGGTTCGCCTTGACGTTGGGATTGCCGGTGTCGTTGCTGGTCAGCCCCTGCACCCCGAGCAGGATGTCATTTACCACCGCGGCGGTGAATCCGGACGGCGTGACAAGCCCCAGCACGACGTCGGCCACCGGCGTCCCCTGGTGCGGCGTGCCGACGGTGGCCAGCGCCCCCACGCGATCGCCGTAGTGCAGGCTGCTGATCATGTAGCGGGCATCGAGGCCGCCTTGCGAGTGGGCGATGATGTTGACCTTGCAGGCGCCGGTGGTGCGCAACGTGTCATCGACAAACTTCGCCAGCTCGCTGCCGCGGACCTCGGAGCTGTTGTAGGGGGAGACCTGGCTCTCGAAGATCACCTCGCCGCGGCCGCGCAGATCGGCGGCGACGTTGAAGAAGTAGTTAAGGGGTCCGATGCGCTCAAAGCCGGCCATCCCATGGGCCAGGATGATCGGGAACGGCGCTCCCTGGCAGGTGCTGGCATTGGGGGGTGGCGTGAGCGGCTGGTTCATCGGCACGCCATCGGGTGGGGCACTGCTGCTGGCGCTGTCACCGCAGGCCGAGAGGGCCAGCAGCGCAGCCACTGCAAGTAATTCCGGGGCTTTTTGCATCGCGCAATCCTCCGCGCAAAGTGAAGCTCGGACATCTTCCCACAGCCGGCGGCCCGTCGGCTAGCGGGTAATGCCGCAGCCGACCCGGCGTGAGCGGCCAGGCCGGCAGAGGCGCGAAGCTGCGAGATTTTGGGGTGAGCGCGCCGCGGGGGCGGCAGCAGCGGCTAGTGGGTCGGCTTGTGATTGAGCGCCGCGTGGGCGGCGGCCAGGCGAGCGATCGGCACCCGGTACGGCGAGCACGAGACATAGTCGAGGCCAATGCGGTGGCAGAAGGCGATGGTGTCGGGATCGCCGCCGTGCTCGCCGCAGATGCCTACCTCCAGCCCGGGGCGGGCCTGGCGGCCGAGCTCCACCGCCATGATCATCAGCTTGCCGACGCCGGCCTCGTCGATGGTGGCGAAGGGGTTTTTGAGCAGGATGCCCTTCTCCAGGTAGTCCATGAGGAACCCGGACTCGGCGTCATCGCGCGAGATGCCGTAGGTGGTCTGGGTGAGGTCGTTGGTGCCAAACGAGAAAAACTCCGCGTACTCGGCGATCTGATCGGCGGTCAGGGCGGCGCGCGGGATCTCGATCATGGTGCCAAACTGATACGGGACCTCGATGCCGCAGGCCTTCATCACCCGCTTGGCTTCCTCTTCCAGCTCGCGGCGCTCGAAGCGCAGCTCGTTGCTGTGGGTGACAAGCGGAATCATGATCTTGGGCTTTACCTTGATGCCCTCTTTCACGCACGCGCACGCCGCCTCGAAGATGGCGCGCACCTGCATCTTGACCAGCGCCGGCAGGTGGATTCCCAGGCGCACGCCGCGCAGACCAAGCATGGGATTTTCTTCGCGGAGGAAATCGACCGCCGTCAAAAGCTTCTGCTTGGCGATGAGGGTCTCGCGCCGGACATCCAGCGCCCCATCGACGATCTCCAGGCGGGTCTCAAGCTCGGTGACGTCGCGCAGCAGCTGATCGTGGTTGGGCAGAAACTCATGCAGCGGCGGATCGATGAGGCGGATGGTCACCGGCAGGCCGTCCATGGCGCGGAACAGCCCTTCGAAATCGCCGCGCTGAAACGGCAACAGCTGCGCCAGCGGCTCGATGCGCTCTTCGTCGGTGCGGGCCATGATCATGCGCTGCATGTTGAGCAGGCGATCGGGCTCGAAGAACATGTGCTCGGTGCGGCACAGGCCGATGCCCTCGGCGCCGTAGTCGCGGGCGCGCTTGGCGTCGCGCGGGTAGTCGGCGTTGGCCCACACCCCGAGGCGCCGCCGCTCATCGGCCCAGGCGAGCAGCTTGGACAGGAAGGGATCGGCGACGTCGGGCACCGAGGTCGCCAGCTGGCCGGCGAACACCTCGCCGGTCGTCCCGTCGATCGACACGAACTCGCCCTCGCGCAGCACGCGCTCGCCCAGGCTCAGCTGGCGCTTTTCGGCGTCGATGTCGAGCGTGCTGGCGCCGACCACCGCCGGCTTGCCAAACTGCCGCGTCACCAGCGCCGCGTGGCTGGTGCGGCCGCCGTGGCTGGTGAGCACGCCCTTGGCGGCGAGGATGCCGTGCACGTCGTCGGGCTTGGTCTCGGCGCGGGCGAGGATGACCGGCTTCTTGTCGACCTTGGACCAGTACTCGGCGGTGTCGGCGTCAAAGACCAGCTGCCCGACCGCCGCCCCCGGCGAGACGTTCAGGCCCACCGCCAGCTTGTCGCCGCGCTCCTGCGCCGCCTTGCGCGCCGTCGGCTCGAACTGCGGGTGGAGGAAGAACTCGACGTGGGCCGGGGTGACGCGGAGCAGCGCCTGCTCTTTGGTGATCTGGCCGGCCTCGGCCATCTCGACGGCGATGCGCACCGCGGCCTGGGCGGTGCGCTTGGCGTCGCGCGTCTGCAGGATCCACAGGGTGCCGCGCTCGACGGTGAACTCGATGTCCTGAACGTCGTGGTAGTGGGCCTCGAGCTGCTCGCAGATCTGGCAGAACTGGCTGTACAGGGTGGGCCACTTGTCGCGCAGCGCGGCGATGCGCTCGGTCTGGCGGGTGCCGGCGACCACGTCCTCGCCCTGGGCGTTGACCAGGAAGTCGCCCTCCAGCTCGCGCTCGCCGGTCGAGACGTTGCGGGTGGTCGCCACGCCGGTGCCCGAGTCCTGGCCCATGTTGCCAAATACCATGGGGACGATGCACACCGCGGTGCCCAGGTCGTGGGCAATGCCGGCGGCGTTGCGGTAGTCGATCGCCCGCTTGCCGTTCCACGACTGGAACACCGCCTCGGTGCACAGGCGCAGCTGCTCGCGCGGGTCCTGCGGCATATCGTGGCCGGTGCCAGCGCGGATGATCGCCTTGAACTCGCCGGTCAGCGCCTGCAGATCGCTGGCCTGCAGATCGGCATCGTTGCTGACCCCGCGCTTTTGCCGGTAGCCCTTCAGCGCCGCCTCGAAAGGCTCGTGCGGCAGGTTGAGCACCACCGTGCCGAACATCTGCAGCAGCCGGCGGTAGGCGTCGTAGACAAAGCGCGGCGAGCCGGTGAGCTCGATCATGCCGGCGGCGACCTCGTCGTTGAGGCCGACGTTGAGGACAGTGTCCATCATGCCCGGCATCGAGAACTTGGCGCCCGACCGGCAGCTCACCAGAAGCGGCCGCTGCGGATCGCCAAGGCGCTTGCCGCTCAGCTCTTCCATCTTCGTGATCGCTGTCAGTACCTGCTCCCACATGCCGCCCGGGAACTTCGCGCCCGCCGCCAGGAAGGCGTTGCACGCCGCGGTCGAGACGATAAAGCCCGGCGGCACCGGCACGCCGATGCGCGCCATGTCGGCGAGGTTTGCGCCCTTGCCGCCGAGGAGCCCGCGCACGCCATCCCACGATCCGGCATGGCGCTGCGCCTCTTCCACCTCGCTGAACAGGTACACCCACTTATGTTCGTTGGAATTCATATTACCTCGCTACAGGGAGCATAAATCAGCGTCACCGGGGTTGGCACGGGTAAGTTAATCCGCTCTCGCTGCGCGGGCAATCCGGAGTCTCTGCGGCCGATAAAACCGGGGGCCCCGACCAGACTTGCCAGCGGGCGCGCAGCCCGAGTCCGGCTGCCCGGCGCCCCGCGCGCCCGGTTTTCCGCGCGCCACAAGGAGCTCCGCGCCCCACGACCGCCGCCGCGGAAAGTCCGCGCGCGCCGGCGCGACGGCCGCGCGCGTCCACGGTGAACTCAGCTCCCCGTCGAGAGTCCGGCTAAGGGTTTTCCCTCTGCATCGCCAAGCGGCGGAAAAGTCGGCCGCCGCTTCCCGAGCTCGCTACGCAGCGCGACCGCGAAGCTGGACCGCGAGCTCGTCGCGCCGCGCCTGTGGACAGCCAGGCAACCGCCAGCAGCGCCAGCAGCGCGTCGAGCGGAGCGCCCCGCCGCGGCTCGGTCCGGCCATAGCTGCAGCCGCCGCCCGGCTCTGTAGCCGGTCCGAGGTGGGACAGATCAGGAGTGCTGGCTCCCAGATCCGGCAGCAAAGGGCCCGGGCCGAGTCGATCGTTGCGGATGAGCACCGTGACGAAGTTGTTCTCTGGCACCGGATCCGGCGTCGCCGCCTTGGCCTGGGCGGAGACATTGAACAGCGCGAGCTCGGCCGGAGCGATAAGCTGCATGGTCAGGGTCGCGCTGCCACCGGCCGCCAGCTTGTCGAGCGTGCACGCCGCGCCGCCCGCCGCCGACTGACAGCCCCAGCCGGGCCCGCCCAGCTGCGCGAGCGCCGCCGTCGGCGGGTACGCCAGCGTCAGCGCTGTGGCGGTGGCCTCCCCGCGACCGTTATTTTTAACCTGCGCGGTAAACAGCACGGGCTGCGCGCCGTGCACGGTCAGCGGATCGGCGGTCAGAGCGACCTGCAGCTCGGCCTCCGGCTGGCAGGCGCCGCGCGCGCAGACTCCCACCGAGCACATGGCCCCGTCTGCGGCCTGCTGGTCGCTCGGACAGCTCGGGCTCTTGCCGGTGCAGGTCTCGGGCGCGTCGCAGTCCTTGGCCGAAGCGCGGCAGGTAAAGGTGCTCGGCTGGAAGGAGTCGGCCGGGCAGTCGCTGGAGGTGCCGGTGCAGGACTCGGCGACATCGCACGGGCCCGCGGCGGCCCGACAGGCGGTGCCGGCCCCGGCCACGCTGTCGGCGGGGCAGTCGATCGAAAAGCCGCTGCAGCGCTCGGCGACATCGCACGCGCCGGCGACCGCCCGGCAGACGGTGAGAAAGGGCTGGAAGGTGTCGCTCGGGCACGCCGCCGCGGCGCCGGTGCAGTACTCGGCGCGATCGCACAGGCCGGCAGCGGCCCGGCACTGGGTGGCGCTGCTCTTGAAGGTGTCGCTCGGACAGCTGCGCGAGGTGCCGCTGCAGGTCTCGGCGGTGTCGCAGACTCCGGCGGCGGCGCGGCAGGTGGTGCCGCTCGGCAGGAACTTGTCGGCGGGGCAGCTCGTGCCGGCGCCGGTGCAGGTCTCGGCGGCATCGCACAGGTCGGCGGCAACGCGGCACACCACGCCCGACTTCACCGCGCCGCAGGTCCCATCCACGGCCGCGCCAGCGGCCACGCTGCACGCCTGGCAGTCGTTGCTGCTGCCGTAGCCGCAGGTCGTGTCGCAGCACACCGCGTCGATACAGTTGCCGCTGGTGCACTCGGCGTCGGCGACGCAGCTCTGACCGTTGGCGCGATCCATGCCGAGCCGGAAGACATACGCGGCGCCGGCGTTGCTCGCCGCCCCGAGGTCGGCCTCCGGGGCCGCCACGACCAGCCAGTCGCCGCCAAGGGCCAGCGCCGTCCCAAACAGATCGCCGGGCGTGCCGTCCACCGCCGAGCGCTGGGTGACCGCGCTCCAGGTGGTGCCGCTGCGCGTGTAGATGTGGACCCGCCCGGGCTGGAAGCCGGCCCCGGCGTCCCGATCCGGCGCGCCGAACAGGGCGGTGTTGCCGCCGACCGCGGTGGACGAGCCGAAGGTATAGGCCAGGGGCCGCGCCTCCAGCTGCTGGCTCCAGGTGGTGCCGCTGCGCACGTACACATAGGCGGAGCTGTCCTTGGTGCCGACGGTCAGGGTGTCGCCGTCCAGCGCCAGGGCGCTGCCGAAGCCGCCGAAAAATCCGGTGGTGGCGACCGCCAGCTTGTCCTGCTGGCTCCAGGTGGTGCCGCTGCGTACGTACACATAGGCCGCCCCGGCATCGGCGTCGGCGCCGCGGCTGGCACCGATCGCCCCGCAGACCGCGGTGTCCCCCGCCAGCGCCACCGCCGTCCCATACAAGTCCGTAGCCGCCGCGTCGGCAGCGACCAGCTTGGTCTGCTGCATCCAGGTGGTGCCGCTGCGCACGAACACGTAGGCGGCGCCGGCGGCGAGCTTGGTGCCCGAGGCGGTGTAGGGCGCGCCGATGAGGATGGTGTCGCCGGCAATCGCCACCGCGCGGCCAAACTGACTGTTGCTGGTGGCGTCCGCGGCGGCCAGCTTGGCCTGCTCGGTCCAGGTGGTGCCGCTGCGTACGTACACATAGGCGGCGCCGCTGTTCATGACGGCCCCGGCGCTGGCCTGCGGGGCGCCGACGACCACCGTGTCGCCCGCGGCAGCGATGGCCAGGCCGAACTCGGTGTTGGCGGCCACGTCGCTGGCGCTGAGCTTGGCCTGCTCGGTCCAGGTGGCGCCGCTACGGGCAAAGACGTAGGCGGCGCCGGCGTAGCTCTTGCCGGACACCAGGGCTTCGGGGGCTCCGAGCGCGATGACATCGCCGCTCAGCGCCGCTGACTTGCCAAACAGATTGCCGGCGGCGCCATCGGAGGCCACAAGCTTCTGGGCGTAGAGCCAGACCAGCGGACTGACTGTCAGCGGCTGGCGCGCCGCCTGGATGAGCGCGGACTGCTGACCCGGCGCGGCAGGAACGGTCTTGTCAGGCGCTGGAGAGTCTGGGGCGCAGCTCTGCCCACCCAGAGCGAGCAAGAGCACCGCCGGATATAAAGTCCGCACCTTCATCTTCGGAGCTCCTTTAGCTCTCATCTGGCAAGAGTTCGGCGAACTTAGCACTGCCGCTGCGCGAGCCAATCGAAATCGACCGGCCTGAAACCTGGAAAGCGACGCGCCGCCCGTCGCGTCGTGGCGAGATATCGGCGAGATATCGGCGAGATATCGGCGATATTGGGGTGGGTTTGGCGCGGAAGATTGGGAAGGAGGAATCGCCGGACGACGCGAAGCTCTGCCCGGAATCAATCGCGCCGCCCGGCGCGGCTACTTGAGCTCGATGTTGAGCGCCGACTGGTTGTCGAGGTGTACCTCGCTGCGGGCGATATCGCTGCGCTTGACGAGACAGACATCCGCGGAGTCGACCGGACTGGCCGTTACCAGGGGAAGCAGGTTGACGAACTTGAGCTTGCAGTCCAGCGTCACGCTGACCAGCGAGGAGAGCTTGAGCCAGCGGTCTTTGGCCACGCAGTAGGCGCCTTTGGGCGACCACGCCGCGTCAAAAAACAGCGGAGACTGCAGATCAGGAGCCGAGCGGACCTGGATTCCCAGGTCGTCGTACAGATCGATCAGGGTGCCATCTTCGGTGTGGCTGACCCCATCCCCGCAGTAGTCAGCGCGGGCCATGCGAGTACACGCCTGATGGTAGTCGGCCAGCGCGCTGCCGGCCACGGTCTTCCACGGCTTGTAGCCCCAGCGGACGCACTTGGCGACGACGCCGCTCGTGCAGGCGAACATGAACTGGGTGGTCGAGTCAAGGTGCGCACCGCTACTGTCCCAGCTTCCATATACAGGTGTGGCGTAGCGCCCGCCCCACGGGTCGGGGTTGCAGATGTTCTCCGTGGCGCCGGTATTGGGATTGTAGGCGGTGAGGGTGTAAAGCAGGATCTCGCCGCTTGGGTCCTGGGGATCGGTCTGGACGCTGGTGATTACAGAGTCGAAGGTAGTTCCATCTACGTCTTGCTGAGTAATCGTAGCGCCGGCGAAGTCGGCGCCGCTCACCGGCTGACCGGCCAGCGCACCGACAAGCACCGTGCCTTCAAGGTGCAAGCCGTCCACCGCCACGTCGCCGATCTTCGCTCTTAGCACCGAGGAGACCGCGGTGGACACGCCCTGCCAGCTGCGGCCCTGCCAGCTGCGGCCCTGCCAGCTGCGGCCCTGCCAGCTGCGGCCTTCTTGGGCCGTGGTTCCGAGCGACTCGCCCCCGCTGCCGCTCTCGCCAGCACCGCCGCAGGCTAGAAGCAGGACCACCGGACTGCATACCAATGTAAGAATGGACTTCATATTTCACTCCCCCCAGAATTTCGTTTATTGCGAATTGAATTCATTGGCCCGCTTGGCCAATAGGAGCAGGCCGTGCTGCGTCGCCTCCTGGGCAACCTCGCGGATTCTCTCCTTGGACTCCTTCTTGTCGGCCTCTTCGCGCAGAATCGTCTGCTGCAGGAGGCGTAGCTCCAGCTGCTCGCCGACCAGCCCAAAGGCCGCTGCGGTGGTGAGCGCCGCCGCCAGCTCGCGGCGAAGCTCAAGCTGACTGCGCGGCCGGGCCGGATTCAGGTCGGGCACGAGCGATTTTCGCTGCACATAGAGGCCGACGATCATGTTCTGGCAGCTCGCCGCGAGCCGCTGGGCGCGACTCATCGCCCGCTGCGCCTCGGTAGTCCGCCCCTGCCGAGCCAGCGCCTCGGCGAGCAGGGCGAGCGCCCAGGCCTCATTGTCCGCCTGCTGCTCTTGCGCGAACTGCTCGGCCGCGGCGCGGGACCACGTCTCGGCGGTCAGCGGCTGGTTCTGCTCCAGCGCCACGGCGGCCAGCGCGACCCGGCTCTCGGCGGCAAAGCCCTTGAGGCCGTGCCGCTCGCGCAGCGTCAAGGCCTCGCGGTGCTGCTGCTCGGCCTCGCCCAGCCGGCCCTGCCAGAGCAGGAGCTGGCCGTTGTGAAAGTCCGCCCAGGCGACCATCTTGGGATCCCTGAGCTCGCTGAAGATGGCCGTGGCCTGCATGAACCAGTGGCCGGCATTTTCCATATTGCCGCGCAGCAGCTCATTCCAGCCGAGCGCAATCATCGCCGTCCCTTGGGTCTCGCGCAGTCCGATCTCGCGCGCCAGCGCCAGCCCTCCTTCCGCCCGCGAGCGGGCGAGCTCGAGGTTCCCCTGCTTGATGAGCAGCAGCGCCATGTTGCACAAGGTGGTGGCGGTGAGCGCGCTGTTCTCAGTCCCAAGGAGAAAGTCCATCGCCTCCTGCGCCGCCTTGAGCGACTGCGCCAAGTCTCCCTGGTTCATATAGGCGGCGCCCGTGACCATGAGCGCATCGGCGGCGGCGCTGCGATCGCCGGCCGTCAAAAAGAGCTGCTTGGCCACCGCGGCGCTCTGCAGCGAGCGCGTATGCTGCCCCAGGTACTCCAGCGTATAGGCGGCCTCCAGCTGCGCCCGGGCGACCAGCAGCGGCGCCCGAATCGCCTCGCCCTGACGCACCGCCCGCCCAAGGAGCGTATAAGCGGCCTGCGGATCGCCGGCATCCGAGGTCGCCCGCGCCTCCAAGATCGCCAGTCGCGGATCTTGATCTGCCGAGGGCCCGAGCTGATGCAGCCGGCGGGCGGTCTCTAGCGCCAGCGCCGCCTGTCCGCTCGCCAGCTGCGCATTGGCCAGGTACAGGCCATACTCCAGGCTGTCGGGAAAGAAGGTCAGCAGGGTCTGATAGGCAGAGATGGCCTTGTCCCAGTCCTTGCTCGCTTCGCGGTAGCGCGCCTCGATAAGGTACCGATCCTCGCGCGGCAGGTGCGAAGAGATCTCCAGCGCCCGCCGGGCTTCGGCCTTGGCCTTCTCATCGTAGCCAAGCGCCGTCCACATCTCGGCCATGGCGAAGTGGCCCAGCGAATAGTCAGGATCGGCGGCGATGACTTTCTCAAGCAGCTTGCGCGCCCCCACCGCATCAAAGCGCCGCAGGAGCTCGCGGCCCTGCGCATAGGTCTGCGCCACCTCGGGACGAGTCGGCCGCACCGCGCGTAGAGCAGTGGCCTGCGGCTCGGACAGCTCGCCCAGCCCGAGCTGCTGGCGCAGCACGCTGCCGGCGGCGGTCACCAGCTTGAACAGCTCTCCGGAGCTACCACTTACCACCGTGCCGGCAAGCTGGGTGCCGGTCTGGGTATCGGTCACGCTGATGCGGACGAGCAGGCGGTCGTGGCCAGCAGTCTCGGGCAGGATGGAGCCGGAGACAATCAGATCGGCGCTGAGGCTTTCGCGGATCTGCAAGAGCAGCTCGGGTCCGAAGCTCGCAGTCTCGGGAATGCCGAGGTCGATCTTCATGCGCGCCACGCTCTCGGGCAAGATGCGGCGCAGACGCTCGCCGACCACCAGCTCGGTGCCGAGCAGCTCGGTGAAGGCCGAGGCGAAGCCGGCGTACTGCGGCTGCCGGGTGGGATTGGCCAGCCCGACCACCGCCACCGAGCGCCGACTGTGGAGCAGCGCCGCCGCCTGGTGCTGCTCGACGCGCTGCCCGTAGAGGTAACGCAGCGCGGCCAGCGGTGGCACCAGCAGCCCGGTCGTCAGGCACAGCGCCACCAGCCAGCGCTTGCGGATCGCCTGCCGCAGCACCGAGCGCGCGGTGGGCGCGGCCAGCTCGGTGGCCAGGACCTCCAGCTCTTTTTGCAGCTCTTCCCCCGATGGGAAGCGCAGGATCGGACTGCGGCGCAGGCAGCGATCGACGATGGCGGCGAACTTGGGATTGATTCCCGGAACCAGCTCGGCCAGCGGGCGGGCGTTCTGGGTGGTCGCGGCGTCGTAGATCTCCTGCTGCGTCTTGAAGTCGTGCGGCGGATGGCCGGCGCACAGCTCGTAGATCAAGGCGCCCAGGCTGTAGACATCGGTGGCGGCGCTCGCCGGCTCGCTGCGCCACGCCTCCGGCGCCATGTACACCGGCGTTCCTAGGATCGCGCCGGCCAGGGTCAGCGACTTCGCTGCGTGCTCGCCGCTCACCACGGCGGCGGGCTGGTCGTCCCCGGACCCGGGCAAGGTCTGGCTGCGGGCAAAGCTGGCGCTGGCGCGCGACGGTCCAAGGACCTGTGGCGCCGACGGCGCCCCCGCGGACGGCCAGGCGCTGTCGCCTGGGGCATCCACGGTCTCGGCGGGAGGCGTTGCGGAAAGCGCGGGCGCGCTGCGAAAGCCGACCTCAAGCCGCTCCGCGCTGGCGTAGTTTTCTTCCAGGGTGTTATTGAGCTTGGCCAGTCCGAAGTCGAGCAGCTTGGCCGTGCCGTCTTCGGTGAGCATGGCATTGGCCGGCTTGATGTCGCGGTGCAGGACCCCCTGGCGGTGCGCTGCCGCGAGGCCGCGGGCCAGCTGGACGGCGATATTGAGCGCCTTGGGCCACGCAAGGGGCAGCGGCATCCGGTCCAGGCTCTTGCCGCGCAGAAACTCCTCTGCCAGGTAGGGACGCCCGCCGATCACTCCGACCCGATAGATTGAGAGAACATGCGGACTCTGCACCCGGGCGATGGCTCGCGCTTCGATGAGGAATCGCTCGCGCGCCTGCTCGGTCGAGCTCTCGCTGGCCAGGAACTTGATCGCTACCGGCCGGCCAAGCACGGTGTCGAGCGCCTGATAGACCTGACCCATCGCGCCGCTGCCGAGCGGACAGATAATCTGATACTCATCTACCCGCGACGGGGGAGCGGCCGGGCGAGCCTGGGGTGAAGCGGGAGCGGCTATTTTCTCTGGCAACTGCACGTGAGCGAGACTGAGCTTGTGCAGGATCTTGTCAGATAACACTTACGCAGTCAGCCTTTGTAGATAAGGTGCCGCCAGAGCTGGAAAAAAATCGCGCAAGTTTTGCGCGCAGCGCAAGCCTGGCTACTGCCTGGCCTTCTCAGCGTCGATCGGCAGCGCCATGAGCGGGGTGTGAGGTTCGCCACACGCTGGCGCGGAAGTACGGCTCCCCGCAAGGCTATCAGCTGCTGTGTTGCGCGCGCCTACGCCGAGCGGTCCGCGCAGGCCGCGATCGCTGGCTGGCGAGGCGGCAGCGCGGGCGCGCTGGGCGCTTGGCGGCCGGCCGGCTTTTCCGCCCCCTCCTAAGCCGCTGAAACTCCGACGGGAATCCGGCTCGTGGATCGTTCACGGTGAACGATTCCCGCGGTGTGGGCGGCTGCCAGCGCGCTGGCGATCTGCGCGGTCAGCTGGACGGCGCGTGCTGCAGTCAGGCGGCCGCCTTCCAGGATCGCCTCCAGGCTCTGACCGGAGATGAGCTCCATCACCACGTAGCACACGCCGCTGCTGGTGACGCCGCCGTCGTAGATCTGGACGATGTTCTGGTGTTCGATCTTGCTTGCGGCGTTGGCTTCGTTGATAAACCGCCGCTGCACGCCGGCATCGGTAGACAGGTGCGGGTGCAGCACCTTCACCGCGGCCCGCCGCTCGGCGATCGCCTGGTGCTGGGCCTCGTACACCGCCCCATAGGCGCCGGCGCCGAGCTGACGCAAGAGGCGCCAGTTGCCCACGGTCTCTCCGACCAGGCTGGGGATGGGAAGGGAGGAGTCCATGGGGTCCGGCTCCGATCATGCCGCAACTTGCGGACAAAAGGGAGCCAGGGGACAAAAACTCCGGAGTCAGGGCGCGGCCACCGCCTTCTCGGCGCGAATCTGGACCTGATCGCCGCTTACGGTGACGGTCGCGGTGAGGCCGCGGGCGGCCAGCTGGGCGGCGATCTTGTCGCGCAGCTGCTCATCGGTCATGCCGGGGGTGCGCTCGGTGTCCAGGCCTCCGGCCTGGATGTGCAGCTCGCTCGGGCCGCCCTTCTGCCGGCGGACGATGTGCAGCTCGCGCTCGCCGTCGTGGGCCTTGATCTCGGCCTGCGACTCGTCGCTTGTGCGCTGGAACTGCACCGAGTCCGGGGTCATCCCCGAGCGGGTCAGCTGGTCGCGGAGCTCGGTCTCGACCTGGGTGTCGGTCTTGCCGGCGGTGTCGATGCGGATGTCGATAAGCTTGTCGAGCGCCATGGCGTAGACGCGGCCGCGGTGGTGCTCGGTGCGGGCGACGATGCTCGGGGTCACGCCCAGGTGCTCGGCCTGCAGCGCCGCGGTGAGCGCCGTCACCTGCGGCTCCAGGTCCTTGCGCGCTCGCACGGGCACCCGCGCGGTGAGGACCAGCGGCGCCGCCGGGTCGCTGGCGGTCACCCGCACCGCGCCGGCGCCGACGGCCCGCTTGAGCCGCTCGGCCAGGCCCGCCGCCGCCTGCGGCGTGAGCGGCGCGCCCCCGGGCGGCGGCTGCACGGTCAGGGTGATGGTGTGCCCGATCGTGCGCTCGTAGGAAACGGGCCACAGGAGCGCGCCCAAAAGGAGCCCGCCGGTCAGCACTGCGGTGAACATCCGGGTCCGGCCCGGTCCGGCATACAAGGTCTTCATGAATCCTCCTTTAGCTTCTTGGTTGCGCGCCCGGCCTTCTGCCACAGGCCGAGCAGCAGGGTGAGCGGCGTCGGCCAGGGCGCGCTGCAGGGCGCTCGCCGTGCAGTCAAGCCCCGGCACCGCCGCGGTGGTCGCCCGCAGCGCCTGGACATCGGCGGCCAGCCGGCGGGCAAAGCGGCGCTCCGGCTCTGCATGCGGCGCCGCCGCCGTCCGGGCAGCGGCTGACTCGAGCTCGGGCTTACTCATGAAACACCTCCTTGGCGGGGCGCGGCAGCGGCAGGGCGGCGGGCCGGCAGTCTGGGGGTGACGCGGCAGCGGGGTCGGGCGCCGCCGGCTCGTCGCCAAAGTCGTCGCCGAGCGCCTCATAATGCTGGCGCAGCCGCTGGCGCCCGCGGTGCAGCCGACTCTTGACGGCGTTGACCGACGCCTGCTGCAGGGCGGCGATCTCTTCGATCGAGAAGCCCTCGACCTCAAAGAGCACGACCGCCTCGCGCTGCTCGGCCGGCAGCTGCTGCAGGGCCAGGGCCAGCCGCTGCGCGCGACCGCGCGCTTCCTCGGCCAGCGCTGGCGGCAGATCGGTGCTGCGCTCCCAGGCGCTGCCGCCGCGCTGCTCCCCCGCGGCCGACCCCGCGCCCTCCAGCGGCAGGAAGCGCCGCCAGAAGCTCACCCGGCTGCGGGCGCGGTGCACCGACAGCATCACCGCGTAGAACCAGCCGCCAAAGCGGCTCTCCTCGCGCAGCGACGGCAGGTGATAAAAGGCCCGCAGGACCGCCTCCTGAAACAGGTCATCGCCATCGGCGGCGCTGGCGCACAAGCGGCGCGCGGTGCGGCGGGCGCGGTCGTGCAGCGGCTGCAGCAGGCCGAGTAGCCGCTCCTGCCGCCGGGCCTGCTCGGCCGCCGACAGCTGCGCAGTGTTGCGGTGCTCGCCCATCAGTTTGCCCATCTAGCTAGAACGAAGGCGCGAGCCGGGCAAAAAGTTGCAGGTGCAGCCCGTTTTTTTGCGGTGGCAGTGGAAATTTTGCGAGCGCTGCCGGCTGGGCCGGCCGGGCGGCGCCGCAGCAGAAACTGTAGTATTCCCGTAGTCCTACACCCCTTATTTAACCGCCGCCCCCGCAAACCAGAGGAACCTGCGATGCCCGCCGCTCCCCACATCGAGCGTCACTTCACCGCCTCGGCGGTGGTGCGCGACCTGGTCATCGGCATGTCTGATGGACTCACTGTCCCCTTCGCGCTCGCCGCCGGGCTGTCGGGGGCGGTCAGCTCGCCGCGCATCATCCTCACCGCCGGCCTGGCCGAGCTGGCCGCCGGCGCGATCGCCATGGGCCTGGGCGGCTTCCTCGCCGCCCGCGGCGACGCCGAGCACTATCGCAGCGAGAAGCAGCGCGAGTTCCGCGAGGTCAGCGAGAAGCCCGAGGTCGAGGCCTCCGAGGTCAGCGAGGCCCTTTCCCCCTACGGCCTGACCCCGCAGGACTGCGAGCCGCTCATCCAGGCGCTGCGCCGAAACCCCAAGCAGTGGGTGGACTTCATGATGCGCTTCGAGCTCGGCCTGTCGCCGCCCGAGCCCGGTCGCGCGGTGCGCAGCGCCCTGACCATCGGCGGCGCCTACATCGCCGGCGGCCTGATTCCGCTTTTTCCGTACATGCTGACAAGCCAGATTGCCCAGGCGCTGCTCGCCTCGATCGGGATGACCCTGCTGGCGCTTATGTGCTTTGGATTTCTCAAGGGCCGCATCACCGGCCAGGGTGGCTGGCGGAGCGCGGTGCAGACCACGCTGATCGGCAGTCTGGCGGCGGCCGCGGCGTTCGCCATCGCGCGGCTTATAAGCTGAGCGCGCGGCAAGCAGCGGAAAAGCTCAGTAAGCGACCGGCAGCCCGTTGACGCTATCCCGGCGCGAGACCACCGCGGGCTTTTCCCCCTGGTGGCCGCTCAGCCGGGTCAGGGTCTCATCGAGCTTGGTGATGGTCGCAAGCTCCTTGTCCAGCCCCGTCACCTTGCTCTGCGCAAAGCGCTGGCGCAGCGCGTGCACCAGGCGGTAGGCGCCCTCCTGATCGTTTTTCTGCAGGTGCAGCTCGGTCGCCTTCTTCAGGGTCGTGATCTCATCGACGAGCAGCCGGCCGCGCTGCAGCCCAAGCGGCAGCGCCTCCTGCCGGTCGGCGGGAAAGCGGGCAAAGTCGACCGAGTCCTGGTAGCTCTTGCCATCGCGGCCGACGTAGCTGATGCTCGCCAGGGCGACGCTTGAGGCATCGCTGCGCGGCGGCAGCGCGCCGGCCCCTTCGGGAGCGAAGGCGAAGTAGATGCCGCCGCGATCCTTGCTAAGGAAGATCGTCTCGACCGTCATCTCCAGTCCGCCGTCCGGGGTGTGCTTCACCAGATCGCCCGGCAGCCCGAACAGACCGGCCAGCTTGTACCCCTTCTGCGGCCAGATCTTGAGCTTCAGATCGTAGGCCAGCTCGCTCAGCATGGTGTCCAGGTCCTTTTTGAACTTGGCCTCCATGTCGGGGACATTGGGAAAGAAGAACAGGTTGCCGCCGCGCACGCTGGAGATCGCGGTCGCCACCTCGGCCCCAAACTGCGTGCCGACGCCGATCGTCGTCAGGCCGATGCCGCGCCGGCTGCTCTGCCGCGCCATGCCCATGAAGCTTTCTTTATCGGTCGCGCCGACGTTGGGGCGCTCATCGGTAAACAGCATGAGGCGCGTCGTGCCGCGGAAGTGCGCCGCCGACTCGGTCGCCACCTGATAGCCGACCTTGAGGCCGGCCTCCATGTTGGTGCTGCCGGCGATCGTGATCTGATCGATCTGCGCGTGCACCTTCTGCTTGTCGCTCGCCGTGATCGCGGTGGGCGGCAGGTGGACGTGGCTGCGATCGCCATATAGGACGATCGAAAGCTGATCGCCGGGCCCGAGCTGATTGACCAGCTGGTGCAGGCTCGCCTTCACGGTGTTTATCGGCGTGCCCGACATGCTGCCGCTCTTGTCGACCACGGCGACGAGGTTCATCGCGTCGCGGTGCCAGCTCTTGGCGTCCAGGTTGCTCGCAAAGCCGAGCTGTCCAAGCTGGCGCGCCTCGGGCAGCGCGGTCAGCTCGACCGGAACCGCGGCGGCGGTCAGGCACAGGGTCTGGCTGCACTTGCGCCCCGTATCGAGCGGCAGATCGTGCTCGCCGAGCAGCCCTTCGGGAGTAAAGGTGTTGGGGTGGGGAACCTCGCCCGCGGTGATCCGCTCGCGGGCGTAGCTTATGTCCTGCGCCCCGCCGGGCGTCGCGCCCAGGTTCTCAGCCGCCATGCGCATCATCTTGGCCGGCGCGGGCGCGGCGGCGGGCCTGGCCAGCGAGTCCAGCTCGAAGTTGTAGGCTGGTTTGCGCCGGCGCCCGTCGTCTTCGTCATCCTTTTTGGGATTGGCAAAGACCGTGGTCACAAGGGCCAGGCCGGACATCACGCCAAGGAGGGTCTTCAGGGAGTTCATGGGGGCAGCGCTCCGATCGCAATGGACAATGTCCAGATGAACGCACGCCGCGCCCAGGTGATCTAAACGGGCTTTACGCTAACTACAGATCGGCGCCCACCCACTGCACGCTCTTTTCCCACAGCTGCCGCGCGAGCTCCGCATCGCCGGACAGCCGGCTCGGCTTCTTCTCGCGACACTTGTCGTAGTAGCGGCCGTTGTGCTCGGCGACCTCCGGCGAGGTCGCGCAGTACAGCGAGGTCTTGGCCCCTTCTTCATTGGTGATCATGAAAAGCTTTGCCAGCGAGCGCAGCCCCCACGGGATGCGGCGCCAGATGTCCGAGGCGACCACCCCCGGGTGCAGCGCATAGCTGTGCACTCCGGCGGGCCCGAGCCGGCGCGCGAGCTCGCTGGTAAACAGCACGTTGGCGAGCTTGGAGACCGCATACTCCGGCATGCCGGTGACGGTGCGGGTGGGCTTTTGCAGCGCCGTGAAATCGATCCCCTTGGCCTGATAGTGGGACTGGCTGGCGACGTTGACGATGCGCGAGGGCGCCGCGCTCTTTAGCGATGGCGCTAGGAGCACGGTGAGCAGGAAGTGCCCCAGGTGGTTGGTGCCGAAGGTCAGCTCGAAGCCGTCCTTGGTCAGGCCGCGCTGCCCGGCAAGGCCCGCGTTGTTGATCAAGATGTCGATCGGGCGGCCAAGCTCCAGGATGCGGGCGGCCCCGGCGCGCACGCTGGCCAGCTCGCCGAGGTCGAGCTCGATGAAGTGGCCCTCGCCGCCGGCGCCGCGGATCGCCGCCAGCACCGGCTGGGTGCGCTCGGCCGAGCGTCCGGCCAGCACCACGGTGTGGCCGCGGCGACCAAGCTCCTCGGCGGTGGCGCGCCCGATTCCGGTGTTGGCGCCGGTGATCACGACGAAACGGTTGGTCGGCGCTTTTTCGCTGGTAGTCATGGGGAGTAAGGTACTGAAAATCGCCGCCAGGGCCAGCGAATCCGCTATCCTGCCGGCCGCGATGCAAGCCCCTCCCGCAGCTGAGCGACGCGCGTTCTCCGTGGCGATCTATCCCTTATTCTGGCCCTTATTCTGGCCCTTATTCTGCCCGCAGCCGGCCGCACCGGAGGGGCCGCGGGCGCTGCTCATCCTGCACAAGCGGCTCGGCGTCTGGCTGCCTCCGGGCGGTGAGCTCAACCCGGGGGAGACCCCGCTAGAGGCGGCGCGCCGCGAGCTCTTCGAAGAGACCGGGCTGCACGGCACCTTCCCCCAGCTCTCGCCGATCGACGGCACGCCGCCGGGCCTTATCGGCTATGAAGAGCACATCGCCGGCAGCAAGGGCCGGCACCTGAACTTTGTCTTCGTGGCCACCGTCGACAGCGAAGCGGTGCGGCCCAACGGCGAGTTTACCGAGTGGCGGTGGGTGCGCAGCATGGACGGGCTGCACGCGCCGCCCAACGTCGGCCAGCTGCTTGAAGTGGCGCTGCGCGCAAGACCCCTTTAGCGCTGAGCGGGAGCGCTGCCCGGCTGGCCGGGCTCCTGGCAGCCGCTGCGGGTGGCCCAGCCTTCCAGCTCCTGCAGCTCGGCACGGGCGGCGTTGCCCAGGCGCAGGTAGCCGGCGCGAGCGGCGCCGAGCGCGGCCTGGGCGCTGGTGCAGACCGGCCGGCTGCCGGCCTGCCGGTCTGCGCTATCCAGGTTCCGGGCCAGGGCCAAAAGCGCCCGCGCCTTGGCAAAGCTCGCGTCGGCGCGCAGCCGGACCGTCGCCAGCTCGCGGCTGGCCTTGAGCTGCAGCGCCCGCTCTAGCAGCGGGAGCGCCGCCGCCGGCTGGTTGAGCGAGATCAGCCCGTCGGCGATCAGCACCAGCAGGGAGCCAAGCTCACCGCTGTCGCCGAGCTTTTCGCGCAGCCGCAGCGCTTCCTGCAGCTCGGGCTGCGCCGCCGTGGGGTTGCCCTGGCGCAGCAGCACCCGGCCGAGCATCTGGTGCGCCTCGGCCAGCTCGCCCGGCTCGACCGCGGGGGTCGTCTTGGCAAACTCCACCGCCTGCTGGGCGTCGCGCAGCGCCGCCTCCAGGTCCTTCTGCAACAGGCGCGTCTGGCAGCGCGAGACCAGCGCGCTGCTCACCCGGCCGGGGTGCGCCCCGGGGGCGGCGCGCCGCCGCTCCAGCACCGCATCCTGCAGCGCCAGCGCTTCCTCAAACAGCCCCTGGCTGCGCAGCGCGGTGGCGAGCAGCATCTGCGAGCGCCCCTGCTCTTCCTCGTCCGACCGCGGCTGCGCCTTGGTGATCGCCAGGGCCCGCCGCAGCGTCGGGGTCGCCTGCTGGTACAGGCCCTGCTCCAGCAGCAGTGAGCCCATCTCGCGCAGCGTGCTGCCCACCCGCGGGTGCGCCGGCCCGAGCGCGCGCTCCTCGATGTGCAGCGCCCGCTCGTAATAGTCCTGCGCTTCCTTATAGGAGCCCTGGGCGCGCAGCACGCGGCCCAGCGCCGACAGCGCCACCGCGAGCTGCGGGTGCCACGGCCCAAGCTGCAGCTCCGAGATGTGCAGCGCCCGCATGCGCAGGGCCAGCGCGCTCTCAAACTGCCCCTGCTGCTGCAGCACCCAGGCCATGTTGCCGAGCACCTTGATCAGACCGGGATGGACCGGCCCCTGCAGCCGCTCGCGCAGCGCCAGGGCCTCGCGGAACAGGCGCAGCGCTTCATCGAGCCGCTGCTGCTGCAGGGCGCGCAGGCCGGTGGCGCTGAGCAGGCGGGCGCGCAGCTCTTCATCCCCGCCGGCGGCGGTGAGCGCCGCGGCGGCCAGCTGCTCGCTCTGGATCGCCGACTTATAGTCCTCTTCGACCGCGGCGCCGGCGGCGAGCAGGGTGAAGGCCTGGGCGGCGATGCGCAGGTTGTGACCGGCGATGCCGGCCAGCGCGGCGCGGAACAGGGCGTCGCTCTCCCGGCGGCCCTTCTGGGTGTTGTTCTGCAGCTCGCTGAGCAGAAACCACGCCTCGGCCTCCAGGGGCTTGTAGCCGGTGCGCTCGGCCTGCTCGGCGACCTCGGTGGCGTCCTTGGCCACCTGGGCGTAGTGGCCGACCCGCTCCTGCGCCCACAGCTCGGACAGCCGGCGGTAGAGCCGCTCGACCTCGGCGCGGCGGGCCGGCTCCTCGGGCGGCGGCTGCGGCGCGCTCAGCGCCTCGATGTCGGCGCAGCTGCCGAGCGGCGGGAAGTCGCTAAGCGCCGCCACCGCCTGCTCCGCGGTCTCGCGGCTGGCGGTCTTGAGCAGCGCGGTGAACGCCGAGACATCCTGCAGCCGGCGCCCCAGGCAGCGCATGCGCAGATCGAGCAGCTGCTGCGACTGCTCGCCCCGGCTGTGGGTGGCCAGGCAGGCCTCGGTGTACATCGCCACCCACTGGCCGGTGTAGGCGTCAAGGCCGCGCTCGATGCGCGGCCACAGCTCGCTCGCGTCGGCGCCGGCCGCCGCCTCGACCGCGGCGCGCGTCGCCTGGCGCCGCTCGGCGTCCCACACCCCGACCAGCTTCTGCTCCGCCCCCTGGCACAGCTGCGAGCCGCGCCCGGCAAGCTTGGTGCTGCCCGCCCCCAAAATGACTCCGCCGACGATCACCAGCGCCGTCACCACGATGCGCACCAGGCGTCGCTCGGGATCGCGGGCCAGCGCCTCCAAAAGGGCGTCCATGTCCGGGTAGCGGCGCTCCGGATCCTGCTGCAGCCCGCGCAGCACCACCGCGCGCAGCCACGCCGGCACCCGCGGCGTCGGCGGCGTTGGCGCGAAGTTGCCGCTCAGCACGTTGTAGCAGAGCGTCGCCAGGCTGTCGCCGGCAAACGGCGCCTGACCGTGCAGCGCCTCGAACAGCGCGACGCAGAAGCTGAACTGGTCGGTGCGCGGCGACAGCGGCTCGCCGCAGTACTGCTCGGGCGCCATGTAGCGCGGCGTGCCGAGCAGCGCGCCCGGCTGCGTCAGCTGCACCGGCAGCGGCTGCTGCTCGAAGGAGTCGGCCAGCTCGCGCAGGTTGTGCCCGGTCGCCCGCTCGTAGACCTCGCTCAGGTTGCGGGCCAGGCCGAAGTCGGTCACCCGCACCCGGCCGTCGCGCCCGACCAGCACGTTGTCGGGCTTGAAGTCGCGGTGGATGAGGCCCGCCTCGTGCGCCGCCCGCAGGCCGCGCCCGGCCTGGATGAACAGCCGCACGATCTCCTGCCGGGTGCGCGGCGCCGCGGTGAGCCAGTCGGTCAGGGTGTGGCCATCGATGAGCTCCATGGCCACGAACACCTGATCGCGGAAGGTCCCTACATCAAAGACCGCAATCACGTTGGGATGCGACAGCCGCGCCATCGCCTGCGCCTCGCGCAGCAGGCGGGCGCGCCCGAGCGTACTGTCCGAGCTCCAGCTCTCGGCGTGCAGGAGCTTGATCGCGACCTTGCGATCGAGCTCCGGATCGTAGGCGGCGTAGACCACCCCCATGCCGCCGGCTCCGAGTCGCTCGGTGATGAGGTACCGGCCAATGGTGGTGCCGCGCCGCAGCTCGCCGGTCACCGAGCTGCCGGGCGCGCTCGACCGCGAGCCCGGCGGTGCCGGTCCCGCGGTGGCAAAGAGTCCAAGGGCCGCGCCTTGCCCGGAGTCCAGGGTCGGCATGAGCGCGAGCGTCTGCCGCTGAGCGCCGCTCGGCGCCGGGTCGGGGGACTTGTTGCTCTTTTCGCCCTTGGGCCCGCTGGCCGCAGCAGCGCCCTTCAGCCCCGCGTCTGCTAACTGCTCGCCGCCGCCACTTTTGGGAGAACCCGACATCCCGCCGGCTCATTATATGCCCGTTGCCGAGCCACCCCTCAAGCTTGCGCAGCCAAGCGGACGTCGCGCCACAGGTCGCGCCGCCCGCGCAGGCGGCTAGGGAATCGCCCGATGCAGCAGCGTGCCGTTATTCCCGACCGCCCAGACTGTATTTTCTGGATCACTTACAAAGAGTGCGTTGAGGCCCTGCGCGGTCGGGCTCGGCTCGGCGGTCCAGCGCCGGCATACCGACTCCCAGTGGAGGACGGCGCCGCCGGCTCCCACGGCGAACAGGTGCTTGCCATTGGCAGTGCCGGCGACATCGGTCAAGGTGGTGGTCACCGGACTGGCCAGCGGGGCGAGCGGACCGATGGGCGGCACCGTCGCCGGCGCCCCCATGATGACTCCGTTTTTGCCGACCAGGCTGACGCCGCCGGTCGCGCTCGCCCACAGCCCGTTGATGGCGCTCGTGCCCGTAGTGAGCATGCGCCAGGAGTTGGAGGACTGCGAGTAGGCGGCGACCAGGTTGTCCGTGGCGGAGCTCGCCCACAGGGTCGTGGTCGCCGCCATGCCGAATCCCGCCACCGCGGTGAGCCGCGCCGGCGCCGGCGACCCGGCGCCCACCCAGGAAAGTCCGTTGGCAAAGGACTGAACGGTTCCGGCAGAGCCGACAAGATATGGAGTGCTCTCTGGAGCAGCGCTGACCCACAGACCGCTCACGGTCTCGGGAGCCACCGTGACCAGATCGGGAAGCGGCGCGGTGGTCTTGTTCAGGTACACGATCTCGCCGCCCGCCGTGCTGCCGGCAGCGACCATCGCCTGGGCCTGCGCGGGCGCGTACACCATGCGTCCTACGGTGGTGATAAGGGCCGACAGAGCGATCGTATTCCAGCCTCCCGCCCGATGCGCGGCGTAGCTCGGCGGGCCGACCACCCACAGATCGCCGGCGCCGTTGCCGGTGACTCCGGACAGCGCGATCGTCGCGGCGCCCGGCGGCGAGGGGTCGGCGACCCACGGCGAAGCCGGCCCCGGGGTGCAGGTCAGGTCGGGGGAAGACCCGCCATCGCCGGTTGGGTCCATGGCCAGATCCGCTCCGTCCGCGCCGCCATCGGCGCTCGGCACGGCGCAGCCGGGTGCGGCTGGATCACAGTACGCGGGGTTAGGCCCTTGAAAGGGATTCCATAACAGGTCGCAGCCCCCAAGCAGAAGCGGTGCACAAAAAAGGAAGCGTACTGTTCCCATATTGTACGTGTACCTTTCATTGGGAATGAACCTCGGCTGCACCCGATTTTTCCGTCGCTGGGGGCGCGACCACGACCTGCTGCCGCTTGCCGGGCAGCGCCAGTAAAGTGACTCCTCCCGCGACCAGCAGGACGCCGCTGACGATAAGTCCGGCGCCGACGCCGGTCGTCGTATACAAGCGCTGACACTGGGTGCCGACAAAGGAGTCCGGCACGCAGTGGCCATCTACCGACAGCGCCGAGCCGCCAAGTCCGCCCAGCGCCACGCCCAGCGCCTGCGCCGCCGCCCCCACCCCCAGCCGCCAGCGCGGCCGCGGCAGGACCACGGTCCGGCTCACCACCGGCGGCGGCGCGACCAGCGCTGGGAGCACCTCCTTGTCCAGCTCGAGCTTGACGTTCGCGGTCTGGCCCTCCTGGACGTCTGCAGTGGCTCGCTTGGTCTTATATCCGGGGTACTTTAGCGTCACCTCGACCGGACCCGTGAAGTAGGGCCGGCGGGTGGGAGTCGTCCCGAGCGCGCGCCCCCCCGCGGTGACCTCGGCGCCGGGCGGGACCGACTCGACCTCCAGCACGCCGTGCCGGCGCGCCAGGCCCTGCTGGAGCGCGGCGGCGGCGGTCGTGGCCAGGAGCTCGGCGGCGCGCTCGGCGGTGCAGCCGCGACACTCCTTTTCCTCGCTGACCGCGGCGTCCCCGACCGTGGCGTCCAGCAGCACGACCTTGAGCTGCCAGTCCGCGCCGCTTCCTCCGCGCGGCGCCGCCTTCAACAGGAGGACACTCTGGAGCAGGTTGTGCATCGCCAGCTCCAGCTGGCAGCGCATCATGGGCAGACAGTCGGCAAGCTTGGGCGCCTGCAGGAGCGCCTCGCGCTGCCGCAGCAAGGTGAGGCGGGCGAGCCCGGCGGCCTGCCCGAGCTGCTGCTCGAGCTGCTTCTCGGGCTCGCCGCTCAGCCCCGGATAATCGGTGAGTAGGAGCAGCGCCGGCGGGATGGTCGCGACCACGACGCCGGGATGAAACTGGCAGCGCAGCTCGATGGTCCGCCCGGCGAGCACGGTCACCCCGTCCTCCAGGCGCAGGCTGTCGCGCTCGAGCACCAACCGGTGCTCGCCGATGGGCAGTAGCAGCGGCAGCGACAGCGGCAGCACCCCGACCGCGCGATCGTCGATGAGGACCACGGCGCTGCGCTCGCCGACCACGCTGACCTCGCCGCTCGGCGGCGTCGGCAGGGCCAGGATGCGCTGCGCTTCCTTGAACGCCGGGCTCTGTTCGGGCTCGGTCGCATCATTCAGGAAGCGCCGCATCAGGTCCTGCGCCTCCACCGTGCGGCCCTGCGCCGCGGCCAGGAGTCCGAGCTGAAACAGCGTCGCCGGGCCCGGCGCCAGCCGGTAGGCCCCCGACAGCGACTGCGCGGCGGTGGAGAAGTCCTTGGCCTGCAGCGCCGCCACGCCCGCCTGGAAGAGCTGCCGGGCCTGCTCGCGCGGGTCGAGCTCGCCGGCCGCCGGGCGCCGGTCCGAGCTGCCGCGGCGCTCGCTCTTGCCCAGGGCGGCGCCGGACCCCAGGCACAAGAGCAGGCCCAGAGCGACCAGCAGCACACTCCGGGGGGCGAGGGTTGAAGCGGAGCGCAGCATATCGACCTCAGGGGTTCGCTGCCGAGCGATGCCCGCGCGCGCTCACCGTGCAGGTCTTAAGCTCGGTAGTCTGTCCCGCTTGCACGCTAACCAGCTTGTTCTGACCATTGCCCAGGCTGACGCGGTGCACTCCCGGGTCCATCCAGAGGGTCCCTTGCTCGCAGCGGCCCTCGACCAGCTTGCTGATCTCGATCCGGCCCAGGCGCCCCGCCAGGCGGTGGATCGCCGCCTGGGCCGCCTTCTGGCGCTCGGACTTGCCCCGGCCCGGCGGCAGCAGCTTCTGGTACTCGGCGGCGGCGTTGGCCAGCTGCCCCTGGGCCTCGTAGCCAGTGCCGAGGCGCCAGGTGATCTCGGGAGCCAGGTGCGCGCACTCCTTCCAGTGCTTCCCTTTTTTGGCGCACAGGCTGCCGGCCCGCTCCAGCAGCTTCTGCGCCTTGGTGAAATCGCGGTGCTCCAGCGCCGCGACCCCGCCGGACAGGTACTGCTCGACGATCAGCGCCGACAGCCGCGTCTCCGCCGGTGCCGTAGCCTCGATATGCGCGGGCGCGGGCGGACCCGCGGCGCCATCTGTGGGCGGACCGCCATCGCCTGGCAGGCCGCCATCGAGTCCGCCATCGGCAAAGCCGCCGTCCCAGTCGCCGGCGCCGCCATCGCGCAGGGCGCTGGCATCGGCGACCCGGTCGCCGGGCCCCCAGGGAACAAGGGGGAGTCGTGGCGGGGGCCGGGCGGCGACCGACGCCGCAATCTCACGCTCGGCGATCGGCCGCAGCAGGCGTGACAGAAGGGCCGAGGCGCGCGTGCGCACCACCACGTCGCCGTCGTAAAGCAGCGTGCGCAGCAGCGCCAGTCCGCCCGGCAGGTTGTCGGCGTCGGGCGGTAGCTCCGCCGCCAGCTCGGCGGCGCGCAGCCGCACCTCGGGCGCCCGATCGCGCACGGCGGTGAGCAGCAGTGGCCGCAGCTCGCCGAGCGGCAGCGCCGCCAGGGCCTCGAGCGCCGCCCGCCGCGTGCGCGGATTGGGATCAAAGCGCAGCGAGTTGAAATCTTTGGGCGGCAGGGTCGTCACGCCCAGCTTGCGCAGCAGCGCGTAGGCCGACAGCCCATCCAGGCCCCCGCGCCCGAGCAGCTCGCCGAGCACGGTGGTGCCGCGGCGGTCGCCGAGCTCCGCCAGCTTGCGCGCGGCGGTCAGCCGCACCGCCGGGGCCAGATCGACCAGCACCGCGGCCAGGAGCTCGCGATCGCGCGCCAGCTGCTCCAGGGCCAGGCGCCGGATCACCGCATCGGCGGAGGTCAGCCAGCGGGCCAGCCGCGAGCGCTGCAGCTCATCGCCGAGCTGGTACAAGGTGCCGCTGGCCAGCACCTGCTCTTCGACACTGGGCCCCTCCAAAAGCGGTGTCAGCCAGGAGCGCACCTCGGCCAGCACCTTGGTGTCGCCGCGCCGCCGCAGGCGGTCGCCGACGCGCTCGATGGCGCGCAGGGTCTCTTTGCGCACGTCGGCGTCTGCATCGCGCAGGCCAAGCTGCAGGGCGCCCAGGGCGTCGCGCTCCTGCCGGCGCGCCAGGGCCCGCGCCGCCGCCCGGCGCACCGTCGGCTCGGTATCGCCGGTCAGGACCTTCTGCAGCAGCGGCACCGTCTTGTTCGTCGAGTCCCCAAGCGCCGCCACCGCTGAGCTGCGGATCTCCGAGCTGCGATCGCTCAGCGCCCCCTCGGCCCAGGCCAGGCTCTGCTCGGACAGCGCCGCCGGGTCGCGCCCGGTCAGCTCGACAATCGCGCTCGCCGCGGTCTGACGCAGTCGCGCATCAGGGTGACCAAGCAGGCCCGCCAGGGCGCGCGCATCGTCGCTCTGACCGGCATCGGCGAGGCCCTCGCTGGCGGCGATGAGGGCGGCCGGGGTGGCCCGCGGGTTCTTCAAGATCTGCAGGAACAGCTCCAGGTTGGGGCTGGTCTCCACCGACGCCAGCAGGCGGGCGGCCAGGACCTGCGCCTGGTCCTTGCGACTAGCCGCCTCGCGCAGCACCGCCCGCCCGCGCTCCTCGCCAAGCTTGGCCAGGCTGGCGGCGGCGGCCAGCTGCACCTCGGGCCGACCGCCGCGCTCCAGCCGCGACAACAGCTGGCTGCGCGCCTGACCATCACCGGCGCTGGCCAGGCGGTACAGGGTGTTGATGAAGACCTCATCGGTCGGCGTGCCGCGCCGCAGCCAGTCGCGCAGGACGTTCTGCGCCTCGACCTCGGAGGCGCTGCACAGGAGCAGCGCCGCCTGCAGGCGGGCCTCTGCATCGCTGCTCATCAGCTCGTTGTGGAGCAGCTTCTGGCTCAGCGGATCGCCCAGCTGATCGAGCGCCCCCGCCGCCGCCACCCGCAGCAGCGGGCTCTTGGTTCCTTCGGCGACGGCACGCAGCGCCGCCACGGCCCCGCGCTCGCCGAGCTGGCCGAGGGCCTCGGCGGCGCGGCTCTGCACGCGCAGGTCGCGGTCGGCGAGCAGCGGCTCCAGCAGCGCCCGCATCGCCGGCTCGTGCGACTCTCCCAAAGAGGTGATGACGCGCAGGCGCAGCTCAGGATCCGGCTGCTGTAGCTGCTCCTTGAGCACGGTAAGCGCCCGCTGGCGCAGCGCGACCAGCTCGCGCGCCATGAGCGCCTGATCGGGCGGCCGCACGAGCGCCCGATACCCCAGATACGCGCCGCCGCCGAGCAGGCACAGCCCGAGCGGCGCCCAGATCAGCGCCCGGCGGACCCGCGGACTCAGGCCGCGGGGCTTGGGCAGCGGCGGCAGGCGGGTCGAGCTCGGCACCTCGGCTTCCGCGGCCGGGTTGAGGATCTTGAGCTCCTGCCCCAGGGCGGCGCCGACCTCGGACATGCTGGCGAAGCGCTGCTCGGGGAACTTCGCCAGGAGCCGCAAGACCAGGGCATCCAGCGACGGCGGGATCGTCCCCGGGGGCAGGCGCTCGGTGAGCGGCACGACCCGCCCGGTGATGTGGCCCATAAGGACCTTGGCGACGTTGCGCCGGTGGTCAAACGGCACCACTCCGCTCAGCATCTCGTACAGGATGCAGCCGAGCGCGTACTGATCGGACCGGCCGTCGAGCTCCTCGCCCTGCGCCTGCTGCGGCGACATGTAGGCCGGGGTTCCCATCACCATGCCCGGGACGGTGAACCGCCGCTGCAGCGCGTCCCCGACCGCGTCCTCAGCGTCGCCTTCGGGCGCCGCGCCGAGGTGACCCGCAGCCGAGGTGCCGCGCTGCTCGCCAAACAGGGCGATGCCGAAGTCGAGGATCTTGACGAAGTCCTCCCGCCCCGCCTGCGACACCTGCGATAGGAGCAGGATGTTGTCCGGCTTCAGGTCCCGATGAACTGCGCTCCGCGTCGAGAGTCGGGTGACATTTTTCCGCGCCGTCGAGAAGCTGGGGAAAAGCGGCGCTCGCGGGCAGCAGCGGTCGCTCCCCTCACGGTCACGACTCCCTGGGCCGCGCCTCAGTAGGCGGCGGTCCCGCCGTCCACCGACAGGAGGGCGCCGGTGATGCCAGCTCCCTCTTCCGAGCACAGCAGCATGGCCATCGCTGCCACCTCTTCGACTTTGTTCAGCCGCTTGATCGCTGCCTCGGACGCGAAGCGAGCGAGCAGCTGCTCCATCGTGAGCCCCATCGCCTGCGCCGCCGCCGCCCCGCTCTCGCGCACGATATCGGTGAGGCTCAGTCCCGGACAGATTGCGTTGACCGTAATCCCCTCCGTGCCCACTTCCTGAGCGGTCGCCTTGGTAAACCCGTTGAGCGCGTGCTTGGCTGACACATAGTGGGCGATGCCGCCTTTGCCATGCTTGCCCTAGACAGAAGAGCAGTTGATGATGCGTCCCCCAGTCCCTCACGCTCCAGCCAGCCGCCGCAGCAGCGGCCATAGCCGCTCGTCGAACACCAGCGCCTCTTGCTCAAGCCAGCGGCTCTGCTTTGCCAGCTGCTGCACCAGGCCCGGCGCGTCGGTGACAAGCTCCGGGTCGGGCCACGCGGTCGGCAGCGCATGGCTGGGCAGATAGTCGGCGATCCAGTCTGGGACCACCCAGCGCAAGCTTGGGCGGGCGCGGCGAAGATGGCAGTAGATCCGAAGTCCTTCGGGATCCAGATCGCCGAAATGGAGGGCGGGAACCTGGGGAAACATCTCGAACAGCCGCTTGGCTCCCTGCGTATGCCACCCGGGCACATGGACCAGCAGCCAGCCCGGCTGCGGGTTCAGATCGACGAAAGGGCCGACGTTTTCGACGAGCAAGAGCGCCGCAGGCGTCCCGCCCAGCGTCGTCCCGTCTAGGAGTCCCCGCTCGCTGAGCACCAGCTCACCCTGGAGCTGCTCTAGCAAAGCTGCGTCGTAAATAACGCCATCGCGATGCACGGAAAGACCGCGACAGCCGCGCAGCCGCACTACGTAATCCGAAGTCACCTCGCTCGCCTGCAGGCGCTGCTTCGCGGCCTCACCCAGGCGCGACTTGGAGTGCTCCGCGAACGCAGAAGCCGCCGTGCGCTGGTTCAGCCGGAGCGGCAGCGAGTCGACTCTGTCAGCTCGTTGGTGGTCCCGCAGGGCTCTGAGTCCGCTCTCGCTAGGCGGCAGGCCGCGGTCTGCCAGCTCCTGCTGCACCGCTCGCCAGTCTGGCCAGCAGTGATCGAGCACCTCCGCAACCGCCGGGCGCAGCGCGGGAACGATCGCCAGCGCGTCTTGCCGGCTCGTGCGCCGCGCCCACCCAAGCGCCAACAGCTCGTGCCACGCCTCTGCTTGCGCCGCCCGCTTCTGCAGCGTACCGTCTTGGAGCAGCTCCAGGAGCGCCAGCCGATGCGCTTCCTCATGCCACATGAACCGCCGCTCCATCGTCCTTACGCGGAATCACCTGGCGGGCACTCGCGCGGACCTCTTCGCGGCCTTGCTCTACGACGCGCACCAGGGTGTGGGTGATGTTGCCCTCGGCATTGGCCACCTCGGGAGCGGCGATGAGCAGCTGCAGCTCCAGGCCGTCACAAAGGTCAAAGAGGATATCGAGGCTGTCGCGGCTGAGCCGGTTGGCTTCGTCGAGAAAGAGGAGCCTCATGGTGCCGGCGCTGCGCTTGGTGCGCAGCAGGTTGGCATCGCGCTCCCAGGCCGTCAGGATCACCATCATCACTGCAGCGCCCACGCCTATTGCCTCGCCGGTCGACAGCTTGGTCGCATTGGCTGGCTCCCAGTCGGGGCTGACTTGCCGGCGGACCTCGACCACAAGCTCCAGGTACTCGCGGAAGTCGAGCAGCTTGTTGCCTCCGGATTTCCCCCCGCCGTAGGTGCGGAAGATCTCCTCCAGCGCCTCTTCGAGCGGCATCTCCGTGTGAAAGAGCAGGGTCTGCACCGCCCCCTCCTTGAGCGCATGCAGGACGCGCTCCATCCGCTCGACGGACACGACCTTGATGCGCACGCCAATAATGCTGCCAAACCGCACCATGGCCAGGTCCTGGTTGAGTCGGCTGACCTGCTTGCGCGCTCTGCGCACCAGCCCCTCGATGTTGTGGGCGACATCCTGCGAGTTGCCGCGCAGCCGCTCCTCCTGCTGCGACAGCCTGTGTCCGAGCTGGCGCAGGTGGTCGCGGAGCCGGCCCAGTGCGACCTCCGGATCGTTAGCCTCCGCGATCTGCGCCGGGATGCAGCGCAAAAGGAAGTTGCGCACGCGCAGCCAAGCCTCCATCGCCGTCTCGCCAGCGCCCTGCTCGGTGCTGGCGGCGTCCACCTGGCGGGCCAGCTCGCCGCCATCGCGGATCTGGCGCAGCCGCTCACAGAGCCGGGCGCGCTGTTCGGTGGCGATGCTCCACAGGTTCACCGCCCCCTGCCCAGTGAACTTGCTGGTGTACCGCTCTGTCAACGCCGAGTGCAGAATGCCCGCCTCCTCGGCCCGTCGCTCAATGCGCTCGCAGCGCTCTTGCTCGGGTCGGGCGGCGCGCTCGGCCTTGCCCACGTTTTCGCGCAGCCCGTCGAGCTCTTCCTCTTTCTGCCGTCGCTTCTCTTGCAGCGTGGCAGTCTCCTGAAGGAGCCGGTTCTTTCGTTCCTCTAGCTCGGGGGCGAGCCGCTCCAGCTCGCAATAGCGAGCCTGCAGCGCGCCCAGCCGCTCGGCTGCGGTCGCCGCGGTCTCACCGGCGCCTCCGAGCGCCTCGTGCTCTGCGACGAGCTCACGCAGGTCACTGTCCATCCGCTCAAGCTCGCTCGCCGCTTTAAGCGCGAGCGCCGCTGCCGCCAGGGCCTGTTGCCGCGCGTGGGCCTCAGCCTGCTTGGCAGCTGCATGATCCTTTTGCGCTTGCGCAAGCTGAGCATCGAGCATCTCTCGCTCGACGGTTTGCTGCTGCAGCGCCGCGGCTGCATCCGCCCAGCCGAGCGCGCTGCGGTTTTCAATCAAGTGGCGCAGGTCGCGCAGCAGGTGGGCCTGGCGATCGCGAGCGCCTTCCAGCTGCTGCTGGTCCGCCACCAGCTGCTCCCGCTCCGGCACCGACAGCGGCTCGGTGCGCAGCGTCTCCAGCTCGCTCTCGACGAGCTGCCGCGGCCCGGCGAGCTGCTGGAGTCGCTGTCCGGTCTGCTGGGCAGAGGCAATCTGCCGCCTGATTGACTCGGCTGCCTCTTGCTGATTGGGCAGGTCTAGCAGGTGCGCCTTCTCGCAGAGCGTCAACAGGCGCTTGCGGCGCAGGGTCAGCGCCTGGGCCCTCCCTTGCTCCTCGCGGATCCGACTCTGCAAGCCCGGGAGCGCTTCATCGGCCTCCTGGACGACGAGCCGAGCGCGCTCGATTTCGTCGCTCGGATCGCCGCGATCGAGCACGCTGCTGAGCCGCAGCAGCTCGGCAACCTGGGTGAGACCTGCCTGCAGCCCTTCCGCCGTCGCGCGAAGCTCGCCCAGACGGTCGCCGACGCGCTGTTCCTTCTTGCGCAGCTCGCCGACCCGCTGTCGCCTTGCGCGGGAGCCGAGTACTGGGCGCTCGGGAATCTGGGTCAGGCGGTGACCGCGGGGGCTGCGCACAAGAATATCCCGCGCCTGGGACGCCAGCGGCTGCGACTCCAGCAGCGGCTGCAGGTCGGTGTCGCGCTCGATCAGCCAGACTGTCTCTGGCCGGTGCCGCGGGTCCAGGGTCGTAAGCTGCGCCGCGGCGGCAGCGACTTCGTCCACCAGGATCGCCTCATAGAGCGGTCCGAGCTGCGCCTGGATGCGTCCGGCGTCTTCCACAGCGATGTCCTCGAATCGCTCGACCAGGAGCTCGCCATCGACCTGACTGCAGGCTCTGCGCAGGACCTCGGGCAGACAGCCGCTCTGTTCGGTGCTCCAGAGCTCGTCTTGGATTCCCTTCTGCTCACCTTCTGCGTCATGGATCTCGCGCTGGGTCAGCCGGAGCTGCTCGTCGAGCCGGATGCGCAGGTCATCCACCTCGCGGCTGCTGCGTAGCGGCTGCTGCCAGCTTTTGGACAGCTGACTGGCCTGCGCCTGCGCCTGGCGAAAGCGGCGCGCGTCCTCCTCCAGCACCTGGAGGCGGCTGCGGGCGGTCCGGGCGCTGTCGGCAACCGCTCGCTGCTCGGACTCCAGCTCGCGCAGCTTCTGGTCGCACCCGGCCTGCTGCGCCTCTGCCTGCTCGTGCGCCGCGAACACGTCGAGCCGCCGGCTCAAGCCCAGCTCGGGCGTGGCCAGGGCGGCCGCGTCAGCCAGGGCCTGGCGCTGCTCGCTGGCCTGCCGGCGCGCCGCATCCAGCTCGCTTGTGAGGCGTGGGACTTGCTCCACGCTGGCGTCCAGCTCGCGCAGCTTGCGCAGCACTTGCTGCGCCTGTTCCCGCCGGCTCTCTGGGACCGCGACGCCGGCTCCCGGGCCAAAGAACTCTGCGCAGAGCGCGGACAAGGCGCTCGCGGTGCGCGCATAGGCAGCTGCGTGGTGCGCCGCCTGCTCGATCCGCCGGTCGAGCTTCACGCTCTGTTCATCCAGGTCGAAGATTTGCTTTTGACAGGTCCGCTCCAGCTGCGCGAGCTGCGCGAGGTCGACGGGCGCCGGCGAGAGCGTCAGCCGCACCCGCGACAAGGCCGCGGTCGCCAGGTGATAGGCGGCGGATCGACTCGCCAGCTCCTCCATTCCTTGGCGCAGATCGGCAAGTCCGGCGGCTGCTCGGGTCACACTGTCGGCGGCGCTGCGCTCGCCCTCTGCGCAGCGTAAGAGCTCGGCATCGGCGAGCTGCTGCCCCTGCTGCGCCGTCGCCGCCCGCGCCCGCTGGCGGTCCCGCCCTTGCTGCTGCGCATAAATCCGTTCATCCAGGGCGCAGCGTCGGCGCAGGCAGTCCACTTCCTTGCGCACGTCCAGCTGCTGCTCTTTGCTGTCTTGGTACGCTCTGTCGGCGCGCTCATACGCCTCGCTGCTGCGCGCGACCTGCTGCTTGAGCTCCTCACTCCGCTCGTAGGTCAGGTCATACTGAAGGCGCGCCTCATCCCAGGCCTTGCGCAGCTCGACCGCCCGCGTGCGGACTGCATGGATCGCCGCCGCAAACATCTCCTGGCCGGCTTCAAGGACTGCATGGATCTTCGCCTCGATCTCCTCTGCCTCTTTGACCTCGCTGCGGGTCTTTCGGCAAGTATCCAGGTTGGCGCGCATCTGCTTGAGCGAGTCGGCCAGCCCCACCTCCTCTTTGAGCAGGAAGCTGCGCAGCTCGCCCCCGAGCGCGCGCGAGATGCCGCCGACCATGCTGGTGCGCAGGACCTCGTTGAACTTGTCGCGCTCGTCTTCGCTTACCAGCCGCAGCGGCGTGACCCCATAGTCAAACAAGGCGGCAAAGTAGTCCTTGGCCGAGCCGAAGGTGACGAGCTTTCCCCCTAAGCGGGCCGCGTTTTGGCGCAGCCCGTCAAGCTCTGGAACCGCATCCACCTCGCTGCTGCGCTCTAGCAGGAGATCCTCCAGGGCCACCTGCCAGGACAGCCCGGTGATGATGAAGGGGTTCAGCTCGAGACTCGGGGCGCTCTTGCGGACCAGCTGAACCCCGCAGAGCAGGCGCGTGCCCTCGGGGAGGCAGACTTCCAGCACGGTGTACGTCGGCCGTCCCGGCTCGCCAAGTCGGCCATAGATTCCCCGATCTCCTCCCGTCGCGCCGTGCTCTCCCACATTGGTAAAGCGCAGCTTGCTCAGATCCGGAAGCAGCGCCACATACGCCGCGATCATGACCGTGGTCTTGCCAGCGCCATTTTGTCCTTCGAGCGCGGTCACCCGCTCATGCAGATCAAAGCGGTGGTAAAAGAGTCCTTTCCAGTTTAGCAGGATGAGCGACTTCAGGTATGTCCGGCTCATGCTGACTCCTCTTGCCCAAGGGACGAGTCGGGCTCATCGCCGGCGCCCGCGGCGTCCGCGCCTTCTTTGATGAGCTCCGCTTTGCCGGCGCGGATCATCTCGCGCAAGGCTCCCGCTGGCTCTCCGGCGTCGCGAACCGACTCGGCAAACCGCAAGATCGGCGAGTGCAGGCGGAGGTTCTCGTCTTCGAGCCGCTCGGCAAAACCCAGCTCGCACAGGGTCCGCAGGGCCCGATCGAGCTCTTGCCGGATCTGCTCCTGCTCGGTCCGTTCATCGCGTCTTTTTTTCCGCGGGTTAAACCGCAGCATCAGGTTGTCTTGCCCTACCAGAGTAGCCAGCGACTGCAGCGCTTGCGTTCGACTGACCACGCAGCCATTTTGCAGCGTTGCCGGCTCCAGATAGAGCAGGGCCAGGACTTTGCCGAGCAGCATGTCCGCCAGGCTCAGCTGACGCCGCCGAATCTTGTCCTGATGCGGCAGTAGATAGAAATAGCCGTCGGTTGTTCGCACCAGATCACAGCCATACTTGCGATACCAGCGCTCCAGATGGTCGCTGGCTTCGCTCAAAAAGGCGTAGCGCTCGGTCTCGGCGCGATGGACGTGGCGGCCCTGACGCAGAGCCACATCCACGTCGGGGAAGAGCGGGTCTTCCAGGACCGCGGCCAGGCTGGGATAAGTAGGTTCAAGCGTCATGGTCGTCGTCCGGCTAGCTTCAGGTCTTGGACTGCAAGGACCAACCCTTGCTTGCCGCAGAACCCAGCTTCATTTTCTAGTGGGACAAAGGGGCGCTGGTGCTCTGCTGCTGTACAAGCGGACCTTGCGGCGCGGGCGGTGATCCTGCCTGCCCACAGGAACCGCTCTGCTGGAGGAACATCCGGCAAAAAGCCTTCCAGCAGCGCGCACAGCGTCGGGACACCGGCAGCCAGGGCCTGGTCGACGGCGGCCTCCATGTCTTCCCGGCGCCGGTCGGCGAGCATCGTCGTGGGGGCTCGCTCGCGCACTTCCCGCGGCCTGCAGACGGGCGGCCGGGCGGCGGCCTCCGACTCCTCGCGCAGCACGCGCAGCGGAGGGGTCTCGGCGACGATCAGCGCATAGGGGGCCTGGCACAGCTCTTTGAGCTGCTCGCGCAGCCGCTGGCTCAGCGCTCGCTCTGGATCGAGCCGGACCACGTCGCGCAGATAGCGCTGGACAAACTGGTAGTACTCCGACCACACATGCTGGCGGCTGGAGCCCCAGGCCATCACGCGATCGACCTGCTCGGCCAGCGCTTGCGCCGCCGCCTCCGACTCGGCCTCGCCGGCTTCGGAGGCGAGGCTCTCTATCTCGGTCAGCTGTGCTTGCAGATGGCTCAGGTCACGCAGCAAAATCTCGCTCAGCTCGCGCAAGGTCGCGCTGGTCGCCTCGAGCAGCTCTTCGCAGGCGTTGATCGCCCGGAACCAGTCGCGCTGCAGCAGTGCGCTGATCTGCGCCTGGACTTCCTCCTGCTGCGCGTCCATGCCGCGCTGGCGCCGCTCGATGCCCGCGACGAGCTCGCTTACGCTGTGGCGCAGCGGCGCCAAGACCAGCTCTCGCCACTGGTCCGGTCGCAGCGCTCCTTGGGCCCGCTGAAGAACTTCTGCCAAGTGCGAGCGCAGAGCACCGGTCAGCGCCGCCAGACTCTCCCGGGTGAGCTGCTCTTCCTGCAGGAAAAACTGTACGATGGCGTCCGCAAGCGGGGTGAGAGTGAAGTCACCGGCCCGAACCAGCCCGGCCCCATCGACGCGCGCCAGGAGCCGCTGCTCGCGCAGCCGCTGCAGCGCGTGGGTGGCTCGCTTGCGAACATTCTGCGCATCGGGCTCGGTCGTCTCACAGACCATCGCGAACACGTCGTAGAGAAGATCCTCATCGAAGCTGGCCAGCGCCTGGCGATCGCCGCGTATGCGCAGCATGACCAGGAAGCAGAGCTCGGTCGTGTCAAGGCTGAACCCGACACGCTGCTGCTGCAGCGAACCAATGACGCGATGCGGATCGATCATGGCCTGGTCGGCGGCGAGTGTATGACGGCTTGCGGCGCGCGAAGCAAGCCCGATGAAGAAAATTTGCCGCGATGGCCCCGCCGCCCAGCCGGGGAGTCCCCCGCGAGCGAGGTGAACAAAGGGGCCGCGCCGCCCCAGCGATAAAGTGCGCGCGCTCTCCGGCGTTCAACTCCTCGATGGCCTGCTGGCCCTTCTCCGCGCTGCGCCCGTTGAGGACTACGCTGGCGCCCTGCTTCAGCAGTGCTTCGACAAGTCCACGCCCGATGCCGCGACTCCCTCCAGTGACAACAGCGATCTTACCTTGGAGATTCAGATTCATCTGCTCGCTTCCTCCCGAGGGAATGTATTTGTCCAGCCGGCGCCACTGTGCGGAGCCAATGCGGACTTACCTTTTCTTATATTCCTTAAGGGTAATTGGCACCCCAGGAACTATTGTGGACTCTTGCTTTCCGCCGTGTTTTCCGCGCCCCCTGCAAATCCAGCCCCAGCGATGGCGATCAAGCTCGGAAATAATACCCGATGGACGATTCCCTTTTCATGTACTGCCTGTAGCCCGTCGGCGATCTGCTCGGCGATCTGGCAGCTGCGGGCCGGCGACAGGCGTCCGCGCAGGAGCACCCGCGACAAGGTCTGCCCCTGCAGATACTCCATGACAATGTAGGAGCGCCCGTCGTCAAGGACGCCGAAGTCGGAGATGTAGACGATGTTGGGATGGGTCAGGGTGGAGGCGATCTTGGCTTCTTGCAGGAAGCGCTCCTGCGCCGCCTCGTCCTTCTGCTTGAGCATGATCTTGACCGCCACCGAGCGGCCAAGCACCTTGTGGCGGGCCTTGTAGACAACCCCCATACCTCCCTGGCTCAGCCGCTCCTTGATCTCGTAGCGATCGCCAAGGGTTGCGCCGATGAGCGGATCTTCGGGGGGCCGCTTGCGATCGTCGCGCGGGCCGTGTGGGGTCACCGCGCACAAGTGTTGTCCGTTTAGGTCATAGGACTTGCCGCAGTGTGGGCAAACCTTGACTACACGGGTCTTCACTGACGAAATCGGCATTCTCGGCTTCGCCATATGGTAACATGATCAAAGTCACAGTGCCCCGGGCGATATGACGCCGGACTGCTGACGGACGCAGGGTTGCCGGCCCGGCGCTTGGGCTTTGGCAGCGACGAGCTTAGTGCGCGGTGACGGGCCGGTTCGCGCCGGCCTGCAGGGCGCGCTTGAGGATGCGGCGCATGTCGATGAGCACCTGCTCCTGCTGCGCCCCGCGCGCCATGAAGGCGGGAATGCTGCCGCCCGGCTCGCTGTAGCACAGGTAGGTGATCTCAGTAGCCAGGGAACCCTGAGCGCCCTGGGCGCCCTGAGCAGTGGGCGCCGAGCGGTCAGACCCGGCCGCCGCGTTCAGCGTCACCGGGGTGATGATCCAGTCGCCGCGGATGATCGGCACCCGCACATGTCCGGCGGCCGGCGGCGGCCCGAGCTCGTTCATGGTGCTGAAAGGGACCTCGATCACGCCGGTCTGCGGGTTGCGCGTCCACGAGATGCGCAGCGTGTAGTCGCGGTCGCTCACCACCTTGGTCGTCAGCTGGTCGTAAAAGACCATCGCGATGTCGCTGCTGCTCAGCACCTTGCGCAGCTTGACCATGGCCGGCAGCTGCTCGGTGACGCCGTTCCAGATGCCGTGCAGGACGGCCTCGGGGGGGGCGGGAGTCTGGGCCGAGGCGCGATACTCGTAGAACTTGGACCCGGGCACCGCCCGCCGCTCTAGCGTCACGCCGTCACCCTGGCCCGCCGAGCACGGCTGCCAGGGCTCCTCAGCGCGGGCCGAGACGAGCCCCACCGTCAGGGAAGCTGCGATAAGAGCAAGACCGAGCGCGGTTCGCGGGTTGCAGTTCATAAGGTCCGACCTCCGCGGCGCATCATAGCCAGGGACGCCGCCCAAGTGAAAGCCCGGCCGACGGCCGCCTGGAAGAATTCGTAGCGCAAGCGGGATCGCGAACGCAGAATACGCGCCGTGATCATCTCCTCTTCTTCGAGCTCTGCCCTGCTCACCCGCGGCAGCGTGCGCCGGGGGGCCGAGGCGGACAAGCTGCCGCCGGCGGCCCAAAGGGACCAGCCAGGGAAGACTCCCCCCGCGCCCGAGCGGCAGGGGCCGGCGAGCCAGCTGCTCGTCGCGCTGGCGCTCGGCGCCGTGTATCTAATCTGGAGCGGCACCTACCTCGCGCTGCGCTTTGTCGTGCAGGCGCTGCCGACCATGCTCACGGTCGGGCTGCGCTTCGTCGTGGCCGGCACCGTCCTGTGCGGGGTGCTGCGGCTGCGCGGCCAGCCGTGGCCGAGCAGCCGCCAGCTCGTGGCGTCGCTGCCCGCCGGGGTGCTGCTGTTCGTGGTCGGCAACGGCTTTGTCGCGCTGGCCGAGCGCGAGGTCTCCTCGGGAGCGGCGGCGCTGGTGTGCGCGACGATGCCGCTGTGCGCCGCGGGCCTGAACTTCCTCGCCGGGCGGCGGCCGCACGGACGCGAGTGGCTGGGGCTCCTGCTCGGCTTTGCCGGCGTCGCCGTCCTGTGCCTGGGCAAGGACCTGCAGGCGGCGCCGCAGGCGATGATGATGCTGCTGCTGGCGCCGATCGGCTGGGCGCTCGGCTCGACCTGGGCGCGGCGGCTGCCGCTGCCGCCGGGCCTTATGGGAGCGGCGACGCAGATGCTGATGGGGGGCGTGGTGGCGGCGGGCGTGGCCCTATTGCGCGGCGAGCGGCTGCCGGCGCAGTGGCCGCTGCTCGCGGTCGGCTCGCTTGGCTACCTGATTGTGTTTGGCTCGCTGATCGCGTTTTCGGCCTACACCTACCTGCTGAGCCACACCCGACCAGCGGTGGCGATGAGCTACGCGTACGTAAACCCCGGCCTGGCGGTCGTCCTCGGGGCGCTGCTCGGCGGCGAGCCGCTGCACCGCGAGGTGATCGGTGCCAGCGCCCTCATCGTGGCCGGGGTGTTCCTGATGGCGCTGCCCCGGCGGTCGGCGCGGGCGGCGGTGTAGCCGGCCAGGCTCAGGCGAGGCGCATGCCGGGGGCCTCACGGCCCGTCGCCGCCACATACTCGCTGTAGGAGCCGCCGTAGACGCGGGGCCCGCTGTGGGTCAGCTCGAGCACGCGAGTGGCGATGGCGCGCAGGAAGGCGCGGTCATGCGACACAAACAGGATCGTCCCCTCATAGCCGCCTAGCGCCTTGACCAGGGCGCGCTTGGTGACGATGTCCAGGTGGTTGGTCGGCTCGTCGAGCACCAGCAGGTTCGGGGCGTCATAGAGGATCTTGGCCAGGGCGAGCCGCGCCCGCTCGCCGCCCGACAGCACGCGCACCGGCTTTTCGACGTCGTCGCCGTGAAAGCCGAAGGCGCCGGCCAGGTTGCGCAGCACGCCCAGGCCGGCGGTGGGGGCGTGCGCCTGCAGCTCTTCGACTACGGTGGCGTCGGCGTTTAGCTGCTCCAGCTGGTGCTGGGCGAAGTAGCCCATGGTCACCGAGGCGCCCACCGCGACCTCGCCAGCATCGGGGTTGAGCACCCCGGCGATCATCTTGAGCAGGGTGGTCTTGCCGGCGCCGTTCTCGCCCATCACCGCCCACCGCTCGCCGCGCCGCACCAAGAGGTCGATGCCGGCGTGGACCACGCGCGCCCCGTACGCCTTGCGCAGCTTGGCGACCTTGACCACGTCATCGCCCGAGCGTGCCGGGCGGCGGAAGTCGAAGTGCTTCTCGACCAGGCGCCGCGGCGGCTCGATGCGGTCGATCTTGTCGAGCTTCTTGACCCGGCTCTGCACCTGCGCCGCCTTGGCGGCCTGGGCGCGGAAGCGGTCGATAAAGCGCAGCTCCTTGGCCAGCATCGCCTGCTGGCGCTCGTACTCCGCCTCGCGGCGCGCCGCCTCCAGGGCCCGCGCCTGCTCGTAGAAGTCGTAGTTGCCCGAGTAGCTGCGCACCTGGCCGCCGTCGATCTCGATGATCTTTTTGACCACGCGGTTTAGTACGTCGCGGTCGTGGCTGGTCATGATGACGCTGCCCGGGTAGTCGCGCAGGAACTGCTCCAGCCACAGGATCGACTCGATGTCGAGGTAGTTGGTCGGCTCGTCCAGGAGCAGCATGTCGGGGCGCAGGAGCAGGATCTTGGCCAGGGCGACGCGCATCTTCCAGCCGCCCGACAGGTTGCCAACGTCGCCTTCGATCTGGTAGTCGACAAGGCCCAGGCCGGCGAGGATGGTGTGGGCGCGCGCCTCCAGCTCGTAGCCGCCGAGCTCCTCGAAGCGCAGCTGCACCTCGCCGTAGCGGGCGATGGCACGGTCGAGATCGTCGGCGTCGGGGTCGGCCATCACCGCCTCCAGCCGCTTGAGCTCCTCGCCGAGCTCGGCGACCTCGCCGGCGCCCGAGACGGTCTCGGCGAGCACGCTGCGCCCGCGCAGGTCGCCGACGTGCTGATCGAAGTAGCCAAGGGTCAGGCGGCGCGGCTTTTCGACCGTGCCCTCATCGGGCACCTCGGCGCCCATGAGCAGGCGGAAGATCGTCGTCTTGCCGGCGCCGTTGGGGCCGACCAGGCCCACCTTCTCACCGGGGTTTACCTGAAACGAGGCGTCGACGAACAGGATCTGCCCGCCGTACTGCTTGGTGACGTTGTTGAAGGAGATCATCGTGGGCGCGCATGATGCACGATCCTGCCGACGCCGGTCACGGAATTGCGCACCGGCGCGGGCCGACCGCGCGCTGAGGGTTTGTCACCACCGGCCGCAGCGGCCGGCAGCCAAGGTCTAAGCTAGGCAGTCTTTGGCCGCGCGCAACCAAGGCCGGCCAGGAACGGGTACAGGCTCGGCAGGATGACCAGGGTGAGCAGCGTCGAGGTGCCCAGACCGCCCACCACCACCGTGGCCAGCGGTCGCTGCACCTCGGCACCGACGCCGTGCGCCAGCATCATCGGCACAAAGCCGAGCGCCGCCACCAGAGCGGTCATCAGCACCGGCCGCAGCCGCGTCTGCGCCGCCTTGTTCGCCGCCGCGGCCGCGCTGAGCCCGGCGACCTCCAGCTGGCGCAGCGTCGCCATCAGCACCACCCCGTTCAAGACCGCGATCCCCGACAGGGCGATAAAGCCGATCGCCGCCGAGATCGACATCGGCATGCCGCGCAGCCACAGCGCGATCATGCCGCCGGTGCAGGCAAACGGGACGTGCGAGAACAGGATCACTGCCGGGCGCAGCCGCTGAAACAGGAACCACAGGAGCAGAACGATGAGCAGCAGCATCACCGGGATGAGCACCCGGAGCCTCTTTTGGGCATCTTCCAGCGTCTCGTACTGCCCGCCCCACTCCAGGCGATAGCCGGGCGGCAGCTTGACCTCGCTGGCGATGCGCCGCTGCGCCCCGGCGACGGCGGTGCCGAGGTCGGCCTCGCGCACGTTGAAGCCGAGCAGCAGCCGGCGCTCGCCGTTGTGGCGCTGGATGAGGCTCGGCGCCAGGTGTGACCGCACCTCGGCGACCCGGCCCAGGGTCACCACCCCGCCGCCGGGCGTGGGCAGCTGCTGGTCGGCGAGGGTGAAGGCGCTGGGCAGCTGCAGCCCGAGCCGCAGGATCACCGGCACCCGCACCGGTCCGTCGAAGGTCACCCCGACCGGGAGGCCGGTGCGCAGCGCCTGGACGGCGTCGAGGACCTCGCGCACCGACAGGCCGGCCTGAGCCGCCTCCAGGGGCCGCGGTCGCACGTCGAGCAGCGTCAGGTCGGGCGGGGCGAGGATCTTCAGGTCTTTGACGCCCGGCTCGCGCCGGCACACCGCCCCGAGCTGCTCGGCCAGCCGGCGCAGCTCGCCCAGATCGTCGCCGTAGATGCTGACCACGACATCGCTGACGGCGCCGGCGAGGATCTCGTTGAAGCGCATCTGGATCGGCTGCGTAAACGACGGCTCGGCGCCCGGGGCGTGCTCGCGCAGCACCTGCTCCATCTGGGCGATGAGGGCCTCGCGCGACAGCCCGGGACGCCACTTGTTGCGGGGGCGCATGGCCAAAAAGACGTCGGCCTGCTCAAGCCCCATGATGTCAGTCGCCACCGCCGGGCTGCCCACCCGCGAGACCACCTGGGCGACCTCGGGCACCCCGGCGAGCAGCGCCGCCTCCATGCGGCCCGCCTCGCGCACCGCCGCCGTCAGCGCGATGTCGGGGGCCCGGGTAGTCTGGATCACCAGATCCCCTTCGTCGAGCTGGGGGACAAACTCGCTGCCCGCCCGCGCGAACAACACCCCGCCGAGCCCGAGCAGCGCCACCGAAAGTCCAGCCACCAGCAGCGGCCGCGCCGTCGCCTCGCGCAAGAGCGGCGCGTAAAGCCTCGCCGCCACCCGAAACAAGAGCGGCGCCCGCTGCTGCACCGCCGCCACGTCGGCCGGCCGCAGAAGCAGGCTCGCCGCCGCCGGCATCACCGTCAGCGCCAGCACGAGCGAGGTCACAAGCGCCAGCACCACCGTCAGCGCCATCGGCCGGAACATCTTGCCCTCGACGCCGCCCAGGCTCAGCACCGGCACGTACACGAGCAGGATGATCAGCACCGAGAACAGCACCGGCCGCGCGACCTCCTGCGCCGCCCGCTGCATCGCCGTCCGCCACCCCGCCGCGCCGGCGTCCGTCACCTCCCAGGGCCGCAGGCGGTGAAACAGGTGCTCGACCATGACCACCGAGCCATCGACGAGCAGCCCGAAGTCGAGCGCGCCCAGGCTCATCAGGTTGCCCGGCACCCCCAGGAGCACCATGCCCACCGCCGCCCCCAGCATCGACAGCGGGATCGCCGTCGCCACCAAAAGCCCCGCCCGCCAGCTGCCCAGCAGCAGCAGCAGCACCACCGCCACCAGCAGCCCGCCCTCCAGCAGGTTGCGACCGACGGTGCGCAGCGTCCCGTAGACGAGCACGCTGCGGTCATAGACGAGCTCAACCTTCACGTCCGGCGGCAGCAGCGCGCGCACCGCCGGCATGCGCCCCTGCAGGCCCTCCATCACCTGCAGCGCGTTGTCGCCGCGCAGCATCTGCGCCATCAGGTACACCGTCTCGCCCTGGCCGTTGCGACTGGCCGCCCCGAGGCGCGGCACCGCACCTTCGTGGACCTGGGCGACGTCGGCGGCGCGCACCGGCCGCACGACCTCGCGCCGCGACGCCGGGTCGGGCAGCGGGGCCATGGCGAGCGTCTCGCGCCCGACGAGCACGCCGCCCAGCTCGCTCTCGCTCAGCGGTCGCCACAGACCGCGCAGCAGGGCCTGCCCAGAGCCCGCCGGCAGCGCCGTCCCCGCCACCGCGCCCATGCTGTCCTGCAGCGCCCGCGCCACCTCGCCCAGGGTCAGGCCGCGCGCCGCCAGCCGCAGCGGGTCGACGCGCACCTCCAGCACCCGCTCCTGCCCGCCCCAGGTGTTCACCTCGACGACGCCGCGCACCGTGCGCAAAAGCGGCGCGACCTTGTACTGCGCCAGCTCCAAGAGCTCCCGCGGGGTGCGCCGCGCCGAGGTGAGGGCGACGTGGAAGATCTCGCCCAGGCCCCCGGTGAGCGGGCCGAGGGCGGGGGCCTCGACGCCGCTTGGCAGGCCCAGGCCGATGAGGCGCTCCTGCGCCACCTGCCGCGCCAGCATCGGCGGCACGTCCTCATCGAAGATCGCCGTCACCGAGGAGATGCCAAAGCGCGAGATGCTGCGCTGCTCGATGAGCCCGGGGCAGCCGCCGAGGGCGACCTCGATCGGGCGGGTCACCAGGCGCTCGACCTCTTCGGGCGACAGCCCGGGGCTGCGGGTCAGCACCAGGACCTGGTTGTTGGTGATGTCGGGCAGCGCGTCGAACTTGAGCTGCGACGCCACCACCGCGCCCGCCCCGATCGAAAGGACGAGCAGAGCGGCCACCCAGCCGCGGCGCTCGATCGACCAGCCGGTCAGCCGCGCGACCAGACCGTAGGCAGCCTCTTGGTGCCCGCTGCCTGCTTCCGCCGCCGCTTTGGCCGCGTCCTGCGACCCGGCGGCGGCGCCCGCCTCGCGCTCGCTGTTCACCGCGCCGCCGGGGCTCATGGCTCACCTGCTTCGCCGGCGCTATAGGGTCCAGCATCGGCGGCGATCTCGTCGCCCGGCTGCAGCGCGGACGCGCCCACGGGGCTCACCAGGGCGTCGGCGCCGGTGACCAGGAGCACGCGCACCTCTACCTGCTGCGGCTCCGGCTCACGCCGCCTTATCACGTAGGGCCGGCCCTCGCGCAGGAGCAGCGCCCGCGCTGGCACCAGCACCCCCCCCGTTGCGGGACCCCCGGCAGCTCGCTCGGGCAGCGATACCTGCAGCTTGGCGGTGAGTCCGGCCGGCAGCTCCGCCGCGACGGCTGCAGTCGCCTCCTCCGCCCCCGGCGCCGCCGCGGCCGCCCCAGGGGTTCCGGCTGCTGGGAGCGCAGCGCTTGCTCCCGTGGGCCTTGCGGCCGCCGCGGCCGGGCTGCCCGGGTCACCCGCAGAGCCCAGGGGGCCGACAGGCACCAGCCACGCGAGCGCCGTGCCATCACGGCTATCGACGAGCGGCGCGCGCTCGATGAGCCGCAGCGGCCGCCGGCTGCCACCGGGCAGCACGAGCTCAAAGCTCACCCGGTCGGGGAGCGTCGGCGGCAGGCGGGCCTCGATGCGCGGCTCGCTGCTGCCCGCCACCCGCACCAGCGGTCCGCCGCCGTCGGCCACCTGGCCAAGCGCCGCGCTGACGCTGGTAACAACCCCGGCGATCGGGCTGCGCAGCACCACCCGGCCCTCGCGGCTGCCGAGCGCCGCCGCCTCGGTGGGGGCGATACCGGCGACGTGCAGCAGCGCCTGCGCCTCGAGCTGGGTCGCCCGCGCCTCGGCGATGCGGGCCTCGGTCTCGGCCAGCTCGGCGAGCCGCATCAGGCCCTCGCTCTTGAGCTGCAGCAGCTGCTCGCGGCGCTGGCCATACGCCAGCAGGCGCAGGCCGGCGCCCTGGTAGGCAAAGGCGGCGCGCACGACCTCGGGCATAAGGACGGTCAGCAGCGGCGCCAGGGCGGCGACCCGCTGGCCCGGACGGACCTGAATCGCCAGCACCTGCGCGCGCAGCGGCGCCATGATCTCGGCCACCGAGCCGGGAGCCGACAGGACCTGGGCCGGGGCCTCATACAGCGGGATGCCCAGACCCGGCCGGACCTTGACCCAGGGAGCCGGCGCGCTGGTCTGGCCCGGGGGCGGCGGCAAAGGCGCGGCGGGCGGCGGCTTGTGGCAGGCCAGTACCAGCGCCGCGCTGGCCGCAGCGAGCAGCGCCGGGGTAGCGCCGCGCGCGCGGGACGGGGCAGACGGCCGGGCCGGGGTCAGGCGGTTCGCGTTCATCAGGGTCCCTCCGACGGGCTCTTGTTGCCCGCTGCCGTGGCGTCGGTAATCCCCAGCTGCTGCAGGTACAGCCAGAGCTTGTAGCGGGCGAAGCTGTGGCCGGCCTGGGCGCGCGCGGTGCGACCGCGGATCGCCGCCAGGCTGCGCCGGGCGAGCAGGACCTCCAGCACGGTGCCTTCGCCGGCCTGCAGCAGGCGCTCGCGCAGCCGCAGGTTGGTCTCGCTGGCGGGCAGCATGCTGGTGGTCAGGTGCTCCCAGATCTCGCGGCTGTGCTCCAGCTCGTGCAGGGCGGCGACGAGCTCGGTCTTGGCGGTGAGCAGGGCGTCGGCGGCCGCTCCGCGCAGGCGCTCGGCGCTGGCCAGCAGGTCGGCGCGCTCGCGCTCGCCGTGATCGAAGACCGGCAGCTGCAGCGACAAGGTGCCCAGGATGGTGCTCGGAGCCGACGGCTCGTGCACCCACTGCGCCCCGAGCGCGAGCTGCGTCCCGCGCTGGGCCCGGGTCTCGACGGCGCGCAGGCGCTCCCCTTCGCTGAGCAGGCGGCGGGCGCGCGGCTCGGGCAGCTCGCCGGCCAGGGCCAGCAGCTGGTCGCGCACTACCTTAGACGACTCGGGCAGCGCCGGCTCGGGCAGCGGGCCGGCGGGCTGCAGCGGCGCGTCGGTGGCGCGGCCGATGCTGCGCGCCAGCTCCAGGCCGAGGTCGACCACCTCGCCCTCGATCGTCAGGGCCTGCAGGCGGGCCTCGGCAAGGTAGGCGCGGGCCTCGGTCACGTCGACCTGGATGAGGGCCCCGGCCTGCGCGCCGTGCTCGATCCGGGTGAGGAACTCGCCCATCAGACCGACCTCGATCTCAGCCTCGCGCCGCGCCGCCGTGGCCCCCCACAGCGCGGTCCAGCTGCGGGCGCTCATCAGCCGCTGCCGCAGTCGCGCCGCCAGCGCCTCGGCATCGAGCGTCGCCTCTTCGACGCGGGCGCTGCGCCGCCGCGCCGCCCCGTACCCCGCGAGGTTGAAGCCCTGCGCCAGGCTGACCACCGCGTCCACGCCCGCCTCGACGAGCTCGCGCCGGTAGCCGAGCTGGACCCCGAGCTGGGGGTTGTAGGGCAGCCGGGAGATCTGGGCGTCCAGCTGACGCTTGGTGTGAGCGCTGCGCTGCGCCGCGGCGACCAGCGGCGCGCGCTCGGCAAGGGCGAGCGCCTCGTCAAAGCTCAGCGCCAGCTCGGCGGCGCGGCACGGCGGCGCGGCCGCCAGGAAAGCGGCGCTCGCCAGCAGCAGCAGCCCGGTGCCCCGGCGCAAGTGTTGGTATCGCATGCAAGAAGGGCTAGCAGCTGGCAGCGACTCGCGCATGAGCCCAGCCTAAGAAAGCTCTTAGACTGCCGGGCGCGCCGGCGGCAGGACCGGCCGCACCAGGAGGCGCCAGCCGCTCCCCGCTTCTTGGGCGGCCGGCCCGCGGCGCTACTCGACGGGAAGCTCCAGCACGAAGCGGGCCCCGGTGGTCACCGCGTCGTCCAGAGACAGCCGGCCCCCGTGGCGCTGGGCAATCTCGCGGGCGATGGTCAGGCCCAGGCCGTGCCCCGCGGTGGGCGCCGCCGGCGGGCTGGCCGCCCGGGCCGGCGGCAGCTGGCGGAAGGGAGCGAAGATGGTCTCGCGGTGGCTGGCGGGCACGCCGGGACCGCGATCCTGGACGCTGACGCGGAAGCCGCGCGGGCGGCCGGCGGCGCTGGTCGAGTCGACGCGCACCTCGACGGTGCTGCCGCGGGGGGCGAACTTGAGGGCGTTGGACAGGAGGTTGTCGATCGCCTGGCGCACCGCGCTCTCGTGCAAAAGGGCCGGGGCCGCGGCCTCCGTCGGGGCGCTGAGCTGGATGAGCAGGCCGCGGGCCTCCGCCTCGGCGCGAGCCGCCAGGACCGCCTCGGCGACGAGCGCCGGCAGGTCGGTGAGCGTGCGGTCCCAGGCCCCCTGCCCCACCGCGTTGAGGTCGAGCAGGCTCTGACACAGCGAGGTCAGGCGATCGACCTCACGGCGGGTCTCGGCCAGCGCCTCGCGCAGCTCGGCGGGCGGGCGCTCGCGGCGCAGGGCCAGATCGATGCTGGTGCGCATCAGGGTGAGCGGGGTGCGCAGCTCGTGCGCGGCATCGGCGATGAGGCGCTTCTCGCCGGCGCGCGCCGCACGCAGCTTGGCCGTCGCCTCGGCGATGATGTCGTGCAGCTCGGCGAGCTCGTCGCGGGCGGCGTCGGGGGGCAGCGCGCGGTCAAAGTCGCCCTCGCGCAGGGCCGCCATGTGCTCGCCGAGGCGCTGCAGCCGCGCCCGCAGCCGCCGCGCCTGCAGCGTCTGCAGCACGATGAGAAAAAGCGCAAACAAAAGCCCCAGGCTCAGCGTCACCCGATAGAACGCGCGCGCCGAGGCGTCCAGCTGCGACAGCGAGGCGCACAGCCGCAGCGTATACAGGCCGCCCGCCGGCGCTGCCACCGTCACTGTCAGGTCGCGCCGGCGCTGGCCGTCGGGCTCGAGGTGGGTGGTCAGCCGCGGCGCCCCGCCGGGAGGACCGGGCAACAGGCGCTCGCCGGCGCTGCGGTCGGCGAGCCGGGGCCCCGGCGGCCGCGGCGGGTAGCTCACCACCAGGGCGCCGTCCGGCCCGAACAGATCGCCCCAGGGGGCAAACGGCCGGACGCTGTCGACCAGCGGCGAGGTCGACATGTGCAGGTGGACCCGCCCGCCGGGTCCGTCAAACAGGCTGACGCTCTCGACCGCGGCCTGGGCGAGCAGGGCGCGGTCGAGCGCCGCCTCCTGGTGGCTGCGGAACCAGCCGCCGGCCACCAGCAGCGCGCTTACCGTGCCGAGCGCCGGCAGCAGCGCCCCAAGGAGCCACAGCTTCACCGCCAGCTTCACGGCTCACCTCGCCGCCGCGCCCGCTCGCCCGCCGCGCCGTCGGGTAGCGCCACCGCCGGTAGCACCGCTGCGCTCGGACCGACGACCAGGCGGAAGCCGACGCCGCGCACGGTGCGCAGCTGCACCTCGCGGGCGCCGAGCTGCTCGATCTTGCTGCGCAGGTAGCCGACGTAGACGTCGACGATGTTGGGGGCGCCGTCGAAGTCGCTGCCCCACACGGTGCCAAGCAGCCGCGAGCGCGTCAGCACCTCATCGCGGTGGCCGCACAGCTCGTGGAGCAGGGCAAACTCGCGCGCGGTGAGCGGCTGCTCTGCCGATCCCCGCCGCAGCACCCGACGCCGGCTGTCCACGGTCAGCGAGCCGAGCTGGGTCGCCGACTCGTGCTCGCCGCCGCGGCGGTGCAGCGCCTCCAGGCGGGCCAGCAGCTCGTCAAAGTCGAACGGCTTGACCAGGTAGTCGTCGGCCCCGGCGCGCAGGCCGATCACCTTCTCGCCGGTGGTGCCGCGGGCGGTGAGCATCAGCACCGGGGTGCGCAGGCCGCGCGCCCGCCACTGCCGCAGCAGGCCAACGCCATCGCCGTCGGGCAGCATCCAGTCGAGGATGATGGCGTCGTACGAGATGAGCAGCGCCTGCTCCAGGGCCTCGGTCACGCAGCGGCAGACATCGACCTGGTGGCCCTCTTCGCCGAGCCCGCGCCCGAGCAGGCGCGCCATCTTCTCTTCATCTTCGACTAGCAGCAGCTTCATTGCGGCCTCGGCCTCCCCGCGGCGTGCGGCAGCATAGCGCAGCAGGCGGGGCCGCGCGCCAGGGCGCCGGTGCGAGCGCGGTCTGGCGGCTCACAAGCGAGCTTGACAGTAAGACCCGGCCGGGGCTCCATGTCTGGGCGAGCAAGCTCATGTATAAGCCCAGCACGAGCGCGGCCCCTCACCGCCACCCGCCGCCGAGTCAGGCGCCGGGCGGCAAGCCGCGGCGCCGCTTGCAGTCCACCCGGCGGAGCCGCCGCGACCCCTTGGCCACCGGCCCGGACCGCTAAGGCGATGACTGCCGTCCGCCCGCCCGCGCTTGTCGAGTTCTTCGCCGGTAGCGGCCTTGTCAGCTACGCCCTGCGCGGCAGCTTCCAGTCGGTCTGGGCCAACGACATCTGCGCCAAGAAGGCCCAGGTCTACGTCGCCAACCACGGGGCGGCCGGCTTTCACCTGGGCCCGATCCAGCAGGTCCGCGGGGCCACGCTGCCCGAGGCGGCGCTGTCCTGGGCCAGCTTCCCCTGTCAGGACCTGTCGCTCGCCGGGACCACGGCGGGCATCCACGCCCGGCGCTCGGGGCTGGTCTGGGAGTGGCTGCGGGTGATCGACGAGATGCCGCGGCGACCGCCGCTTTTGGTCGCCGAAAATGTCATTGGCCTTTTGTGCAGCCGCGGCGGCAGCCAGTACGCGCTGCTGCACGCGGCACTAGAGCAGCGCGGCTACCGCGCCGGCGCGGTGGTCCTGGACGCGGCGCGCTTTGTCCCGCAGTCGCGGCCGCGGGTGTTCGTCATCGCCGTCGCGGCGAGCCTGCCGCTGCCGGCCGAGCTGGTCGCCAGCCGGCCGGGCTGGCTGCAGCCGCCAGCGGTGGTGCGCGCCGCCAGCGGGCTGCCCGGCTTCATACACTGGCAGGCGCCCGAGCCGCCGCCGTGCGCCCTCACCCTGGCCGAGCTGGTCGATCGCGCGGCGCCCTGCGACCCGCCGGCGCGGCAGCAGCGCAACCTGGCCATGCTGACGCCGCTGCACCGCGAGCGCCTGCTCAGCGCCGACGAGCTCGAGGTGGCGCCAGGATATCGCCGGACCCGGCGCGGCAAGGTCGTGCTGGAGCTGCGCTTTGACGGCCGCGCCGGCTGCCTGCGCACGCCCGGCGGGGGCAGCAGTCGTCAGCTCCTGGTGCTCAAGTCGCGCCCAGCGGGAGCGGGGGCGGCGCCGACCCTGAGCACGCGGCTGCTTACGGTGCGAGAGGCAGCGGCGCTCATGGGGGCGCCGCCCGACTATCAGGTGCCGGGCTCCTACAACGACGGCTATAAGGCGCTGGGGGATGCGGTGGCGGTGCCGGTGGCGCGCTTCCTCGGCGAGCGGCTGCTGCTGCCGCTGTGGCGGCACCTTGCGGGCGGGACTGGCGCGGCGGCGCGCCGCTAGCGGGGCTTGCTCAGCAGGGTGCCGAAGTCGCCGGCGATCCACTGCTTCTGGGGGGCGAGGAAGATGCTGTAGAAGTCGCGCTTGGTGCCGGTGTCGATGACATCCCAGCTGGCGCCGTTCCAGTGCACAAGAGCACCGGCGCTGCCCACCGCCCACAGCTCGGCGCCCGCTCCAGAGACCGCGCGCAGGCCGGTCACCGAGGTCGAGTACTTGGTGTAGGCGGCGCCGTCGTAGCGGAACATGCTGGTGTCGGCGGCGAGCCAGACGTTGTTGGCGGCGCTGGCGTAGATGCCGCCTACCGTGGCGGTGGTGCCGATGCCGCCGGCCACCGCCGTGAAGGCGCCGCCGGTCGAGCGCAGCACGACGCCGTTTTCGCCTCCCGCCCAGACATCGCCGGCGCCGCTGCCGGCCACCGCCCACAGGTTGACGCCGTTGCCGGCCCCGACCTGGTTCCAGGCGGTGCCGTCCCACAGCAGGGCAACGCCGCTATCGCCCACTACGTAGACCTTGTTGGCGGCGGCGGCCCACACCGCGCGCAGGTTGGCGCTCGTGCCGCTGGCCTGGGCGGCCCAGGCGCTGCCGTTCCAGCGCCACACCGCGCCGCCGGTGCCCACCGCCCAGGCGTCGGTGGCGCTGACCGCGTAGACGCCGTAGAAGCTCGGCGGGGTGCCGGTCAGCGGGACCTGCGACCAGTAGGTGCCGTTCCACTGCAGCAGGGTGCCGGTCAGGCCCACCGCCCAGGCGTGCGTCGCGTCCACCGCGTGCACGGCGCGCAGCTGGTTGGTCCGGCCGGTCGACAGCGGGGTCCACGGGCTGCCGTCGTAGCGGACCATGTTGCCGGCCTCGCCGACCGCTATCACCTCGGCGCTGCCGGCGGCCACTGCGTAGAGCGGGCTCTGCGCCGACAGGGTCTCCAGGTTCCAGGCGGTGCCGTCGGTGCTGCGCAGGATGACGCCGTTTATCTCCAGGCCGACGGCGACCAGGCCAAAGGGCGTGGCGGCAATGCCGCGCAGGTCAAGGAGGTTGCTCTGGTAGACGCGGGTGTAGGCGCCAGCGCTCAGGCGGAAGATCTCGCCGACCGTCGAGGTCATGTACAGCGGGCTGCCGGTGGCGGTGGCGGCGATCGCGTTGAGGCTGCTGCCGCCGAGCGCCGGATCGGTGGTCGCGGTCCAGGTGCCGCCGTTATACCGGACTACCGTCGCGCTGTCGCCCACCGCGTACAGATCGCCCGAGGGGGTGCCGGTCAGGCCGCGCAGATCGCGCGCGGTGGGGCTATTCTCCTTGGTCCAGAAGGCGCCGGCGTTGCGGCGACGGATGACACCGCCGGCCCCCACCGCAAACACCTCGGTGGCGTTGCCGGCGACGTCGTACAGGGCGGTGCTGACGCCGCTGCTCTCCGCAGTCCAGGTGCCGCCGCTGCTGCTGTGCAGGATGATCCCGCCTTCGCCGACGGCGTACAGGTCGGTGCCGCTGGCCCAGATGCTGTACAGGTTGCGGGTGACGCCGCTCACCGGCAGGGTGATGCCGCTAGCCGTGCGGTGCACGATGGTGCCGGCGTCGCCCACCGCCCACTCGTCGTTGGTGCCGACGACGACCGCCTTGTTCAGGCGGTTGCCCTGCGGGTGGGGGTTCTCCCAGCAGTAGCCGCTGCCGTTGCACACCGGCGGCGGCGGCACCGCCGAGCCGAGCGTGAAGTTGACCAGGACCTGAACGTCCGCATTTTCGTCGGTGGGGGTGAACGAGCAGCTGGCCGTGTTGCTGCTGCAGCCGACGCTGAAGCCGGCCACCGCAGAGCCGGCGTTGGCGGCGGCGGTCAGGGTCACCGGCTCGCCGACCGCGATCTTGGTCGAGCAGGTGGCGCCGCAGCTGATGCCGGCCGGCGTCGAGGTGATCGTGCCGTCGCCGTCGCCGATCTTGGCCACGGTGAGGGTGACGTACTTGGGCGGCGTCACGCAGCGGCCGGTGGGATCGCAGTGCAGGTTGTTCGGGCAGTCGCTGTCGACGTTGCAGCCGACGGGCTGGGTCATCTGGGTCTGACAGCCCGCAAGCCCAAGGCCGCTGCCGAGAAGCGCGCTCACGGCCAGGGCTTGGGATAAGCTGTGCGCCCCACATCGTGACTGGCCGCGCCCCCGGCGCAGCAACGGACTTATGCTCTGGTCAAGCCTGCTCATCAAGCGCTCCTTTGCGTAGGCGACGGCGCGCGGGCCGCCGCGGGCGCGGGCGCCGCCAATAAGACTCTGCTACAGAGACTACCCGACAACGCGGGCCCACACACGCGCCGGCCGAACAGCTGCTAACCCTGAGCTGCCCCGGACCCAGGCCAAGCCCCCAGCACTCTAGCCAGCTTTGCGCAAAGCCTTTAAGGTTAAAGTAGAGCCACGATGCTCAGAGCGGAGCTGCTCGCTTGGCGGGCAGGGCCGACCCTCTGGGCCGCGGCCGCGGCGGGCACGACCCTGGAGACCCCCATGAGCAGGCTACCCAGCAAGATTGTCGTCGGCACAGACTTCAGCGACAGCTCGGCAGTGGCCCTGCAGCACGCGGCCAGCCTGGCCGAGCGGCTGCAGGCAGAGCTGCACATCGTGCACATCGCCAAGGCCAGCATGACGGCTTCCGATCTGGGCCTGGACGTCCCGCAGGAGTTTGAGGAGTCGCAGCAGGCCAACCAGCGGCTCAAGCGGCTGCGCACGATGCTGAGCAGCAACCTGGATATCCACCTGCACCTGCGCATCGGCCACCCAGTCCACGAGCTCCTGGCGGTGGTGCGCGAGCTCCAGCCGGAGATGGTGATCGTCGGCAACCACGGCCGGGGAGCGGTGATGCGGGTCATCCACGGCAGCATCTCGACCGAGCTTATGCGCATCTGCCCGGTCCCGCTGCTCATCGTCCCCTCCCCCAGCCGCGACGCCGCCGCTTCGCCCTCGGGCCGCTCGCCCGCGCGCTGACCGCCAGCGGCAAAAACGGCGCGCGGCGAGGGTGCGCCGGGTCCCGGGCGGCGCCTGACCTGGACAGTCAGGCGGGGGGCGTGCTTTGCTCTGCCCATGCGCGAACTGGTCTTGGACACGGGCTGGCAGCTGAAGGAGTGGCCGTCGTCGCTGAGCAGCCCAGGCGAAGCGGACGGCGAAGGCGAAGGTGCGATCGTCATCGAAAAGTGGGCACAAGGCCCCGACAGCGACTGGATCCCAGCACTGGTGCCCGGCCTGGTCCACGAGGCGCTGCTCGCCGCCGGCCGCATCGCCGACCCGGTCCGGGTGCGCAGCCACCCGGCGCTCGAGCCGACCTTTCAGCGCGACTACCTGTACCGCTGCCGCTTCGATCTGCCCGAGGGGGAAACGGGGGCCGCGGCGAGCCTCTGCTTTGACGGCCTGGACACCATCGCCACCGTCTGGCTCAACGGCCGCGAGATCCTGCGCAGCGACAACATGTTCGTGCCCCGCGAGGTCGAGGTCGGCGACCTCGTGCAGCCGCGCGGCAACACCCTCTATGTGCGCTTCGAGTCAGCGCTGCGGGTCGGCCAGCAGCGCCAGGCTGCAGGCGGGCCGCGCCCGGTGTGGAACGGCGACCCGAGTCGCGTCTACGTGCGCAAGGCGCAGTATCACTACGGCTGGGACTTCGGACCGACGCTGCTGTCGGCCGGGCCGTGGCGCCCGGTGCGGCTGCGCTTTGGCGGGCCGCGCCTTTTCGAGCTGCACGCCCCGATCACGGTGCCCGCCGACCTGGAGAGCGCGACGATCGCGGTCAAGGTCACCGCCGCCGCCGCCGGCCAGGCCGGGCTGAGCGTCGCCCTGCAGCTGCTCGACCCGCGCGGGCAGGTGATCACCCAGAGCTCGCAGCCGCTGCTCGACAGCGGCGCCGTGCACAGCGAGCTGCGCCTGGCCGATCCCGAGCTGTGGTGGCCGCGCATCTACGGCGCCCAGCCGCTGTACACCCTGCGCGCGACCCTGAGCCGGGGCGAGGAGCTGCTGGACACGCGCATGCTGCGCCTGGGGGTGCGTCGACTGCGCCTGCTCCAGGAGCCGCTGCCCGGCGGCGGCGAGAGCTTCTGCTTCGAGATCAACAACGAGGCGATCTTCTGCGGCGGCGCCAACTGGATCCCGGCCGACCTGCTCAACCCCCGGGTCACCCGCGAGCACTACGAGGCGCTATTGCACGAGGCGGCCGCGGCCGAGATGACGATGCTGCGGGTCTGGGGCGGCGGCATCTACGAAGACGACACGTTCTACGACCTGTGCGACGAGCTCGGCATCCTGGTCTTTCAGGACTTCATGTTCGCCTGCGGCATGTACCCCGGCGACGATCGCTTCGCGGCGAGCATCAAGGCCGAGGCGACCGCGGCGGTGCGGCGGCTGCGCCACCACCCGAGCCTGGTGCTGTGGGCCGGCAACAACGAGGACTACTCGATCGCCCAGTCGACCGCCAGCTACGATGGTCCGCAGACCGCGATCCCGACGCCGGCGACCGCCGCTGAGCCGGACTACAAGGCGCGCTTTGACGGCCGGCGGCTCTACGAGCAGGTGCTGCCCGAGGCGGTGGCGGCGCACGATCGCGGACCCGGCGGACCGAGCCGCCCCTACTGGCCGGGCAGCCCGTACAGCCGCCACAGCGCCGATCCCAACGCCCGCGAGGAGGGCGATCGCCACATCTGGGAGGTCTGGCACTCCCCGCTGCGGCCCTATCAGGACTATCCGCTGCTCGCCGGGCGCTTCGTCAGCGAGTTCGGCATGCAGGCGGTGCCGTCGCGGCCGACGCTCGAGCGGGCGCTGGCCGCGGCCGCCGCGGGGCCCGGCCCCGAGCTCACCAAAGAAGCACTGGCCCTGCTCAACAAGGGCCAGGACGGGCCGGCGCGCATCGATCACTACATCGCCCAGAACCTGCCGCCGCCGCGCGATCTGGACGAGTACATCTACGCCACGCAGCTCATCCAGGCCGAGGCGCTCGGCTACGCGGTGCGCGGCTTCCGCCGGGGCTTTGGGGCACACGGTGGGCGGGCGGTCAGCGGGGCCCTGGTCTGGCAGCTGGACGACTGCTGGCCGGGGGTGAGCTGGGCCATCCTCGAGCACCTGGACAGCGGGGCGGTGCGCCAGGGCCAGTCGGTGCGCCGCAAGCCCGCCTTCTACGCCGTGCGCCGCGAGCTGCTACCGCTGGTCGTCGCCCTGGGTCGGGCCGCCGATCGCGACCATGCGGTAGAGCTGTGGGCCGCCCAGAGCGCCGGGCACCCGCTGACCGTGCGGCTGCGGGTGCGCGCCTACTCGCTGGATGGACAGCAGGTGCTGTGCAGCGAGCGCGAGGTGGTGGTCGGTCCGAACCAGGTCACCGAGCTCGGGCTGCAGGGGCTGCCGGCGTCTGCCGGGCCGCTGGTCGTGGGGGCCCAGCTGTGGGAAGACACCCGGCTGCTGGCGCGGGCGGTGCTGTGGCCGCAGCCGCTGCGCGAGCTGCCGCTGCTCGACCCCGAGGTGGCCCTGGAGCTGCAGGCGGTCGAGCGGTCGCGCGAACGCCCCTCGCGCACCGGGCTGCAGACGCTGCGGGTGCGGGCGCGGCGGCCGGCCAAGGCGGTGCTGCTCACGGCCGGGCCGCAGGCGCGCTTCAGCGACAACCTGCTGGATCTATTGCCCGATGAGGAAGTGGTGGTCACTGCCGAGGACCTGGGCGCCGCGCCGCTAGGCGCCACGAGCCTCTACGCGGTGCGCTCATGAGGGCGCCCGGCCGCCCGCCCGGGGTCCACGAGCCGCTGCGCTACGAGCCCGAGCCCGGCCTGGGCGCGGCGGTGCGCCAGCGCTTCGGGCGGGCGCTGTTCGACTACGGCCTGCGCGGCCTGGCCAACCTCGGGCAGCTGCACCCGAGCGCCCGCCCACACCGCCACGGCGTCGAGGTGCTGACCGATCTGCCCTACCTCGACCCCGATGACGGCTCGCGCGACCACCGCCTGGACATCTACCGGCCGCTGCCGGAAAAAGGCGCCAAGGCCGAGCGCGACCACCGCGCCTACGGCCCCCCCTACCCGGTCGTACTTTACATCCACGGCGGCGGCTTCCGCATCCTGTCCAAGGACACCCACTGGGTCATGGCGCTGGCGATGGCGCGGCGCGGCATGCTGGTGTTCAACATCAACTACCGCCTCTCGCCGCAGCACCCGTTTCCGGCGGCGCTCATCGACTGCTGCGCCGCGCTGGCCTATGTCGCCCGCCAGGCGGCGGCGCTCGGCGGCGATCCGCGGCGCCTGGTGCTGGCCGGGGAGTCGGCGGGAGCCAACCTGGTCACGGCGCTGACCCTGCTCACCTGCGTGCAGCGCCAAGAGCCGTGGGCGCAGCGGGTCTTCGAGCTGGGCCTGGTGCCGGCCGCGGCGCTGCCGATGTGCGGCATGCTGCAGGTCAGCGACTCGGAGCGGTTCGCTCGCCGCAAGCAGCTGCCGCAGTGGGTAAGCGATCGCCTGACCGAGGTGACACACGCCTATCTGCGACAGAGCCCCGCCGAGCAGCTCGATCTGGCCGATCCGCTGTGCCTGCTCGAGCGCGGACCGGCGCTCGCCCGCCCGCTGCCGCCGTTTTTCGCCGGGGTCGGCACCCGCGATCCGCTGCTCGATGACACGCGACGCCTGGGCCAGGCCCTCACCCGGCTGCAGGTCCCGCACGAGCTGCGCTACTACCCCGGCGAGCTGCACGCCTTCCACGCGCTGGTCTACCGGACGCAGGCCAAGCAGTGCTGGCGCGACCAGTTCACCTTTCTCGATCGTTATCTGGGAGCTGCTTAGAGATTAGCGGGGGGCGGGACCAGCGGCCGCGCGGGCCGGGGGGCGGCGGGCTACGGGGAGCCGGCGGGGCCTACGCGCACCGCAGACCCCTCATGGAGCTCGGTGGGGTGGCTGACGATGACCTGCTCACCGCTCGGCAGGCCCTGGAGCAGGACGGCGTCGCCCTCGCGATCGGCCACCGTCACCGGCACGGTCGCGGCCTTGCCATCGCGCAGGACAAAGACCTTGCTGCCTTCCACGAGCGCCGCGGTGGGCAGGCGGACGACCTGTGACAGCGGGGCCTTCTGCAGCTTGAGCTCATCGCCCGGCTTGGCGGCGGCGTTCTCCGGCAGCGAGTAGGAGACGGTGGCGTAGTCGCCCTCGGTGCGCAGGCCGGCCACGCGCGCGGTCAGCGCTCCGGCGCTGCCCGACAGCTGCGCGTCCTGGCCGACCTTCATCCCCTGCGCCTCGATGGCCGGGATCTTGATCTCGGCCGCCAGCGCCTTGTCGGTCAGCGAGACGACCTCGGTGCCGGCGGTCACCGCCTGCCCGACCTTGACCATCACCTTGCTCACCGCGCCCGAGCGCGGGGCCATGAGCTGGGACTTCTTCACCAGCGCCTCGACCTGCTCCAGGCGCTGCTGCTTCTCGCTGATCTTCTGCTGCGCGTCGCGCAAAAGGTCCGGCTTGTTCTTGTTCTTCGCCGAGTCGAGCTTCTTCTGGTAGAAGGTGAGGCGCTCGTGGAGCTCGGCCAGCTCCTTGGCGAACTTGCTCTGGGTGTCCAGCTCGACCAGGACGGTGTTCGGCTGGACCTCGGTGTTCTCGTCCACCACCTTGGTCACCGTCCCGTCGCCCTCGATCTTCAGCGGCTGCGGCTCGGCGGCCTTGACGACGGCGGCGGTGGCGAAGCTGCGGGTGACATCTTCCGGCTTGGCGACGCTGACGCTGACGCTCACTGCCGGCGGACTCTGCGGCTGACGCAGCACCAGGAAGTAGTAGGCGGCCACCGC
>JBGANQ010000134.1:0-19625 GCA_044222245.1 Polyangia bacterium | reverse complement strand
CTTGCGGCCCCTGGGATCGGCCAGGAGCCGCCCGCTGACCTCCAGCTCCTGGCGCAGCTCGAGCTGCCGGGCGAGCTCGCGGACCGCCGCCTGCAGCTCGCGGGCCGGCTGCAGGTCGATCGGCGGGGCGGCGGCGCGGCCCAGCGCCTGGCGCAGCGCCCGCTCGCCATAGCGGGTGGTGGTGGAGTCGCAGCGCTGCCACAGCGAGGCCGGCCCCAGCACATCGAGGTCGCTGGCATACGGCGGCACGGCCTCGGCCGGCTGGTCGGGGTCGGGCGGCAGCGGCGCTGGAGGCAGGTCGTTTATCCAGGTCCCATCGAGGCGCCGCAGCCCGCGGCGGTTCAGCTCGGCTCGCAGCAGGGCGCGATCGCGCTGCCGCAGCACCGTGTCGTGGCGCAGCACCAGCCAGACGAACGCCAAAAGCGCCAAAAGCGCCAAAAGCGCCGTGCCCCACCCGGGCACGCCGGCGGGAAAGCCCTCATAAGCGGCCGTCGCGGCGCCGAGCGCGAGGAAGAACGCCAAAAGGCGCAGAAGGCCAATCTGCCGCGCCTGCCCCTCGCGCACGGCGACCTCGGCGAGCGCCCGGTCGCGCTGCTGCTGATAGGCCGCCACCGGAGGCAGGGCCGGGGCGCTCGCGGCAGGGCCAGCGGCCCCGGGTGCGTCGGGAGGAGCAGTGAGCATGCGGCGCATCATGCCCTGTCTTGTCCGTCGGTGCACGCGCGAACTTGCGCCGCACCGACTGCTCTTGCGCTGGGAACGGGGCTCTTTGGCCGCCCTTCATGCTGGCGGCCCGCTCGCCGCTTGCCGGCAGTCGACCTGCGGCGGTCGGCCGGATCGCAGCGCGCCGACTCGCGACCCCGCGCAAATTTGCGTCGCGGCGCCTCGCTGGCCATGATGCGCAGCCATGTCTACCCGATTGACCAGCCTTGAAGGCCGCACGGCCCTTATCACCGGGGCGAGCAGCGGCATCGGTGCCGCCTGCGCGCGCGCTCTCGCTGCGCACAAGGTCCGCCTGATCATTGTGGCGCGGCGCCGCGAGCGCCTCGTCGAGCTCGCCGGCGAGCTTGGCCGCCTCGGGGCGCCGGCGGTACACATCGAGCAGCTCGATGTCTGCGAGCGCGAAGCCACCCTGACCGCCCTCGCCGCCCTCCCGCCCGAGTGGGCCGCCGTCGACATCCTCATCAACAACGCCGGCCTCGGCCGCGGCCTCGACAAGCTGCACCAGGGCGACCCCTGCGAGTGGGACGAGATAATCGACACCAACGTCAAGGGCCTGCTGTACGTCACCCGGGCGCTGCTGCCCGGCATGGTCGAGCGCCAGCGCGGCCACGTCATAAACCTCGGCTCGGTGGCCAGCCGCCAGAGCTACCCCGGCGGCAACGTCTACTGCGCCACCAAGGCCGCGGTGCGCATGCTCGGCGAGTGCCTGAAGCAGGATCTGCTGGGCAGCCCGGTGCGGGTGACGACGATCGAGCCCGGCATGGTCGAGACCGAGTTCAGCGTCGTCCGCTTCCGCGGCGACAGCGAGCGGGCGCAGAAGGTCTACCAGGGCATGACGCCCATGACCGCCGAAGATATTGCCGACACGGTGCTGTTCTGCCTGAGCCGGCCGGCGCATGTAAACATCAGCGAGATCGTGATGCTCGCTACAGATCAGGCCGCCGCTGCTACTGTTCACCGTCGGAGCTAGCGACTTTTTTCGCCCGCTGCTTGCGCGGCTTTACTGACCGGGTCGGCTCTGCTAGGTTGCGCCGCCATGACGCCGACGCCTCCTGCCGATTGCCAGTTCTCGTCCGTCCCCTACAGCCCGAGCGAAATCAGCCACCGCTACGGCGACACCGTGCACATCCTGCGCGATCCGCTGTCGCTGTCGCTCCTGGCCAAGCTGTGCGCCCGCGGCACCGTCCAGCCCGAGGTAAACCGCCTGGTCGTCGAGCTGTACCGGGTGCTGGTCCACGAGGTGGTGGCCGCCGAGTTCCCGCGCCAGTCCGAGTGCGTGGAGAGCCGCATGATCGAGGCGACGCCGCGCGGGGTCTACCAGGGGGAGCTCATCGCCCGTACCACCCCGGCGGTGGTCGTGGCGCTGGCGCGGGCGGGGCTCTTGCCGTCGCAGGTCTCGTATGATTTCCTCAACCAGGTGCTCGACCCGGCCGGGGTGCGGCAGGATCACCTGGCCCTGGGGCGCACCATCGACTCCGAGGGGCGGGTCACCGGGGCGGGGCTCTACGCGTCGAAGATCGGCGGCTCGGTGCAGGGGGCGATGGTCGTCATCCCCGATCCGATGGGGGCCACCGGCTCGACGGTGAGCCGGGTGCTCAACCACTACCGCAAGGAGGTGCAGGGCACGCCGGGCAAGGTGCTCGCGGTGCACCTGGTCGTCACCCCGGAGTACCTGCGCCACGTCACCCAGAACCACCCCGAGGTGCGGGTCTACGCGCTGCGCCTGGATCGCGGCCTGTCCGATCCCGAGGTGCTGGCGACCCAGCCCGGGACCCACTGGGAGCGCGAGCGCGGCCTCACCGAGCACCACTACATCGTGCCGGGCGGCGGTGGCCTGGGCGAAGTGATCAACAACTCGTTCGTCTAGCCGCGGCGCCCGCCGCCCAAGCCATATCAATCAGCCAACCGGAACAGTCCAGGGAGCGTGACCACAGATGCCGAGCGCCGCTGCAGCCCTTATTGAACCCAGCCTCAAGCCGCTACTCACCTGCGAACAGATCGCGGCGCGCAACGCCGCGCTCGGGCATCAGATCGCCACCGACTACGCGCACCGGGATCTCACCGTCGTCGGCGTGCTCAAGGGCAGCTTCGTCTTTCTCTCGGATCTGACGCGGCAGATCTACCTCGCGCAGCGGGCGCTCGGGCTGTCCGGCTCGACGGTAACCTGCGAGTTCCTGGCGGTGCAGAGCTATGGCGACGCCACCACCACCTCGGGCGTGGTGCAGATCACCGCCGACCTCACCAACCCCATCGAGGGCAAGCACGTCCTTTTGATCGAGGACATCGTCGACACCGGGCTGACCATGAGCTACCTGCTGGAGAACATGGCGACCCGGCGCCCGGCCTCGGTGAAGCTCTGCTCGCTGTTGCACAAGCCGGCGCGCACCCAGAAGCAGGTGCCGATCGACTACCTCGGCTTCACCATCGACGACCTGTTCGTCGTCGGCTATGGCCTGGACTACAAGCAGCGCTACCGCAACCTGCCGTGGATCGCCGAGCTGCAGTCCGAGTAGCAGCGCCCGCGACCGCGCTCAAGCCGTGGGCTGGGGACCGGGGCTCGCAGTGGACGCCGGCGCCGCGGCGGCTGGCTCGGGCGCAGCCTTGACCTGTGCCGGGACCGGGATCTCGCCGCCGGGCAGCAGGGCGTCGACAAACTCGGCCCCAGCGTCGTTGACCAGCCCGTCATAAATCCGATCGAGCAGATCGACATCGCGCACCGCCTCCAGCCGGGTCGCGAAGTGCTGGGGCATGCGCCCGTACATCATGCTCCACAGGCGAGCGATCGACAGGCTCATGCCTGACAGGCCGGGCTTTTCCAGATCATTTAGCATCTGGTGGATGTCTTCGCCGGTGAGCTGCCGGCCCTCGTAGGTCAGGGCAAACCCCTCCCCAAGCTTGCGCACGCTGATGCCGCTGCTGAAGCTGGCGCGCGCCACCCCATCGTTGCGGCGGATGTCGATGTGCCAGGTCTGCTCGTCAGCCTCGGGCTGCGAGCGCGGCATGAAGTTGACCGCGAAGCCCTTGGGCAGGTGGATCATCGTGTTGAATAGTCGCACCAGGACGCCCGGGCGGGGCGACACCGAGTAGGCGGAAAAGTGAACTGCCAGCGACGACTTCTTGGCGATGTGCTCAAGGCGAAACGACAACTGGGCGCTTAAGCGTTCAATGGCTTCAAATATGTCTTTCATCATGGTGGTGCAATTGTAGCGCGAAGGGACGTAATTTTCTTGGCCCAGCAGAGCCGAGGGGTGGGGCCGGGGTTCTAGGCGATCGGAGCCGCAGTGAACCTCTGGAAAAAGAGGTGCGCGCCCCCCTTTTTGTCGGCAATCGCGCAGTGTCTGCGAGAGAAAATTTCTACTAGCCCCAGGTCACCGCGGCTCCGTGGTATTTTGTCAGGCGAGTTTCCCATCAGCCTGCGGCTGCCCCCCTACTCAGAAGGCCGAGCGGGGATCGGGTGGTGGGGTTCTGCCCCGATAGTTGGCAGGGGGTCGGCAGCGCCCTCACCGTCGTTTGATATCGCACTAGTTCGCGCAACTCGAAAGGACACTGGATGGATACCAATCACACCGAAAAACAGTCCGTAGGCCTCGTTGGGCTGGCCGTGATGGGGGAGAACCTCGCCCTCAACATCGCTGAGAAAGGCTTCTCGATCTCGGTCTACAACCGATCCACGGATAAGGTGGACAGCTTCGTCCAGCGCGCGGCGCGCGAGCTCCCGGCGGGCTCGGGCAAGGTAGTCGGTACTCGCACCCCCGAAGAGTTCGTCGCGTCGCTGCAGAAGCCACGCCGCATCATCATGATGGTCAAGGCCGGCCAGCCGGTCGAGGACACCATCGCCAAGCTCAAGCCGCTGATGGAGCCGGGCGACCTGCTCGTCGACGGCGGCAACGAGCACTTCACCATGACCGAGCGGCGCGCCAAGGAGGTCGAGGCGACCGGCAGCCACTACCTGGGCATGGGCGTCTCCGGCGGTGAGGAGGGGGCGCGCAACGGCCCCTCGCTCATGCCCGGCGGTCCGCGCGCGGCGTATGAGGTCCTGGCCCCGGTGCTCAAGAAGATCGCCGCCCAGGTCGAGGGCCCCGACGGCGGGCCGTGCGTGACCTACATCGGCCCCGGCGGCTCCGGCCACTACGTCAAGATGGTCCACAACGGCATCGAGTACGGCGACATGCAGCTCATCTCGGAGGCCTACGACATCCTGCACAGCGTCGGCGGCCTGACCAATGCCGAGCTGGCCGAGGTGTTCACCCAGTGGAACCAGACCGAGCTGCAGTCGTTCCTCATCGAGATCAGCGCCCGCATCTTCCGCACCAAGGACCCGGAGGGCGGCGAAGGCGAGCTGCTCGACAAGGTCATGGACGCCTCGGGCATGAAGGGCACCGGCAAGTGGACGGTGCAGGACGCGGTCGAGCTCGGCGTGCCGATCCCGGTCATCGCCTCCTCGGTCGACGGTCGCGTCATCTCGTCGCACAAGAAGAGCCGCGTCGCCGCCAGCAAGATCCTCGCCGGCCCGGCGCCGCACAAGATGGACGAGGCGGCCAAGAAGCAGCTCATCGACGACGTGCGCAAGGCCCTGTACTGCGCCAAGGCGTGCAGCTACGCCCAGGGCATGCAGCTTTTGTCGGTGGCCTCGCGCACCCGCGGCTGGAACCTGCCCTTTGGCGAGATCGCCAGCATCTGGCGCGGCGGCTGCATCATCCGCGCGCAGTTCCTTGGGCGCATCAAGGCGGCGTTTGACCGCGATGCCAACCTCGACAACCTGCTGCTCGATCCGTCGTTCGTGGCCGAGCTGGAGGCCCGTCAGGACTCCTGGCGGCGCGTCGCGGCCCTGGCGGCGCAGACCGGCGTCCCGGCGCTGGCGATGGCCGGCACCCTGTCGTACTACGACATGATCCGCCGCGAGCGCCTGCCGCACAACCTCATCCAGTCGCAGCGCGACCTGTTCGGGGCGCACACCTACCAGCGCATCGACAAGGACGGCACCTTCCACTCCGAGTGGGCGAAGTAGCCGACCCGGCCAGAGGGGGGCCGATCCGGTCCCCATAGCCTGCGGGCGGTGCTATAAAGCCGCCCATGCAAGCCCACACCGATCCCACCCACACCAAGCTCGACACGGTGCTCGCCGCCGCGGAGCGCCGCTTTCACAGCGATCCCGAGCGCGCCGAGCTCATCGCCCGCACCCGCCGCTTCAAGTCCAGCTGGATCGAGCTCGCCGAGGCCCTGTCGACCTGCCAGAAGAGCCAGCACTACACCCGCTGGGGCTACGCCGTGTTCGAGGAGTACTGCCGCAAGGAGCTGCACCTGACGACCTCGACGGTCAATAAGCTCGTCGGCTCGTACGCGTTCTTGCGCAAGGCGGCCCCCGAGGTGCTGGAGCGCGACGGCGTCTCGCAGCCGATCCCGACCATCCAGAGCATCGACTTTCTCCGCCGCGCCGAGGAAGCGGCCCAGGACGGCCAGGTCACCGCCGATCTTCTGGCCGAGGTGCGGCGGGCGGTGATCGATGACAACCTGTCGATGGGCAAGGTGTCCAAGCAGTTCAAAGAGACGCTGTTCCCCACCGACGCCGAGCAGGACCAGCAGCGCCGCCGCCGCGAGACCCTGAAGCTGGCCCAGCGCCTGATCGAGCTTTTGGCGACGCTGCACGACGCCGTGCCCGAGGGGGTGCTGCAGCAGGTCGAGCAGGCGATCTCCAACCTCCTGCGCTCGCTGCCGAGCGAGGCCGCCGAGCCGAGCGCCGCCGGAGCCAGCGCCGCCGCCGAGCCCGCACAGCCCTCCGCCTGACCCGCTGCGGGCCGCCGCTCCCTGCGCCGGCCCAGTCGGTCCCAGTCGCTGTCTTAGTAGCTGTCGTAGGGGACCACTTCGAACTGCGCGTCGCGCAGCGCCGGCACCGCCTGCAGTGATGGCAGGACGGTCTTGGCGGTGGCGACCAGGGTGATCAGCAGATCCTGGGGGTGGATCTGCTCGCTCAGCGCCTTGCGAGCCTGCTCGGCGGTGACGGCGCCGACGCGGGCGGGGAAGGTCGTCACGTGGTCGAGCGGCATGTCGCAGATGTGCAGGCGGGTGCGCAGGCTCAGCCGATCCTCGGGGGTCTGGATGCTGAAGGCGTGGTTTTTCTGCAGGAAGCTCTGCGCGAACTCCAGCTCACCGGGGCGCAGGCCGTCGTGGGCCCACTCGGAGATGAGGCGCAGCACCAGCTCGATGGTCTCTGCCGTCTGCTCGGCCGAGGGGAAGACGTTGACGGTAAAGGCGCGCACGCCGCGGCCGTTGCTGACCCGCGCCGAGGCCCCGTACGACAGCCCGCGCTTGCTGCGCACCTCGTCCATCAGGCGCGCCGTGAAGGTCCCGCCAAAGGCGGTGGTAGCGACGTATAGCGGCAGGTAGCTAGGATCGCGCCAGGCCGGGGCGAGGTGGCCGATGAGGATCTGCGACTGCGTGCGCTCGGGCTTGTCGACGATGAGCACGCGGATGCCGCGCGGCGGCGGCGGCACCGGCACCGGCTCGTCCAGGCGCGGACCGGCCGGCAGGGCGGTGAAGTGCCGGGCCAGCAGGGCCTCCAGCTCGTCCGGCCGCAGATCCCCGGCCGCCCCGACGACCAAGTTGCCGCGCTTGAGGTAGTGGCGGTGCCACGCCTGCGCCGCCAGCACCGAAAGCTGGTCGATGCTCTCGGCGGTGCCGCCCACCGGTCGCCCGTAGGGGTGATGCCCGTACAGGGCGCGGGCGAAGAAGCGGTGCATGAGCGAGCTGTCGTCATCGCGCATGTCGTCGAGGCTGGCGTGCAGCTCGCGGCGCAGGCGCTCGGCCTCATCGGGCGGAAACTCCGGGCGCAGCAGCACGTCGGCGAGCAGGCCGCACGCCGCGTCGATCTTCTCGCTGAGGGCGGCGACCTCGAACACCACCTGGTCGTGCCACGACAGCACCTGCAGGGTCGCCCCCAGGCGGTCGGCCTCTTCGTCGAGCTGCGCGCGCGTCCGGCCGCCGGCGCCGCGCCGCCACAGCTCGGTGGCGAAGTTGCACTGACCGACGATGCCGCGGCCGCCGCTCGCCGGGTGCTCGGCAGAGCTGCCCTCGCTGACGATGTCCGTCTCGGCGCCGGTGCGCAGGGTGAGCTGCACCCGGCACAGCGGCAGATCATGGTTCTCTTCCAACAGGTAATCGGTGCCGCGGACGGCTTGGCTGTGCACGGTGGTCTCGCTCACTTGACCCCTCCGCCGGCGGGCTGGTCGTCTTCGTCGTCATACCCCTCATCGGCGTCCTCGTCGTCGGGGACGCGGCCGTCGGGCTCGGCGATGATCACCGTGCGCTGCTCGGGACGCAGGTAGCGGCGGGCCACCGCCTGCAGATCGGCCGCGGTGACCCGGCGGATGACCTCGGGGACGGCGAACAGCAGCCGATAGTCGCCGCCGGTCGTCTCATACTCCCCGAGAGAGGCGGCCTTGCCGTGGGCCGTGCGCAGCCCGCTGTAAAAGCCGGTGAGGGCGCGCGCCCGCGTCCGCTCGACCGCGTCGGCCGAGGGTCCCTCGCAGTGCAGCCGCGCGATGTGCTCATCGAAGATCGCCAGCGCCTCGGCCGCGGTGTGGCCGCGCTGCAGCGAGCCGCCGAGCTCCCACAGGCCCGGATCGCGGAACGGCGTGACCGAGCCGCCGATGCTGCTCATCACCTCGCGCTCGATCACCAGATCGCAGTAGATGGGCGACGACGAGCCACCGAGCAGAAGGTCGCTGAGCAGGTCGAGCAGCAGGTGGTCCGGCTCGGTAAACGCCGGCGCCTTGTAGCCGACCAGCAGCTTATCGGTCAGCACCTGCTTCTTGTAGCTGGCGCGGCGCTCTGCCGTCTGCACCGGCTCGACCACCGGCGCCGGCGGCGGGATCTGCTGCGGCGAGAGCCCGCTATAGTGGGCTTGGATGAGCGCGAGCGCCCGCTCCTCCTCGATGTCCCCGACGATCACCACGGTGGCGTTGTTGGGCGCGTAGTAGGTCCGGTAGAAAGCGACGGCGTCTTCGAGGGTGATGTTCTCGATGTCGCGCATCCAGCCGATGGTCGGCCAGTGATACGGGTGCTCGGTGAAGGCGAGCCGGAACAGCTCCTCGGACATGAAGCCGTCGACGTCGTCCTCGACGCGCAGGCGGCGCTCGCTGATCACCACGCCGCGCTCGGTCTCGACCTGGCGCTCCTTGACCACCAGGCGGTTCATGCGCTCGGACTCCAGGCGCACCGCCAGCTCCAGCTCGCTGGCCGGCAGGTCGTCCTGATAGTAGGTCCAGTCGACCCAGGTCGCGGCGTTGGTGTTGCCGCCCTGGAGCTCGAACTGGCGGTCAAACTCGCCCGGTGGCAGGGTCTCGGTCTGGTTGAACATCAGGTGCTCGAACAGGTGGGCGATGCCGGTCTTGCCCTGGCGCTCGTGGCGCGAGCCGACGCGGAACCAGGTCTGGTAGGCAAACACCGGCGCCGCCGGATCACGCAAAAGGAGCACCCGCAAGCCGTTTTCCAGCTGGAACAAGCGGGCGCGCAGCCCGCCAGCGCCAAAGGCGTGCTCAGAGACAAGACGCACCGCGTTCGCACTACTGCCAGAACTCATATGTTCTCCGCCCAGCCGCCAGCTGGTTGACCAAAATGCCAAGGTAGCGAGCCGGTCGACCAAGCGACCAGGCGACTCACGACAATCCGCCATCCATAGCGGTGTTTCTGCCTCTGTGTCAATGCCGAGCCGCGCTGCCGGGCCGGCCTTGGCGACGAGAAAGCAGCCCTTGGACGAGCCCGACCGAGCTCGGCCAATTGACCGTGCCCTAGCGGCTGTCCGGCTGGGAGGCTCGGAACGCGGCTCCCGCGGGTCCATCGCCCGGTTCATCGGCAGGTCCTTCGGCAGGTCCTTCGGCAGGTCCTTCGGCAGGTCCTTCGATGGAAGCGAGCATGCCCGCTTTTGCGCCGCCCTGGCCCGGTTTTATGACCAGCGCGACGCGACCTGAGCGCTTTTTACGCACTGCGGAGGCGACAAATTGCGCGCGTGGCTGTAGCCTGCGCGAAGTGATGGCGGTATGCTGCTGCCAATTGAGCTTTGCTTCTAACGGAACTTCGACCCGATAAACATCGACATGGAACCAGCCGACTTAAACTTGGTCGCCCTGCTCGGGGCCAACCTCCAGTATCTCGACGAGATCTACGAACGATTCAAGGCGGATCCTGCCGCTGTGGACCCCGGCTTTCGGGCGCTGCTCAGCGGCACCGATGGGGTCGGACTTCCCTCTCCCCCCGGTCGCAGCCCGGCGGCGACGCAGCCGGCGCGCCCGACCAACGGCCAGCCGCCGCTCGGTGAGCTGCTCACCTCGACGGCGGCCGCCACCGCGGCGGCGATCTCGACCAGCGAAGAAGCGCTGGTGCAGGAGCTGACCGCCGCCCGCGTCAACAGCCTGATCGAGGCGTATCGGCGCTACGGCCACCTCGCCGTACAGCTCGACCCGCTCGACATCGAGCGCCCGAGCGGCCACCCCGAGCTGCGCCTGGAGGCGCACGGCTTCTCCAGCGCCGATCTGGACCGCCTGGTCCCGGCGGGCAGCCTGTACGGCACCGCCGCCGATGCCCAGATGACGCTCGGCGAGCTGGTCCTGCGCCTGACCCAGATCTACGCCGGCGCCATCGGCCTTGAGAGCTCGCACATCGACGATCCCGAGCGGCGACACTTCCTGCTCGAGTTCATCGAGAGCCGCCCCAACCGCTACACCCAGAGCCGCGCCGAGCAGCTCATCATCCTCGACCGCCTGATGGACGCCGAGGTGATCGAGCAGTTCATCCACACCAAGTACGTCAGCGCCAAGCGCTTCTCGCTGGAGGGGGGCAAGGCGCTCATCCCGCTGCTCGACTATGTGCTTGAGAACGCCGGCCGTCAGGGCGTCCAAGAGATGATCATCGGCATGGCGCACCGCGGGCGCCTCAACGTGCTCGCCAACCTCATGCACAAGAGCCCGCGCCTCATCTTCGCCGAGTTCGAGGACCTCGATCCCGAGAGCGTCATGGGCTCGGGCGACGTGAAGTACCACATGGGGTACTCGACCGACCACGTGACCCGCGGCGGCCACAAGCTGCACCTGTCGCTGGCCTTCAACCCCAGCCACCTCGAGGCAGTGGATCCGGTGGTCGTCGGGCGGGTGCGCGCCAAGCAGCAGCGGCTCAAGGACCGCGACTGCAGCAAGGTGTGCGGCGTGCTCGTCCACGGGGATGCGGCGTTCGCCGGCCAAGGCCTGGTCGCCGAGACGCTCAACCTGTCGGGCCTGGAGGGCTACCTCACCGGCGGCACCATCCACATCATTGTCAACAACCAGATCGGCTTTACCACCAACCCCCGCGACTCGCGCTCGACCCGCTACTGCACCGACGTCGCCAAGATGCTCCAGGTGCCGGTGCTGCATGTGCGCGGCACCCAGCTTGAAGAGGTCGTGTACGCCGTCGAGCTGGCCATGGAGTTCCGCCAGCGCTTCCACACCGACGTCGTCATCGACATGGTGTGCTTCCGCCGCTACGGCCACAACGAGTCCGATGAGCCGAGCTTTACCCAGCCGGTGATGTACAAAAAGATCGAAAAGCAGGTCTCGGTGACCGGGATTTACGCGCGCAGCCTGCGCGAGCGTGGCCTTATCACCCAGCCCGAGCTCGACGCGATGCTCGCGCAGAAGCACGCCCAGCTGGAGACCGAGCTGACGGCGGCCCGCTCCTCGGCCTCGCGCCCGATTGTCGAGACGATGACCGGCCTGTGGCGCGGCTACCGCGGCGGCTTCGACCGCCAAGTGCCCGACGTTGATACGGCGGTGCCGGCCGAGCTGCTCCAGGAAATCGCCCGCTGCATCACCCACGTCCCCAAGGATTTCACCCCCCACCCCAAGATCGAGCGCCTGCTGACCCAGCGCGCCGCCATGGCCCGCGGCCAGACGGCGCTCGACTGGGGCATGGGCGAGGCGCTCGCCTTCGGGTCGCTGCTCGCCGAGAAGGTCCTGGTGCGGGTGAGCGGCCAGGACTCGCGCCGCGGGACGTTCAGCCAGCGCCACGCGGTGCTGTTCGACCACAACACCGGCCAGCCGTATACGCCGCTGGCCCACCTGCGCGACGATCCCAGCGAGCAGGGCCACTTCTCCATCTTCGACAGCATGCTGTCCGAGGCCGCGGTGCTCGGCTTCGAGTATGGCTTCAGCCTCGACTACCCCGACGGCCTGGTGTGCTGGGAGGCGCAGTTTGGCGACTTCGTCAACGGCGCCCAGGTGATCCTCGACCAGTTCGTCAGCTCGGCCGAAGACAAGTGGCGGCGGCTCTCGGGCCTGGTGCTGCTGTTGCCGCACGGCTACGAGGGCCAGGGGCCCGAGCACTCGTCGGCGCGCTACGAGCGCTTCCTGCAGCTCGGTGCCGAGGACAACATCCAGGTCGTCTACCCGACGACCCCGGCGCAGTACTTCCACCTGCTGCGCCGTCAGGTCCACCGGCCCTGGCGCAAGCCCCTGGTGGTCATGACGCCCAAGAGCCTGCTGCGCGTGCCGCTGAGCCACATAAGCGAGCTGTCCACCGGGCGCTTCCACTGCGTCATCGGTGACAAGCAAGTGCAGCCGGATCAGGTCACCCGAGTCATGCTGTGCACCGGCAAGGTCTACTTCGACCTCGTCGAGCAGCGCAAAAAGCGCGGCGACACCCGCACCGCGATCATCCGCGTCGAGCAGCTATACCCGCTGCGCACCGACGAGCTGCAGCAGGCGGTGGGGGCGTTCTCCAAGGTCCGCGAGCTCATCTGGGTGCAGGAGGAGCCGGCGAACATGGGGGCACTACAGTTCATCATGCCGCTTCTGCAGCATGAGTTCGCGAGCACCATGACCCTGCGCAGCGCCAGCCGGGTCGAGAGCGCCAGCCCGGCGACCGGCTCGCACAAAGCCCACGTCCTAGAGCAGCACAAGCTGATGAGCGACGCCTTCGCCGAGCGCAAGGGCGGCGACAAGCACTAACCAGCGGCCAGCAGCCAGCGGCTCGGGGGTCTGCGGCCCTGGGGCCGGCGGCCTTGTGGCCAGAGGCCTTGTGGCCAGAGGATCGAGGATCGAGCGAACATGTCTGTCGAACTTGTCATCCCGCCCCTCGGGGAGTCGATCGCAGAGGGGACCATCGCGAAGTGGCTGAAGCGCGTCGGCGACTATGTCGCCACCGATGAACCCCTGGCAGAGCTGGAGACCGACAAGGTCACCGTGACCCTGCCCGCCCCCACCTCCGGCGTGCTCACCGAGCAGCTGTATGAGGTCGGTGCCGCGGTCAAGGTCGGCGCCACGATCGGGACCATCGACCCGGCGGGCAAGCCGGCCGCGGCGGCTCCGGCACCCGCAGCTCCCGCAGCGCCGGCGGCTCCGGCCAAGGCGGCTCCGACCGCAGCCCCGCCGGCCCCCGCGGCCAACGCGGCTCCGGCGGCAGCCCCGCCGGCCCCCGCGGCTAACGCGGCTCCGGCGGCGGCCCCGCCGGCCCCCGCCAGCGGTCACAGTGGAGCCGCGCCCGCGGTGCGTCCGGCGCTTACGCCCAACACGCGCAAGCTCCTGCGCGAGCAGGGACTGGATCCGGCGGTCCTCAGCTCAGTGCCGCAGCCGGCCGCCGCCCCCGCCCCCGCCTCGGCACCGGCCGCGGTCGCGTCCCAGCCCGAAGAAGTGGTGCCGATGTCGCCGCTGCGCAAGCGCATCGCCGAGCGCCTCGTCGAGGCCCAGCACAGCGCCGCCATCCTGACGACCTTCAACGAGGTCGACATGAGCCCCATCATGGCGCTGCGCAGCAAGCACCAGGAGGAGTTCACCAAGAAGCACGGCATCAAGCTCGGCTTCATGTCGTTCTTCGTCGCCGCCTGCGCGCGCGGCATGAAGGACTTCCCCGGCCTCAACGCCGAGGTGCGCGGCGACGCCATCGTCTACAAGAAGTACTACGACTTCGGCATCGCCGTCGGCGGCGGCAAGGGCCTGGTCGTCCCGGTGCTGCGCGGCGTCGACAAGCTGAGCCTGGCCGAGATCGAGCGCGGCATCGCCGAGCTGGCCCAGAAGGCCAAGGAGAACAAGCTCCAGCTCTCCGACCTGTCCGGCGGGACGTTCAGCCTCAGCAACGGCGGCGTCTACGGCTCGATGATGTCAACCCCGCTTCTGAACATGCCGCAGACCGGCATCCTCGGCATGCACAACATCATCCGCCGCCCGGTCGCCGTCGGTGAAAGCATCGAGATCCGGCCGATGATGTACCTCGCCTTGTCCTATGACCACCGCGTCGTCGACGGACGCGAGTCGGTCTCATTCCTGATCAAGGTCAAAGAGCGGCTAGAGCAGCCCGAGAAGCTCCTTCTTGGGATCTAGGCCGCCTGCCAAGCAGGTCGCAAAATATCTCCCGTCGTTGACAGCTGGTTTTACCGTGTGCTAACCAAGCGCCCGCATCCTGTTATGCGTGCCCCTACTTAAGGAGTCCACCATGTCCACCCCCAAGAACGCGATCGAGCTGTTTGACGTCCAGATGCCGCAAGCCCTCGCCAAGTCGCCCGACAAGGCCAAAGAGGTCGGGGCGGTCTATGTGTTCAAGATCACCGGCGACGGTGGGGGCGAGTGGACCGTGGATCTCAAGTCCGACTCGCCGGGCATCACCAAGGGCGTCCAGCCCGGCGCCAACTGCACCATCGAGGTCGCCAACTCCGACTTCGTCGACATGCTGCAGAACCCCGCCAAGGGCATGCAGCTGTTCATGCAGGGCAAGCTGCGCGTCACCGGCGATCCGATGCTGGCGATGAAGCTGCAGAAGCTGTTCGCGATCGCGTAGACCGCATCAGCGGTCGCGCCACACTGGACATGTGACAGGGGAGATGAGTCATGGCGCGCCCGCTCGACGGCATCCGGGTCTTGGATCTCTCGCGGCTCCTGCCCGGTCCTTTCTGCACCCTGGTCCTCTCGGATCTGGGTGCCAGCGTCGATAAAGTCGAAGACACGCACGTCGGGGACTACCTGCGGTTCATGCCGCCAGTGTTCCCGGCGGGCGGCGCGGCGGCCGGGCTGTCCGGGCGCTATGCGGCGATCAACCGCGACAAGCGGTCGCTGTGCCTGGATCTGAAGAACCCCGCCGGTCGCGCGGCGCTGCTGCGCCTGCTACCGCGCTACGACATCCTCCTCGAAAGCTTTCGGCCGGGCGTGATGGCGCGCCTGGGCCTGCCTTTGCAGACGCTGCACGCGCACAACCCGCGGCTGGTCGTCTGCGCCATCTCCGGGTACGGCCAGGACGGCCCCTACAGCGAGCGCGCCGGGCACGATCTGAACTACTGCGCGCTCGCCGGGGTGCTGGGTCTTTCGGGACCGAGCGCCGAGGCGCCGCCGCACCCGCTGCCGATTCAGCTCGCTGACCTCGGCGCCGGCGGGCTGTGGGCGGCGGTCGGCATCCTGGCGGCCCTGCGCAGCGCCGAGCGCACCGGCACCGGCAGCTACCTCGACATCTCGATGTGCGAGGGCACGCTGAGCTTCCTCATCCCCGACCTCGGCAACCTGGCGGCGCAGGGGGACGCCGCGGCGTCGCCCGAGCGCGGCAGCGACATCCTCACCGGCGGCATGGCCTGCTACAGCGTCTACACGACCAAAGACGGCAAGTTCCTGTCGGTGGCGGCGCTGGAGCCCAAGTTCTGGCTGAACCTGAACGCGACGCTCGGGCGCCCAGGCGATCCGAGCGAGCTGCTGGCGCCGCCGGCCGAGCAGCAGCGCATCCGCGCCGAGCTGCAGGCCTGCTTTGGCCAGAAGACCCGCGCCGAGTGGGAGGCGGTGTTCGCACGCGCCGACGCCTGCGTCGAGCCGGTGCTGAGCCTTTCCGAGCTGCGCGAGCACCCGCAGCACGCCGCGCGCGGGATGTTCTTCGCCGCCGCCACCGCCGACGGTCCGCTGCCGCAGGTGCGCACGCCGCTGCTGCCGCGCGATGCCCGGCCGCAGCCGCCGCCGGCGCGCGGCGAGCACTCGGCGGCGATCCTCGGCGAGGCTGGCTTTACCGCCGACGAGATCGCCGCCCTCCGCCAGTGCGGGGCTACTGCCTAAAAGGGCCGCGGCGCGGCATTTTTTGACTTCGCAGCAAGCGACCGGCATGCTTCCCGGCCGTCCTTACATCCTTCCGGGGAGAAGCCATGGCCGCAACGCAGTTTATCGTCGAGGGTGGATACCGGCTGGATGGCACCATCCGGCCGTCCGGCAACAAGAACGCGGCGCTGCCCATCGTCGCCGCGGCGCTGCTCACCGAGCACCCGGTGACGCTGCACAACGTGCCGCGCATCCGCGATGTCGAGATCCTCGTCGATCTGGTGCGCTCGGTCGGCGCGACCACCGAGTGGTCGACCAGCAACCCGAGCACGCTGCACATCCACGCCAAGCAGGTGCGCGCCGAGCGGCTCGACCCGGCGCTGTGCGGGCGCATCCGCGCCTCGATCCTTTTGGCCGCGCCGCTGCTCGCCCGCTGCGGTGAGGTCGCGCTGCCGCCGCCGGGCGGCGACGTCATCGGGCGGCGCCGCGTCGACACCCACTTCCTCGCCCTCGGCGAGCTTGGCGCCAGCTACGAGCTGGGACCGCAGTTCGTCCTGCGCGCCCCCACCCTGCGCGGTGCCGACATCTTCCTGGACGAGCCGAGCGTCACCGGGACCGAGAACGCGCTGTGCGCCGCGGTCGCCGCCAGCGGCACCACCGTGCTGCGCAACGCCGCCTGCGAGCCGCATGTGCAGGACCTGGCCAACTTCCTGTGCGCCCTGGGCGCCCACATCGAGGGCATCGGCACCAACGTCCTCACCGTCCACGGCGGCCGCACCCTCTCGGGCGGCAGCTTCACCATCGGACCCGATCATATAGAAGTCGGCTCGTTCATCGGCCTCGCCGCGGTCACCGGCTCGGCCTTGCGGATCGCCGATGCCGGCGTGCGCCACCTGCGCGCCATCCGTCTGGGCTTCGAGCGCCTGGGCGTGGTCTGCAAGGTCGAGGGCGACGACCTGCTGGTCCCCGCCGAGCAGAGCATGGAGATCCGCAGCGATCTGGGCGGCCACATCCCCAAGCTCGAGGATCAGCCGTGGCCGGCGTTCCCCGCCGACCTCATGTCCATCGCCCTGGTGACCGCGACGCAGTGCCACGGCGTCATCCTGATGCATGAAAAGATGTTCGAGTCGCGCCTGTTCTTCGTCGACAAGCTGGCCGGCATGGGGGCGCGCATCATCCTGTGCGACCCCCACCGGGCGCTGGTCTACGGGCCGGCCGAGCTGCGCGCCAGCACCGTCGAGTCGCCCGACATCCGCGCTGGCATGGCGATGCTGCTGGCGGCGCTGTGCGCCCGCGGCACCAGCACGATCAACGCCGTCGGCCAGATCGAGCGCGGCTACGAGCGCATCGCCGCCCGGCTGACGGCGCTCGGGGCGCGCATCCAGACCGTCGAAGAGCGCCGCCGCTAAGCAGGTCGTTCCCGCCTGTGGTGACCGCGGCACCGCAACGTGCGCTACATTGCGCGCCGTAACGCAAAGCCGATGCAGGTAAAGCAAGTCTCAACCCTTGAACAGCTCGCCTCTCTGCGCGAGCAGTGGCGGCTGCTCGACCGCGGCATTCCGTTCCGCGGCTGGGAATGGCTCCTGCCCTGCTGGCGTCACTGCGGTCGCGCGCTCGGCGGTGAGCTCTACACCCTGGCCTGCTTTGACGGGGACACGCTGGTCGCGCTCGCCCCCTGGTACCGGCAGCGCACGCCGCTTGGGCGGGTGGTGCGGGCGCTCGGTGATGGGGTGATCTGCTCGGACTACCTGGGCGTGCCGTGCGCCCCCGGGCGCGCCCCCGAGGTCGCCGAGGCGCTGGCCCGCCACCTGACCGCTGCCCGCAGCCCCGCCGGCTGGGACCTGCTGCGGCTGGAGGGCCAGGACCCCGACGATCCGGTGCTGGCCGCGCTTTGCACCCTGCTGCGCGCCCGCGACCACGCGGTGACCGAGCAGCCGGGGCCGCGCTGCTGGCGCATCACCCTGCCCTGCTCTGCCGGCGCCGCGGGCGAGACCGGGGCCCAAGCCGTGCAGCGCCGGTGGGACGAGTACCTGGGCACCCTGTCGCGCAGCCACCGCAGCCAGACCCGCCGCATCGAGCGCCGCTGCCAGGCCCTGCCCGCCACCCTGCACGTGGTGCGCACGGTGAGCGAGCTCAGGCCCGCGTTTGACCTGCTGGTCAGCCTGCACCAGCGACGACGCAACCAGCTGGGCGATCGCGGCCTGTTCGCCTCGCCGCAGGTGCGCGAGTTTCACCGCGAAGCGGCCGAGCTGCTGCTGCGCGCCGGGCGGCTGTGGCTGGCCTGGCTGGAGGTTAAGGGGCAGCCGGTGGCGGCGCAGTACGGGGCGCTGGCCGGCCGGACCCTATACGTGTATCAGTCGGGGCTGGAGCCGGCGGCGCTCGAGGTTGAGCCGGGTCGGATGATGCTGGTGGCGACCCTGCGCCACGCCCTCGCGCAGAACCTGCAGGGCTTCGATCTGCTGCGCGGTGATGAGCCCTACAAGAGCCACTTCCGGGCCGTTCCGCAGCCCTCGCGCGAGCTGCTCATCGCCCACCGCCACCTCGGCGGCCGGCTCGGCTATCACGCGCTCACCGGGGGCCGCCGGCTGCGCACCTGGGCCCGCGGGCTGCGCGGCTTGCTGCAAGAGCGCCTGCGTCCGGACGCCTAGTATCCCGGCCAGCGGCGGGGCCCCAGGCTCGAGCTACGCGACCGCAAGCTCAGTCGCCGGCGCTGCTCGCCTGCTGATCATAGGGCTCGCTCGCATCGGGCAGCTGGGTGCGCAGATCCGGCAGCAAGGCTGCCGGGGCGGGCTCCTCCGCAGGGGGAGCTGCGGCTGGGGCCGGCTTGGCCAGCGCGACCAGGCGCTCGCTGCGCGCCGAATCGAGCGCCAGCGAGAAGGTCAGGCGCTGATCCGCATAGCCGTCATGGTGCAGCACCAGCGTGACCTCGCCCTCGCCGCGCGGCCGCTCTAGCGACAGCGGCGTCCGGCCGAGCGAGCGACCGCTATCGTCCAGCAGCTCCGCCTCGGCCGGGATGCTCGACACCGACCAGCGAACCGTCGGCGGAGACTGGGTGGCCTGCCGCTGGCGGTACCACAAGAGCCCGAAGAGCCCCAGGCAGCACGCCAGCAGCACCCCAGCCACCGCCCACAGCAGCACCTGCAGCCCCGACCGCGAGCGCTGCGCCGTGCGCCCGGAGGCGGGCAAAGGCCGCTCGGTGTGCCGGGTCACCACCCCCGGCTCGGGCCGCGACACCAGGGTGACCCGCTCGCCAGGCTCACGAACCCGCGGCAGCGGTGACGCTCCGGCCATCTCGCCGCCGCCAGAGGTCAGAAGCTGCGTCAGCTCGGCCGCCACCTCGCCCGCGCTCGGCCGCGCCGCCGGTTCCTTGCGCAGCATGCGGTGCACGAGCTGCGCCAGCCCCGGATTTATATGCGGCGCCCGCTTAGAAAGCGACGGCGGCTCCTGAAACATGTGCATCGACAGGAGCTCGGCGTCGGTCTCGGCATCAAAGGGAATGTCTGCGGTGAGCATCTCGTACAGGATGATTCCCAGCGAGTACACATCGCTCCGGTCATCCGCCGCCCGCGCGCTCTTGCACTGCTCCGGAGCCATGTACGCCGGCGTTCCCAGGATCGTCCCGGTATTGGTCAGCCCCGCCCCGTTAGCCTCCGGCTCGATCAGCTTGGCCAGCCCAAAGTCGAGAATCTTCGCCCGCTCACCCCCGGTCGCCTCGGGGTCATCGACGACCATGATATTAACCGGCTTAACATCAGCTTCGCTGGTTCCCGTCGCTGACCATGGGTCCAAATACCCCGTGGGAACGATTGCGGAACGATTCACGCCCTACTTTGGGGCACCGGCTTTCTTCTCCGATTCTAGCAGATCCAGGAGCCGCAC
>JBGANQ010000133.1:0-21074 GCA_044222245.1 Polyangia bacterium | reverse complement strand
CTCGATCGGGATCTGCGCCGGAGTGACGGTCGGCGCGGTCGGCGCGGTCGGCGCGCTCGGGGCGCTCGGGGCGCTCGACTCTGGGGTGCGCACGGCGACCGGGGCGCTGACCGGGGCGGCCACCGGCTCGGGCTGCGGGGCCGGCGGCTGGACCAGCTCGACGGGCGCGGCCGCGGTGGGCGGCTCCTCGACCGGCGGCGGCAGGGACTCGATCGCCGCCTGCATGTCGGACTTGCGGCGCATCGGCTGCGGCTGGCTCGTCGGCTCGCGCTCAGCGGGCGGCGGCGCGGCGGCGACCGGCGTCTGCACCGGGGCGGCGACCGGCGCCGAGACTGGAGTTGACAGCGGGGCCGCGACCGGGGCCGCAAGCGGCGGCGCGGCGGCGCTCGGCGTCTGCACCGGCGTCGGCCGCGCTGAGAGCGGGGCCGGTCGCGTCGGCAGGATCTGCTGCCCCATCAGGGCGTCTTCGTCGCGACTGGCGCGGCGCTCGACGGGCTCGGAAGGCTTCTCGAGCGGTCGCGACACCGCCGCCGCCGGCGGCTTGCTGGACACTAGCGGTCGCGCCGGCTCCGGGGTCGGCGCTGGGGCCGGCATCGCCACCGGGGCGGGGGCTTGGGTAGGCGCCGCGGTGGGGGCCGGGGTGGGCGCCGCGGCAGCGGTCGCCTTGACCGGTCCGGCCTGCACGCCCAGCACCTTCAGCGCCGAGGCGGCATAGAGCGCCGCCGGCAGCGGCTTGGCCGCGGCGGCCGGCGTCCCCTCGACGACCCCGAGCTGCTGCAGCCGCTCGGCGTAGGTCTGCAGGTCCTCGCGGCTCGCCGCGAAGCCGAACTGCTCCTCGGTCCACCGGGCGAGCTCGTCAAAGCCGCGCTGGCCGTCGAGCTTCTGGGCGATGAGCCACTCGTAGTCAAACAGGCGCAGCACGCCGCCCGTCCTGGGGTCGGTCACGTCGTAGTAGAGCACCCCATCCGCATCCACTACCTCAGCGCTCTGCAAGTCGGCGCGGAGCTTGAGCGTCGTAGTCACCATGGCGCAGGCTCCTTCACCCGCCACCGCGCCGGAGCTCGGTCAGCACCTGCTTCGCAACTGCCTTGAGCGTCTCGAACACGCCCGTGCCTTGCGTAGCGACCGCCTCGAATTCGGGCACCCCCGTCGGATTCAGCTCCTTGCGCAGATCTTCAACCGACATGACTTCCGGCATGTCGCGCTTGTTGTACTGGACGATGTAGGGCAGCTTATCCAGATTGTAGCCCTGCTCGGCGAGGTTGGTGCGCAGGTTCTCCAGCGACTCGATGTTCGCCTCGAAGCGCGCCTCCTGCGAGTCGGCCACGAACACGACGCCGTCCACGCCTTTTAGGATGAGGCGGCGGCTGGCGTCGTAGAACACCTGACCGGGAACCGTGTACAGGTGAAAGCGCGTCTTGAAGCCACGGATCTCGCCCAGCGAGAGCGGCAAGAAGTCAAAGAACAGCGTCCGCTCGGTCTCGGTGGCGAGCGAGATCATCTTGCCCTTGGCATCTGGGTTGGTCTTGTTATAGATGTACTGCAGGTTCGTGGTCTTACCGCATAGCCCAGGGCCGTAATAGACTATCTTGCAGTTGATCTCGCGTGAGCTGTAATTAATAAAGCTCATCGTATGTCCCAAATCCTGGTGTCATTTGTTGATAGCCGGGCACCGAGTGGCGCATCTTGTGAGCGCGAAGACCGGGGCGAGATCGATGGCACGACATGCGACTACTCTCCGAACAGCTTGTCGATGTCGTCGTCGGTAAGCTCGCCAGCCAGGTTCGGACCAAAGCCCGTCCCGGACGAGCCCTGCTGCTGCTGCTGCTCGATTTTCTTCACCAGCTGCTCGAAGATCCGGGCCATGTCCTCGCTGGCGCGGCGGACGCGCAGGCGCACAAGGCCGAGCGACGAGTTGCTGTCGAACAGCACCACGAGGATCGCCCGGCGAGCCACCACGGAGATGTGTACGTTGTATTTCGTACCCTCGTGAAACTGCCCACCGAACTCTTCTTCTCTTAATAACTTGGCGATTTCAGAGGTTGCTGCGACATTGCCGGCAAATAACGACGATAGTGACGTAATATCGAGGTCTTTGGTTTGCCCGGAACGGGAAATCTCTTGACCATCTTTATTAATTACTAACACCGCTATAGCGTTCGAGTCGCGCTGCAAGCGGTCCGAGATGCTCTGGATCTGCCGCTGCTCCTCCTCGAACAACATTTCCATGGCGACCGGTTCTCCTGCTTGGGATCTCCGCACCTTCCCCTCGGGCGGAGGGGTGGTCAGGCGGAGCCAAAAAAGTAATGGATTCGTTTTATCAGGCTTTTATGATGGTTGCAAGCATTACATATCCCGGCGGACTTCAAGGGCTCGCGCGATCGTGACTCCATCGGCGTATTCGAGGTCGCCGCCTATCGGTAACCCCGAGGCGATGCGGGTCACCCGAACCCCGAGCGGCTTCAAGGTGCGCGCCACATACATCGCGGTGGCCTCGCCTTCCACGTTGGGGCTGGTCGCGACGATCACCTCCTTGATCGGCTCCGCCGCCGGGCCCTGCAGCCGGGTGAGCAGCTCGCGCAGGCGCAGATCGTCGGGACCGATACCCTCAAGGGGCGACAGCACGCCGTGCAGGACGTGGTAGCGGCCGCGAAAGCTGCCGGTGCGCTCGACCGCCAGCAGGTCGGGGGGATGGGCGACCACGCAGAGCAGGTGCTTGTCGCGCGAGGGGTCCTGGCATAGCTGGCAGGGATCTTGCTCGGTCAGGCTCATGCACACCGAGCAGAAGCGGATCTTCTCTTTGACCTCGTAGAGCGCCTCGGCCAGGTCGCGCACCTGCTCGCTCGGCGTGCGCAGGACGTGGAAGGTCAGCCGCGTCGCTGTCTTCTGGCCGATGCCGGGCAGCTTGCTCAGCTCACGGATGAGCCGCTGGATCGGATCGCCGAGCGCCATAAGACCTTCGCCGCCGGCCCGCGGGCCGCGCTAGAGCATCCCCGCCGGCAGGCCCATGCCCATCGCCGTCCGCCGCATCTCTTCCTCTTCCAGGGCGCGCGCCTTCTGCAGGCCCTGGTTGACCGCGGCGACGATCAGATCCTGCAGCATCTGCGGGTCCTTGGCGTCGATGACCTGGGGATCGATGCGCAGCTTGAGCAGCTCGCGGGTCCCCGAGACGATCGCGGTGACCATGCCGCCGCCGGCGCTGGCCTCGACGTTCTTGTTGGCCAGATCGTCGTGCGAGCGCAGGAGCTCTTCGCGCATGCGCTGCGCCTGCTGCATGAGCGCGCCCACATCGGGCATGCCAGGGAGTCCACCGAAGGGATTTACAGGGTCAGCCATGGAGGTTCACCTCGGGTTCCAGCGTAGGTTCCAGAAACGATACATCACCAAAGACTTCCCTGACTAGGTTACGGGCCGGATGTTCCAGCGCTTCTCGACGGCGACGCGCGCGCGCTTCGATCTGCGCCTGCTCCTTGTCTTCGACCAGGGACTTGCGCGAGCCGGCCTCGCTCGTGTCGAGCTTGTGCTCGACCAGCACCGGACGGCTAAGCTGCGCCGAGTACTTGTTTTGGATCTCGGCAGCCTTGGCCTGTGCCCACTGCAGGTTGAAGTCGGTGTGGCCCAGCACCAGGCGGCTGTGCTCAAGGAGCAGCGGGCGGGCGTGCGACAGGAAGCTCAGCGACTTGGCCTCATCGCTGATGCGATCCGTGGCCAGCTTGAACTCGCTGTCGGTAATCGGCGGTGCGCCGTCCGCGGGGGCGGCGCTCATCGCGGTCCCGACCGCCGGGGTCGGCGGCGCGCCCGGCCGCGCGGCGGGTGCTGGCTCGGGAGGCAACGGTGCCGCAGTGCCGGACGGGGCAACTCGAGAAACCGGCAAGGCCTGACCGAACCCCGGCGGCGCATGTTCGATGACGGTCGGAGCGGCCTGGCGCGCCGCAAGAACCGCGGCGCTGGCCAGGGCACCGCTCGGCGCCGCGCTAGCTGCCTCTGTCGCGAGCTCGCGCGGTCCTGCCGTCGCGCGCAGTGACGTGCCGGCGGACGCGGTGGACATGGGGTCGGGCGCAGCAGCGCCTGCTAGAGCCTGCGGTCCGGCCGCCACGCTCGCTCGGGTTTGCACTCCTGCTCCGGCTGACATGCCCGGTCCGGCTTGCATCCCAGGTCCGGCCGACATGCCCGATCCGGCTTGCATCCCCGACCCGGCTTGCATCCCCGACCCGGCTTGCATCCCCGATCCGGCTTGCATCCCCGATCCCGCTTGCATGCTCGACGCTGCTGCAGTGCTCGGCCCGGCCGAGCCAAGCTGTCGTCCTCCAGCTGGACCGGCGGGCGCTGGAGCCGCGCCCGGCCCGCCGCCAGCCGCTGGGGGTCTTCCGCTGCCGGGGCCGGGGGGCGGTGTGCCACCGCGACCCCCGACCGGAGGCGCCTTGCCGGCGAGCCGCTCTTCCATCAGCTCAAGCCGCTCGATGAGCTCCCCGACCGGCTGCAGCGGCTCGACGCTGCACAGCTCGACCAGCCCCACCTCAAGGACATAGCGGGTCAGCGCCGCGCGCGAGGTATCGTCCGCCACCCGCACCATGCGATCAAAGAGCAGCTCGACCCGGCCTTGGCCTGCGCCGCCTGGGCGTGCAGCTCGTCAAGCTCACCCGCGGTCACATCGAGCAGCGGCAGCGGGTCCTTGACCACCGACACGATCACCAGGTCGCGCAGGTGGGAAAGCAGCGTGCGCGCGAGCTGCACCAGGTCAAAGCCGCGCTCGTAGGCGTGCGCCACCAGCGACACCGCCTCCCCCGCGTTGCGCGCAAGGATCGCCCGCCCGAGCCCGAGGATGAGCCCGCGATCGGCGACCCCCAGCACCGCCGCCGCCTGCGCCTCGGTGAGCGGCCCCTGCGCCGAGGCCAGCACCTGATCGAGCAGCGACAGCGAGTCGCGCACCGACCCCGCCCCTTCGCGAGCGATGAGCGAGAGCGCACTGCGCTCGAACTGCAGCCCCTCCTGCCCCAGCACATCGGCCAGGTGCTCGACCAGGCGGCTGGTCGGGACGAGCTTGAAGTCGTAGCGCTGCACGCGCGACAGGATCGTCTGCGGCAGCTTGTGCGGATCGGTGGTCGCGAAGACGAACACCGCGTGCGGCGGCGGCTCCTCCAGCGTCTTGAGCAGGGCGTTGAAGGCGCTCGTCGACAGCATGTGGACTTCGTCGAGGATGTACAGCTTCTTCTTGCCGCGCACCGGTGCGTAGCGGATCGCCTCGCGCAGGTCGCGAATGTCCTCGACCCGGTTCTGCGACGCGGCGTCGATCTCTTGCACGTCGACCGAGGAGCCCTGGGTGATCTCGACACACGCCGGACAGACGTTGCACGGCTGCGGCGTCGGCGCGTTTACACAGGAAAGGGCCTTGGCGAGGATGCGCGCGGTAGTCGTCTTACCGGTGCCGCGACCGCCGCAGAACAGGAACGCGTGGTGGATGCGCCCGCGCTCGATCGCGTTCTGCAGGGTCCGCGTGACGTGTTCCTGGCCTATTACCTGCTCGAAAGTCTGAGGCCGATACTTGCGCGCCAGGACCAAGTAAGACATGGCCGCATGGAACATCGGAGGGTGACGTAAGGCAAGGGATTTGTTGGCGAAAAAAGGTGGCTGCGGGCACCCGGTCCGTCGACTACCGTTGCTCCATTCCTGGCCTGGCGGAGTTCATCAACTTTCCGTCGCCCGCAGCCATAGCTGCGGCGGAGCGTCCAAGAGACGATCCAAAAACTTTTTGCTCCCTAGAGATACCTGACTTCTATCAACTAAGCCAGGAATTGCGCCAGGGGCTGCGCTAGCGGAGAGGGCGGGATTCGAACCCGCGGTGCCTTTCGACACACACGATTTCCAATCGTGCACCTTCGGCCACTCGGTCACCTCTCCAAATTTTGGGCCTGGTTCTGGGCCCGGTGTGCAAGAAGCGGCCGCTTGGCCATACCTCGCGCGCCATCGCGGGACGGGCTCGAAGCTGGCTCGGCGCGAAGCTGGCGGGCGCTGGGGGCTCGTGCCCGGTTGCGGCCCGTTGCGGCCCGGTTGCGGAGAGAGAGGGATTCGAACCCCCGGTACCCTTACGGGTACACCTGATTTCGAATCAGGCGCAATCGACCAACTCTGCCATCTCTCCAAAATCAGCAGCAGACCCTGCAGTCTGGGGGCACCGCCGCCCGGCTGACAGAGACCCGCTGGCTCACTCACGAATATAGCGCTGATGCCGCTGCACCGCCGTCGTATGACCCTGCTTGGCGTCGCCACGCATGCGGCCGAAGAAGTCGCGCAGCAGCTCGGCGCACTGCGCCGCCAGCACGCCTCCGCTCCACTGCAGTCGGTGGTTGAGGCGGGGATCATCCACGATCGCGAACAGGGTCTGCACGGCCCCCGCGTTCGGGTTGGGACAGCCATAGATGAGTCTTGCAACCCGGGCATTGACCACTGCCCCGGCGCACATCGGACACGGCTCCTGGGTCACGAACAGGGAGGCCCCATCCAGGCGCCAGCTCCCGATCGAGCGAGCTGCCTGCCGCAGGGCCAGGACCTCGGCGTGGGCGGTCGGATCGCCAAGGCTCTCCCGCCGGTTGCCGGCGATGCCGATGACCTCTTCACCCAGCACGACCACCGCCCCGACTGGGACCTCGCCCAGCATTGCTGCTTGGGCAGCCTCGGCAAGCGCGAGCCGCATCCACCGCTGGTCAAGATCGCCGACTTGGGAGGGAACTTGGATGGGGGCAGGATGCAAATTGAACAGATCCTGACACGAGAAGCGCAGCCAGAAGGATTCGAACCTCCGACCCTCGGTTCCGTAGACCGATGCTCTATCCAGCTGAGCTATGGCTGCTTACGAGCGCGTATATACAAAAAACCCGGCGCCCGAGTAAAGACTTTTGTTGGCGGAGAGAGCGGGATTCGAACCCGCGGTACCGCTTATGGCAGTACACTCGCTTAGCAAGCGAGCACCATCGGCCTCTCGGTCATCTCTCCTGACACAGCCGCGCTGGGGCCGCGCCGAGCAGGTTTTCATCTGGCTGGGCGGACTTTGGCGACTGGCCACTTTCGTTTTGCCTTACGTCACGCTCTTTGATTGTCACGCCAGCGGAGGAGGAGGGATTCGAACCCCCGGCGCTTTCGCGCTGCGGTTTTCAAGACCGCCGCCTTCGTCCACTCGGCCACTCCTCCTAAAGGAGGTGGAGGGCACTTGTATCGTGGCCCGCTTTCAAAGGCAAGCAGAAAATTTCATGGCGGCGGGTGTTTATGCCAGTCGTCAGGCCAGCTTCCAGGCCAGCTTCCAGGCCAGCTTCCAGGCCAGCTTCCAGGCCAGCTTCCAGGCAGTCACCGGGCCAGGCCCCGCGCCGGCTCAGCCGCCTGGGCGGCTACTGCGGCCTGGCGAAGGTCTGCCCGCGCAGGGCGCCGGCGGCGTCGATGCGAATCTCCACCGCACCATCGGCGTCGGTTCGCAGCACGCGGCTGCCGATGGCCCGGTAGCGCTGGAGCACTTCCGGGTGCGGGAAGAGGTAGCGATTGTAGGCTCCCAGCGAGCAGATGACCCACTGCGGTCGCACGGCGTCGACCCATGACTCGCTTGAGCTGGTGCGGCTACAGTGGTGCAGGGCCTTGAGCACATCGGCGCGCCAGAAACCGGCGGTCGGCTGCGGTTGGGCGGCTCCGGCGCTGGCGCGGCCGGACTTCCCGCGGGGCTGCAGCGACCAGCGAGTCTTCGCCGGGGGCCCCTGCAGGCCCATCCAGACGCTCATCGTTCAAACGATCGTTCAGGCGTCCGATCGTCAAGCGATCGTCCGAGCGATCGTCCGATCGTCCAGGCGATCGTCGAGCGATCGTCGAGCGATCGTCCGAGCGATCGTCAAGCGATCGTTCAAGCGATGGTTCAAGCGGTCGTCCAATGGTTCAAGCGGTCGTCCCAGCGGTCGTCCAAACGATCGTCTGGCGCGGCGTCCGAGCAGGCTGCCGGTCAGGGTCGGCGCGCTCGCCGGGCCGGAGGTCGGCTGGCCGAGCTGCGACCGGCGTCCTGAGCTCGGGCTGCCGCTCCAGGAGGGCTAGCTCGCCCGCCAGCTCGAGGTCGCCGGGCAACAGGATCGTCCGCCCGGCGTAGCGCAGGCGCAGGACCAGGGAGTTATCGTTATGGCGCCAGTCGGCGCGGGACTCCAGCAAGCAGGTCGTGCCGATGCTCGCCCGGCACGGGCCCAGGACCTCGATCTGCACCCCTTGCAGCCGTCGCGCGCGCGGCTTGGTGATCGCGACGCCGCGCTGCCCTGCCAGCTGCAGCAGTCGCGGCCAGGCGGGGTCGGTAAAGTCGCGCGCGGCTCGCCAACCCCGCGCTGCTGCGGGGTCGGCGGCCGCGCTCTGGCCTAGCGCGGGGGCGGCGGGCGCCGCGGGTGCCGCCCACAGCTCGCGGACCGGGAAGCCGCGAAGGAGCGCGGTCAGGCCGCCTGTGTGGTCTGGATGCGGGTGGGAAGCAACCAGCAGGTCAATCTGCCTGTAGCCGCGCCGGCGCAGGAAGGGCGCGACGACTCGCTCCCCCTGGTCGGCTCCTCCCGGGGCAGCCAGGCCGGCATCGATGACGATGACGCCGCCCTGGGGAAGCTCGGCGACGATCGCGTCGCCCTGCCCGACATCCAGGAACGTGACCCGCAGCTCGCCGCTGGGCAGCTGCCACAGAAGCAGATAGGCGAGCAGCGCCGCGGCGGCCAGCAGGCAACCCCCGCGGCGACCGGCAGCGAACAGCCCAAGGCCCAGCCAAAAGGCAAGGGCGAGCAGCGGGTGCGGCGCCGGGACGTACACCACGCCGCCCAGCTGCGCGATCGCCCCGGCGGTTACGACCATCCTGTCTGCCGCAGTAACGCCCGCCGCCAGCGCCCACTTGCCGGCGGCCGGCCACACGACCCCCAGCAGCGACCCGAACAGCCCCAGCGGCAGCACGACCACCTCCCCGAGCAGCCCGGGGAGCAGGTTTCCCAGCACGCCGGCCCACTGCACTTGAGAAAAATAAAAGGCGCACAGCGGGGCCGTGGCCAGCGCCGCGGCCAGCGAGCTCCCGGTCAGCCGCCAGGCACCGCGACCACCGGCCGCCAGCAGGGCGTGGGCGCGGCTCGCCGCGGGCCGCTGCCACCGCGCCGGCGGGCCACCCAGCGGCTGCAGGTAAGCGATCGCCACCGTGGCGACCACGGAGAGGAGCAGCGCCGGCTCACAGAGGAGCAGCGCCGGGGTCGCCGCTCCGGCCGGCACCGGAAAGGCGATCGCCAGCACGGCTCCGGCCAGCGCCTGGCTCAGCGGGGCGCGGCGGCCGCAGCCCACCGCGAGCAGCACGAGCAGCGCCGCCAGCGCAGCGCGCTGAGTCGCAAGCTCGGCCCCGGTCAGCACGGCATAAAACAGCGTCGGCGGCAGCGCCACCAGCGCCGCCAGGCGCCGCGCGACCCAGAGCTCCGCCAGCCGCGGCACAAAGAGCAGGAGCCGCGCCAGCAGCCGATAGAAGATCCACGCCACCACCGCCAGGTGCAGCCCGCTCACCGACAGGACGTGATAGATGCCGGCGCCGCGAAAGCTGTCCTCGATGGTGGGCAGCTCGCGGGCGCGGCGCTCTTGCTCTGCCTGCACCAGCAGCCCGCGCTCGCCGAGCGCCAGGGCGGCAACCACCGCCTTGCCGCTCTGCGCGGCGATCGGCGAGTCGGACCGCCAGCGCGGCAGCGCCTGATCGATCTGGCGGACCAGGCGCTCGCGCACCTGCGCCGCGCCGCGCGCCAGCCGCAGATAGGCGCGGTGCAGGGGCGCCGGCGGCGGCTCGGTGAGCATCGCCCCAAGCCAGGGATATAGCGCTTCGGGATCGACGCTGGCCACGGCCGCCGTGCCCACCGCCGCGGCGTGCCGCAGCCGATCGCTGGCCCCCGGGTTCTGGCCCGCGCGCGGCGATCGCAGAGCCGCCAGCAGGCGGACCGGCGCCCCCGGCAGCAGCGGCTCGCGCGGCTGCCCGCGGACGGTCACGGCGACCCCCAGCGGCGGCGTCACCCGGTGCCACGCGGTGGCCGCGGGGAGCCGCCCCTCGCGTCCCGTCTCTACCGCGGCAGAGGGGGCCTGCCGCAGCGCCGTCACCTCGACCCGCAGCGTCGAACCGTAAGCGGTGGCAACCGCCGCTTCGACCACGCTGCCCTCGCAGAGCCACTGCGCCTCCGGCTGCTGCGCCGCGCTCGCCAGCAGCGCCACCAGCGGCAGCTCGCCCGCCACCGAGTCCGTCGCGGTGGCGGGCGCAGACCCGCCCGCAGTCGCCCGCCAGGCCGCCGGCTGACCCGCCCAAGTCGCTGAATCGGTCGCCGCCGCCGCTGCTGCCGGGACGGGCGGTCGCTCGCTGGCGACGCTGCGCGCCGGGATCTCCAGCGCGGGACTGCGTCGCCCCTGCGCCAGGCCGCCCAGGGCAAAGGCGCACAAAAGGAGCGCGCCGCCCCAGCCGCGCCGCGCCAGCAGGCTTACCCCGAGGCCGATGAGGGCCGCTGTCAGGAGAGCGCGGGCGGCCTCCCAGCGCAGCCCGAGCCCTGCAGCTCCCCAGATCCCAAGCGAGTAGGCAAGCACCCACAGCGGCAGCGCGGCTGGCACGGGCGAGGTTATCGACAGACATGTAAGGAAGTTGCCTGCGCACCGCGGGCCCCCTGGATGGCGACCTGACAGGCGGCGCCCGCACCGCGGAGCGGCGACGGAGAAGAAGCGGCGGCGCGGCCCCGACAAGGCCGCCTACCCGCGCTTACCTGAGAACTGATTTACCTAGCCTGATGTTCGTAGTTTTCTACCTTACGATAGTCGCACGCGATATTCGGACCGTGTTACACTGAGTCACTACATGCTGGGCTCCAGGACAGATAGCGACATAGCTCCCAAGCTACTAGCTGCTCTCGAGGCAAGCGTGACCGTTCCAGCGCGGCTCCGCCAAGAGATCCTCAACTTCTCGACGTCCAACCGCGAGCAGGTGGAGAACCTGGCGGCGAGCATCGTCCGCCACATCTCGCTGTTCGCCGGGGCCGAGAACATCCTGCCGATCCTCAGCAAGCTCGATCAGGCGACCGGCGGCATGCTGTCCCTGGTCCCGCGCGACGAGAAGCTGCGCATCGAGAACGAGGCCTCGCTGGTCGTCGCGCGCCGCGCCGCGATCACCCTGGCCGCCAAGCTCGGCTTCGGACCGGTGGAGCGCACCAAGGTCGCCACTGCGGTGTCCGAGCTGGCCCGCAACATCGTCATGTACGCCCAGACGGGCGAGATCCGCTTCTCGGTCAGCCTGACGCCGCGGATCGGCCTTGCCGTCGAGGCGCGCGACTCGGGCCCGGGGATCTCCGACACCGAGAAGATCCTGTCGGGCAGCTTCCGCTCCAAGACGGGTCTTGGCATGGGGCTGCGCGGTGTCAAGGCGATCTCGCAGGACTTCCAGCTGCAGTCCACCCCCGGGCAGGGGACGCGCGTCAAGGCGATCTTCTACTCCCCCATCCAGCGGTAGGCGGCTCGACCATGGCGCGACAACTCCCGAGCAGCACCCTTCTGGCTTCGCGAAGGCGCACCGAGGTATCCCGATGATTGACCGCATTCCGATTCTGCGCATCCGCGACCTCCTCCTGGTCTCGATCCAGGCGGATCTCCACGACATCCTGGTGGAGCAGCTGCAGAGCGACATCCTCAAAGAACTGGAGCGCAAGAGCGCCCAGGGTCTGGTGCTGGATATCTCGGCGCTGCTCGTCCTTGATACCTACACGGCGCGCGCCTTCGTGCACACGGCGCAGATGGCGCGGCTTATGGGGACGCGGACGATTGTCTCGGGCATGACCCCGGCGATCGCCCTGACCCTCACCGAGATGGGCTTCTCCGCCTCGGGCTTTGAGACGGCGCTCGATCTGGAGTCGGCGCTCTCGGCGCTCTCCCACCCGGACTTAACCGACGTCTGAGGGGGCCACTGGCCTCCTTTTTACCGATGTAACCTTGTCAGCTACCCTGCCACCGATCGTCCCCGAAACCGTCTTCTCGCTGCCAATTGCCGAGGCCGCCGATATCAGCAAGGTCGGTGTCGAGGCGCGTCGGCTGGGCGAGCGCTGCGGCCTGGGCGAGCCGCTGCTCGGGCGGTTTATCACAAGCGCCGAAGATGCTGTGCGGCGCGCCCTGCGCCTGCGCGGCGACACGCTGGCGGTCACCCTGCGCGGCACCCCGGGGGAGGCGAGCCTGCTGTGGCACTCGCGCAACATCCGCCTGCCGAGCGAGGCCAGCCGCCCCCATCCGGCCCTGACCACCACCGCCGTCTCCAAGACGCTGTCCCCGGGCACCTTGACGGTGGCCAACCGCGACTTGCGCGTCCACGCCGCCGGCTGGCGCTGGCCCATCGAGCTGACCGGCCAGGCGGTGGTCTTCGAGCGCCCGCACCCGCGGGAGACCCAGAGCGGCGACATGACCTTCATCGAGCGCGGCGCGAGCAAGCTGCGCCTCGCGGTCATCGACGGGCTCGGGCACGGACCGGCGGCGCGCGAGGCGGCGCAGCGGGCGGTGCTGGCCCTGCAGGGACAGCTCGGGCTGAGCCTGGAGGACGCCATCCTGAAGGCGCACCAGAGCGTCGCTACGACCCGCGGCGCCACCCTGGGCCTGGTCGATGTCGATCTGGAGGCCAAGCTCGTGCGCGCGACGACGATCGGCAACATCCGCGTCGTCATGTTCTTTGGCCCGGGCCGCCTGTGGTCGCCGTGCGGCACTGATGCGGTGCTCGGCCACGGGCGCGGCACCTTCCACGGCCGGCTGGACATCCGCGTCGAGCAGCACCCCCTGCCCCCAGACGCCCTGCTGGCGCTGTTCTCCGACGGGCTCCAGAGTCAGCTCCGCCTGCCCTGGCAGCGCCCGCCCGAGCTTGAAGAGCTGGCCCTGCAGCTGTTTTCGACCTACGCGGTCGCCACGGACGACGCCACCCTGCTATTGGTGAGCTGAGCGTCCCCGTCCGCGGCGCGCTGCGGGGAAGCGGTCAGTCTTCCGCGGTCAAAGCAAACGAGGTCTCGTGCATGCCCGGCTTGTTCGCGGGCTTAGACAGCTCGGCGCGAATGGTGACCTTGCCTGCCTCGGTGGGCAGCTTCTCGGCCGGGATGACGAACAGGATGACGCGCGAGCCGACGTTGAGCACGCGCGCTTCCCGCACCTGCTCGAAGGTGGTCTTGGTCCCCTGGGCGACCGTCAGCTTCACCGTGTGCGCTTTCGGCGTCCCCTTGCTCTTGTCCGACAGGCCCACCGTCACCTTGCACAGGATGTCCAGGTCCTCGCCGGCGATGTGGCTCGGGCGCAGCGGCCGCAGCCCCGAGTCGCTGTCGAGCTCCCCGCACTCCATCGACTTGAAATCGTACGCTGCCGGCGGCGCCTCGACCTCTTGCGCCAGGCCCGGCGCGGCCAGCGCCACCGCCGACAGAACAAACAGCCCCAGACCCCAAAACGCTTTTGCCATTGCTGTCTCCGCTCCTTCCTAAACCCAGCGCATGCTGGTCAAGTCGTCAAGGATTACCCACTGTTAGCCCACGGGAGGGCATCAAGTTGTTTAGCACGGCTGCCCCACGGCGCGACAACAGACCGCCTGCCGGCTGCAGCGCACCGTCGGAGCGGCGCCGTTCAGGATCGGGAAATCTGCGGTCGCCGCGAAAAGACCGCGGCTACGGCTTGGCGCCGGAGGCCAGCTCGGGCGGGTGGAGCTGGAGGCTGCGCCGGCGGTGCTGGGCCTCTAGCAGCACCTCCTCGAAGCGATCGGGACCGAGCTGCGCGAGCAGCGTCGTCAGCTGGCGGTCGCACAGATCCGCCGCGCCGTCCATGTACTTGCAGCGCAGGTCGGCGGCGGTCTCGATCAGCACCGAATAGCTGTCGCTCGGCTCATCGGCACCGGAGAGCGCCCCGGCGCACAGGGTGGTGAGCAGCAGCACCCAGGCGGCGCTTGGGTGACGGTCCTGCAGGCCGCGCAGGGCCTGGCGCAGCTCGGCCCGCCCGTGCATGTCAAACGGCGGCCGCTGCGCCAAAAGCTGCAGCAGCCGGTGCAAGCGGCCGATGGTCCCCTGCCCTCCCGGCACCTGACCATACTTGCCGGCCTGGACATCATCGAGCATGGCCAGCGCGTAGCGCCGGTTGTCGGCCAGGAGCACCCCGACCAGCAGCAGCCGCAGCAGGCTCTCTTCGTCGGCCAGCCCGGCGGCGCGATGGAGCGCCACCTGCAGGTGGCCTGGGCGATGATCGCCACCCCGGGCGGCATCTCCGGCTCATCGGCCACCAGCTCGAGCTGGTTGCGCGCGGCGCCGACATCGCCGATGCGCAGCAGCACCTCGCTGAGCGCCAGCCCGGCGCAGCCGCGCACCGCTCGCGCCTCCAGCTCGGTTGCGCCGAGCACCGGCTTGAGCGCGGCGGTCAGCTCGTGCATCCGGTGCACCGGCGCCTGGGGATCCTGCCCGACGTCATAGCAGGCCTGGTAGACCTGCAGGGTGGCGGTGAGCAGCTGATGCAGCGGGCTCGGACAGTCTGGGGTGTGCTCCAGGATCAGCTTGCAGGCCTCCCGCCGCCCCTTGAAATAGGCCCCCAGCGCCACCCGCAGCCGCGGCGAGATCGACGCCGCCACCTCGCCGCTGACGCCGAGCAGGCGCTCGCCGATGTCCAGGAGCTCGGTGAGCTCGGCCGCAGACAGGCCGGCCGCTTGCAAACCGGCGAGCCAGTCTCCGGCCTCTGGCGTCGGTGAACACGCCTGGGTAGCCGCGGCGGCGGCCTGGGGGGTCAGGTTGGGTGATGAGGCCGACATGGGCTCCTCGGCGGTGAACAGCGCGTACTATGCCCGCGCGCGGGCAGTCGAGCAAGTGCTGCCGGCGGCGCGGTCAACTGCAAGGAGGGAGCGGCGGCGGGACAGGGCGGGCGGCCGGCCGAGGCCAGCCGGCACGACCGGGCGAGCCTTCACCCGGCCGTGCGACGGCGGCGACTACTGCTGGACGATGACGAACTCGGTGCGGCGGTTCTTGTCCTGACCCGCCTTGGTCTTGTTGTCACCGATCGGCCGCGTCGGGCCGTAGCCCTCCGAGGTCAGCCGCTCGCCTTCGACACCCTTGTTGGTCAGGTACAGGCGCACCGCATCGGCGCGCATCTTGGACAGCTCCATGTTCCACTTCAGGGTGCCGCGGCTGTCGGTGTGACCCTCGATGTGGACGCGCATCGTCGGCCGCGACTTGAGCACCGACACGACCTCATCGAGCAGCTCGAACGACGGACCCGGGTTGATGGTCGCCTTGTTCGTCGCGAACTGAATCTTCTGCAGGAGCTCGATCTTCTCCTGGGTCACGTTGATGTACTTGCGCGCCGGCGGGCAGCCCTGGTTCTCCTTGGGTCCCGGCTCGTAGGGGCACTTGTCGTCCTTGTCCGGGATGCCGTCCTTGTCGGTGTCGAGCAGCGGGCAGCCGTTGTTCTCCAGCGGTCCGGGCTCATCGGGGCAGCTGTCGAGGCGGTCGACCAGGCCGTCGCCATCGCGGTCCTTGTCCGGGCAGCCCTGGTTTTCCTTGGGTCCGGGCTCCAGCGGGCACTTGTCGAGGCGATCGACCAGGCCATCCTTGTCGGTGTCGACGTCCGGGCAGCCCTGGTTCTCAGGCGGTCCCCAGACGTTGGGGCAGCGGTCGTTCTCGCCGATGAGGCCGTCGCGATCGGGATCGAGGTCGACGACGCGCGGCCGGATCTCCTGCTTCTTCTTGGGGCCGAGCGGCAGGTAGCCGACGCTGGCGAACAGCCGGAACTGCGGCGAGCCGGCCACCGGGGTCAGGCCCGGGCCACCGCCCAGGTTGATGTTGATGCCGCTCTGGTGGACCCAGCGCACCGCGAGGTAGGCCTCAAGGGGGGTGTAGGTGTCTTCAGCGTTGAAGAAGCTGGTGCCGCCTTCGACTTCGCCGGCCAGGCCAAAGCCCTTGGGCAGCGGCAGGTAGGCGCCGATGCCGTAGCGGACCTGGTGCGAGACGCGGATGTTGCGCGCCAGCTGGTCCTGGGTGCGCAACAGCACGCTGGCGTTCAGGGCGATGATGAAGCCCCTCTTGGTCTTATAGTCCAGGGCGAGGCGCGGCTCGAAGCCCCACGCGTTGTCGCCGCGGAACTCTTCGCCCTTGCCGGTGGGGGCAGTGATCTGGGGGACGAAGGCGAGGCCGAGGCCGCCTTCGGTGTTGTTGAGGATGCGCAGCTTGCCGACCAGGCGCAGGTCGGCGATGCCGGCCGACGCCGGGGCCACCGGGACGTCCGCCAGCGGCGTGCCGCTGCTGTCAAAGCCCTGGTACACGACCACCGGCAGATCGACGCCGAGGGCGAACCAGCGGGTGAGGCCAATGCCGCCCGACAGGTGCAGGGTCAGCATGTTGGGGACCGTCTCGGCTACGGTCGCGTTGTTGGAGGTATCAAGCAGGCGGAGCGGCCGGTAGGCCCACTCGAAAAGGACGTTGGCCATGGGAACCCATCTTCCCGGAGTGCGGGTTCCCTCGACGGTGATGATGTTTTCCGGACCTATCGCGGGGTGAAAAGTCTGTGCATTTAGGGAGATACCTCCCGTCTGGGCACTGGCGTTAGTCGCGAGGGCGCAAAAAAAAACTGGAAGTAAAAAGGCCGCGCGGCCAAGGCCCAAGCGATTCCGCGCACTTACGCGCGCGCCCGCCGCGACCGCCTCAGTGCGCTGCCGCCGCAGCCGCAGGCCGAGGCCGAGCATGGCGAGGCCGAAAAGCGCAATCATTCCGGTCGCGGTGCCGCGGGCGCCGCGGTCGTGGCCCTGGCTCATGCTGCAGCCGGCCTGACCACCGACGTAGTGACGCTCCAGGCGCTGCTTGCACAGGTGGTCGGCCAGGTCGCAGTAGTAGCCGGCGAGGCAGTCCGAGTCGGCGTTGCACTGCTTGGGCGGGGTCCGGCAGACCATCTTCACCGTGTCGCAGGTCTGCGGCGCGGTGCACATCGAGTCCATCGTGCACGGCCGCGGCGGGTTCTCGCAGCGGTTGGTCGACAGATCGCAGATCCACGGCGAGGGGCACTGATCGTTGCGGCTGCACGGCGGGGCAATGACGCACTTGCCGCCGTTGGTGTCGCAGATCTGGCCGTTGGGGCACTGGTCGTCGGCGATGCACTGGACGCAGGCGCCGGCCTTGCAGATGTAGGCATTGGCGTCGCACTTCTTGCAGGTCGGCCCGCAGTGATCCGGGACGTTACAGGCCTGGCACAGGCCGTCGCCGCAGTAGTTGCCGGTCGAGCAGTCCATGCCCGGCGCTCCGCACTCCTGGCAGCTCGGGTTCTCACCGACGACGGCGCTGTACAGCTCGGACTTCTGGATGAGCTTGAACTGGCCGGCGTAGGTGGTTGTGTCGGTGAGCGGGATCTGACAGATGTCGTTGGGACACTCGGGCACCGCGGTGTCGGTGCGCGCCCACTCCAGGTAGGCGGTGCTGCCGTTCTGGTAGTAGATCATCTCGATCGGGTAAAGGCCGGCGTCCTTGAAGCTCACCTGCTTGATGACGCGGGCCGAGACCAGCTCGTTGCCCGGCGGCATGAGGCTGGTGGTGCCGATGCGCAGCGAGCAGAAGTCGTCGCAGTTGACGCCGAAGCTGATCGTCTTGCCGATGAGGGTCGCCGGCACGTTGAAGTAGCCGCGCAGGCGGATGGCGATGTTCGAGTCGGTGCCCATGGGCGTCGCCATGGGATCCAGGCTGTAGGGGAAGACCTCGTCCCGGTAGTTGGGCAGGGTGAAGTCACCGTTGGTATTGGGCTGGCCGTTGCGGAAGTTGATGTTGTCAAACAGGCGCGCCGTGCGGCCCAGGATCGCCGCATCCGTGGTCGGCTTGTTGAGCAGGGCCACCGCATCAGCCTGGCTGACCAGCGGCTGCGCGGCCGTGAAGTGGGTCACGCTGCCGCAGATGCCGGTCCCGGCGCTCGCTCGCGGGCCGGCCACCGCCTGACTCTTGTCGATGACTGGCGGCGCAGCGTGTGCAGTCTGGGCGAACCCGGCAAAACAACACAGAAGCGGAAGAATCAAGCGGTGTTGCATCTGTTTACCTCGGTGACTGGAAACTCAACCTGGAGACTATTGCCTATATAAACGTCGACGAAGCGTGAGGCCGTGGCCAACTTTTGCGTCACTGTTTCCGTCGGTAGCTTGCTGCATCGGTGCTTTGTTCCGCCGCCCCGCCGTCCGCCTTTTGAGCCGCGCCGGACCCGGGATGTGCCTCGACCCTAGGCCATAAGGGGCATGAAGGTCATGTCACGTAGCATAGCCGGGACGATATTTTCTGCATAAGATTTTACAACTCTAGCCTAGCAATGTTTCGTGTCAACCGTCGTGTCGACTGGCTTCTCGATGCCGTTTAGGTAGCGAAAATTTTCAAAAGATCAGGAAATGCAGGGACTTGGCGCTGACCAGCGCTCGGCCAGGTAACCAGGCGACCGGGACCTGGCCACTGGAGCCCCCGGCGCCGCGCCGGCGGCCCGACATCCAGGACCTTCGTCGTCGGGCTGATATCCCGGGCTGATGTCCGGGGTCCCGCCGCCGGCCCTGACTTGAGCGAGGTCTGCGCCCCGTCCCGTGGCCCAGACCTCTTAGCTGGCCAAGCGTTCTGGGCTGGCCAAGCGTTCTGGGCTGGCCAAGCGTTCTGGGCTGGCCAAGCGTTCTGGGCTGGCCAAGCGTTCTGGGCTGGCGCTGAGCTGGCTTTTGCGAACGCTTCCGGGGCGCTGTTGACCGCGGGACCGCCGAGGTCGCCGAAGTCACCGGGCTCCGGGGCGGGCAGCTCAGACCTTGCGCTCTCGGGTCGCGCGCTCGGCTTCGGCGCGCAGGAGCAGCTCGGCCAGCTCGGGCACGACCTCCCAGGCGACCTGCTGGATCGTCTCGATGCTCAGCTTGGCGATGGCCTCGTACTCGGCGCCACGGGCGGCGATCCGCTCCAGCGCCGAGAGCACCGGCGCGGGCACCGGCGCTCGCGGGATGAGCGACGGACGCGGCATCTGGGGGACCTGGCTGGGAATCCCAGCGCCGGCAGTCCCGACGGGGCTGGCAGCGCCGATCGCACTGGAACGAACAGGCTCGGGCATACGACTTCCTTCGTTTTGGGACTCGGGACGAGCGGTCATTGCCGGGGCGGCGGGCGCGACGGCCGCTGGAGCAGGGCTCGCCGCGGGGGTTACCGGCTGGCTGGCGACGGGCTCTTTGACCTTGACGCTGACCGGGGTAGGCGTCGGCGGTCGCAGGCTCGGCGTGCCCAGCTGCTGCACCGTCGGCATGCCCATCAGGGTCGAGCGCGGGACTTCCGGGGACGAGGTCATAAGGCCCGGGGCGAGAGCCACCGGCGCCGGGGTCGGTCGCGCCGGCGGGGCACCCAGGCCCTGGGGGGTGGCAGCAGAAGCCGGGGCGGCCGCGGCGGCCGCGGCGGCCGGGGCAGCCGCGGCGACGGCAGGCTTGGCGGCGGCCGGGGTGGCGGGCGCCGCGCTCGGGCGGCGATCCGAGGTCGGCGCCGCAGCCGGGGCGGCGGCCCCAGCGGAAGCCGGACGGCCGCGCACCAGACCGTTGACCTTGTCGATGACCGACTGGGTATCAAACGGCTTGACCAGGAAGGCATCCACCCCGCTGCGCTGACCGCGCGCCTCATCATACGGGTTGAAGTTTCCTGTCAGCAGCAGCACCGGAACATCTTTCGTCGTGGGCTCCGCCTTGACCGCCGCCGCCAGGTCATAACCGGACTTTCCCGTCAGCCCGGCATCAGCGACCACGATGTCCGGCCGGGCCTCCTTGAGCCGACTGAGCGCTTCGTCCGCACTGGTGGCCGATCGGATCTCGTAGTCCTCTCGCGCAAAGGCGATCTGGACCACCTTCTGCATGGTCACGCTGTCCTCGACGAGCAGGATTTGCTTGGGCATCTGGTACCTTTTCTCCCTGGTCTCCCTGGCTCCCTAGCTCAGGCTGGGGCGGCGGCTCTGGGCCTGCTTGGACGAGTATGGACCGCGCCTGGGCAAGGCTCCGCGCTGCAATTGTAAGAAGTCCGCTATGATTGAGTACCACGCATCGCGCCTCTCCGTCAAACCTCGTCTTCAGGAACAGTTTTTGCGGCCGCGCGCTCGCCCTTGCTCTCGCCCTTGCTCTCGCCCTTGCTCTCGCCCTTGCTCTCGCCCTTGCTCTCGCCCTTGCTCTCACCGGGGCCCGCCGGCGGGTCGGCGCGGAGGTTACAGCGCTTTGTCGCCGCGCGCAGGGCCTCTTTGACAAGGGGCGCCTCGTAGCGCAAAAACGCCTCGATGGGCAGCCGAAGGCGGGCGTCGAGCAGGAAGTGGGCGCTGTAGGTGTAGCTCGGGGTAAAGCCGCGGACGAGCTTCTGGTCGCCGCCATGGCCGGGCTCAAAGGCGACGAAGCCGTCTTTTATGCAGCGCTCGACCGAGTGGTAATAGCAGACCTCGAAGTGGAGAAACGGCACTGGCGCCGCGTCCGAGGGTCTGCCGCCCGGGTCAGCGCCGACGACGATATCCTGCCGGCCCCAGTGTCGCCCGTAGAGCCGCCGATCCCCGCGCAGGTTCCACGCCCCGCCGAGCAGCTGGCCGTGCCGGTCGCGGGCCAGCACGAGCTCCAGCCGATCCCCCAGCCGCTCGGCGCAGAGCCGGAAGAAGCGCCGGCTCAGAAACGGCGGCCCGCCGGTGTAGCGCTGCGAGGTCGCGACGTACATGTCAAAGACCTGATCGAGCTCGGCGGCGGTAAACCCCAGCGCGCCGCCCAGGCCGCGGTGGGTCCGCACCGTGACCCCGGCGGCGGCGAGCTCGCGGCGCTCGCGGCGGATCGCGCTGCGGCGATGGCTGCGCAGCCGGTCGAGGAAGTCGTCAAAGGTCCGGTAGCCGTCGTTTAGGAAGTGGTACTGCTCCTGCTGGCGGAGCTGGAAGCCGGCCGCCGGCATGGCGTCGGTCTCGGGCGGCAGCGCGGTCGCCGCGGCGGCAAAGCCCGGCCCGCGCGGAAACAGCACATGCGCCGAGGACAGCCTGGCATTTCGGCAGACTACCTGCGCCGCCTGCAAGAGGGCCGCCCGCAGCGCCTGCCGCTCGGCCGCCGGCAG
>JBGANQ010000132.1:0-20499 GCA_044222245.1 Polyangia bacterium | reverse complement strand
CCACCGCGCCGCCCACCGCCGCCCGCTGCGCCTCGGCGGCGGCCAGCGCCTCGGCCAGCGCCTGGGATGAGCCGAGCTCGGCGGCGTCGGCGAGCGCCTGCTCGCTGCCCCCGAGTTCGGGCGCCGGCGGCGGCTGCGTCGGCAGGCGGGCGACCGAGATGCCGATCGGGGCGGCGCAGCGGCCGCAGAAGCGCGACTCGTCATCGTTTGGGTAGTAGCAAAAGGCGCAGTCCATCGGCCAGCTTCCTGCAGCCCGCGCAGCGCGGCGAGCGGTTACCCAGAGGTCAAAGAGAGGTCAGAGGTGTGGGATCGGCAGGCGACCGCGGCAGCCCGGCGCGCGCAAGGCGCTGCCGAGCCGACGTCGCATTTCGGCCTGAGGATAACAACCAGGCCGAAGCTGGCAATTTTCTTGGCGGAACCGCTGCGGGCAGCGGCGCCGGTCGGGCCAAACCGGCTGCTGCAAAACTACCCTGCGGCGCGAGCTCGGGGCCGGCCGTGCTGGCAGCCAAGAGGCTGCCTCGCCCGTCCGAACCCGCGCTCGGGCCGCTCGCGACGCTGTGCGACAGCCTGCTAAGCGACGTGGATCTGCATCGTGTTGGTCGAGCGGCCGCTGCGGAACGGAATCGCCATCGTGATGATGACCAGCTGGCCGGGCTTGACGATGCCGCGCTCGCGCAAAAGGCGCAGCGTCTCGCTAATCAGCTCGCTCTCGGTCTCGACCTCGGGGGACATCATCGGCAGCACGCCCCAGTAGGCGGCCAGCTGGCCGTAGACCTCGCGGCTGCGCGTCATGCCGATGACCAGCGCCTCGGAGCGGTACTCCGAGAGCAGCCGCGCGGCGCCGCCCGAGTCGCTGATGGCGACGATCGCCGGCGCCTCGACCAGGCGCGAGGCGACCACGGCGGCGTGGGCCACCGCGTTGCTCATCACGCGAATCATCGGCCAGTCGAGCATGCGCATCTGCTTGTGGTAGCGGTCGCTCTGCTCGACCTCGCGGATGATGCGATCCATGGTGCGCACCGCCAGCAGCGGGTAGCGCCCCGAGGCCGTCTCGCCCGAGAGCATCACCGCGTCGGTGGCGTCCAGCACCGCGTTGGCGACGTCGCTCGCCTCGGCGCGGGTGGGGCGGGCGTTGGTGGTCATCGACTCGAGCATCTGGGTGGCGGTGATGACCAGCTTGGCCCGGGCGTTGGCCAGCTCGATCGCCGCCTTCTGCACCAGCGGCACCTTCTCGGGCCCGAGCTCGACCCCCAGATCGCCGCGGGCGACCATGATGCCGTCGGCGGCGTCGATGATCGCCTCCAGGCAGGCGACCGCCTCGGGCTTTTCGATCTTGGCGATGATGAGGGTCGGCGGCCGGCTGCTCGCCCCGGGGATGTTGGCGCGCGCCGCGGCGATCGCCGCCCGTGCGGCGTGGATGTCGCTCGGCGAGCGGACAAACGACAGCGCCAGCAGGTCCACCCCGAGCTCCTGGCCGACCACCAGATCCGCGTGATCCTTTTCGGACATCGACGGCGTCGAGACCTTCACGCCGGGCAGGTTGACGCCCTTGTTGTTGGACAGCGGGCCGCCGACCAGGACCCGGCAGATGACCTCGCGGCCCTGGATTTCCAGCACCTCCAGCTGCAGCAAGCCGTCGTCGAGGAGCAGCAGGTTGCCCGGCCGCGCGTCGTCGGGCAGGCCCTCATAGGTGATGCTGGCGCGGCTGGCGTTGCCGACGATCTCTTCGGTGGTCAGCACGAACTCGCTGCCCGCCTCCAGCACCGTGCCGGGGGTGATCTTGCCGACACGGATCTTGGGTCCCTGCAGGTCCTGCAGCAGCGCCACCGCCCGCCCGCGCTTGCTCGCCTGATCGCGCACCGCCGCCACTACCGCCCGGTGATCGGCGGCCGCGCCGTGCGAGAAGTTGAGCCGCACGACGTCCATGCCCTCTTCCATGAGATGGCCGATCACCTCCGGGCTGCGGCTGGCCGGACCGATCGTGCAGACGATCTTACAGCGGCGGAAAGGGCTAGCGAGCGGGTGCTTCTCCAGCGCGGGAACAGACTGGGCTGGGGGTGATGCCATCAGTGAATTCCTTCCAGGTTGCTGCGGCGGCGCCTGGGCCAGGCCCGGTAGCGACCGCGGCGTGGACCCCGGCGCTGCGCCGAGTGATCAGAGTTTACACCCTTAGCTCTTATATCGTTAAGCCGCCGGGTTTACTAACACTACCGCGGCGACCGCCGGGCCAAGTGCATCCGCGCTGGCGTGGCAGCCGAGCATGCGGTACAAGCGCGGCCAGAGGGAGGTCGCGGACTTGCAAAGGCCGATGAAACGGACCCCGGAGCCTGGTCGGGTCCCCGGGATGCGATGGAGAGCGTGGGCCCTGGGGCGGGCGGGGCGGTCTTGTGGGCCGGGCGGCCTGCTCGGGCTCCTTTGCGTCGTGCTCGGATTCGGGCTGGGCGGCGCCGGCTGCACCCACACCCGCGAGCCCGAGGACCTGCGCGGCCAGGACGTGCGCCTCATGCTGGTGCACACCGCCGACGTGCACTCGCGGCTCTTGCCGTATCAGTACGCGCCCAACTCGCCGGATCGGAGCCTGGGCCTGCTCACCCTGCCCGGGGTGTGCCGCGGCGACTCGGTGTGCAGCACCGACTTTGGCAAGTCGTGCACCAGCGACGCCGACTGCGGCGCCTTTACCACCGCGACGGTCGGCGGCATCGCGCGCATGGCGACCCTGGTGGCGCGCCAGCGGGCGCGGGCGCCGCGGTCTTTACACCTGGACTCGGGCGACATGTTCGAGGGGGCGCCGATCTTCAACGTCTTTAACGGCGAGACCGAGATCCGCGCCATGGGGCAGCTGGGCGTCCAGGGCATGGCGCTCGGCAACCACGAGTTCGACAAGGGCGCGGTGCTGCTCGGCCTTGAGCTCATGAACAACGGCCCGAGCTTCCCCATCCTCGCCGCCAACTACGAGTGGGCCGACCCGAGCGACCCGCGCTCGCCCAAGCTCGCCCGCGTCATCCAGTCCTACTCGGTCTACAACGTGCAAGGGGTGCGCATCGGCGTCATCGGGCTGGGCAACATCTCGTCGCTCAATAGCTCGGTCGAGGGCGATAACTCGCTCGGGCTGCGGGCGCGCGACGCCAAGCAGGCGGTCAACGATCTGGTGCGGGTGGTGCGGCCGCAGGTCGACCTGCTGGTGCTGCTCAGCCACCTCGGGCCCGATGACGACGCCAGCGTAGCCAGCGATGTCAGCGGCAACGTCGCCACCGAGGCGATGAACGACCCCAACGCGCAGATGCTCGGCGATGTGTCGGGCATCGACATCGTGCTCGGCGGCCACCTCCATGTGGTCTATAACCCGCCGGTCGACCTGTCGCACTACGACGACCAGGGCGTGTTCCAGGGCCACACCATCATCGTCAACTCGGGCGCCTTCGCCAAGTTCGTCGGCTCCCTGGATCTGGTGGTCCACATGGCCGATACGCAGGCCGCCGACCCGACGCTGCGCCGCTCGTTCATCAAGAGCTACACCTATCAGGTCACGCCCGTCACCGATCGCCCGTGGCAGCAGGGCGATCCGACCGACCCCTGCGACCCGAGCATCCGCTGCGACCCGCCGCACCCGTCAAACCCCACCGTCAGCTGCCCGTACAGCGGCCCGATGCCGCCGCCGCAGCCGCGCGTGGTCTGCGTGCCGCCCGACGGCGAGATGGCGCGCCTGATGGAGCCCTACGAGATCAAGATGAAGCAGCAGCTAAACCTCGGGCAGGTGTACGCGGTGGTGCCGTGTCCGGCCGGAGCGTCGACCTGTCCCAAGGTGCTGCGCAACGATCCGGGCGGCGGCGACTCGCAGCTCGGCAACCTGGTCGCCACCGCCATGCGGCTGCGGCGGCGCGTCGAGGCCGACTTCGCCCTGACCAACGCGCTCGGCATCCGCGCCGACTTCGAGTCCGGGCCGCTCACCCTGGAGCAGCTGTACAACGTCTTCCCCTTCGACAACACCATCACCACCCAGTTCCTCTCCGGCGATGAGGTGCTGCAGATGCTCGACTTCGTCGCCGCCCGCACCAGCGAGCGCGGCTGCCGCACCCAGGTCCAGGTCTCGGGCATCTACTTCTCGCTCGCCTGCGACAACCGGCCGCTCAAGGACCGCACCGTGCCTTCCAGCTGCAGCGCCCGCCAGAGCGCCACCTCTGCCCAGGAGCAGGGCTGGGTCGGCGCCCACGCCTACGACATCGTGCTCGGCGACGGCTGCCGCAAGCCCGACGGCTCGCTCGACACCACCGCCTGCCGGCCGCTCGACTGCTTCGCCAGCTACAAGGTCGCGGTCAACGACTTCATCTCGGTGGGCGGCTCGGGCTTCGTCGTGCTCAAGCGCAACACCACCCGCTTCAACACCGGCATCAGCCTGCGCGACGCGCTGGCCGACTACATCCGCACCCTGGCCCTGGACCCGCAGTACCGCTGCAGCGGCATCGATCCGAGCTGGGGCAACATCAAGGGCCGCGGCCCGAGCGGCCCGTACGACTACAGCAACGTGACGTGTCTTTTGCCGGCCGCCGGCGCCCACGACGGCCGCATCCGCCCGTCGGTGCGCTAGCCTTGGAGGAGTTCATGGACCCGCTGCGCCCATCGCCCGCCCGACTGCCGCTGACCCGGCGGGTGCCGCTTTTGCTTCTGCCCGTTTTTCTCCTGCAGTGTGACTACGCCACCCCCGGCGATCACCGCCTGACCAGCCTGCGCCTCACCCTGCAGAGCCCTAAGGCGGGCGAGCTTGGCACCCCCGCCGCCCCGCAGCGCATCGACAGCCTGCATTTCGACGTCGAGGCCCTGGACGAGAAGGGCCAGCTCATGCCGCAGAGTCCGATGCTCAGCTCGTTCCTCGCCGCCGGCGGCTCGCGGCTGTCGCTTGTAAACCCGTGCGCCGCCGCCCCGCCCGGCGGCGACCCGGGCTGGCTGCTGCAGCGCTTTGCCCTCTCCGCCGGTCGCGCCACCAATGTGGTCGCCGACCTGACCTCGCCGGTGATCTTCGGCCGCGTCGAGCTGAACCTGGAAGACCCGGTCAGTCAGGCGCTGGGCAGCTCGCCGCCGATCTACTTCCCCAACCCGACCATCGGTCACCTGGTCACGCCGCTCGACCCGAGCGCCAGCAACGCCTCGTACTGCTCGCCGTTTTTGGGCCGCCAGGTGGTCATTGATCACGCGAGCCACCCAAGCGGCGCCGGCAAGCTGGTCGTCTCCTCGCTGTTCCAGACCGGCATCGGCGTCAGCGACAGCAGCGCCCCCGAGTACGGCAGCCTCTACGTGTTCACCTTCAGCCAGCCTTCCAGCGCGCTGCGCCTGGGCACTGTGATCAGCCGCATGTCCGGCTCGATCGCCAAGTTCAACGGCATGACCCAGCTCGCCAACCCCGCGATTGCCGCCACCAGCGAGCTGCAGCCCGACCTCATCCCTCAGCCGGTCACGCTCGACAGCAGCCGCCTGCCCGACAACAAGGCCACCGATCAGGTCAACAACAAGTGGCTGACCAAGTACATCGCCGCCCCCGCCCGCATCACCGGCACCATCTGCGAGGTCCAGAATGACCCGAGCCGCCGCGACAACTGGCTCAAGTACAACACCGTGGTCATCAACCTCATCGACTCCGACCCGGCCAGCACCGACGGCTGCACCCCCGGCCAGGACTTCTCGTTCCGCTACTTCTCGGTCCAGATGCCCGGCAAGGGCTTTGCTGGCTTTGATCCCCTCAAGCTCGCCGGCACCGAGGCGAGCTTTGTCGGCATGCTCATGAACAGCGCCAGCAAGTCCGGCAAGACCCTGTACTGGACCGTCGCCGTGCGCAGCGCCAGCGACGTCTGCCTGACCCCGCGCACCGGCTGCTAACTCGACGGCGTTTCAGCCTTGCCCCCGGCGGGCGAGGTCCACTGCGAGCGAGTCACCACCGGCAGCTGCAGCGCCCGCTCGCGCTCCAGGTCGAGGTTGCCCAGGTGCAGCGACAGCGGCGCCTGCACCCACTTGTAGATCGAGCGGGTAAACAGGCTGACGAACTTGTTGGTCCACGCCGTCAGCGTCGCCGCATCGTGCTCGGGGAACAGCTGCGGCAGCACCGTCGCGATCTCGGTCGCTGACAGCTTCTCGCTGGCGTAGAGCGCCAGGCAGGCGTCGAGCACGGCGTAGGGCATAAGGTCCCGCTCGTCCTGCTGGCTCGGCGCCAGCTCGGCGCTCGCCGGGACCTTGATCGTCTCGCGAATGCCCTCCAGGTGCTCGGTCGAAAGCAGGTAGTCGAGCAGGTAGTTTACGACCGTCTTGGGCAGGTTCGCGATCGGCGCCAGGCAGCCCATCAGATCGCCGCCCACGGTCGTGTAGCCGACCGCCTTCTCGCTCATGTTGCCGGTCTGCAGGAACAGCCCGCCCACGGCGTTGGACCAGTTCCACATCCGCTGCGCCCGCAGCCGCGACTGGATGTTCTGCAGCGTCAGCGGCGTCAGCTCCTCGCCCGGCTGCAGCATCTGCCGCGCCGCCGCCGCCTCGCGCTCGAACGCCTCGTCGATCGACAAGATGGTGAGCGGCACCCCCAGCTCGCGCGCCGTCACCTCGGCGGCGTGCCGCGTCTCGGCCGAGGAGTAGCGCGTCGGCATGTAGAAGGCGCGCAGCACCTGGGCGATGCGCTGCGCCCGCTGCTCGGGCGAGCTCGCGGGTCCCAGGCGCCGCAGGTAGCGGTGGGCGATAAGCAGGCACAGCAGGCTGTCGCGCCCGCCCGACAGCGCCACCCCGATCTGCTGGAACGCCCCGGTCTTCTCGAAGTAGTCGCCCACCCCAAGGGCCATCGCGTCGAGAAGCTCCTCGCAGAAGCGCGTCCGCTCGGGCAGCGGCTGGTCATCGCCGGGCAGGAAGAAGTTGCTGTGCGCCGGCACCGGGAAGGTCAGCGCCCGTCCGCTCGCCGTCGGCTGGCTCACCTTCAGCAGGTAGCTGCACTTGGGCCCGAGCGTCGGCACCTCGCAGCCGCCCGCGAGCTCGTGCAGCCGGTAGTCGCCGCGCTCGCTGAACTCGATGCGATCGTTGCGCCAGGTGGTGTTCTCGCTGCGCAGCCGCCGCACCCGGTCCAGATCGATGGTCACCGCCGAGGTCCCGGCGCGGAAGCGCGGCGCCTCGTGCACCACCCGCCCCGCGTGCGCGACATAGCCGCCGCCGTCGAACACCAGCCCGTCGTTGGCCCCCACCGCGTTGACGTACACCGCCGCCACCAGGTTGTCCGAGGTGCGCGTACACATCATCTCGCGCCGCGTCGCCGCCACCCCGATGCGGAACGGCGAGGCCGACAGGTTGAGCACCAGCTCTGCCCCCAGGTAGCAGCGGCGCCGCATCGGCCCGTCGGGGGACCACATGTCCTCGCAGACCTCCAGGGCGACGGTGCCAAAGTCGAAGCGGAACAGCAGATCGCCAAACGGCACCCGGCCGAGCGGTCCGAGCTCCAGCTGCAGGAGGAGCCCGGGGACGCCGCGGGCCAGCGTCCGCGCCTCGTAAAAGACGTTGTAAAGGGGCAGCTTCTCCTTGGGCACGATGCCCAGGACCTGGCCGCGGTGGACCAGCGCCGCGCAGTTGTAGATCGAGTCGAGCGCCGGCACCAGCAGGCCGACCGCGAACGCCATGGGCAGCGCGGCCGTCTCCTGGGCGATGCGGTGCAGCGCCTGCTGCTGCGCGCTGACGAAGCTTGGCCACAGCAGCAGGTCCTCGGGCGAGTAGCCGCCGAGCGCCTGCTCGGGCAGGGCGGCGATCGAGACTCCGTCGCCGGCGAGCTCGTGGCAGGCGGCGATCACCTGCGCCGCGTTGTCCGCGGTGGCGCCGATGGTGCTGTTGATGTTGCCAAGGCCGAGCCGCACGAGGCGCATCCGCTTTTCCTCCGAGTCAGGCCGCCGCGGCGGCGAACAAGTGTTGGACTGTCTCTAGCATAAGGGCCGAGCCGGAGCCCGACCGCGGGCCGCGGGTCCGGCGGCTGCCTGCCGCCAGCGCCAGCTCGCCCAGCGCGGCCGGCCGCGCCGCCCCCTGCTTTGGCACAGCCGCCCGCGCTTGCGCAAGCGGCGGCCGCGGGGCAGGTGCTTGGGTCATACGCTGGCCGTGCAAGGTCGGCGCTCCTTCAGAGGAGGCCGGCCGTGCCCTGCGCGGCTAGCGGGAGGCCGGCGGGCGGCTCCACAGGGTCGGGCTGGCCGGCGGGGGCGAGCAGCTCGCCGAGGCCGCAGTCGGCCAGCGGGCGCAGCTCGAAGTCGCGGTGCAGGTGCCGCGACAGGTGCCGCACCGCCGCCCCGAGCAGCCCTTGCACCGTCACCGGCTGCCCGGCGAGCGTCGCCCCTTCGGCGCCGAGCGAGGTCATGACCTGCGCCGACAGCCCGCACGGGTTGAGGGTGCCAAACCGCGCCAGGTCTGTGGTCACGTTCAGGGCGAAGCCGTGGAAGGTCACCCAGCGCCGGACCGCGATCCCCAGCGAGACGAGCTTACGCTGCCCATCGGCGGTCCACACCCCGGTCTGGCCCGGGCGCCGGCCGACCGCGACGCCGCACTCGGCGCACAGCTCGCCCAGGGCGTCCTCCAGGGCGCGCAGGTAGGCGTGCAGGTCGCGCTCGCCCCAGGCATCGCCGTGCGCCGCCCCGCGGCCCGGCTGCAGGCTGAGGATCGGGTAGCCGACGAGCTGCCCCGGCCCATGGTAGGTGGCGTCGCCGCCGCGCTCGATCTCGAAGATGGGGAACCGCGGGTCGAGGATGTTGGCCTGCGCCCGCTGGCGCCGCCCGACGGTGATCACGTCCGGGTGCTGGCACAGAAGGAGCAAGTCCTCCCCTTCGCCGCGGGCCCGCCGCTCGACCAGGAGCTGCTGCAGCCGCCAGGCGGCGGCGTACTCGACCTCGCCCAGGTAGACGGCGGTGGCGGGCAGCGAGAGGCGGCTCGGCGGGCAGTCCTTTTCCGACATCGCTCAGACTTTGCCAGAAGCCTTGGCCATTCGCCCATAGAGTTTGGTGATGTGCCGCAGGTGCTCGATGCGCCCATCGTCGAGCTGACCCGGCAACAGGCGGAACTTCCAGTTGCCCTCGGGGATGCCCGGCGTGTTCATGCGCGCGACGTTGCCCAGGCCCAGCACGTCCTGCACCGGCACGATGACGGTGTCGGCGACGGTGCCCATGGCCAGCCGGATGAGCGCGAAGTGCACGTAGTCCGGGCTCGGGTTGTGGCCCATGTAGTCGTTGACCTTGTCGCGCTCGCGCGCCGCCTGGGCCGGGGTGCGGGTGCCGTCTTTTTCGCCGCGGTACCAGCCGACGATGGTGGCGTTGTCGTGGGTCGAGGTGTAGACGACCATGTTCTTGCGCACCGCCCACGGCCGGCCGTCGTAGTTGTCGTCTTCGCCGAAGCCGAACTGGAGCACGCGGATGCCGGGGAAGGCGAACTGGTCGCGCAGCTCTTCGACGTCGGTGGTGATCACCCCGAGGTCCTCGGCGATGTAGCGCGCCTCGGCGGTCTCGGGGTGCTCGCGCAGGGCCTGGAACAGCGAGCTGCCGGGGCCTGGCACCCAGCGGCCGAGCTCGGCGGTCTCGGCGTCGCCGGGGACCTCCCAGTGGGCGGCGAAGCCGCGGAAGTGATCGATGCGCACCCGATCGAACATGCGGGCGGCGCGCTGCACGCGGCGCTTCCAGAACGCGAAGCCGTCGTCCTGCATCACCGACCACTCGTACAGCGGATTCCCCCACAGCTGCCCGGTCTTGGAGAAGTAGTCCGGCGGCACCCCCGCTTGCACCCGCAGCTGGCCGTCGGGGTGGAGCAGGAACTGCTCGCGGCTCGACCACACCTCGACGCTGTCGTGGGCGACAAAGATCGGCACATCGCCGATGAGCTCGACGCCGGCGGTGCGCGCCGCGCTGCGCAGGGCGGCGAACTGGCGGTCCACCTGCCACTGCATGAAGCAGTGCAGCGAGCAGCGGGTCGCAAGCCGCACCCGCGCCTCGGCGAGCGCCGTCGGGTCGCGATCGCGCAGCGGCGCCGGCCACAGGGTCCAGGGGCGCAGGCCGCACTCTTCCTTGATCGCCATGAACAGCGCGTACTCTTCCAGCCAGTCCTTCTCGGCGACGCAGTAGGCGATAAAGTCGCGCCCGAGGTGCCCGAGGTCGACGTTGGTCCCGGTAGCCTGACCGAGCTGCGCCGCCTGCAGCCGCATCCACGCCTTCTCCATGAGCGGCCGCTTGTAGGCCTGGGCCGCGGCGTAGTCGGCCTGGGCGCTGCTCGGCGGCGCCCCCTGCAGCAGGTCGGCGGCGTCGAGCAGGCCGATGGCGCGCAGCGCCTCCATGCTGAGCAGCAGCGGGCTGCCGGCGATCACCGAGGCCGTCTGATAGGGCGAGTCACCGTAGCCGGTGGGGCCGATCGGCAGCACCTGCCAGGCCCGCTGGCCGCCGCGCACCAGGCGCTCGAGGAACTTGTGGGCCTCGGGGCCGAGGTCGCCGACGCCGCCCGGGCCGGGCAGGGAAGTGAAGTGTAGAAGTAGCCCGCTGTGACGCAAAGAGTCTTCCTCCATCGCAAGGTCGAGGCCCGGCTGCGGCGCGCCCCGGCGGCCGTCGCGGCTAGATCGCTCGAGAGTTCCTGATCTCGGTCCTAGTATACGGGCGGGCCGCCGCCTACGGGCGTGGATTCGCTAAGGACGGCGTCCCCCAGCGCCCGCCCCGCCGAGCCTGGGGAGGCGGACAAGCGGCGCGTTGACTTTGCCCTCTTGCGGCTGTCACGATCGGGGGCAGTCGCCCAAGGAGCGCTCCCCCATGTCCGAGCCCACGGCAAAGATCGATCCGTCGCCCGCTCATCCGTCGCCCGCTCCCGCCGCGGCCCTCCCTGAGGAGCAGGCGCGAGCCGCCATCGGTCCTGCCGCCCCAGGCCTTCTGCGCCTGGACGCTGCGGTGGCGCTGGTGGTGGTGGCGGTGTGTGGGTGGAAGCGGAGCCTGTTTGCCGATCTCGCCGACAGCACGGTGCTGGCCCTGGCGCTGATCCTGCCGGTGGCCAACCTGGCGGTGGGGCTTGTCAGCCTGCGCGCTTACAAGCTGCGCGAGGCGGCGCTCCAGTACCGCATGGCGCTCGGAGCGGTGCTGACGCTCTACTACGGCTACCTCGGGCTGCATGTGGCCGGCCTGTACGAGTCGCCGCTTGGGGCGGCGCTCATCACCGTCACCGGCTCGACGACCGCCGCCCGCATCGAGACCGGGCTCGCCTTGGCGGCGCTGCTCGTGCAGACGTTTGTCGCCACCGATGTCTGCCAGCGGCTCCTTTCAGTCCTGAGCCCCGCTGCGGCGCCCGCGCCCGCTGCCAGCGCAGCTGCCATCTCCTCGACCGCGCAGCCGGCCTGACCGCGCGGCGCCAAGCGGCGGCGCCAGACACGGCTGCGCGGCCTCCGCCAGTCTGACTTGGTGGCGTGGAAGATCCCCTGGGTCGCGAAACCCTGCAAAGGGACCTGCACGGATGCTAATCCCCGTCGGAAATTCTAGGAAGTGGCGAGGTCGTATTAGGCCAGGTGGTGCAGCTTGACGACCTCGGCGATCGCCAGCTTGGCCTCGGCGGCCACCGGCTGACCGGCGTCGTGGCTGCCGGCCGCGTAGCCCGCCGGATCGATCAGCACGCGCAGCACCGCCAGCACGCAGGCTGAAAGTGCGCTCAGGTTGTAGCCGCCCTCCAGCACCGCGCACAGCCGCGGCTGCACCTGCAGCATCAGGTGCACCAGCTGCGCGTAGTCGTCCTCGTGCAGCGCCATGCCGGCCAGCGGATCGCGGGCGTGCCCGTCAAAGCCCGCCGAGACCAGGATGAGGTCGGGGGCAAAGCGACGCAGCGCCGGTACGACGATCCGCTTCCACGCCAGCCGGTACTCGGGGCCGGCCGAGCCCTCGGGCAGCGGGATGTTGATCTTGGTGCCGCGGGCCTGGCCCTGGCCGATCGCGGTCACCGCCCCGGTGCCGGGGTAGAAGGGGAACTGGTGGCTGCTGATAAACAGCATGCTGCTGTCATCGGCGAAGATCTCTTCGGTGCCGTTGCCGTGGTGGACGTCGAAGTCGACGATCGCCACCCGGGCGCCGCGGGCGCGGGCGGCGGCGGCGGCGACAGCGATGTTGTTGAGCAGGCAGAAGCCCATGGCGTGGCCCTGGCTGGCGTGGTGCCCCGGCGGCCGCACCAGGGCAAAGCCGTTGTCGGCAGCGCTGCCGAGCACGCGCAGCGCCAGCTCGACCGTGCCGCCGGCGGCGTTCAGCGCCGCCTTGTAGGTCCCGGGCCCGTAGTAGGTGTCCGGATCAAGCCAGCCGCTGCCCTTGGGGTTGTGGTCGCCCATCCGCTTGAACAGATCGTGCAGGTAGTCGGCGGTGTGGACGCGCTGCAGCTCCTCGTCGGTGGCCGGGCGCGGGGCGAGCTGGCGGTAGCGGCCGCTCAGCTCGGAGGCGGCGAGCGCGCTGAGGATCGCCTGCAGCCGCTCGGGCCGCTCCGGGTGTTCGCCGAGGGGGCGGTGGTTCAAAAAGAGCTCGTCAGTACAAACATAAGTCGCCACCTTGTAATCATACCTTATCGAGCCGAGTGTCTAAGTAGACCCGACTACCAGACCGAGCGGCCGCTGCAAAAGCAGTCGGCGGGACCGCCTGTCCTGTGTTATGGGTGCACTACGCTCCGAATGGCTCCGCCCAGCTCTGACCCGCCCAATCCCCAGCCGGTGCCGGCCCCGCCGCCGGGCGCCGCGGGCGAGCCGCTCGCGGTGACGGTCGATCTCCGCAAGGGGTTTGGCCGCGATCAGGTGCTGCGCGGGGTCTCGCTCAGCATCGGCCGTGGTGAGCTGGTGGGCCTGATGGGGCGCTCGGGCTCGGGCAAGTCGACGCTCTTGCACGTGCTCGGCGGGCTCGATCGCGAGTTTACCGGCAGCGTGCGGCTGTTCGGCAAGGAGCTCGCGCAGCTGTCCGACCAGGAGCTTAGCGAGCTGCGCAACGCCCGCATCGGCTTTGTGTTTCAGTCGTTCCACCTGCTCGACCACGTAAGCTGCGTCGACAATGTGCTGTTGCCCAACGCCTTTGCGCGGGAGCCGCTCGGCCGCAAGCAGGCAGTGGCGCAGGCGCGTGAGGCGCTGGCGCGGGTTGGCCTGGGCGATCGCTGGCAGGCGCGCCCCTCGGAGCTGTCCGGCGGCCAGAAGCAGCGGGTGGCGATCGCGCGAGCGCTGCTGTTCGCCCCCGAGCTGCTCTTGTGCGACGAGCCGACCGGCAACCTGGACGTGCACACCGGGCAGCAGATCATCGAGCTGTTCGCTCGCCTCAACCAGGACGGCCTGACCATGCTGCTGGTCACCCACGAGCTGCGGGTGGCCCAGGCGGCCCGCCGCATCCTCCGCCTGGTCGACGGTCAGCTCGTGCACAGCAGCGCCGCCGACGCCCTGGCCGATGGCCAGCCGGCTGCCGCGGTGGACGCCGCCAGCGAGGCCGCCCCATGAGGGCGCGCCAGACCCTGCACCTCATCACGCAGAGCGTGACCCGCGCCCCGCGCGCCTTCGCCCTGTCGGTGTTCGGCATCGCGGTGGGGATCTCGGTGCTGGCGTTCTTTTTGGCGCTGTCGCTGGGCATGCAGAAGCGGGTGCTCGGGCGGATCTTCCCCGCCGATCGGCTGGAGGTGGTGCCGGCCAAGAGCTCGCTCGACCAGAGCGCGCTCGGGGCGATCGACTCGCTGCTCGGCGGACCCAAGCTGCTCTCCGACGAGCTGGTCGCCGACCTGCGCGCCCGTCCCGAGGTCGCGGCGGTGTTCCCGCGCATGCGCCTGGCCTTCCCGGTGCGCGGCTGGGGCGGCGAGTCGATCCTCGGGCGGACGATCTACACCGAGCTGATCATCGACGGCATCGATCCCCGGGCGGTGACCGAGCCGACCGGGCCGGTGACCTTCGCCGACCACGTGAGCGACAAGAACCCGTTCTGCACCGAGGACAAGAACTGCCCCGAGGGCACCTTCTGCTCGTGGGACATCAACAAGTGCGAGCCGCCGGTGCCGGTGATCGTCTCGCCGACCCTGCTCGAGCTTTACAACGGCTCGATCGCCAAGACCCACGGGCTGCCGCGCATCAGCGGTCTGCTCGCCGGGCGCATGCGCGGGCTGATGCTGACCGCAGAGCTTGGGCGATCGTTTGTGTCCAAGCGGACCGCCGGCACCGCCAAGCAGCGGCGGATGATGCTGGTCGGCATCAGCGACCGCGCGCAGACGCTGGGGATGACGGTGCCGCTGCCCTACGTGCAGCGCTGGAACGCCGAGTACGCCGGCGAGCGTGCGGCCAAGGAGTACTCCAGCGTGTCGGTGCAGCTGCGGCCGGGGCGCAGCGTCACCGCGCTGGTCGAGTATGTGCGCCGCCTGGGCTACACCATCGAAGACAACGGCGCCGAGCAGGCCGGCCTAGCGGTGACGCTGATCACGGCGCTGTTCGTGCTGGTGTCGCTGTCGACGCTGGTCGTCGCCGCGGTGAACGTCGCCCACACCTTCTTCCGCGCCATCGCCGAGCGGCGGCACGAGCTGGGGGTGATGCGGGCGGTGGGCGCCACCGAGCGCGACGTGAGCCGGCTGCTGCTTGGTGAAGCGGCGGCGGTGGGGCTCTTGGGCGGGGTGAGCGGGCTTCTGCTGGCGCGGCTGGCCGGCTGGGGGGTTGACCTGTTGTCGCGCACGGTGCTGCCCGAGTTCCCGTTCAAGCCCGACAGCTACTTCTGGTTCTCGCCGTCGCTGGTGTTTATTCTGCTCGGCTTCTCGGTGCTGGTGTGCCTGGTGGGAGCGGCGCTGCCGGCGCGGACGGCGGCCAAGCTGTCGCCAGCCCAGGCCCTGTCCGGTCGTCCCAGCTGACCCGGCGACGGCAGCTGGTGCGGTCGAGCAGCAGGCTGACCAGGATCACGCTCACCGCTATCAGGTAGACCAGGGTGATAAGGACCTTGTAGGCCACCGATGAGCCGCGCTGCTTGTGGGCGGAGCTGCCGGCGGTGCCGCTCTCGGCGCTCGGCACCGCTGGCACCGCCTGGGCCGAGCGGCTGGCCCACGCCGGCCCGCTGCTAGTCGACGAGCGTCCGGTCATCGGCGAAGAGGGCGAAGCCGGCGGGTTCGAGATGCGCCGCACCGCCGGACCCGAGCGGCCTACCGAGAGCGGAGCAGCCGGCGCCGGACCCGAGCGACCCGCGGCCATCGGCGAAGAGGGCGCCGGACCCGAGCGACCGCCGACCATGGGCGAGGAGGGCGCCGGACCCGAGCGACCGCCGACCATGGGCGAGGAGGGCGCCGGACCCGAGCGGCTGCTCAGCTGCGGCACCGGCACCGCGGCGCCCGAGTGGCCGATGTGCAGCGGCCCCTGCGGCGCGCTCAGCGATGAGCGCGGCGGCGGGATCGAGCGCCGCGAGGCGCGCGGCGGCGGCTGCGCGGCGGCGGCGGCGACCGCCGGGGGCAGGGCGAGCTGCGCCACCTCTTCGGGCTTCTGCCACAGCGCCTGGTGGGGGTTTTTCTGCGCCGCCCGCAGCGCGGCAATAAACTCGGTGCACGAGCGGAAGCGCAGGTCGCGATCGCGGCACATCGCGTGCAGCACCACCGACTCCAGCGCCTCGGACAGCTCGGGGCAGCTGTCGCGCAGCGGCGGCGGCTCGGTGGTGAGGATCTTGGCCAGGACGACCAGGTTGGCGTTTGGCTGATCCGGGGCGACAAACGGCGGCCGGCCGGTGAGCAGCTCGTAGAGCACCGCCCCGGTGCCGTAGACGTCGACCCGCTCGTCGATGTCGCCGCCCTGGGCCTGCTCGGGGGCCATGTAGACCGGGGTGCCCAGCGCCTGCCCGGCATCGGTCATCGAGTCGCCCTTGAGCCGCGCCACCCCGAAGTCCACCACCTTGACCCGCTGGCTCTCCTTCTTGCCGTCGCTGATCGTCGCCAGGACGATGTTGTCGGGCTTGAGATCGCGGTGGATGACCCCGACCTTGTGCGCCGCCTCGACGGCGGACAGCACCGGCAGCATCAGCTCGATCGCCTCCGCCTCGGGCAGCGGGCCGCGCTCCTTGAGGATCTTGCTGAGGGTCGGCCCTTCCAGAAACTCCATCGCCAGGTACAGCGACCCGTCGCGCTCGCGCGAGAAGTCGTACAGCTGGACGATGTTCTGGTGGATAAGGCGCCCCATCGCCTCGGCCTCGCGCTGAAAGCGGGCGATGCGGTCGGCGCGGTCGGCCTTCATCTCCCCGGCGATCGGGACCAGGACCTTCACCGCGGCGCGCTTGCGGCGATCTTCTACATGGTGGGCGGCGAACACCGCGCCCATGCCGCCGCGCCCGACCAGCCCCTCGACGTGCCAGACCTTGCCGATGTCAGCAAAGACCAGCGGCAGCTGGCACTTGGGACATGACGAGTAGGCAGCCGGGTAGCTCGCCGGACAGGCGAAGCACCGCTTCTCTGGTTCCTTGGCCACGGGTCAGCCCACCCTCTGCGAGGTCGCGGCCGTCCCCATCGCGCCCTTCCATAGCGTAGTCAATGGAGTAAACGACATGCTATCACGCTCGCCCGGTGGCTAGCAGCCCGACCACTTGTCCGTCGCTGCGGCGACAAAGCGTCGGGTTTAGACGGGCAGGCGGGCGAAAAAATCTGACTGCTATAACCCCGGCGGGCCGCTGGCGGGGCGACCCTTGTAGGTGCGCGAGCGCCAGCCAGAGTCGGCTAGCGCCGTTTAACACCCATCAGAGACAGATCGTTGACTTGTGGGTGACAAGGCGGGAAAAAGCGCCATGCGCATTGTCAAGAAACCCTGGGGTCACGAGTTCATCTGGGCCGAGACCCCGGTCTACGTCGGCAAGATCCTGCACATCAAAAAGGGCGAGCAGCTGTCGCTGCAGTACCACCGGGTCAAAGACGAGACCATCATGGTCCTCACCGGCCACCTGCGTTTCGAGCACTTCGAGGCCGGGCAGAAGCCGCAGGCGACCGACCTCGGGCCGCGGGTGCCGTTTCACATCGCTCCTGGCATCCGCCACCGCATGATCGCCCTCGAAGATACCGAGGTCGTCGAGGTGAGCACCCCCGAGCTCCTCGACGTCGTGCGCCTGGACGACCGCTACGGCCGCGCCGGCACCAGCAACCCCTAGAAGCATGAGCAGAACCTGCTCTTCGCGACGGCTCTGAGGCATGCTCTTCGCCCTGTTAAGCTCCCTCGGCCTTCGGGGTCGTGCCGGTCCGCTGGCGGGCCGCGCGCCCACCGCCACTAGGCTGCGCAAATTCGGCGACTCGGGAGAAGCGGTGTACACTGCCGCTCCGCTCGCGAGCGCGGTAAACGCGGCAGAGTCTGAAGAACTTTTGACACTTGGCCTGCCCGGCCCTCTGGCCCGGCGTGGCCTGGCGGAGAGGGTCCGTGCAGAACAAAGTCCTGATCGTCGACGGAGACACCCGTTCGCTGCGCCTCCTTGAGGTGAGCCTTAAGCAGGCCGGCTACCGCGTGGTGACGGCGACCAGTGGGCTCGACGCGCTCAGCCAGCTGGAGGTCGAGGTCCCGGATCTGGTGCTCGCCGATACTGCGATCGGGGAGGTGGACGGCTTCGCTCTGTGCTCGCGGCTGCAGCAGCGACCCGAGTGGGCGCACCTGCCGCTCATCTTCATCCTCGACGGTGAAGACGCGACGCAGAAGCTGCGCGCGGTGCAGCTTGGGGTGAGCGACTTTCTCTCCCGACCGGTGTTCCTCAAAGAGGTGCTGAGCCGGGTCGAGCTGCTGCTGGAGAAGCAGGCCCAGCGCGGCGAGGGAGCCTCGGGCCAGGCGCCGACCAGCGGGCGGGCGCGCTTCTCGGGCGCGCTGTCGGGGACGGCGCTGCTGGATCTTTTGCAGACCATGGAGCTTGGTCGCAAGTCGGGCATCGCCTACTGCACCAGCGCCCGCGGGCAGCGCGCCGTGGTCTACTTCGCCGAGGGGGTGGTCGTCGATGCCGAGCTCGGCCGGCTGCGCGGCCTGGAGGCGCTGTACCGCATCCTGACGTTCCAGGGCGGTGAGTATCGGGTCGAGCTGCTGACCGTGGTGCGTCCGCCGCGCATCGAGCTCGGGGCCGCCGGGCTGCTCATGGAGGCGATGCGGTTCTTGGAGGAGTGGAACCGGCTGGGCGCGGCGCTGCCGCCGCTGACCTCGGTGCTGCTGCCGGCGCCGCTCGCGGGAGCGGCGAGCGCGCTGCGGCCCGAGCTGCTGCCCGGTGAGCTGCGCGAGGTGCTGCAGCTCTTTGATGGCCAGCGCTCGGTGCTGGAGGTGCTCGAGCTGCTGGATGAGCAGGCGGAGCCGCCGCCCGACCTGCTGGCGCGGCTGGGGGCGGTGGCCAAGCTTTATGCGGCGCGCCTGCTGACGCTGGCCGGGCGCCCGGTATCGGGCGAGCCGCGCGCCACGGTGCCGACGCCGCTCGCCGTGCCGCGGCTGATCCCGCCGGCGGCCCGGCTGACGCCACCGCCGCTGCCCCGGCTGACGCCGCCGCCGCTGCCCCGGCTGACGCCGCCACCGCTGCCCCGGCTGACGCCGCCGCCGCTGCTGGCGGGCCGGGCGGCCGCCCTGGCCAGCCTGGGACGACCCACGCCGGTCTCGCTGCCGCGCGCCGTGGTCAAGACGCCCGCGCCGCTGCCCGCGCCGGCCGCGGTCACCCTCCCCACGGAGCTGCTGATCACCCTGGTCCCCGAGACGCCGCCCTCCGCAGGAGAGCTGCCGGGCAGCCTAGTGGAGGCGGCGATCGATGAGTCTCCGACCCCGCTGCCGCTGCCTTTCCCGCCTGCCGTGCGGGCGACGCCGGTGGCGCAGCTGGCGATCGCCACTACCGCGCCGCTAAACGTGGCGCCGCCCAGCGCTGCCGGCCCCGAGGTGCCGCTCTCCCAGCAGGCCGTGGTGGCGCGGGTGACGCCGCCGCCGCTTCCGATTGCCGAGTCCTCCCGGCTGGCGTCGGCAGCCTCCCCCGCGGGCCGGTCGCTGACGCCGGCGCCGCATCCCGAAGCCGCACCGCTGCCGCCAGCGGTCCCCGACCGGCGACTGACCCCGCCGCCGCTGCCTGGGCACCCGGCAGTCCACCTCGCGCCCGCCGCGGCGACAAGCCCGCGGCTGGATGCCGCCGATTTCGAAGCCGCAGCGGTGAAGCAGACGCTGCCCGGAGGCGGGAGATTGACGCCGCCGCCTGCCTACCCGGCGGCCCACCTGCCGCCCGCCGCGGCGACGAGCCCGCGGCTGACCGCTGCCGCTGTCGAAGCCGCAGCGGTGAAGCAGACGCTGCCCGGAGGCGGGAGATTGACGCCGCCGCCGCTGCCCACGCACCCGGCAGTCCACCCCGCGCCCGCCGCGGCGACAAGCCCGCGGCTGGATGCCGCCGATTTCGAAGCCGCGGCGGTGAAGCAGACGCTGCCGGGAGGCGGGAGGTTGACGCCGCCGCTGCTCGCGCGCGAGGCAGCCCAGCCGATGCCGGCGGGCCCGCGGCCAACGCCGCCGCCGAGCCTTGAAGAGACGCTGGCCGCCATGGAGAGCGGGTGGCTCACCCCCGAGATGCTGAGCCCGGAGCCGTCAGCGCCGGCGCTACTGGCGAGCGCGCGGTCGACCCCGCCGCCGCTGCCTGACCTGACGGCCTCCCGGCAGACCCCGGTGCTGGAGTCGCGGGTCACGCCGCCGCCGCTGCCCGACGAGGTACCGTCCAGCCTGAACCCGGAGGCGGAAGGTCCGAGCGAGAGCCACGCAGCCCCCGGGAACAACCTGGCCCGGCTGGCGCAGCGGCTGGCTGCGACCCGCCAGCCGCTGCCCTTTGTGCCGCCGATCCTGCCGAGCAGCGTCGACCCGACGTACGCCGGCGCCCCGGGAGGCGACCTCGGGTTTGCGGTCGCGCGCAGCGCCGCCGGGACGTATGCCGGCGCCCCTGGCAGCGACCCCGGGTTCGCCTCCGCGGTCGCGAGCAGCGGTGCCGCAGGGTACGCCGGCGCTCCTGGCAGCGACCCCGGGTTCGCCTCTGCGGTCGTGCAGATGACGGCGACCGGCGAGAGCAGCAGCCCGGGCGCTAGCCCGGGCCGCAGCGGCCCAGTGCCGGAGCTGGAGCCGATCTCGATCCCAGAGTTCGAGCTCATGATCGAACACTCGGCTCCAAGCTGGCTGCCGGCTCCGGGGACCGACCGCGGCGCCCGGCCGGGCGGCGAGCTGCAGGGCAACAAGACCCTGCCGGTGCAGCTCCGCTCGCAGTATCGGGCGGCAGCAGTGGACACGGCGCCGGCCGTGCACCTGAGCCCCCCGCGGCTGCCCGCTGCCGCCGCAGCTGACTTGATGCCGCCCATTGAAGTCGATGCCCCGGCGGCGCCCCGGCTCATCCCGCCGCCTGCTCGGGGCCCGCTGGCGTCCAATCGGTGGGGGAAGGCAGTGGCGTGGGCGGTCGCCGGGACCGCGCTGTTCAGCCTGGGGGTCGGGCTTTACTGGGTGCGGCAGGAGCTCGATCGCGGCATCACCATCAGGGGTCCCAAGGGCGCTCCGCCGGCAGCAGTGGCCCCAGAGCGGCAGCC
>JBGANQ010000024.1:0-102241 GCA_044222245.1 Polyangia bacterium | reverse complement strand
CAGCCCGCGCTACAGCGAAGCCTGCTTACTTCTTCTTGGCAGGGGCCTTCTTGGCAGGAGCCTTGGCAGGAGCCTTGGCAGGAGCCTTGGCAGGAGCCTTGGCAGGAGCCTTGGCAGGGGCCTTCTTCGCCGCGACGGCCGGGACCGCCTTGCGAGCGGCCGGCTTCTTCGCCGCCACCTTCTTGGCGGGCGCCTTCTTGTCGGTCTTGGGCTTCTTGCGCTTCTGACCGCCGACGGCGCGCTTGGCGCGGGCGATGTCGCCGTGGTGATCGAGGAAGTACAGGTACCCCTCCTCGCGGGTGAAGTTACCCGAGATGACCTTCTCGGCCTTGCCTGCCGCCGAGGCTTGGCCAGCCCGCTTCATCGGCGTCTTGTAGACGTCCGTGCCGCGCAGGAAGTACAGGAAGCCAGGTTCACGCTTGACACCAATTTTCACAACTTTCTCGGCCATACTTCTCCTCCAACACTGAGGGGGGTTGGGTTTTTCTTGACACTATTTCGGCCCCGCCGAGGCTGTCAATCGTTTTGCGCGAAAAAACTCAAAATTTTCGCGCTTTTTTTCGTCGAGGGGTCCGCCGCCACCTTCGGGAAGCAAGGTGATTATCGTCGGAGAATGCCACTTTTACCGTCGCTACGCTCAAATTGGGCGATTTTCGGCGGTTGTGACGGGGTTTTCTTCAGCGCGCTCGTGCGCAGATCACCTGCTCCGCGCTGACGGAAGAAATTGGCTGTCCGTCGAAGCCTCCGGCGCTCTGCACGATCGTGAAGCCGTTATAGTGCAGGAGCGCCTCCAGCTCGGCAGGGTAGAACTGCCGATGGGTGAGCTGGACGGTGTGCGGCGGGCTCGGGCGGGCGGCGGCGGCCGCGTCGGCCTTGGGATCGGCCTCATAGTAGATGCGGATCCAGGCTATCTGCGCCGCCGCGTCGTAGACGTGGTTTGTCGTGTAGACCAGGCGCTCGCCGGTGCCCGGGTGGCGGAAGCGGGTGCGCGACCATCGCCGCAGCGGGTCGCGGGCCAGCCACCCCGGGTCGGGGTTTAGGACATCGAGCGCGAACAGCCCGCCGGGGGCGAGCAGCCGCCGCACCTCGGCCAGGCACTGCTCGACGTCATGGCGAGTGTATAGATGCATAAAGCCGTTGAACGGACAGATGACGAGCGGAAATCGCGCCGCCGCCGGCTCGCCGAGCGGCAGGGCGCGGAAGTCGGCCCGGCTCGCCGAGCGGCAGGGCGCGGAAGTCGGCCCGCACGAGCTGCGCCCGGCCCTGCGCGGCGCGGCTCGTGCGGCCGAGCTTTTCGGCGCAGCGGGCCAGCATCGCCGCCGAGCGATCGACGCCGAGCACCTCGCACCCGTCGCGGAGCAGCGGCACCAGCAGCCGCCCGCTGCCGCACCCGAGCTCGAGCACCCGCAGCGGGCGCCCGCCGCGCTGCCCCGCGCCCACCTGCCGCGCCAGCGCCCGGTACCAGTTTACGTCGTCGCGGCGCCGCTTGTACTCGTGGTCGTAGAGCACCGCGTCCTCGTAGTGCTCGACCGCGCCGGCTTGCAGCGCCGCCTGTCGCCAGCCGGTGTCCGGCGGCGCCGCCGGCCGGTCCGCCGGCGGCTGCAGAGGAGGAGTTTTCTTTTTCATATAGAAGAAATAGCGGCCAGCGCTCGCGCCGACCAGCGCAAAGCGGGCCGCAGTGCGCAGCGCGGGCGGGCCGGGCCAGGGCCGGCAGGTCGGCGGCGGCAGCCGGGCCAAAATTTGACGCTGCCAAAGCTTGCGTGCCATCGTCCAGCAGTGCGGGTACTCGGGCTGGACGTCGGCTCAAAGACTATCGGGGTCGCGGTCAGCGACGAGCTTGGCTATTGCGCCCATGCGCTGCGGACCCTTGCCCGCAAGGGGACGCGGGCCGATGTGCAGACCGTGCTCGGGCTGGCCAAGCAGTACGGCACGACCCGCCTGGTGGTCGGCCTGCCTTACGACTGTGAGGGCAACGAGGGCAAGCGGGCGGCGCGGGTGCGGGTGCTTGGGGACGCGCTCCTGCAGGCCGGGCTCCAGGTCGACTACCAGGATGAGAGCTACTCGACGGTCGCCGCGCACGAGGTGCTGCTGGAGGCCGACCTGTCGCGCGCCCGCCGCAAGCAGGTCGTCGATCGTCTGGCGGCGGCGGTGATCCTGCAAGCGTGGCTGGATGCAGCGAGCCGCGCCGCCGCCCTCGCCGAGACCCGGCCCACCGCGACTGGCGCGCCCGCTGCCAGCCTGCCGGCCGCTGCAGAAGAGCAGGCGCCGGCATGAGCGGCCTGAGCCTCACGGCGCGCCGCCGCCTGGCCGCCCTCATCGTTGCCCTCACCGTGGGCAGCTTCGTCGCCGTGCTCGGCTACGCGGTGTGGCGGGCGATGCGCTACCCCGACCGGCCCGGCCCGGCCCAGGGCCCCGCCGAGACCAAGGTCGTCATCGCCAAGGGCATGAGCCTGGCCGAGATCGCCCAGCTGCTATCGCAGAAGGAGCTGGTCAACCACCCCGAGTGGTTCCGCTTCTACGCCAACGAGCGCGGCGTCGCCTCCAAGGTCCGCGCCGGCGCCTACACCCTGTCGGCGAAGATGACGCCGCGGCAGATCCTCGACGTGCTGGTCTCGGGGGCGCGCGAGCCCGAGGTGCCGGTGACCATCCCCGAGGGCAAGAACCTGCTCGAGGTGGCGCGGCTGCTGGAGGACGCCGGCATCTGCAAGGCCAGCGAGGCCGAGCGGCTGATGCGCGACGGGGCCTACGCGCTGTCGCTGGGGGTGACCGGCGGCTCGCTCGAAGGGTACCTGTTCCCCGATACCTACCGCTTCCCGCCGGGGGTGCCGTGCACCCGGGTGCTGCCCGCCCTGGTCAAGCGGACCCTGCGCGTGCTCGGTGAGCTCAAGACGCAGAACTTCGAGGGCATGCGCATCCTCAACCGCAACTATAAGTTCGGCGACCGCGAGATCGTCACCATGGCGAGCCTGGTCGAGAAAGAGACCGCCCGCCCCGAAGAGCGGCCGCGCATCGCCGGCCTGTTCCTCAACCGCCTGCGCCTGCCGACCTTCCGCCCGCACCGCCTGGAGACCGACCCGACGATCATCTATGGCTGCACCGTGCCGCTGCAGAAGAGCGAGGCCTGTCAGCAGTTCCAGGGGCGCATCCGCCGCATCCACCTGACCGACGAAGAAAACCCCTACAATACCTATACTCACGAGGGGCTGCCGCCGGGACCCATCTGCAACCCCGGCCGCGCCGCCCTGCAGGCGGTGCTCGCCCCTGACAGCACGCCGTACCTGTACTTCGTCTCGCGCAACGACGGGACCCACCAGTTCTCGGTGACCCTCGAAGAGCACCAGGCAGCGGTCAACAAGTACCAGCGCCACCGCGAGCCGACCGCCCCTAGTCCCTAGAATGCGGCAGCCCGTGGGCGCAGCGCTTTTGGCGATCTGCGGGTCGCGCTGTTCTGGCTAAGCCCGCGGTTGCCCTGCCTTTCCGCCGACAGCGACGAGGCGCCCGTTGCGCCGGCAGAGCGGAGGGTTAGATTGGGGCTCATGACTTTTATAGAGCGGAGCGCTTGGTTGCGGCGTCAACTCGGGGCGGCGGTGTCGCGCAGCGGGCGGGCGCTGCGGCGGGCGGTGGCGGCCTTGCGGTCGCCGATGGCTCTGCTCTCTTCAGATCTGCTGGCCGACTATCGGCTGCTCGCCAGCCTGGTCGGCGGCGCGGCGGTGGTCGCGCTGCTGTCGATCCCCGAGGCGCCGCGGCCGCTGGCGCTGCTCGGGGTGCTGGTGGGCCTTTGCTACTACGGGCTGGCGAGCCGGCGCGAGCGCCACCGCCAGCGCCTGCGCGCCGCCGCGTTCCCCGCTGCCTGGCGCGAGATCCTGCAGCGGCGGGTGCCGCTGTACTCGCAGCTCGAAGACGCCGAGCGGCGCCGGTTTGAGCAGGAGATCCAGATCTTCCTCGGCGAGCAGCGCATCTACGCCCTGGACGCGGAGTCGCCGCTGGCGCCGGCCGCCGGTCAGGACAGCGGACGTTTCGTGATCACCGACGAGCACCGCGTGCTCATCGCCGCCAGCGCGGCGACCCTCCTCCTTGGCCGCCCCGAGTGGCGCCTGCCCACCGAGCGCGACATCATCGTCTACCCGACCGCCTTCACCGAGGAGAGCTACGCCATGGAGCCCTACTCGCACACGGTCGGCATGGTGCACGCCCAGGGTCCGGTCCTGTTCGCCCTGGACGCCCTGGAGCGCAGCTACCCCGAGCTGCCCGGTCCGCCCAAGGAGGCCGCGCACGCCTGGGGCTTCCCGTGGCTGCTCGGCCAGCCGCCGCCGGGCCACGGGCACGGGCACGGGCACGGGCACGGGCACGGGCACGGCCATCTGCCCGAGGCCGAGCACGGCGCCCTGCCGCACGTCGGTCTGCACGAGTTCGCCCATGTGCTCGATTTCATCGGTCAGGGCGGCAAGGCGAACGGCGTGCCGGGGCTCTTGTCCATGGCGCACGGCGACCGCTGGGCGCAGCAGCTCGAGCGCGAGCGCGAGCGCCTGCTCATGGGACAGTCGGTGCTGCACCCCTACGGCCTCAAGAGCGAGGCCGAGCTGTTCGCGGTGGCGGTCGAGAGCTTCTTCCAGGAGCCGCTGCGGGTGCGCGCCGCCCACCCCGAGCTCTACGCGCTGCTCGCCGAGTTCTTCAACCAGGACCCGGCGGCGCGGGTAAGCCACCCGATCAAGGCGGCGCTGGCGTTCCGGCCCTGGTTCTCGCTGAGCTCTCCGGTGCGCTACACGGCCTAAGCCTGAGCCTGCTCTTGAACCTGAACCTGAGCTGACCGGGCTGCGTAGCCGGCGTCGCGGAACGGCTGTTCAGACTGCCGGCCGCGGCTCGGAGCTGGAACGGCTGTTCAGACCGCTCGGCGCGGCTTTGATCTGGATAACCTGTGAATAACTATGTGGGCGAATGTCCGGAGGCCGCGCAGAGTGGGCACTTTGTCGCAGTCGCCTAATTTTTAGGCAGAGAGTTTTTTTGTCGTCGGTACATGGTTTTTTTGCGATCTCAAAAACAAAGTAATCGGTAGAGTTTCTGGGTACGGCGAGCCGCGCTCCGCTGGGTGTAGAGCTCTTTGCCTTATCAGCTGACCAGCTGGTCAGCTGCGCAGCTGACCAGCTCATGGGAGCTTCCCGGCAGCCTGCCCGGGTGACCGGGCAGGGCAGCCGGGGTCAGGGCGGCTCTGGGCTGTCAGGACCCTTGCGCAGCGCTCGCCGCTCTCCAAGCTGTCTACTAACCGCCTAGAGGTGCCACAAGGCGCTACCGCGCTGCCCTGGCGCTACCGCGCTGCCGTGCTGGGACGCGCTAGCCCGGCCGCTGCGCTGTGCGCTGCCGGGCCCGCCCTGCGCGCCACCTAAGCGCTCCTAGGCTCATCCCGCCGCTTTTCGCCAAAAGGCCCTGAAGTCGCTTATCTGGGTTGAAAGGGCCGCGTTTTGGAGGGTAGAATCGTGCGGGCAATACTGTGACCCCGGCGTGAGGCTCATACACCATGATTGAATTCGTGCAGGCTCTTGCGACTCTTGAGGCCGATCCAACTCAAGCGGATGCACTGGGACGGGTGGCCGCCCAGAGCAAGATGGCCGCGCAAGGGAGCGCCGAGGTGCAATCGGCGGCCAAGACAGCACTCATCGACGCAATGAAGCGCTGCCGCGAGCGCGGCGACGCCGAGCTGTGGCTCGCCCTGTGCGACGTCGCGCTCGACAGCGGACTTTACCCGGCGGCGGCCGAGCGGGCCGATCTTTTGTGTGAAAAAGGCCGGGTCTACGCTGACGATCTGTTGCGCGACAGCGATGCCACCGCGGCGTTCAACGCCGCCCTCAAGCTGCAGGACGACCACGAGGCGGCGCAGGACGCGCTGTCGCAGCTGGAGATGGTGGCGGGTAACTGGGCCAAGATCGTCAAGAAGTTCCTCGACGAGGCCAAGGTCTCGACCGATCGCCAGCTGACCACCGGTCTTTACACCAACATCGGTGAGATCTACGCCAAGCACTCGCCGACCACCGCCGACGCCGAGACCCACTGGCACAAGGCGCTCGCCGTCGAGCCGCGCAACCGCCGCGCCTCGCAGCACCTGGAGCGCCACTTCCGCGCCGCCCGCCGCTACAGCGACCTGGTCAAGGTCTACGAGCAGCGCGCCGACAGCGCCGCCACCAAGGAAGAGCGCGTCTCGGCGCTGCTCTCGCTGGCCGAGCTGTATGTGCGCGAGCTCAAGAATAACGAGGCGGCGGTCGAGGCGCACAAGAAGGCGCTGACCATCGATCCCGGTGAGCGCCGCGCCCTGTCGGCGCTGGTCGCCCTTTATACCGAGAAGAAGGACTACACGGCGCTCATCAAGCTGTACGAGCAGGCCTTAAAGGCCCGCCAGCGCACCGACAGCGAGCTGCTCACCATCCTGGAGATCGGCCGCCTTTACTGGCACAAGCTCAGCAACTTCGAGCAGGCCGACGAGTACTACAAGCGCGTGCGCAAGGTCGATCCGGCGCACCCGGAGATGCTCGACTTCTACCGCGCCTTCCACGGCGGCCGCGGCGGCAAGCCGAGCGCCGACGACAGCTCCAAGCTGCTGGCGATCTTGACCCAGGCGCAGAAGGTCGAGCACGACGCCGCGCGGCGCCTGCAGCTCGGCATCGAGATGGCGCAGGTCGCCGAGTCCTCGCCGGCCGGCCTCGATAAGGCGGTCGACATCTGGAAGTCGGTGCTGAAGCTCCAGCCCGGCCACCCCGAGGCGAGCGCCGCCCTCAAGCGCCTGTACACCAAGACCGAGAAGTGGAACGCCCTGCTCGAGATGCTCAAGGAGCAGGCCGAGCAGCTGTCCAAGGAGGACCCGGCGCAGCTGCAGCAGCGCATCGAGCGCCTGCTGGAGGTGGTGGCGATCTACCGCGATCGCCTCAAGCTCGACGCGATGGTGATCACCACCTACAACACCATCCTCCAGCTCAAGCCCGATCACCTGGGGTCGCTGGACGCCCTGGCGCAGAAGTACGAGGGGATGAGCCGCTGGAACGACCTCATCGGCGTGCTGCAGCGCAAGGCCGACCTGCTGGGCGAGTGGGTCAAGACCAGCAGCCCCGAGCTCGGCAACTTCCCCAAGGCGCGCAGCGAGCAGGCGCGCCTGCTCAAGCGCGTGGCGCAGCTGTGGATCGACAAGTTCAGCAACCACAACCAGGCGGTGCGCCCCCTGGAGGACCTGTACGCCATCGATCCGGACGACGCCGAGACGGTGGCGCGGCTGCGCGACATCTACAACAAGCGCCGCAGCTGGCGGGCGCTGCTCGACCTGGAGCGCCGGCAGCTGGAGGTGCTGGAAGAGCACCCCGAGCGCATCCCCGACGCCGCCGCGCTCGCCAAGGAGCGCCGCAGTCGCCTGGTCGAGCTGGCCAAGCTGGCCCAGGATCGCCTGGGCGACAACGCCGAGGCGATCGCGATCTGGAACCGCCTGCTCGAGCTCGACGAGGGCGATGACGCGGCGCTTACCGCCCTGTCGGCGCTGTACGAGCGCGAGAAGCGGTGGCCGGCGCTCATCGAGATCATCTCGCGCCAGAAGTCGCGCACCCGCGACGTCAAGGGCCAGGTCGGTCACCTGGAGCGCATCGGCACCCTGCTCGCCGAGAAGCTATTCGCCCCGACCCAGGCGGTCGAGGTCTACCGCGAGATCGTCCGCCTGCAGCCGACCCACCAGAAGGCGATGCGCACCCTGCGCGAGCTGTACGGCCAGGCCGGTCAGTACGAGGAGCTGGAGAAGCTTTACGGCCAGCAGGCGCAGTGGGACGAGCTGTGCGAGGTCCTGATGGGCCTGGCCGAGCGCGTCGAGCGCCCCGAGCAGAAGATAGACCTCTACCTGCGCGCGGCGCGCGTCGCCAAGACCGAGCTGCACAGCCAGGAGCGGGCCCAGAAGGCCTACGAGCGGGTGCTGCTCGTCGACGAGAACTACCTGGCGGCGGCGCAGGCGCTGGCCCCGATCTACAAGCAGACCGAGAAGTGGCCGCGCCTCTTGTCGATGTACGAGATCCAGCTCGGCCACGCCCAGGGCAGCGAGGAGCGCCTGGCGCTCATGCACAGCCTGGCCGAGCTGGCCGAGCAGCGCCTGTCGTCCAAGCCCCTGGCATTTTCGTGGCTGGCCAAGGCCTACGCGCTGCGCGAGGTCGAGCCGCTGACTTCTGCGCCGCGGGTCAAGCTCGAGGCCGAGCTCCTGCGCCTCGCCGGCGAGGCCGACACCTGGAGCGAGCTCGTCGCCATCTACGCCCGCCAGGTCGCGGCGCTGGAGGACGGCGAGGCCAAGCTCGGCCGGCTGCGCCTGCTCGGTCAGTGGTCGCAGCAGAAGCTGCACCGCCTCGACGAGGCGCGCGGCTACTGGGAGCAGCTGCTGTCGCGCCTGCCCCTGGACGAGGAGGCGCTGGCGGCCCTGGAGCAGATCTTCATCGCCCAGGATCGTTTCCCCGAGCTGCTCGGCATCTACAGAAAGCGCATCGAGAACGCCCCCGAGGCGCAGAAGCGCACCGACGTGCTGTTCAAGATGGCCAGCGTGCAGGAAAACAAGCTCGGCGATCGCGGGGCCGCCGCGGCGACCTACCGCCGCATCCTCGCCGAGCCCGAGACCATGTCGTCGATGGCGACGACCATGCGGGCGCTGCGGGCGCTGGAGAAGATCTACACCCAGTCGGGCGACTCCGAGTCGCTGGCCGAGGTGCTGGAGCGCCAGCTGCAGCAGATCGAGTCGAGCCAGGCCGCCGGGGCCGAGCGCAGCGAGCGCGACATCGAGACCCAGATCATGATCAGCTTCCAGCTCGGCGAGCTGTACGAGCTGCACCTGCTCCGCCCCGAGAAGGCGCTGGAGCGCTACCGCCAGGTCCTCACCCTGACCTCGGGCCACCGGCCGACGCTGGTCGCCCTGGAGCGGTTCCTCTCGCCGGCTAACCCCGTGCGGGTCGAGGTCGCCCGCCTGCTCGTGCCCGCCTACGAGAAGGCCGACGACGTGCGCAAGCTGTCCGGCGCCCTGGAGATCGTCCTTGGCGCGACCGTCGACTCCAACGAAGAGCTGGAGCTTTTGCGCCGCCTCTCGGGCCTGGTGCGCCGGCTCGGCGATGTCGAGCAGGCCTACAAGTTCTCGGCGCGGCTGTTTTCGCGCGTGCCCTTTGATCAGGACAACCGCCGCGAGCTCATCGAGCTCGCCGAGGCGCTCGATCGTCAGGAGGACCTGGCGACGCTGCTCGCCGAGGCCGAGCAGGCGGCGGCGCGGGCTGGCGACAACCAGCTGGCGCGCGACCTGGCCTGGGACCTGGGCCAGATCTACGACGAGCAGCTGCACCAGCCCGAGCAGGCCGAGCAGGCCTATGCGCGGGTGCTCGAGCGCGATGAGACCCACGAGGGTGCCGCCCGGGCGCTGGAGACGATCTACCGCTCGGGCGAGCGCTTCCGCGAGCTGCGTGCCCTTTTAGAGCGGCGCAAGGACCTCGCCGTCGAGCCGAGCGAGCGCAAGGACCTGCTGTTCCAGATCTGCGACCTCGACGAGGGCGTGCTGGAAGACGAGGAGGCGGCGGCCAAGGACTACGCCGAGATCCTCGAGCTGGAGCCGGCCAGCGTCCGCGCCTTCAAGGCCCTGGAGCGCCTGCACACCGCGGCCGAGCGCTGGCGCGACCTCGACGAGCTGCTTGCTCGCGCGGTGCCGCACGTCGACTCGTCGGTCGAGCGGGCGCAGCTGCGCTTCCGCCGCGGCGAGCTGCACGCCGGGCGCCTGGACGACGCCGAGGGCGCCTGCGAGCTCCTCGAAGAGGCGCTGTCCGAGCAGCCCAAGCACAAGGGCGCCCGCCGCGCCCTGGAGAAGCTGATGACCCACCCGGGCCTGCGCCAGCGCATCGCCCGGACCCTGGAGCCGCTGTTCCAGGACGACGGCGACTGGGCCAAGCTGGCCAGCGTCCTGCGCGTCCAGCGCGAGGCCCTGCCCGACGCCAAGAGCCCCGAGGCGGCGGCGCTGCTCAGCCGCATCGCCCGCATCACCGAAGAGAGCCTGCGCGACCCCGGCGAGGCCCTTGTCGCCTACCGCGAGGCGGTGCGCCTCGATCCGGCGGACGTGCAGAGCCGCGGTCACGTCGAGCGCATCGCCACCCAGCTCGGCCGCTTCGAGGACCTGGCGGCGGCGTGGGAGGAGGCGTTCCTCGCCACCGACGAAGACAACCTGGCCCTGCGCGGTGAGCTCTTGCGCCGCGCCGCCGAGCTTTACGACCACCAGCTGGCCGATCCGAACCGGGCGCGCGACGCCTGGAAGCGGCTGCTCGACCTCGATCCGACCTCGCTCGACACCGCCAAGCCGGCGGCGGTGGCGCTGGCCCGCCTGTATCACCAGGCGGCGCAGTGGAGCGACCTTATCGACGTGCTGCGCCGCCAGGCCGAGTGGGCGCAGGGCAGCGATCGCAAGGAGATCCTGTTCCGCGTCGGCGAGATCCAGCAGAACCTGCTCCTTGACAGCATCGCCGCGGTGCAGACCTACCGCGAGATCCTCGAGGCCGACGGCACCGAGGGGCGGGCCCTGGACGCCCTGGAGACCCTGCACGTCGCCGAGGGCCAGTGGTCCGAGCTCATCGAGATCCTGCGCCGCCGCGTCGACCTGGCCAGCGACAGCCTGGCCCGCCGCGACCTTCTGTGGCGGATCGCCGAGGTGATCGAGCAGCGCCTGGAGGACCGCGACGAGGCGATCACCGCCTACCACGTCATCCTCGACGAGCGCGCCGATGACCTGCCGACCCTCGATGCCCTCGCCCGGCTCTACGAGGCCGCCGAGCAGCACAGTAACCTTCTGGAGATGCTCGAGCGGCGGCTGCCGCTCACCGGCCAGGTCGAGGACCGGGTCGGGCTGCGCGTGCGCATGGCGGCGCTTTTGGAGGGCCCGCTGCGCCGGCCGGACGCGGCGCTGGAGGCCTACCGCGAGATCCTGGTCGAAGAGCCGCACAACGACATCGCCCGCCGCGGCCTTGAGGGCATGCTCGACGACGACACCCTGCGCCTGCGCGCCGCCGAGGTGCTGGAGCCGATCTACCAGCTGCGCGGCGACGTGCCGGCCCAGGTGCGCATGTGCGAGCTGTTCGCCACCTACCTCGCCGACCTGCGCGAGCGGGTGAGCCGCCTCAAGCGGGTCGCCGAGCTCAAGGCGCAGCTCGGGGAGATGAAGGCGGCGCTCGACGCCCTGGCCCGCGCCGCCCGGCTGTCGGTCGGCGAGAGCGATCTGCCGGCGCTGCTCGATCTCATCGAGGAGCACGTGGCGCAGAAGAAGGCGCACAAGGAGCTGGTCGAGCTGTACCGCGAGATCGTCGACCAGGTGCTGGACACGACGGTGCAGGAGCGGGTGCTTTTGACCATCGCCAAGGAGGCCTACGACCTCGGCGACCGCGACACCGCGCGCGACTACTACCGCCGGGTGCTCGACGCCTCGTCCGACCACCTGGTGGCCCTGGAGGCGCTGGAGAAGATCTACGCCGAGGGCCGCGAGCTGGAGCCGCTGCTGGAGATCTACTCGCGCCGCGCCGAGCTGGCCAGCCGCGAGGACCGGCGCGATGACTCGCTGCGCCGCCACTACCTGCTCTTGTCGGCCGACCTGTGCGAGCGCGAGCTTGGCCGCGCCGACGAGGCGGTGGTCGCCCTGGAGCACGTGCTGCAGCTGTTCCCCGCCGACACCGAGGCGGCCTTTGGCCTGGAGCGCCTGTACAAGAACGGGGCGCGCTTCGCCGACCTCGCCGACCTCCTGGACCGGCGCCTGAAGTACGCCGCCAGCAACTCGGAGATCGTCGAGCTGCGCTACCGCCTGGGCGTGCTGTTCGAGACCGAGCTGCAGAGCCCCGAGCGCGCCGTGGACAGCTACCGCCTGGCGATCGGCGTCGACTCCGGCCACGAGCCGTCGATCACCGCCCTTGAGGGCTTCCTCGACAGCCCCGACGAGCGAGTCGCCGCCGCCGCGGTGCTAAAGCCGGTCTACGAGGCGCGCGGCGCCTGGACGAGCCTCATCCGCACCTACGAGATTCACCTCGTGGCGGCCGAGGACCCGGCCAAGCGCATCGAGTACACCCGCGCCATCGCCGGCCTATACGAGGAGAAGGTCGGCGACCTCAACTCGGCGTTCACCTGGTACGGGCGGCTGTTCCGCGAGCAGCCGGGCGAGCCGTGGACCCGCCAGCAGCTCGCTCGCCTTTCGTCGCTGCTTGATGGCTGGCAGGCGCTGGCCGACATCTATCAGGTCTACCTCGACGAGCAGTCCTCGGACGCCGAGCCGGCGGTGATCGACGTTTTGCGCACCGCCGCCGAGATCTACGACCACCGCCTGGAGCAGATCGACCAGGCCAAGGACTGCTACCGCCGGCTGCTCGCCCAGCAGACCGAGGACATGCAGGCGTTCGAGGCGCTGGAGGCGATGCTCATGCGGGTCGGGCGCTGGAACGACCTATACAGCGTCTACCGCGACGCCGCCAACCAGACCCTGGTCGAGGCGCGCAAGAAGGACCTGCTGTTCAAGATCAGCCGCCTGCAGGAAGAGCAGCTCGACGACAAGTCGTCGGCGATCCGCACCTACCGCGAGATCCTCGACCTCGACAGCGACGACGAGGACGCGACGCTGGCCCTCGACCGACTGTACATCGAGCTTGCGCGCTGGCCGGATCTGGCCGAGCTCCTCATCGTCCGCATCGAGCGCGCCGACCGCGCTGGCGCGGCGCAGCTTGGCAAGTGGATCGAGCTCAAGCTGCGCCTGGGCGCCCTGTACGAGCAGCGCCTGGGCGACCTGCCGCACTCCATCGACGCCTACGAGGAGGTGCTGGCGCGCGATGAGTACTCGCAGGAGGCGCTGACGGCGCTGGAGCAGCTGCTCGGCAGCCTGCCCGAGCGCGACAGCTTGCGCTTCCGCACCGCCCAGATCGTCGAGCCGATCTACAAGCGGGCCGACAAGTGGCAGTCGCTGGCCGGCATCTACGAGGTCGAGCTGCTGTTCATCGACGATAAGCCGCGGCGCATCGAGCTGTTCAAGGAGATCGCCCAGCTGCAGGAGCAGCGCGGCAACGACCTTGGGGCGGCCTTCCGCGCCCTGTCGCGGGCGTGGAGCGAGGAGGCCAGCGAGGGCGAGGCGCGCGAGGAGCCGCTGTACCAGGAGATGCTGCGCCTGGCCGGGGCGCTGCCGTGCTGGCCGGAGCTTGTCGCCATCCTCGACCGGGCGGTGGAGAACTCGTACGACCGCGAGCTGCAGGCACGCGTGTTCGCCCGCATCGCCACCATCTACGACGAGAAGCTCGACGACCGCGAGCGGGCCATCGAGGCCTGGCGCAAGGTCACCGCGGTGCACGACGACTCGCAGGACGCCTGGCAGAAGCTGGAGCGGCTGCTTGCCCTGTCGCAGCGCTACGGCGAGCTGGTGGTGGTGCTAGAGAAGCTGTTCACCCTCTGCCACGAGCTGCCCGAGCAGAAGCGGCTCCTTTACCACGCGGCGCAGCTTTACGAGCAGGTGCTGGGCCAGCCCGAGCGCGCCATCGCGACCTGGCGGCAGGTGCTGCAGCTCGACGAGCAGGACGGCCAGGCGCTCGACGCCCTGGGCCGCCTGTACGAGAGCCGCGAGGCGTGGCGCGACCTGTGCTGGGTCTACACCCAGCAGATCGAGCTGGCGCCGAGCGAGAGCGAGCGGCGGCCGCTGCGCTTTGCCATGGCGCGGGTCTATGAGGACAAGCTCAGCGACTCGTTCGAGGCGATCGGCGCCTACAAGGGCGCGCTAGAGGCCAACGAGCGCGACTCCGAGGCGGTGGCGGCGCTGGCTCGCCTGTACGAGCGCGAGGGGCAGTGGGCGGATCACCTGGAGGCCCTGGACAAGCTGGCGGCGCTCACCGACAACCCGAGCGACGCCGCCCGGCGGCTGGAGCTGGAGCTGCAGGCGGCGCGGGTGACCGAGGAGAAGATCCAGCAGGCCGACGCCGCGATCCAGCGCTACCAGCGGGTGCTCGAGTTCGAGACCCCGGTGGCCCAGGACGTGGGCGACTGGATGTCGGCGGCCCAGGTCGAGCTGTCGACGGTGTTCAACGCCGACCGCCTGCGCCTGTTGCAGATTCAGGGCGAGGCGCGCACGGCGCTGGAGCGCCTGGTGCAGCAGAGCGAGACGCGCGACGCCGCGGCGGCCGTGCTCGAGCCGCTGTACCGCAAGCAGAGCGAGTGGCGGCCCCTGGTGGACTTGCTCGAGCTCAAGCTGGCGGCCGAAGGCGACCTGTCGGATCGGCGGCGGCTGCTCGCCCAGATCGCCGAGCTGCACGAGACGGGGCTGCACGACCCGCAGGCGGCGTTCGCCGTCTGGGGCCGCGTGCTCGCCGAGGACGCCGAGGACAGCGAGGCGGTGCAGCAGCTGGAGCGCCTGGCCGAGGCGCGCGGCGAGTTCAGCGAGCTGGCGCGCCTGTTCGAGGAGCGGCTGGAGGCCTCGGGCGATCCCGAGGTCCAGCGCGGCTTCGCCCTCAAGCTGGCGGTGCTCTACGAGTCGCACCTGCACGACGACAGCCAGGCCATCGCCCGCTACCGCCTGGTGCTGGCGCTGCCCGGCGAGCAGATGACGGGCCTTTCTGCCCTCGATCGGCTGCTGTCGCGCACCGGCGCCACCAGCGAGCTCGCCGAGATCCTCGAGCACGAGGCCGAGGTCTCGGAAGACGTCGAGGCGCAGGCCGAGTTCCTCTACCGCCTGGGCGAGCTGCGGGCGAGCTCCCTGTACGACCTGGACGGCGCCCTTGGGGCCTTCCGCAAGGCGCTGGAGCGCCACCCGCAGCACGCTGGGGCGCGCGCCGCGGTCGAGCGGCTCATCGCCTCGCCGGCCCACGCCCTGCTCGCCCTGGAGCTCCTGGAGCCGCTGGCCGAGACCGAGCGCGACTTCGGCAAGCTCCTGGAGCTGCTAGAGGTCCGGGTCGGCGTCACCAGCGGCAAGCCCGAGCGGGCGAGCCTGTTTGAGCGCATGGCGACGCTGGCCGAGACCGAGCTGCGCGATCCGTCGCGGGCCTTCGACGCGGTGGCGCGGGCGTTCGTCGAGATGCCCGACGACGCCCGGCTGGCCGAGGAGATGGAGCGGCTGGCCAAGGAGTGCGGCCGCGACAGCGACGCCGCGACCACCCTGGAGCAGGTGCTGGAGAAGATGGTGTTCGGCCGCTCCAGCGACAGCGGCAAGCGCGGCGGGGTTGACCTGCAGCGCGACCTCGGGCTGCGCGCAGCGGCGATCTGGGAGCGGCTGTCCGACGACCAGCGCGCCGAGACCCGCTACCAGACGGTGATCGACCTGGAGAGCGACAACCAGGTCGCCCTCGCGGCGCTAGAGCGCATCTACCGCCTGCGCAACGACTCCACCCTGCTCGCCGAGATGCTGCTGCGGCGGGCGGCGCTGGAGCTCGATCAGGGCAAGAAGAAGGCGCTGCTCAGCGAGGCGGCCGAGCTGTATCAGGGACCGCTCGCCGACGAGTTCAAGGCGGTCGAGGCGTGGAAGAAGATCCTCGATCTGGACGAGACCGACGCCAAGGCGCTGTCGGCGCTGGCCGAGCTGTACCAGCGCACCCGGCGCTTCGAGGAGCTGTGCGCCATCCTGCAGACCCAGGCGCGGGCCTCGCGCGGCGCCACCAAGGTGCAGATCCTGGCCCACATCGCGGAGCTCTTCGCCGACGAGCTGGATCAGCCGGCGCAGGCGATCGCGGTCTACCGCGAGCTGCTCGAGCTGCAGCCGAACTCGCTCAAGGCGCTGTCGGCGCTGGAGGGCCTGTACAGCCAGCAGGAGCAGTGGCCGCTCGTCCAGGAGGTGCTGCAGAAGCGCCTCAAGGCGGTGGCGAGCACCAAGGAGCGGGTCACCGTGCTGCGCAAGCTGGCGCAGCTCGCCCTGGAGAAGCTGCACTCGGCCGACGACGCGATCAGCTACCTGCAGAGCGTGCTGGAGCTGGTACCGGGCGACGCCGACGCCCAGCGCGACCTGGAGCGCCTGCTCGAGCAGGCCGAGAAGTGGTACGACCTCGTCGAGGTCCTGGTCCGCCACGCCGACGCCGCCCAGAAGGCCAGCCGCAGCGAGGACGAGGTAGCCAACCTGCTGCGCGCCGCCGAGATCTGGGAGAGCAAGGTCCAGGCCCCCGAGCAGGCCAAGAAGCTGCTCGAGCGGGTGCTGGAGCGCGACCCGAACCACGTGCGGGCGCTGATGTCGCTGGCCCGCATCTACGAGTCGCAGCACGACTGGCCGCGCTGCAAGGCGACCCTGGAGCGGGCGGTGCGCCTGGCCAAGTCGGGGCCGGAGATGGCCGAGCTGTACTACCGCCTGGGCCGCATGGAGGGCGAGCGCCTGGGCGAGGCGGCGGCAGAGCCGTACTACGAGCGGGCGCTGCAGGCCGATCCGACCAACGTCGAGGTCGCCGAGGCGCTGGAGAAGCGGGCGCGGGCGCGCGGTGACTTCCGCCGGGTGGCGGCGCTCTTGGAGGTCCGGGCCGAGCGCATGCAGTCGATGGACCCGCAGAAGCAGAAGGACCTGCTGCTCGAGCTCGGCCGCCTGTATGTGAACGAGCTCAAGTCGCCCGAAGGGGCACTGCCGGTGCTGCAGCGCGCCTACCGCATCGCGCCCGATGAGCTCCTGGTCATCGAGCCGCTGGCCGAGCTGTACTTCAACTCGGGCCGCCTGCGCGAGGCGCTGCCGCTGTACCGCACGCTCGTCGAGCGCTCGGGCAAGGGGCGGCGCAGCAAGGACCTGTCGCGCATCCACTTCCGCCTGGGCGCCATCGCCGAGCGGGAGGGCGACATCCACAAGGCGCTGGAGCAGTACAACGCCGGCTACTCGATCGACGCCGGGCACCTGCCGACGCTCATCGCGCTCGGACGGCTGTACATGGCGGCGGCCGACTGGGAGAAGGCGCGGCGCATCTACCGCTCGATGCTGCTGCAGAACCTCGATCCCGCCGGCGGCGTCACCCGCGCCGATGTCTACCTGCACCTGGGCGAGATCCACGAGAAGCTCGGCGAGGGTCCCAAGGCCGTGGGTATGTACGAGCGCGGCCTGGAGCTCGACCCGCAGCACGGCGGCCTCCTGTCGGCCATGGGCCGGGTCCGCCAGAGCTAGTCCGCGTCCCCCAACCCGCGGGCGCCCGCCAGCGCGGCGCGCTTGCCCCGCACCTCCGAGAGCCCATGCCCAAGTCCCGGCGAACCTCCGGCGCCGCACCGGTCGGGGGAGCCCCTTCCCTTATCCGCCACTGAGGGCCACGCGTGGCAGCGCGACGCGTACCGGCAGATGGCCGCGTCTGCGGAACGGAAGCGGAGTGATTCCCAGTCGCGGACTCGTGCGGACGCAGCGCCGCGGGCGTCCACAGTCCGATCGGACGCGTGCGGACCCCGGCGGACTGCGCGTGGATGGATGGAAGGAGGGAGAAAAGCCGACTGGCGGGGCAGGGCGCCGCGCTGGCTTCAGCTCTGCGCGGTGGTGGGCGGACGCGGCTCGCTGGCGGGGTTGCCGCTCGGCTCGCCGGCGCGCCGCGGGGCGCCGCGCTCGGTGGCGGTGCGCAGCGGGCCGAGCACGTACTGCTTGATGCCGCTGGGCAGCTCATTGAGCAGCTCGGACATCTGGAACATCGCGACCATGGCCCCGACAATTCGGATCCACTGGTTCTTCGCCGACTGCAGCGCGTCATCGGTCGGGGCGATGGGCAGCGACTGGCGCTCCTGCTCTTTTTCGCCGAGCTCCTTTCCCACCGTAATCCAGCGCTCGATGATCGTCAGCAGCGAGCGGCCGCCGATAAACAGACCCTTGAGCAGCTGGCGATCGGCGGCGGGCAGCCCATCAAGGATCTGCTGCAGCAGCGCCGCGTTGCTGGCCGCTGCCAGATACGGCTGCTTGGCGAGCTTGCGGCCCCCGGGGAGCAGCAGCTGGTGCAGCCGCTCCCAGCGCCCGCGCAGCTCATCGTCCTCGATGAGCAGCCGCATCGCCTGGCACAGACAGTCGATGCCCTGTACCAGATCCTCCTGCTCGGCGTCCAGCGCGTACACGTCTTTCTGCAGCGAGCTGGCGCGAATCTCGTCCTGCGACTGACTGGCCGCAAGGACCTGGTGCGCCTCGCGCAGGCGCGACAGCAGGCTCGCCACCTCGGGCACCGAAGCGAGCGCCTGATGCGCCGGATCGTTGGGGTCGAGGTAGGTCTGGCTCAGCAGCAGCATATCGCTCAGGCTCAAGCGGCTCAGGTGCATTGCAGGGCTCCGGATAAGTGCAGTCCGCGCTTATGTTAACAGGCAAGCTGCCGCAGAAACAGCCCCAACGCCCAGGATCGTCCGGTCGCGGCGTCCCCGTCGGCCCCGTTTGGTCGAGCAGCGGCCAAACAGCGGCCAAGCAATAGGCAGCCAGTGGGCAGCCAGTGGGCGGACAGCGGGCAGCGCATCTTGCTGCCCTGGGCTGCGGAACGTTACAGTCAGAGCATGCAATCGACTGCGCTCAAGACCGCCTTGCTTCTCTTTGTCTCCAATCTTTTTATGAACACAGCTTGGTACGGACACCTCAAGTGGAAGCCGCGCACGGCGATCGTGGCGATACTCCTTAGCTGGGGCATCGCTTTTTTTGAGTACTGCATCGCCGTTCCCGCCAACCGCCTTGGCCACAGCAGCTACAGCGCCGGACAGCTCAAGGTGCTTCAGGAAGCAATGTCGCTTGCCACCTTCATCATCATCTCGCAGGTCCTTTTGGGGGAGCCGTTCACCTGGCGCCTGGCCGCCGGCTTCGCCCTCATCCTCGCCGGCGTCGCCGTCGCTTTCTGAGCCTGGCGCGAGGTGCAAGGAGGGCTCTTGCGTAGTCTGCGCAAGGTCCCCCGCCGGGCGGGGCTTGGCCCAGACTATGTATTCCGCGTAGTCTGTGCAGTCTAGCTGGTCTGCGGAGTCCGAGCGGTCTTGGGTACCGCATCGATCGCCAGCACTCCCACATCCTCGGCGCCGTAGCCGCGCGCGATGAGCTCGTCCATCCGCTCGGCGATCGCCGGCAGCACTCCCAGGTGCTGACCGGCCTGGGCGGCGGTCTCGATCATCAGCCGCGCGTCCTTGCGCGCCATCGTCAGCTCAAAGCTTGCGCTGTAGTCGCCGGCGGCCATCGCCGCGCCGCGGTAGGCGATGGTCCCGGCCGGGTTGAAGCGGGAAAACAGCGCCTGGGCGGCCGTGGCGGGAACGCCCAGCGCGGCGGCCAGGGCGTACACATCGGCCAGACCTGCGGTGATGGTCAGGATCATCGCGTTGCCAAAGAGCTTGTAGGCCGCCGCCAGATCGGCCCGCTCGCCCAGGTACTCGACGGCTCCGGTCATCGCGCGCAGCGCCGGCGCGACGCGCTCGAAGGTGCTGGCGGCGCCGGCGACGAGCATCAGGCCGCGCGCTTCCCGGCACATCGCCGGCGACATGAACACCGGCGCGTGCAGAAAGGCGATGCCCCTTTGGTGTAGCCGCTGCGCCCGCGCCACCGTACCGGCCGGCAGCGCCGTCGAGTGATCGATGACCACCGCGTCGCCGAGCTCCTCTTGGCAGGCCGCGAGCACCGCATCCACTGCGGCATCATCCGCGAGCGCGATGTGAACCCGCTCGCTGCCGCGCACCGCCTCGGCGGCCGAGCTCTTGACCTGAACGCCCAGGGCCGACAGCGGGCGCGCCTTGTCGAGCGTCCGATTGAACGCGCACACCGCATCGCCGCGCTTGACGGCGGCCTCGGCCAGCGCGCCGCCGATAAGACCCGTGCCTAAAAAAGAGACCTTCGCCATGGGGCCCAGCATGCCACATCCGCGAGCCGCTGCGCGGTCGCGCGGCTCAGACTCCGAGCGCCCGCCGCAGCGCCGCAGCGCTCATTCCGGTGTTGTAGACCGGCGTGCCGGGCTCGAACACGCGCCCGCGCTCCAGGGCGCCGACCACCACCGGGGTGAAGCCGGCATCGGTGGCCAGCTGCGCCGCCACCTTCAGCGCCTCTGCATCATCGCCGGCGAGCGGGATGCCCAGCCGATCGCCCAGCCGATGCGCCTCGTTCTGCAGGGTCTTGAAGAAGACTGTATTGAACGCTCTTACCACCTTGGCCATCGGCAGGTGCCCCGCGGTCCACACGCCGGTGCCGTGTCCGCCAGCGATCACCTCCTGCGCCAAGGCGCCGTCGCGCGCCGGGTAGGGGTTGGCGGTGTCCAGGACTACCTTATCCTGCAAAAGTGGTCCGAGCCGCTGCCCGAGCTCGGGAGTCGCGACGAGCGGCACCGCCCACAGCACCACCGGACCGAAGCTTGCCGCGGCTTCGGCGGTGCCGGTGCAGGCGCGCGGCCCCAGCCGGTCTACCAGGTCCTGGTGCTTCTCGGGATGGCGGGTGGCGAAGCACACCTCGTGCCCGGCTTGGTGCCACAGGGTGCCGAGCGTGCCACCGATCATGCCGGCTCCCAGAATACCTATGCGCATATGCTTCTCCCCTGGTCAGCAGTTGGCTGTTGATGAAGCCTTACGAGTTTATCACTACCCGTAATTGTCGGGACGAGCGGTGTACAGCCAGGCTCCGGAGCGACGCCGCGGCGCTGCTTTGAGCCCGGAGTCCGGCCGCCGCGGGCCCGCAGGTCGCTTGCGAAGTCTGGAAGTGTAGTCGTAGGGGTCATGGCAGCAGCCGCAGCAGTCCGCGCACTACGGCGGAGGCGCTCGGCAGGGGGAGGCCGCCGATGAGGACGTTACTGACCCCTTGGAGCGTTGCGCCTGGAGTTCCCGCCGGGGTCGCGGGGTCCAGGCCCATGAGGCGGCTCATCGCGTCGGCGAGCTGATCCTGCGCTCTCTCCGCCAGCTGGCCGGTCATGGCCATGCTCACCGCCTCCGCGGCGGCCTGGCGCGCGGCGGGGCTTTGGCCGGCGGTGGACAGGGTCTCGGCAGCCGCGGCGCTCTGCTCGGCGAAGTCGGCGACGTCTTCGATCTTGTGCTCGGCATGCAGGACCTGCTCCGCCCCGTGCAGGGCCCGCCGCAGCCGCGCCGCGCCCGGGCGGCTCGCCGGCCGCGCTGCCGCCTGACAGTGAAGCGTGACATCGAGGGTGCGCACCGCGCGCTCGCCTTCGATGAGGACGTTGGCCGAGCCGGTGATGACTTCATAAAACGGGGACAGTCCGCAGCAGGTCGGACTCACCCCTAAAGCGCCGTTCACCACGGCCGGCAGGCCGCCGATGAGGACTCCATTGCTGAAGCCGAGCAGCACCGGACCCAGTGGCAGCAGCGGGACATAGGGAGGGTGGGACGGGTGCGCATGCGGCAGCCCGAGCGCCAGCGCTCCCACCGTCACCGCCGGGGCCGGCGGCAGCGCCAGGGCGCGGGTACTTTGGCCAAGGCGCGCCTGGATCAGCTCACGCGGCCGGGTCAGCAAGCTACAGGACTGTTCCGCGAGCGCCAGGAGCCTCTGCATCGCTGTCTTGGGCGCCGCAGAGTCTGCATCGTCGTCCGAGTCGGAGTCGTCCTCAGCGTCGGAGTCGTCCGATTCCGAGTCATCGTCTGATTCCGAGTCGTCAACTGACTCAGGGTCGTCCTCGGACTTCGAGTCATCCTCCGATTTCGAGTCATCCTCCGATTTCGAGTCATCCTCCGATTTCGAGTCATCCTCCGATTTCGAGTCATCCTCCGATTTCGAGTCACCCTCACCCTCCGATTCCGATTCTTCTTCACATACGGAGGCGCCCGCAGATTCGGAGTCGTCCTCAGACTCCGAGTCCTTCGCAGATTCTGCAGCGTCTTTGCCGGGAGGATCCGCATTCGCGTCCGATTCGGTAACCTCGGATTGGGTATCTTCGGCGGCGCGGGCGGCCGCCGGGTCGGCTTCTGCTCCCGAGGTGTCCGCCCGAGCAGCTGCGTCGCGCTCAGGGTCCTGGCACAGCTGGGCGCTGCGGCTCATCGCGCTGACTCCGGGCAGGGGTGGGGCTTGCGCGGGGCGGCGGCCGAAGCTGACCGGTGCTGCGCTGCGGTGAGCTTGGTGTGGGCCAGCTGCGCTCCTTCGGGATCGCCGAGCAGGCAGGCCAGGCGGTGCCAGGCTTGATAGTAGACGGCGGCGTCGGCGTGGCGCTGCTCTGCTTCTGCGAGATCGCCGAGGTTCTTGGCGAGCAGCGCCGTGCAGACCGGCACCTGGGCGGCGGCGGCCGGGGTCAGCGCCTGCTCATACAGAGCGCGCGCTGCCGGCAGCCGCTGCCGGCGCTGGCAGAGCTCGCCGAGCTGGAGCAGCACCACGGTCTGCAGCGCCGGGCGGCGCTTCTTCTGGTAGTACGAAAGCAGCAGCTCGTACTTGGCCTGCGCCGCCTCGGCGCGGTCGTGGGCCTGATCGAGCGCAGCCAGCATGAGCAGCGTGTGCATGCGCGCGGCGACTGGCTGGCTGGGATCGGCCACAGTCTCTTGCAGCGACCGCTGGATCGCCTCTGGGCTGAAGTCTGTCGTCATCCGCACGGTGGGGATGGCTTCCGGCGAGCGGCGCTGGGCGGCGGGCAGCGCGCTCACCTGACGGCCGATGAGGCGCAGCGGCTGCGGGGCTCGGGGCGCGGGATCGCCCTCAGAGCAGTCTCCTGCCGGAACCACCGCATCAAGGAGCTGCTCGTAAGCCGCCGGGTCGGCTAGCTCCAGCGGCCAGAAGGCCCATACCAGGCGCTGCGCGCCGGCGGGCGGCAGCAGCGCCCGGGCGGCACCGAGGAGCTCGCTAAGCCGCTGCGCCGGTCCACCGCTGAAGTGGGCGGGCAGCGGCGGCAGCGGCGCCTGCTGCCGCGCCTGCCGCGCCTGCTGCAGCGCCTGATGCTCGAGCCGAAAAAGTCGCACCAGCTCATCCACATACTGCTCTGCGCTGACAAAGGGAGTGGGCAAGAGCAGAAATACATCTCTCCGGTTCCGGCGCTCGAGCGACAGGAGAAGCTTGAAGACGATCGGCGCGTCCGCCGCTCGCCCCGCCACCCGCAGCCACAGCGCGTCGCGCTGCTCGATGAAGTCGGTAATCGTCGCCTGCACCTTGTCTATAAGGGCCCGCATGAAGCCTCTTTGGCCGCGCGGTCCCGAGGGCCGCCGCGGCGCTGCCTTTGTGCTCAGTTGATGGTGATCAAGGCCCCGGTGAGGGCGTGGGTGCCGACCGCGCTGCTGGTGATCTGCGGGGCGCTGAGCTCGATCCCCGACTCATCCAGGGTGATCGTGCTCTGACCTACGGCGAGGGTGAGCTTCTGGCTGGCGCGCAGGGTCAGCTCGGGCGCCTCCAGGGTCGCCTTCTGCTTGCTGCGGCCATGCCACGGACCCGTGGCCAAAAGGTTCAGGCGCCCGCGGCCCGACTCGATGGTCACCGGTCCCTCGGCTTTGGTGATGTGACCGCCGGCGAGCACCCACAGCTCGCTCGGGCCCGACTCCACCGTGGTCTTGCACTGACCCTTGACCTCGGTGAGGCAGCTGCCGCTCTCTACCCGCAGCGTGTGATCGCCGGCGCGGACCCGGGTGCAGAGGCTCCGCTGGACCGTGAGGTGGCGATCGCCGCCTACGCTGCAGCACTCGCTGCCAGCCACCTGGCGGCGGTGACTGTCGCCGACCACCACCGACAGCTCGCGCTGCGCGTGCAGGTGCAGCTCCTCGCGGCCTTTCTGGTCGTCAAAGCGCAGCTCGTTGTGGCCGCCGCCGCCGGGGGTGCTGGCGCTGCGCAGGGTGGTGATCGTCTTGGCCGCCGGCAGCGGGTAGGGGGTCGGGTTCTCGCCGTTGTAGACGCGGCCGTTGATGAGCGGTCGATCGGGGTCGCCATCGAGGAACTGCACCACGACCTCCTGACCGACGCGCGGCAGGAACATCGCGCCCTGGCCGACGCCGGCCCACGGCTGGCTGACCCTTATCCAGCACGAGCTGCGCTCATCGCGGCTGCCGCTGCGATCCCAGGGAAACTGGACCTTGACGCGACCGTGCTCGTCGCAGTGCAGCTCCTCGCCGGGGGGACCGACGACCACCGCGGTCTGCGCGCCGGCGACTCGCGGGCGCGGCGTTCGGCGCGGCGGGCGGAAGCTCACGCCCGCCGGGATGCACTCCAGCCGATTGTGGTACCCGAGCTTGGGGGCCCCCGGCTCGGGCTCGGCGCTGCCCCGCGGCAGCCAGTCGGGCAGCGCTCGCGGCTGCACTCCGGTGTGCTCGACCGCAACGATCAGGTACTCCTGGTTGCAGGCGCGCCGCCGGTGGCCGCTCAGGGTGAACCGGGCGCCGGGAACGACCGCCCGCACGTTGCTGCGGCCGCAGTAGCGCTGGCGGTCGCACTGCTGTTCCTCAAGACGTATCCGGGCCAGCCGCTGACCCTGGGCAAGCTCGGTGTAGCCGCCGGGAAAATAATACATCTCGGACTCGCCGCGCGGCTCGGTCCGGGCGCGTGCCTCCAGATCCAGGCTCGGCTGCTGGAAGCGGAAGTCGCGCAGGGTCGCGGCGCCGGGGGCCAGGGCGCTCTCGGCCCGCAGCTCCCACAGTCCCTCTTCGTACAGGTGTGGCTCGTCGCGGTAGCGCAGGTGGTCGGCGCCGCGCAGCGAGTCAAAGGCGTGCGGACCATCGCCGAGCAGCAGGACCTCGCGGTCCTCGCCATGCTCAAAGAAGAAGCAGATTCCTTCCTCCTCCCAGAGTCGGCGGATAAAGTCCAGGGAGCTCTCCTGGTGCTGCACCAGATAGTCGCGCGCGGCATAGCTGCAGTGAAGGAGCGGCTGGACTCGGTCCGCCAGCGCCTGGCCCTCCCGGAGCACCGCCAGCGTCACCTCGGGCGCGCTCAGCCCCTGGAAGATGCGCGAGTCGCGGCGCAGCGCCAGCGTGCGCAGCGCCGAACCGAGGGTCACCTGATACAGGCTGTAGCGCGCCCCGGCTGCCAGCTGGACGGCGCGCTCGATGACTCCGTGCACGTAGCGCTGGTAACGCCCGCCGCCCGCGTCCAGGCCGCGCAGCCGGAGCCGCGCCGGCTGACCGAGCAGGACCTCCAGGTCGAGGTCCGGCTCGGCGCTGACGAGCTCGATGATGAACTCGTGCGGCTCGCTCAGGGCCTCGCGGCCGGTGAATCGATGCACGCGCAGGGTGTCGTCGCGCAGGGCAGGGCAGCGGAAGTCAAAGTCTGCCGCTTCAAGATCGAGTCTGCTCATGAAGTACTCACTGACCGCCGAGCGCGGCCTGTTGCTGGACGGCTGCCGGACGCGGGCCCGGGCCCAGGTAGTGGTCGCGGCTGCCGCGTGGACCCATCACACCGCCGGCTCGCGCCAGTCGGCCTCGGCGGCGATGCCTTCGGGCTCCCAGGTCCAGGTGATCTTGCGGTAGGTGAACGACACCTCCTCCATGTGCTGGTACTCCTCGCTGTCCCGTTCGAGGCGGTTGCGCATGTAGGGCTTGATGCTCACCAGGATCGCGTCTTGCAAAAGATGGGTGTAGTAGTGCTCCTGCTTGCCGTCCGGCTTGATGCGGTACCACTTGAGCTCGACGGTCTTTAGGCGCTCGCCGCGCGCCAGCGCCTTGTGCAGCTTGGGCGAGGCCTTGTCGAACAGCTTGCAGATCGTGAGCGGCCGGTGGATCGGACTACCGGTGGGCGCGCCGGTGTTGCCATCGTGCGGCATGCAGACTTCGTGGCCAAACTGCTGCACCTCGATGGTGCCGTGCCGGCCCTTGATCAGGCTGTCGCCCTCGATCGGCCCCTGCTCGGTTCCTTCTATAGACATGTGGGCTTGTAGTGCCATCGCGGTCCTCCCTTGGTGCGGCTGTAAAGCCAGCGGCGTGCCAGGCTGCAGTCGCGCCGGAGCCTCCCGTCGCCAAGCGCTTTTTCCGTCGGAACCACTTGCCAGTCCGGCTGGCCCGGGCGGGCGCGGCGGTGACTCTGTCCGTCATCCGGCGGACAGCGGCGGCGACTGTCCGAGCGGCGGACACCGTGAGCAGCAAGTGCGGGCCCAAGCCAGCAGCCGAGCGATTTGCTGCTGGGCTTTGCCGATCTTGCATTATTGTGCGCGCCGCGATTCCTATCCATCCATCCAGTTCGGAGGTCTGCTCATGAGGAAAAAGATGTTGCTGAGGGCTTGTCTGGCGGCTGCGGTTGCCGGCGGAGCTCTTGTGTCCGGCCCGGCGAGCGCGCAGCAGCTCGAGCTGCCGCGCCCGAGCCCCCTGGCCAAGGTGAGCCAGGTGGTCGGAATCACCGAGATCGCTGTCGAGTACAGCAGCCCGGCGGTCAAGGGCCGCAAGGTCTGGGGCGGCATCGTTCCGCTCGGCGAGCTGTGGCGCACCGGCGCCAACTCGGCGACCAAGGTCACCTTCAGCAAGGACGTCACGATCGCCGATAAGCCCGTGCCCGCCGGGACCTACGCGCTGTTCACCATCCCCGGCAAGGACAGCTGGACGGTCATCTTCAACAAGAACCCGAACCAGGGCGGCACCGGACAGTACAAGCAGGACCTGGATCAGGTGCGCTTTGTCGCCAAGCCGGCGCCGAGCCCGCACCGCGAGCGCCTGACCTTCCTCTTTACCGATACCAGCGAGGCGGGCACCACGCTCGAGCTGGAGTGGGAGAAGCTGCGGCTGGCGATCCCGATCAAGGCCGGTACCGAGGCGCAGGTCGCGGCCAACATCAAGGGGCTGGAGGACAACTCGTGGCGGCCCTTCAACTCGGCGGCGCGCTACCTGCTGGAGAGCAAGAAGGACTACGATCACGCCCTGCAGCTCGTCGAGCGCTCGCTGGCGCAGCGGGAGGACTGGTTCAACGTATGGACCAAGGCGCAGCTGCTCGCCGCCAAGGGCAAGCCGGCCGAGGCGTGTCCGCTCGGCCAGAAGGCCAAGGCGCTCGGCGACAAGACCGACTCCTTCTTCGCCGCCGATGACGTCAAGAAGGCGCTCGCCGACTGGAAGTGCCCGGCGCGCTGAGCGGAGCTGCGGATATGCGGATATAAGGAGCGCGGCGCTCCCTCCCAACCGGATTCCCAAAGCCGACAGGGGAGGGAGCAGCGCGGCAGCTGCCCCAGCGGCCATGGTGCGGGCTGCCGAGGCAGCGAGCGCGGACTCCGGACCGGAAGAGCTCGGGACTAAAAGATCTCGGGATTAAAAGATCTCGGGACCAAAAGATCTCGGGATTAAAAGATCTCGGGGGCCCAGGGGGCGGTGGCGGTGGCGAACAGGGCGTCGGCGCGCTGCACGGCACCTGGGCGCAGCTCGACGATGCGGCCGGCCGCCGCGAGCTGGCTGAAGCGGAAGCCGCCGAGGTAGACGGCGCCGAGGGCCTCGATCGGCAGCTGCAGCTCGGGCGCCGCCTCGCTGCGGCGGGCGACGCCCTCGTGCAGGCAAAAGGTGCCCTGGTTCCACGGGCACAGCGGGTCGGTGACGGCAAAGACCAGCGGCGGACCCGGCGCATAGCTGCGCGCCCCCAGGGCGGCGGTGACCTCGACGACGCGGACCCACAGCGCATCGGACAGCCGCAGGCGCAGCCGACGCGGCTCGACCAAGAGAAACAGGAGCGGGTGATCGACGGGCAGCAGCCGGGCCTTGATCTGCTGGGCAAGATCGATGTCCAGCAGGTAGCGCCACACCGCGGCCGTTGCGGCGGGACCGTCGCCCACCGCCTCGACCACCTCGAGGTTCATGGTGTTGATGTTAAAGCCGTCCCAGCCGCTGTCGAGCTGACGGTAGATGGCGTAGGCGACCGCCTCACCGGCCACCTGCAGCAGCACCCGCTGCAGCGGCGCCCGCGAGCCGCGCACCCACGGCGGATCGCCCAGCCGCCGCACCCGCCACCACTGCGGCGAGCGCGCCACCATGCCCGGGGTCCGGGCGCGCACCCGATCCCAGATCGCCGGAAACGCCGCCACCGCCTCATCTTCGTCGAGCAGGCGGGCGCTGGCGGCGACCTTGGGCGCCGTGGGGACGAACGCGGTGTGGGCGCGGTCGAGCTCGATCTCGGCGGCGAGGGAGGCGATGCTGTAGCCAAAGCGATTGTAGATCGACCCTTCCGAGGCGAACAGCGAGGCGAGCGGCTGACCGCAGCGGTGGGCTTCGGCAAAGTGGTGGCGCATAAGCTGGCTGAGGACGCCGCGGCGGCGGTGGGTCGGCAGCACGCCGACCATGGTGAGGCCGGCGGTCGGCACCGCGGCGCCGCCGGGCACCGTCAGCTCCAGGCTGTAGACGCCGGCCGCGCCGACCAGCTGGTCGTCGATGAAGCCGCCAAGGCACAGGGCGAGCTCGGGCAGGGTCTTGACCTGCTCAATGCGCTCGGGAATAAGCTGCAAGCCAAGGGCGGTGTGGACTGGGCGCATGAACTCGGCCAGCTGGTCGCGGCCAAGCGGGCGGACGGCAGAGTGCATGAGCTTGCTATACACGCCCGGGGCCCGGCACTTCAAGCCGGCTCGCGGTTCGGGTCACGCGGTCTCTGACAATGAGAACGCGAAGGTTTAAATCCTATGTTAACTTGTGGGCCAAAGTTGGAGGCTACAGTTGACCGAAGAGCAGCCGTCAAAGCAGAAAGTTTCCTTCACCACCGTGACCGAGTTCAGCGGCGCCGCGCTGCAGCGGGCCGCGCAGGTGCACAAGCGCCTGACGACGGAGCTGAAGGCCAAGGGCGCGCCCGCCGCTGAGACTGTCAGCGCGAGTGAGCCACCCGCCAGCGCGGCCGAGCCGCCCGCCAAAGAGCCGGCTACAGAAGAGGCGGCTGCCGGCGACCAGGCGGCCGCGCCGCCAGCGGCTGAGGCGGGGAGCGAGCCGGCCGCCGATGCGCAGCTCACCGCGCAGCTGAGCGCGGAGCTCGGCGTGAGCGGCGATCGGCTGGCGCGGCTGCTGGAGGCGCTGACGGCGGTGGGCAACCGGGTGGGCGAGGTGCGGCTGGTGCGGGTGTTCGCGGCCGACAAGGCCCCGAAGCTGGCGCGCAAGGTCGGCGAGTTCTGCTACCTCATCGACTACCAGCCGGTCCCCGAGTCCAAGCGGCGCGGCCGCGATGATCGGCGCGGAGGACCCGGCGGCCGCGGCGGCGGCTCGGGCGGCGGGGGTGGCGGCGGGGGCCGCGGTCCGGGAGGAGCCGGACGCGGCGGTGCGCCCAAGGCTGGCTCCGGCTTTCAGTTCGGTGGCCGGGACGAGTCGCGGGGCGATCGCGGCGACACCCCGACCGGGGGCGACGGCTGGCGGCTCAAGCGCGATCCGGTGCCTGCCAACGAGCGCCGCGGCGGCGGCCGCGGTGGCCCGCGCGGTCCCGGCGGTGCTCCAGGCGAGCGCCCGGCGGGGGAGTGGCGCGGCCGACCGCCGGGTCGCGGCCCGGGGGGGCCAGCGGGCAGCGGTCCGGGCGGTGAAGGTGGACCGCGCGAAGGTGCCGGCAACCGCCGCGGACCCGGCGGCCCCTACGGCCGCGGACCCGGCCCACGTCCGGGCGGTCCTGGGGGTGCCGGTGGACCGGGCGGCGCCCGCGGCCCGGGCGGTGCGGAAGGACCGGGCGGACCCCGCGGTGCGGGTGGACCCGAAGGCGCTGGTGGAGCGCGCGGACCGACCCGGTGGACCCGAGGGCGGAGCCCGCGGACCGGGCGGACCGCGTGGAGCGGGCGGACCCGACGGCGCAGGTGGAGGGCGTGGACCCGGCGGCCCGCGTGGCCCGGGCGGCGGGCGGGGTGAGCGCGCCGGCGGACCCGGTGGCGGCTATCGCGGACCGCGCCCGGGGCCGGGCCCCGCGGGTCCCGCCAGCGGTGATGCGGAAGCCACGCCGGGCAACGAGGCCAGCCGCGGGCCGGGCGGAAACCGCGGACCGCGCCCGAGCGGTGGGCCGGGCGGCGCGGAAGCCAGTCCCGGCAACGAGGCCAGCCGCGGGCCCGGGGGCGGACCGCGCGGACCGCGACCGGGCGGCCGACCCGCGGGCGGCAGTGCCACGCCGGGCAATGAGGCGAGCCGCGGACCCGGGGGCGGAAACCGCGGACCGCGGCCGGGCGGCGGTGCGATGGGGGCGGAGGCCAACCCGGGCAATGAGGCGGCGCGCCCGGGCGGCGACTCGCCCGGACCCGGCCGGCCTCCCGGCGAGGGGGGCCACCGGCGGCGTGGTCGCGAGCACGGCCGCGGCGAAGGCGCGGGCAGCGCTGGCAATCAGGCGGTCCCCGCGGGCGCTCCCCGCGGCGCGGCCAACGGTCCCGCCAGCCCCGCCGGTCTCACCGGCGGCGAGCGCACCCCCGGCGCGGACGAGTCGACCTGAAACTTACTCCGTCCGTCCTCCCCTCCTGAATCAGCCCGCAAATTAAAGACTGACCGGCGCGGCCCCCCTGCTGCAGGGGGACCGCGTCGGCGCCCTACGGGCGACCCTTCTGGCCGAGCACGCGGTGGTAGAAGTCCTCGTAGAGCGACACCATCGGGTCCTTGCGCCAGAAGGCCTGCACGCTGGCGCGGGCGGCGCGCGACATCTGGCGGTGCAGCGCCCGGTCCTGCAGCAGCCGCAGCACCGCCCGGGTCATCGCCGCGATGTCGCCGGCGTCGCACAACAGGCCCGTCTGACCATCGCGCACGACCTCGGGCACGCCGCCGACGCGCGAGCCGACCACCGGGATGCCGCAGCTCAGCGCCTCGAGCGCCGAGAGGCCGAAGCCCTCGGTGGTGCTCGCCAGGAGGAAGACCTCGCTGTGGCGCAGCGCGGTCAAAAAATCGCGCTGCAGGCCCAGGAAGTACACCGACTCGGTCAGCTCCAGCTCGCGGGTCAGCGCCTCGATGCGCGGGCGCTCGGGGCCATCGCCGACCAGCAGCAGGATCGCCGGCACGACCTTCTGCACCTCGCAGAACACCCGCAGGACGTCGTCGATCCGCTTGAGCGGCCGGAAGTTCGAGCTGTGGATGAGCACCCGCGGAGCCGGCCCGCGCCCGCGGCCTGTCGGCCGGCGCCGCGGTGTCCCACCGGCCGGCTGCAGGAGCCGGGTGAGCGGCTGGTCGAGCACCCGCCCGAGCTCGTCCCACCGGCGCTGCCCGCGGTCGGCGGGCCGGAACAGCTCGGTGTCGACGAAGTTGGCAATGACCTCGATCGGGGTGGTGGACGGCAGCCCGAGGTCGTCGTAGACCGCCTGCCGGAGGTACGCCGAGGGCACGGTCAAGCCGTCGCTGTGGCGCAGGGTGAAGCGGTGCATGGGCAAAAGCGCCGGGTCGCTGCCGACCTGGGTGACGTCGGTGCCGTGCAGGGTCGTGATCAGCCGCGGCGGCGTCTGCCCGCGGTCGCGCAGCAGCTGGACCGCCAGGTAGCCGCTGGTGGTGTGCGGGATCGCGTAGTGCAGGTGCAAAAGGTCCAGCTCGGCGGCGGTGCTGACCTCGGCGAGCTGCGACGCCAGCGCCAGCACGTAGGTGTCCAGGTGGGGCAGCGGGTACTCGCGCACCCGCACCCGGTGGAAGGCGATGCCGCTCGGCTGCGGGTCCAGGCGCCCGGGCAGCTCGTAGCAGATGAAGTGGACCTTGTGGCCGCGCTGCGCCAGGGCCCGCCCGATCTCGGTGGCGATGATGCCGCTCCCGCCGGTGGTGGGATAGCACGTGATGCCGATGCGCAGCGCCCGCCGGGGTCCCATACGATGGCTCTTACGATGGCCCATCGCCGGGCCGTGATCCATCGGATTTTGCGCCCGGCGCCCCGACTCTCCCATGCGCAGCTGGCCCGCGGCACCGCTCAGAGCTCCACGCTGCGCACCACCGGGACAAAGACCTCGGCGTCGCGCAGGTGGGAAAAGAGCTTCTGGATGAAGGTGCGCGCTCCATATTTGCAGGCAAAGTAGGGCAGCGAGTAGAGCCGCTCCTGGGGGACGCCGTCGGGGAACAGGAACCCCTGCACGCGGTCGACGCGCTCGGTGGTGACGTGGTCGCGCTCGAGCAGCGCCTGGGCGTAGCGCTCGGTCAGGCGGCCTACCGTGCGCTCGATGCTCTCGCGGGCCCGGCGCACCGGGTCGCGCAAGGCGCTGTCCAGGGCCTCCAGCTCGCCAAGGCGCGCGGTGATGTCGGCGAGCATGCGCTCGCGCAGCGCCGCCGCGGCCGGCCGCTCCTGCGGGGTGCGGGCGGCGAGGCGGCGCAGCAGCTCGGCGCGCGGCGTCTCGGCCTCGGCGGGCGTAAGACCCAGCTTGGCGAGCCAGGAGCGGGTGTTGTCCTCCAGGCAGCGGAAGCGGGCGCGCGGCAGGACCAGCGGCTGCGCGACGCCGAGCAGCTCGTACAGCGGCGCCAGCTGGGAGAAGTAGTTGATCTCGCCGGGGCCGCCGACATAGGCCGCGGTGGGCAGCAGCGAGTCCTGGATCACCGGCCGCAGCAGCGCCGAGCTGCTGAAGCGCAGCGGCTCGGCGGCGAGGACCTCTAGCACCTCGGCCTGGGTGAAGACCCGCCGGCCTGCCGCGGCCGCGCTGGCGGGGGCCTCGCTGGCGTCGCTGGAGCCGCTCGGGACAGACCAGCTGGGGGGCGCGGCGCCGGCGGTGGCAACGCGCTCCAGCCGGTAGCGCGGCCCGGCCACGCCGTCGGGGTGAAAGAACACCAGCGTGGAGCCGGCGCGGGTCGGGATCTGCTCGGCGCAGCCGGCGGCGTGGAGCCGAGCCTGGCGCTCGAGCAGCGCGGCGGCGATCGCCTCCTGCTGCACGATCGACTGGCGATAAAGCGGCGCCGCCAGGGCAGCGATCGCCGGCTGCCGCGGCTCCAGCAAGAGCAGCCCTTCATCGGCAAACAGCTCGCCCAGGACGCCGGCGAAGGCCTGGCCGAGCGTCGCCTCGGGGCGGTAGTGGGCGCGCAGCCGATCGAGAAACGGCGCCGCGTGCGGCAGCCCACCCAGGGCGGCGGTCAGGGCGTCCAGCTGCTCGGTGACCGCCGGACCCAGGCAGCGGTGCGCCACCGAGACCCGCGCCAGCGGCGAGGCCGGCAGCTGCAGGCGCAGCGGCGGCGCGGCGTAGCGCGGCACGTCGCAGTGATGGATCTCCTCGTAGTCGTGGTCCTCGGTCTGCAGCCAGAACAGGGGGACGCAGCGGACCCCGGACTCGGCCTGCAGGGTGCGGGCGACGGCGATCGCGGTCGCGGCCTTGTAGACCGTGTACAGCGGGCCGAGGAACAGCCCGACCTGCTGCCCGGTCACCACCACCGCGGTGCCGGCCGGTCCCGGCTCGGCCAGCGCCTGCAGGTGCTCCTCGCGGGCGGGGCTCCTGCCCAGGCGCCGGTTCTGCTCGGTGAGCGCGGCGAGCAGCTGCGGCTGCAGGCGCCGCTGCGCCGCCGCCCGCGTGACCCGACAGCGCGCCTGCGGATCGCGGAAGTCCGCCGGCAGGAAGGCGAGCGCGCGCGGATCGCCCTGGAGGTAGGCCGAACAAAACGTGGCAAGCATGCAGGTGGCGACAATCTACGCCAGGTCGGCGCGCTCGCCCAGGGGCAGCTCATGCGTATACTCGCGGCTAAACCTTTAGGCGAGGCCCCAGATCGACATGGACCCACGCAACCCCTCCCTCGGCAGCTTCGGACCCGGCGCCCTCGGCACGGCGCTTACCCTGGGCGTGCTGCTGACGCCGCTGACCGGCTTTGCCCAGCAGCCGCCGCGCCAGCCGAGCGCTGGTGAGCTCTTGCGCGCCATCGAGCGGCTGTCCGTAGTCGGCAACGTCCTTTATGTCGCCGCCCACCCCGACGACGAGAACACGCGGCTTTTGGCCTACCTGAACGGCGAGCGCCTGCTGCGCACCGCCTACCTGTCGCTGACGCGCGGCGATGGCGGCCAGAACCTGATCGGCGCCGAGCAGGGGCCGCTGCTCGGCCTCATCCGCACCCAGGAGCTGCTCGCCGCCCGCCGCATCGACGGTGCCGAGCAGTTTTTCACCCGCGCCCGCGACTTCGGCTACTCCAAGACGCCGGCCGAGACGCTGTCGATCTGGAACCGCGGCGCGGTGCTGGCCGATCTGGTGTGGGTCATCCGCGCGCTCAAGCCCGACGTCATCATCACCCGCTTCCCGACCCAGGGCCTGGACACGCACGGCCACCACACCGCCTCGGCGGTGCTCGCCGGCGAGGCGTTCAAGGCGGCGGCCGACCCGGCGTTCGCCCCCGAGCAGCTGCCGCACGTCGGCGTCTGGCAGGCGCGGCGGCTGTTCTGGAACCGCTCGCCGTGGGGCCGGCTGGCCAACGACGACCTGTCGGGGTTCCTCAAGCTCGACATCGGCGCCTACAATCCCCTGCTCGGCATGTCCTACGGCGAGATCGCCGCCGACAGCCGCAGCATGCACAAGAGCCAGGGCTTTGGCTCCGCCAAGAACCGCGGCCCGATGCTGGAGTACTTCCAGCCGCTCGCCGGCGACGCCCAGCCGCCCGGGCTCCTCGACGGCATCGATCTGACCTGGGGCCGGGTCAAAGGCGGCGCCCGGCTGGCGCAGCTCCTCAAGCAGGCGGCGCACGAGTTTGACCCGCGCCACCCCGAGGCGGTGATCCCGACGCTGCTCAAGGCGCGCGCCGAGCTTGCGCAGCTGCCGCCGAGCCCGTGGAAGGAGCCCAAGCTGCGCGAGCTCAACGAGGTCCTCGGGGCCTGCGTCGGGCTGTTTGTCGAGGTGAGCGCCAGCGACTACGCGGTGACCGCGGGCGGGCCGCTCGGGCTGACGGTGGTGGCGCAGAACCGCTCGCCGGCGGCGCTGCGGCTGCGCGAGCTGCGGCTGCCGGGCGGGGTGACGGTGGCGGTGGACAAGCCGCTCGGGCTCGGGGCGCCGGTGCAGCTGGAAAAGACGATCCAGGTGCCGGCCGGCACGCCGATCTCCAACCCGTACTGGCTGAGCGAGGCGCCCGAGAAGGGGCTGTACCCGGTGCGCGACCCGCTGCTCATCGGGCTGCCCGAGACGCCGTCCCCGCTTGTCGCCGAGCTCCAGCTCGAGCTGCCCGGCCCTGCCGGCAAGCCCGAGCCGCTGGTGGTGCGCCGGCCGGTCCTTTACAAGTGGACCGACCCGGTGGCCGGGGAGCGTCAGCGCGCCCTCGAGGTGACCCCCGCGGTGATGATAAATCCCGAGGCCGCAGTGCTGATGTTCCCCGACGACAAGGCCAAGCTGCTGCGGGTCCGCCTCAAGGCCGGCCGCGAGAAGGTGGCGGGCACCGTGCGGCTGGAGCTGCCGCCCGGCTTTGCCGCCGAGCCGGCCGAGCTTCCGTTCCAGCTTGCGGACAAGGGGGCTGAGGAAGAGGTCCGCTTCCAGCTGACGCCGCCGGCTGCAGCGACGACGGTGCGCGGCACGCTGCGGGTGGTTGCCGAGGTCGGCGGCGAGCGGAGCTCCCGCGGCCTTGTCCGCATCGACTACCCGCACATCCCGATCCAGACCCTGTTTCCCGAGTCCACCGTCACCCTGTGCCGCTTCGAGCTCGCCAAGACCCGCACCCGCATCGGCTACATCGCCGGAGCCGGCGACGAGGTGCCGGCGGCGCTGCGCCAGGTCGGCTACGAGGTCACGCTGCTCGACGAGGAGGCGATCCTGCGCCAGCCGCTGTCGCGCTTTGGCGCGATCGTGGTCGGCGTGCGCGCCTACAACACCAACCCGCGCCTGCCCTACTACCACCAGCGGCTGATGGACTTTGTCGCCGCCGGCGGCAACCTGGTCGTGCAGTACAGCACCAGCAACCGCCTGGGCAAGCTGCAGACGCCCATCGGACCCTACCCGTTTGAGATCTCGTACGACCGCGTCACCGACGAAAACGCCGCGGTCACCGTGACCCTGCCGAGCCACGGCCTGCTGCAGCGGCCAAACCGCATCAGCGAGGCCGACTTCGCCGGCTGGGTGCAGGAGCGGGGCCTGTACTTCGCCGACAAGCTGAGCGACAAGTACGAGACGCCGCTCAGCATGCACGACCCCGACGAGCCGCCGAGCAAGGGGAGCCTGATCTTCACCCGCTTCGGCAAGGGCGCCTTCATCTACACCGGACTCGCCTTCTTCCGTCAGCTGCCGGCGGGCGTTCCCGGCGCCTACCGGCTGTTTGGCAACCTGCTGTCCTATGAGCCATGAAGTGCCGCCCGCCGCCGGCCCGAGTGCCGGCCCGAGTGTCGGCCCGAGCGCTGGCCCGGGTGCCGGGTCGAGCGCTGGCCCGGGTGCCGGGTCGACCGCCGGTCCGCCGCTGGTCGTCGAGCCGCCGCCCATCCTCGGCAGCTGGGCGCGGATGTACCTGCTCGTCCTTTTGGTGCTGGCCGTGGCGGTGCTGCTGTTCGCCTGGCTCACCTGGAGCTATTCATGACGGGTCGTAAATGACCGCGCTCGACTTCATCGTCCTGTGCGGCACCCTGGCCGCGATCGTCGGCTACGGCCTGTGGAAGGGCCGCGTCGTGCAGACCGCCGAGGTGTACCTGCGCGGCGGCCGCGACCTGAAGTGGTACACCATCGGCCTGTCGATCATGGCCACCCAGGCCAGCGCCATCACCTTCCTGTCCACCCCCGGCCAGGCCTACGAGGACGGGATGGGCTTTGTCCAGTTCTACTTCGGCCTGCCGCTGGCGATGGTGCTGCTGTCGGCGACGATCGTGCCGCTGTACTACCGGCTGCGGGTGGCCACCGCCTACGAGTACCTGGAGGGGCGCTTTGACCGCAAGACGCGCCAGCTGACCGCGTTTCTGTTCCTGCTCCAGCGCGGCCTCGGCACCGGGCTTTCGATCTATGCGCCGGCGATCGTCTTGTCATCGGTGCTCGGCTGGCCGCTGCACCTGACCAACCTGCTCATCGGGGTGCTGGTGATCATCTACACGGTCGCCGGCGGGACGCGGGCGGTGAGCCAGACCCAGACCTACCAGATGGTGGTCATGCTCGGCGGCATGGCGCTGGCGCTTGGCTTTGTCCTGCGGGCGCTGCCGGCGCAGGTCTCGTTCAACGACGCGCTGCACATCGCCGGCAGCCTCGGCAAGATGAAGATCGTCGACTTCTCGCCGCGCTTTGACACCCGCTACACGTTCTGGTCGGGAATGACCGGCGGCCTGTTTGTCGCCCTCGCGTACTTTGGCACCGATCAGACGCAGGTCCAGCGCTACCTGTCGGGCAGCTCGCTCACCGAGAGTCGCCTCGGGCTCTTGTTCAACGGCCTGGTCAAGGTGCCGATGCAGTTCTTCATCCTGCTCGTCGGGCTGATGGTGCTGGTGTTCTACCAGTTCCACCAGCCGCCGATTTTCTTTAACACCACCGAGCTCGCGCAGGTCCGAAGCAGCCCCCAGGCCGGCGAGCTGCGCACGCTGGAGTCTTCCTATTCGCAGACCTTCGCCCACAAGCAGTACGAGCTCGAGCGCCTGCTCACCGCCCGCCGCGCCGGCGACGCCCCCGCCGAGGCCGCCGCTCGCGCCGGCCTGGTCGCCGCCCAGGACCAGGCCGCCGCGCTGCGCACCGCCGCCAAGCAGCTCATCCACAAGGCCCACCCGCGCGCCGAGAGCAAGGACGCCGACTACATCTTCATCACGTTCGTCAAGGACCACTTCCCGCCGGGCCTTTACGGCCTGCTCATCGCGGTGATCTTCTGCGCCGCCATGTCGGCCACCGCCAGCGCCCTCAACGCGCTCGGCTCGACGACGGTGATCGACTTCTACAAGCGCTCCCTGCGGCCGGCGGCGAGCGACCGCCACTACCTCATCGCGGCCAAGCTGTTCACCGTGATGTGGGGGGTGCTGGCGATGCTGTTCGCGGCGTTCGCATCGCTGCTTGACAACCTCGTGCAGGCGGTGAACATCCTGGGGTCGATCTTTTATGGACCGACGCTGGGGGTGTTCCTGGTCGGGTTCTTCCTGCCGCGGGTGCGCGGCACGGCGGTGTTCATCGCCCTGCTGATCGCGCAGCTGATGGTCATCCTCACCTTCGCGCTGACCGAGGTCGGCTTCCTCTGGTACAACGTCATCGGCTGCACGGCGGTGGTGGTGCTGGCGCTGGCCCTGAGCCTGGGGCGGCGGCCGCCGGCAGCGATCCAGTAGTCCCGCCGCGCGGGCCGCTTTGCTTTAGCCGGCAGTGGCAAAGCGACTGCGCGACTCGAGCTCAGGTCCGGCCGTGCTGGCAGCCCAGAGGCTACTCGGCGCGCCTGAACCCGAACTCGCGCCGCCCGCTTTGCTTGGGGGAGCCGGTTGCCGGGCCTTCCGCAAGACTGCGGCGGCGGTGGCGACTGGCGCTGCGGATCGCTTGGGCCGGGGTGCGGCGAGGGGGCGTACATTATCCGCCACTACTTTCGCCCGGCAGCTTGCGAGCGCTCGGCGGCGGGCTGCGCGCGGGCGGCTGCCCCGGCGGTCAGCGTCTGCGCGGGCGGCGGCGGCGGCAGCGGACGGCGGCTTGCCCGCAAGCGCGGCCGGCAACGTAGTAAAGTCTAAGGTGCCGCCGGGTCGGCGGGTCTGGCCGGGCGCCCGCGCCACCGCCCGCTCGCTGCGCGGCGCGCAGGCTCACCAGGATCTGCGGTGACCACCGGGCCCGGTGACAGAGCAAGCAGGCCAGCTGACAGCTAAGGAGATGGTGATGAAAGCGGAGCTCCCCCCCTATGTGATTCTCGGCTGCGGCTACGTCGGCACGCGGCTCTGTCAGTCGCTGCTCGCCGACGGGGCGCGGGTGCGGGTGGGAGCGCGGCGGGTGGCGCTGCTCGAGCCGCTGCGCGAGCGCGGGGCCGAGGTGGTGTACTTCGACGCCGGCCGGCCGCACCAGTTCGGGCCGGTGCTGCTCGGCCTCGATCGCCCGGTGGTGGTCTACAGCATCCCCGGCGTGCCCGATCTGCCGCAGGGCGAGGCGGTGCGGCGGGCGGCGACAGCGGCGCTGCGCATGCACGCGCGCGCCTTCATCTACCTCGGCAGCAGCGCGGTGTACGGCCGCAGCGAGGAGCACCTTACCAGCGAGTGGGTGGACGAGGACACGGCGGTGGCCAGCAACGATCCCGACGCCGCGCTGCGCCTGGCCGATGAGGCGGCGGTGCAGTCGGTGGCGCAGGCGGGGCTGCGCGTGGTCGTGCTGCGCCTGGCGGCGATCTACGGGCCGGCGCTGTCGTCCAGCCAGCCGGCGCGCGGGGTGCGCCAGCGCCTGCGCGCCAACCAGTACAAGCTGTGGGACGGCGGGCGCTACTATTTTTCGCGCATCGTGGTCGATGATCTGGTGCGCATCATCCGCGCCGCCGCCGAGCGCGCTCCCATCGGCGCGACCTATGTGGTCGGGGACGATCAGCCCTGCCCGCAGGGCGAGTACGGCCGCTGGCTGGCCGGTCACCTGGGCCTGCCTGAGCCGCCGCAGGCCGACTCGCACCAGTCGCGCAGCGCCGGCAACTCGATCCGCGGCCGCCGCCTCAATAACGCCCGCCTCAAGCGCGAGCTGGGGGTGACCCTGAGCTACCCCTCCTACAAAGAGGGCGAGCTTTACATCGACGCCTGCGAGAAGGGCGCACCGCTTCCCGCCCTTGCCCTGGTGGCCGAAGCCGCCGCCCAGGCCGCCGCTGCGCCCGCCGGCGAGTCCCTGCCGGCACCCGCTGCGGCTCCGCCCGCTGCGCCGGCACCCGCTGCAGCGCCGCCCGCGCCGCCCGCGCCGCCGACGGCTGCGGCTCCGTCTGTTTCGCCGCCGACCGCCGCGGCTCCGCTTGCGCAGCCGAGCAGCGAGGCCGCTGCTGATCCCGCGGCAAGCTCGGGTCCGACCGCAGGGGCCAGCTCTGCCAGTGCCGCGGTCAGCCAGAGCCCGGCAAGCGCCAGCGCCCCAGTGAACACTGGGGCTGCGGGGGCAGCGAGCGCTCGGTCCGGGGCGAGCCCGGGTCCGGCGCCTAGCGGGAGCGCCGCGGACGCTGCCCTGGCAGCCAGCCCAGGACCCGCCTGGCCGCGCCTTGTGCCGGGGCAGGACCTGGGAGTCAGCGCTGGGATGGCCCCTATCGGCGCGCGGCTTCAATCCTTGGCCCCTGGCCAGGTCTGCGCCCCCGGTCCGCTGTATCTGGTCCTGCAGGGGCAGGCGCGCGCGAGCCTGGGGGAGCACAGCGCGCAGCTCGGGCCGCACGAGCTGGCGCCGCCGGGCGCGACCCTCCACAACGACAGCGCCCAGCCGGTGATCTTGCTGGCGCTGGCCGTCGAGCCGCGCTCGTCCGCAAAGTAACCGCCAGGCTCGCTGCTGTCGCCGTCCGGGGTGACGCAGCTCGGCGCTGGGGTGGCTGCGACCCCCGGGGTCCTCGCAGCCACCCGGCAGCGCAGGCTACGGCTGGAAGGGCGGGGTGGTGGTGCCGGTGAGCTGGGCGCTGGTGCGCACCTGGATGCGGCCCTGGCCGCCGCTGCCGCCGGCGAAGCCAGCCCCGCAGGTGCCGCCGGCGCCGCCGCTGCCGCCGAGCGCGCTCACCCGGCCGGTGCCGAGCGCGCTGGCGCCGGCGGTGACCAGGCGAATCCCGCCGCCGGCGCCGCCGCCGCCGTTGCCCATGCCCGAGCCGCTGCCGCCGCACGGTCCGGTCACCGCGCCGCTGCCGCCGGGTGCGCCGCCGGCGTCGATGGTGCCGCTGGCCGCGTTGACGGTCAGGGTGCTGGCATAAGCGATGATGATGCCGCCGCCGTTGCCGCCGGGGCCGGGGTAGGCGCCGCTCTCATCGGGGCCGCCCTCGCCGCCGGCCGGGCCGAGGAAGATGCTCTGGGTGAGATCCCCCTGGCCGAGCGTCGTCCCCGGCAGCCCGCCGCCGTGCAGGCCGTTCATGATGCACGTCCCGAGCGAGCCGTCCGCCCCGGCAGCGCCGACGGTGCCGTACGAGCCGCCGCCGCCCGCCGCGCAGTCCTGGCCGCGCGTCCCGCCGCCGCCGCCGCCGCCGCTGTTTATACCCTTGCCGTTGTTGTTCATGGCGCTGAAGTTGCTCGGCCCCGCCTCCGACTCGCCGAAGCGGCCGTGGTTGAGCAGGCAGCCGGGGGCGCCGGGGAAGCAGACGCCGCTCATCCCGGCCCCGCGGAACCCCCGGCCGAGCATGCTGAGGGTGCCGTCCACGTTCACCGCGCCGCTGGCGAGAAACACCAGGATGCCGCCCTTCATCCCATCCCAGGCCGGCGCAGTGAGGGTCGCGGTCGCCGACACCGTGACGTTGGTGTACTGCGGCACGACCACCGCCTGGGCGCCGGTGGAGTAGTCGGTGGTCAGGGCCCGCGCCAGGGTCACTGTCGTCGCGTTCAGCTCGACAATCTGGTTCAGCTCACTGCTGCCGGCGCCGCTGCCCTGGGTCTGGTGAATGAAGAGAATCTGGCCTTTGGCCATCCCGGTCGTGCTCGCCACCGTGAGCTGGTTGGTCAGCTTGTTGCCCGTCACCGGGCTGGCCAGCTGGTTGATGGTCTGGGTCATGCCCACCGGCACGATCAGCGCGCCGTCGGCGCCGCTGCCCAGGCCGCACTTGTTGCCCGAGCACAACAAGGCGCCGCAGTCGGCCGACTGCAGGCACATCTTGCCGACGCCGCACGGGGTGCAGGTGCCGCCGCAGTCGATGTCGGTCTCCAGGCCGTTCTGCTTGCCATCGGTGCAGCTGGCGTACTGGGTGGTGTCGATGCAGCGGCCCTGGTTGCAGGCGTCGGTCAGGCAGTCGCCGTTTGTCCGGCAGCCCTTGCCGATGCTGCACACCTGGCAGGTCTGGCCGCCGCAGTCGATGTCGGTCTCGTCTGCGTTCTGCACCTGGTCGATGCAGTGGGGCTTGGTCGTGTCGACCCCCGCGTCACAAAAGGACAGCGAGAACGCAAGCAAGCCCCACCAGAGAAGACTTTTGTTCGGGCGCATCGTTTTGTCCGGCTCCATGGTGATCTGAAGACTTGATTTCGCGACGCTACGGCCAGGGCAAGGCACGCGGCTGCCAGGCGCGACCCCGGAGCCTAGCTGCCGACGGCGATGCCGCGCTTTACCGCGGGCCGCTCGCCGATGCGCTCAAACCAGCCGCGCAGGTTGGGGAACGACGCCAGATCCTGGCCCTGCCGCTCATACTGACGCACCCACGGCCAGCTCGCCATATCGGCGATCGAGTACTCGCCGGCAAGGTACTTCTGGCCGCTTGCGAGGTGGCGCTCCAGGACGCCGTAGAGGCGCGCGCACTCGCGGGTGAAGCGCTCGACCGCGGGCGGCGACAGCTCGGGCTGGCTGCGGAAGAAGTTGGCGTGCCCGGCCGCCGGTCCGAGCCCGGACATCTGCCACATCACCCACTTAAGCACCTCGTAGCGGCCGTGCAGGGTCTGCGGGCAGAAGCGGCCGGTCTTCTCGGCCAGGTACCACAGGATCGCCCCCGACTCGAACAGGGTCAGCGGCCCGCCCGGCGCCTGGCGGTCGATGAGCGAGGGGATCTTGTTGTTGGGATTGATCTTCAGGTACTCGGTCTGGAACTGATCGCCCTTGCCGAGGTGGACAAGGTGGATGTTATAGGGCAGCTCACACTCCTCGAGCATGAGGGTGATCTTCTGGCCGTTGGGAGTGGGGAAAAAGTACAGATCCAGGGCATCGCTGGAGTGAAGGGAGTTCGCGCTCATAGGGGTCCACCTGCGTGACAAGGGAATGCGAGAGTCGGCGTAATTTCATCACATCTTGCCGCTAACCTCTAGCCAGTAAGTGTGGCCTGCTCGTAGCATCGCGGCATGGCGATAGCGTCTAGGGCCGGGCAGAGCGCCGGCGGAGCGGTTGCATCTTTGGCGGGTTTTCAGCGGCGCCGACCGGGGCGGGCGCCCAGGGCCGCTTGGCAGGCTGGCCGTGGCGGAAGGCGCCTGGTTGCCGGGGTCTTGGTCGCTGGGGTCCTGGCCGCCGGGGTCCTGGCCGCCGGGGCGGGTGCGAGCCGCGCCGCCGAGCCTCCCAGGCCGGCGGCGGCGGCGGGCGGCGAGCTGCCCGAGGCGGCGGTCACCCGCTTTGCCGAGCTTGCCCTTGCCTGCGTTGGCCGCGAGTATCCAAACAAGATCGCCCACGTGATGAGCGGTGATGCCGACGCGCTGCCGCCGCACCGGCTGACCCCGGCGTTTTATGGCTGCTTTGACTGGCACTCGGCGGTGCACGGGCACTGGCTGCTCGTGCGCCTTTTGCGCCGCTACCCGCAGGCGGCGTGGGCGGCGCGGGCGCGGGCGGCGCTGCACAAGAGCCTGACCCCCGCCAACCTGCAGGCCGAGGCGGCCTACCTCGGCGGCGCCGACCGCGCGAGCTTCGAGCGGCCCTATGGCCTCGCCTGGCTGCTGCAGCTCGCCGCCGAGCTCGCGCAGTGGGACAGTCCCCAGGGACGGGAGTTTGCCGCGGCGCTGCGGCCGCTGCAGGACGCCGCGGTGCAGCGCCTGCGCACCTGGCTGCCCAAGCTGTCGCGCCCGGTGCGCTCGGGGGAGCACAGCCAGACCGCGTTCGCGCTTGGGCTGTTCATCGACTGGGCGCGGGCCCAGCAGCCGCCCGACCCGGCGCTGCTGGCCCTCTTGGAAGAGCGGGCGCGGACCTTCTACCTGGCCGACGTCCGCTGCCCGATCGACTACGAGCCGTCCGGCGAGGATTTCCTCTCCCCCTGCCTGGCCGAGGCCGATGTCATGCGCCGGGTGCTGCCGCCGCCCGAGTTCGCGCGCTTCCTCAGCCAGTTTCTCCCCGCCGCGGCGCTCGCCGCGTCGGCCCTGGCGCCGCAGGTCGTGACCGATCCGAGCGACGGCAAGCTGGCGCACCTGGACGGCCTCAACCTGTCCCGCGCCTTCATGCTCGAGGGCATCGCCGCCGCCCTGCCGGCGCGCGATCCGCGCCTGCCGCGGCTGCGCGCCCTGGCCGCCGCCCACCGCGAAGCCGGCCTGCGCGCCGTCACCGGCAGCCACTACGAAGGCACCCACTGGCTCGGCAGCTTCGCCACCTACCTGGTCACCGGCCGCGGCCTGCGCTAACAACGCGTCACCGCAAAGCTATCAGCTCAATCACCTCTTCTTGCTTCATGCGGGAGCCAACAGGCGTGGGCCGACCGGAGATCCTTTTTTGTCAGCGCCAGCTGGCAAAAAAGGATCGCAGGGTAGGGGGACCCACGCCGGTGCATACTGAGGTAGCCGCGCGCGGGAAAGGACGACCAGTGCAGACGACTCAGGTGCGGTTGGTGACGCCGGTGTCGGTGGTGACGCCCGGCTTGTAGTAGTCCGAGGTCAGCTGGCGGTCGACGATCTTGTTGCCCAGGGCATCCTCGAGGAACTTGGTCTCCTCGATGCACGCCTGGCCGGGGATGCACTTGACCTGCACCTGGACCTCGCCCGAGGGCGAGATGGTGATTTCCAGTTCTTTACGCTGCGCCATTTGGTACTCCCTGCCGCGCCTTGTGCTGCGGCGCGGCATGTTGCGACAGGTTGCGACAGATAAATATGAGCCTGCCCGGCTAGCCCCACTTGCTCACTGAAAGCTTGACGGTGCCATCCTCGGCGACCTGCTGGTCTTCGATCTGGTAGCCCTGGTTCTCGCAGGCGATGACGACCTTCTGATAAGCGTACTCGCGATTGAGCTCGTCGACCATTTCCTGCTCGGTCTTGCCGACGGTGGTCTCGATCCCCCACCAGTCGGCCTGGAGGCCATAGGTGCCGTCTTCGTTTTTCACCACGCCGATGTCGTAGCGCCCCATGTGGATCGAGATCTCGGCCAGGCTCGTCTGCCCGCGCCAGCCCTTGACCACCACGCCCTCTTCGGCCTGGGTGTACTTGAGCTTCAGCTTGTCGAGCGCCCGGGTCAGCGCCACGAGGTCGTTGATCTTGGTCGCAACGGTCGTAAAGTGACTCATTGGTTATTGCCTGTGTCTTTATGCAGGGGTTTTGGACTCGTCCGCCGCCTATAGATCCAGCCGTCCGCCGCCGTCGCCACCCTGGGGCACGGTGAAGCGGTCGCCGCGGCGCCGCTGCATCACCGGGGCCGGGGCAAGCGAGGCGGTGCGGGCGCGCGTCTTGGCCCACTCGCGCATGTCGGCGATCTTTTCCTGCATGGTCACCGCCAGCGGGACGATTTCCTTGGCAGAGTGCAGGAGCTGCTCGGTCGACAGCTCGCGGGCGTGCGGGTTCTGGTCGAACGCCTCGTATAGCGCCGAGATCACCACCTGCTCGATCTCCGAGCCGGCAAAGTCCGGCATCGCCTCGACCAGCTTGTGCAGGTCGATGTTGGCGGTGTCGCGGCCCTTCTTCTTCAGGTGGATCTTGAGCACCTCGCCGCGCTCTTCCTGGCTGGGCAGATCGACGAAGAAGATCTCGTCGAAGCGGCCCTTGCGCAGAAGCTCCGGCGGCAGCGCCCGCACGTCGTTGGCGGTGGCGATGACGAACACCGGCGAGGTCTTTTCCTGCATCCAGGTGACGAACGTGCCGAACACGCGGCTGGTGGTGCCGCCGTCGGACATGTTCGACGAGCCGGTGCCCGAGAAGCCCTTCTCCATCTCATCGAGCCACAGGATCGCCGGGGCCACCGCTTCCGCGGTCTTAAGCGCCTTGCGGATGTTCTCTTCCGACGAGCCGACGAGGCCCCCCATGATCTTGCCGACATCGAGCCGCAGAAGCGGCATGTTCCACGCCGCGCCGACCGCCTTGGCCGTCAGCGACTTGCCGCAGCCGGGCACGCCGAGCAGCAGGATGCCCTTGGGCAGCGGCAGGCCGAACTCGCGCGCCTCGGCGGTAAAGGCGTGGCGGCGCTTGATGAGCCACGACTTCAGCACCTCCATGCCGCCGATGCTGTCGAGGTTGTCCTCGGCCTCGTAGTACTCCAGGATGCCGCTCTTTCTGATGATGTGCTTTTTTTCGCCGAGCACGGTGCGCAGGTCGAAGGTCTTTTTGCGCACGATCGACTTGGCCAGGACATTCTCCGCTTCGGTCTTGGTGAGACCCAGGGCCGCATCGACGATCTGCTCGCGGCCCTCCGGTTCGCTGGCGATGCCGGGGTCGACGCCCGCCGGCAGGTTGGCCAGCCGCTCTTCAAGCACGCGGTTCATCTCGGGGCGGTTCGGCAGGTTCCAGTCGACCATCGTCACGTCTTTTTCCAGCTCGGGCGGGATCTTGGTCACCGCCGACAGCAGGATGACGTGCTTGGTGGTGTCGCGCAGATCCTGGGCGAGGTCGCGGAGCTTGCGCACCACCGTCGGGTCATTCAAGAACGCGTGGTAGTCGCGCAGCACGAACAGGCCCCGCCCCTCTTGCGCCGCGATGTAGTCCAGGGCCTTTATGGGGTCCTTCACATCGCCGCCCTTGAGGGTGCCAAACTTCTGCTGAAAGCCGCGGGTAATCGACCAGCAGCCAAGCTTCATGTCGCGCCGGCGCGCCAGCTTGAGCAGCGACTCCTCGACGCGCTTCTCCTCGGAAGAAACGATGTACAGAAACGAGTAGCGGGCGCGGATGTAGTCGAGGATCTCGCGCTCGCTGTTGTTGAGCTCTTCGCTCTCGGAGACGGTCGGAACCCCCTGGAGCGATGAGTCCGCAGGGGCTTTGGGGTCTTGCGTCATGGCGTGGCCTTGCCCTTTACTCGATGAGGCTGCGCAGGCTGCGGATGTGCCCCTTGGCCTCGTCCGCGCGGTTCATGGTCTCGTCGATGGCGTCGCGCAGCTTGCGGCCGACTTCCTTGTCGGGCAGCGTGCGCTCCATCTTGTTGAAGGTCTCCTGCGCAAGGACAATGGACATCCTCAGTTCGCTGAGCGAGTCGTTGATGCCGTCGTAAGCATCGGTGGCGACGTGCTTCATCTCGGCCAGCTGCTGCTCGGCCTGGTGGGTGGCGGCGGTGGCAACGGGGGCGGCGGTGGCGGCGGCCTGGGCGGCCTGCAGCTGGAACTCCAGGTCGGCGACCTTGCCGCGCAGGCTGTCGCGCTCCTCGCGGGCGGCGCGCACGTCCTGCTGCTGCTGGGCGCTTGTCCCCGACTGCTCGGCGGCGCGCGTGGTCGCCTCTTTCTGCTCTTTGATGGCGGCGTCGCGCTCGGCGATGAGCTTCTGCTTCTCCGCCTCGTGGCGGGCCTTGAGCTCATTTGTCACCTGCGTCACCGCGTCGCTCACCGCGCTCTGCAGCTTGGCCTGGGCGTTCTTGCGCTCCTCGCCCAGGCGGTCGCGCTGCTTGCTCACCTCGGCGAAATCAGCGGTGAGCTTGGCCAGCTGATCGTGCTGCTTGCCGATCTCCTCGTTGGCCTTGGCCAGCTCGTCGCGCAGGGCGCTGTTTTCGCGCGACAGCATCAGCATCTGCTCGCCGCCGTCCTGCTGCCCGGCGAGCAGGGCGTGCATGCGATCGAGCTCGGCGCGCAGCTCCTCGGTCTGGGTCTGGGCGCGGCCGAAGCGCTCGCGCAGGTTGTCGCGCTCCCCGCGCGCCTGCGAGAACTCCTTCTCCAGATCCTCGGCGCGCTTGCGCACGTCCTTGAGCTGCGACTCCTGGTTGATCAGGCCGACGCGCTGCTCCTCGAGCATGCGCTCGCGCTCTTTGAGGATGTCGCGCAGGTGGTCGACGTCGCCGCGCTGCGAGTTTATCGCCCGCACCTGCTCGTCGCGCGCCCGCGCCAGCTCGACCAGCTTCTGGTTGAGCGAGTCGGTCTGCTGCTTGGCCCGCCGCACGTCGTCGTTGGCGCTGGCCAGCTGCCGCTCTTTGACCTCCAGCTGGGCGCGCAGGTCGCCCTCTAGCGACTTGCCCTGGCCGAGCTGCTCCTTGGCTGCCTTGAGCTCGTGGCGCAGCTCCTCGTTGACGCGGTTCTCGGCGCCGAGCTCCTCCTCGTTCTGCTTGGCCTGGCGGCGCAGCTTGTCGATCGCCTCTTTGGCGGCGGCCGACTCGTTGCGCAGGCGCTTGATCTCCTGCTCGGTGGTCTCAAGCTTGGCCACCGCCTGGTCGCGCTCGGTCTTGGACTCGGCGGCGGCGTGGACGGCGGCCTCCAGCTCGGCGCTGAGCTTTTTGAACTCTTCCTGGATCTTCTGCAGCTCGGCGACCTTGGCCTGGACGATCGCCTCGCCGGCCTCCTTGCCCGAGGCGGCGCGCGTCTCGTCGCTCTCTTTGGGATCCTTGGCGTCGCGCGGGGTGCCCGGGGCCTGCGAGTCGCGGCCGCCGAGCACCGGGGAGCTAGTGATCTTGGCGGCGTTTTCGGCCGGCGGCTGGACGTGCGGCTGCGCCGGCGGCTGCGGCGGGATCGACGCCCGCTGGATGCCCGAGCCGGCCCCGACCTCGGGGACTTCGACAAAGCGCACCTGCAGCGAGCCGCAGCGGATGACGTCGCCGTGACTGAGCGGGTCGCGCTGGATGCGCCGCTCGTTGATGAAGGTGCCGTTGGCCGAGTTCAGATCTTCGACACTCCAGCGGCCCCCCTGGACGCTGATCTTGCAGTTGCGTCGCGACACCATGGCGTCGTCGGTGCGGACGATACACTCGACGGCGCGGCCGAGGAACGCCCCGACCTCGGGGAGATCGACTGCCGCATCGCGGCCCTGTGCGTCTCGATATAGGAGCTTGGCGGCCATTACATCTTCTCAACGTCCCAAAGGGTTAATCGGCTCGTCGATCGCTTTCGGAGCTTTTCACACACGGAAGATCATCTCGATGTTGCCCACCCGGATTACGTCGCCGACCGATAGCTTCTTCTTCGGCGTGCGCTCGCCGTTGACGTAGATCCCGTTGGTCGAGCCGAAGTCGGCCACCTCGTAGCCGCCCTCGACGCGGCGGATGCCGACGTGCTTGCGCGACACGCTGGTGTCGGGGATGACCAGGTCGTTGCCCGGCACCGAGCCGAGCGTGGTCACCGGCTTCTCCAGCACCACCACCTGATCGGCGAACGGCCCGCTGACAAAGTGCAGCGCCCCCGGCCGCCCCGACTCCAGGTCGGGGTTGGCACCGCAGAACAGGCACGACTGCCAGTCGGGCATCATCTCTTTTTTGCACTTGGGGCAGGGGCGCGTGCCGCCGCCCTGCTGCGCCATGAACAGCGACACCGCGGAGGCGATCCCCGACAGACCCATAAGAACGTATGCGAGCCCTGCTGCCACGGCTTTGTCCTAGCTGAAGATCGACTTGAACTTGAACTCGGTGCGACCGAGGCGAAAGTTGTCGTTGTCGACCAGGAAGTGCTCCTTGACCCGCTTGTCGTTGACGATGACGCCGTTGGTCGCGCCAAGATCCACCAGCTTGTAGCCGCCCTCGATCTTGCGGATCTCGCAGTGGCGGCCCGACATAAAGCCATCCTCGATGACGACGTCGCAGTCGCTGGCGGTGCCGATGACGGCGCGGTCCTTGAGCTTGAAGGTCACGTCCTTGTACTTGCCGGTCAGGCCCATGATCCAGCCCATCGCCACCTCGCCCGCGGCGTCGAGCGCCACGGTCTTGCTGCCCGGCCGCAGCTGCGGCGTCAGCGACGGCGCCTGCAGCTTGGGGGCCTCGGGCGCGGGCGGCGGCGCCTTCTTGCGCAGCAACAGGTAAAGCACCAGCGCCGCCACCACCGCGGCGGGGATGAGCAGCCACCACCAGCGCCTCGGCTGCTCGACGACCTTGACCGGCGCCGGGCCGGTCGGCTGCGAGGGCAGCTTCTCGTTGACGGCGTTGCTGTAAACGGGCTTGCCGCCCGCCTCGTGGGTGACCTGGAAGGTGTGCTCCTTGTCGTCGCCGGCGATGCTCAGCGGGAAGGTCGCCACGTACTGCTTTTGGATCTCGTCGACCACCGCGTCAAAGCGCGGGCCGAGGTCGGTCACCGACTTGGCCACCCGGTCGATGCCGTAGCAGCGCTTGGCCATCTCCTGGAGGTTGCGGAGCTTGGGCGGATCGAACTCGTTATAGCCGACGGTGTCGATGACGATGCCGGCCTGCTGGGCGCGGTTGCCGAGGTCGACGAAGCCCTTTTTGTCGTTGTTGACATCGATGCCGTCGGAGAAAACGACGATCAGCTTGCGCCGACCCTTCTCCTGCGCCTTGAGCAGGTCGATCGCGGTGCGCACCGCGTCGATCATGTGGGTCTCGGAGGCCTCGGCGTCGATCGCCAGCTTGGACAGCGCGCCGTCGACCTCGGAGCTGGTGCCGCTCTCGATGAGGCGCTTGGTGTCGCCGGCGTAGGCGAGCACGCCCATGCGGCCGCCGGGGGTCGAGGCGACGGCCTCGTTGATCTTGCGGAAGCCGCTCTTAATCTCGGCCAGCCAGCGCTCTTGCACCACGCCCGAGACCTGGGCGACGCCGATGACGAAGATCGGCTCCTTGAGCTGGTCAAAGGTCGCCACCGCCTTGGCCGGGCCCTGGTCGGCGGCGTCGAGCTGCAGCTTGAAGTCGGTGGCGGCGCGGCCGGCGATCACCGTGCCGTCCTCTTCGACGTAGGTGAGGTACAGCTTGATGTCGGGCAGCGAGTCGAAGGCGAAGCGCTCCATGCGCAGCTTGGCGTTCTGCGCCTGCGCCTGCGGCAGCCCCAGGCCCAGCGCCAGCCCGGCCACCGTCAACAGCCCGACGAGCAGCCGAGACGAGCGCCGCCCGCCGGGGGCGGCCCGGACTGCCCGCGCGCGCCCAGAGTCTCGGTTTCGCCCAGCGCCCGTCTTCTCCTCGCTTACCGTGCGTATCCCAGTGACCCCTTTGACCCGGTGGACCATGATCAGCTCGCCCTAGTTCTTGGTCTTGAAGCGAAAGGTGGTTCGGCCGAGGCGAATGTTGTCGCCATCGACGAGCTCCACCGAGGCTATCTGCTTGTCGTTGACGTAGGTGCCGTTGCGCGACCCCAGATCGTTGACGCGGAAGCGGTTCTGGGCGCCGATGACGATCTCGGCGTGGCGGCTGGAGATCGCCGCGTCGAACAGGCGTATGTGGCAGTCCTCGGCGGTGCCGATCACCGCCTTGCCCTTGACCTGCAGCAGCTCGCCGGTCATCGCCCCCTCCAGCGGCACCAGCCACGCCACGTTGTCGCCGCGATCGCCGGTGCCCATCAGCGGCGCGTCGATCGCCGCGGCGTCCATGGCGATGGTCTTCTGCGGCCCGCCCGGGGTCGGCATGGGGCCAAAGCCCGGCTGCCCGTACTGCGGCATGCCCGGGGCCTGGCCATAGGGCTGCATGCCCGGGGCCTGCCCGTACTGCGGCATGCCCGGGGGCTGCCCGGGCGCGCCGCCGGGGGCCTGGGCCGGCATCGGCGGCGAGGCGGCGGGGTTATTCTGGTTCAGGCCGCAGTAGGGGCACTGATCCCAGCTTTTGTGCAGCTTGTTGGCACAGCGAGGGCAGGTTTTCTTGCTCCAGGGAAAAGACCAGCTCATTTTCTTTTTGCTCGGCTGCGGCTGCGGAGGCGGGGGCGAGTGCAGCTGCTGCTGACCAAACTGCACCGCCTGGTTGAGTCTCCCCGGCGCTCCGGCGACGGCGTTGTAGGCGTACTCAGAGTGGTGCTTGGCCTGCTGCCCCAGGTGGCCGATGCGGCGGATGTCCCCCTGGATGCCGCCCTTGATGCCGCGGATGCGCATCCACTGCGCGTACAGCTCGCGGAAGGGCCTAAGGACCACGTTGAGGAAGTTGTCAATAAACATGGCTCAGACCAGCATAGCCTATTGTCGAGGCTGGTAGAACCAGTAGCGGAACATGTTGATATCGCGTCCGGCGGTGACCGCCAGCTGCTTGACCACCGGCTCGGCCCGAACCACGAACTCTTCCGGGATGATGTGCGGCCAGTTGCGCCAGCGGTTGATGCGATCGGTGCCCGGGCACTCGCAGACGCCGGCCTTCTTGCCGTCGACCTCGAACTCCAGCGAGTAGTCGCCGTACACGTAGTCCATGCGGCGGACGATGAGCAGGCGCTTGCCGGGGGTGACGCCCTTGACCTTGTAGGTGACGTAGCCCGACACGTGGGCGCGGCCGACGTCCTCCAGGCTCGTCCCGTCGGGGTACTTGAGCTTCTGGCGCGAGCGGTAGGAGTCGCGGGCCTCCTCGATCTTGAGGTTGTGGGTGGTCTCCGAGTCGGTGTCCATGACGTTGATCATGTCGATGCGGATCCACGTCTCGCCGTTTATCTCCAGCTCCATCGGCAGGTCCTGCGACGAGATGCCCTTGATGCGCTCCATGTCGTCGGGCGGGATTTCGTTGGGACCATAGCTGCCGGCGGGGCGCTTGGCCTTGCCGTCCTTGTCCTTGTCCTTGTCGTCTCCGCCCGCCCCGGCGCCCCCGGCGGCACTTGCCTGCACCGTCGGCGCGGCGCCGCCACCGGAGGGCGGCTGCAGCGCCCCCTCGAGCAGCTCGCCGGTGCCGTACAGCGGCGCCAGCTCCTCGGCGGCTTTTTGCAGGTAGACCACCATGTTGTCGAGCGCCTCCGGCGTGTTACGCCGCTCCCCGAGGAGCCCGCGCAGGATGTCGACCTGCTTCTTGTAGGCGCCGAACTCCTTCTTCGCCCCGAGCACCGGGTGGTTGACCTCGACGTCCTTGGTCAGCTCGTCCTGCAGCTGGCACAGCATGTTGAGGATGTCGTGCCCGTTGCGGTTGTCTAAAAGGTCGGCGGTGTGCAAGGTCTGCGCCGCGATGACCCCGGCCAGGGCGTCGTGCGCGGTCTCGACCTTGCTGTCGCGCGCCATCGCCAGGAGCATCTTGCGCAGCCGCTCGAGCATCACCGCCAGGCGGATGCGGATGAGCGGATCGAGGTAGCTGCCAGCGACGCCGGCGCGCGGCACAAAGCGCAGATCGATCTCGTTGGCCTTGGGATCGTTGGGATCGCGGGCGTCGCGGATGCGGGTGGCGTTGCGGTCGAGCAGGATGCGGCCGAGCTCGATCTCCTCGCGGATGTCGGGCGCGGTCTGCGAGATCTCGACCTTGCAGCCCTCCAGGATGCGCCGGTGGCCCTTGTAGGCGGCGTTCTCCTTGTAGGCGATAAAGTCGGTCTCCTGCTCGTAGAAGCGCAGCACGATGTAGATCGTCTGCGGGAGCTTGTACTCCTCCAGCACCAGGTTCTTGATCTCTGCCTCCCACAGCATCAGGTCGCGGCCCTGGCCGTCCACCGCGTAGCCCGGCTGGATCTCGACCGAGAGATCGCCGCGCGCCCGCGCCACCACCTTGAGGTCGCCGCCGTAGCCGAACACGACCCCGGGAGCGTGCATGAGCCGGCTGTGCATGCGCCGCTTCTCGATGTGGTAGCGCTCGGCGTCGTTCCAGTCGTGCTCGGTGGTGAGAAAGCCCTTGAAGAAGTTGATTCGCTTGAAGCCCTTGGCTTTGATTTCGCTCTCAGTCGCCATCGTCGCTCCCTCGCTGGGAACCGGGTTTGGAGTTAGCTATTTCTTCGAATCGTCTCTGCCCGCATCGGGCTTGGCGCTGCTGGGGCCGCCGCTGCTGCCTGGGCTCGGGGCGGGCGCGTCGCGCTCAGTCTCTTGTCGGTCGACCTCGACCTCGATGCGCGGGCCGCCGCTGTTGCGGACGCCGAGCGCTCCGTGCACCTGGGACGCCGCGTCCTGGCCGAGGATCGCGGTGGGGGCGTCGCTGAGCCCTGCCAGGCCCGGGCCGCCGGGCTTGGCCGCCGGCTCGCTGCCCGCCGGGCTGTCCGCTGCCTGGGCGTCGCCCGGGGTGGCCAGCCCGGCCTGCTTGGCCTCGGCCGCGGCGAGGATGCCCTCGAACTCGGTGAGCGGGTCGACCTCGACCTCGATCTTCGGGCCGCGACCGCCGCCGCCGGCGACACTGCCCACCACCTTGGCCGAGCCGCCGGCGCGGCCATAATCGACCTCGGCGCCGACCGCAGAAGCCTTGCCCGCGCGACCGCCGCCGCCTGCCGGGCTCCGCCCCCCGCTCGCGCCGCCGGAGCTGCCCGCAGAGCCGCCGCCCGCAGAACCGCCGGAGCTGCCCGCAGAGCCGCCGGAGCTGCCCGCAGAGCCGCCGGAGCTGCCCGATGAGCCGCCGGAGCTGCCCGCAGAGCCGCCGGAGCCGCCCGAAGAACCGCCGGAGCCGCCCGAAGAGCCGCCGGAGCCGCCCGAAGAACCGCCGGAGCCGCCCGAAGAACCGCCGGAGCCGCCCGATGCACCACCGGAGCCGCCCGAAGAACCGCCGGAGCTACCCGAAGAACCGCCGGACGAGCCGCTGGACGAGCCGCCGGACGAGCCGCCGATGCCGCTGTTGCTGATGCTGAGCAAGCCGCCGCTGCCGCTGATCGAGCTCTCGCTGGAGATGGTGGCGCCGCCGCCCGCCTCACCGCTTGGCGGCTGACCTTCGCCGGCGCCCGCGGTCGGCTCGCCGCTCGGCGCGCCGCTGCCGCCGCCCTCGCCCAGGCCCGCGCGCGCCAAGAGCTCGCGCATGATGTCGTCCAGCTTGAACTCGCGGGCGGCGTCGTCAAAGCCGTACTTGCTGGAGGTAATCTCCTTGCCCTCGACCGGCGCGTTGTCGGCCTTGGGGGCCTTGTCGACCGGCGGCAGGAGGCGCTTCTTGGTGCCGAACAGCTCGTAGATCGACGGCTCGGGGCGCTGCTCGGGGATCATCGTCTCGGTCGGCAGCTCGGGCTCGCCGGTCTTCTGGTCGATGGGCAGCGGGGTGACGACCTCCTGGCCGATGTTGATGCCGGAGCTTATGCCGATGCGGTAGAACTCGCGCTCCTCGACCGCCTGGCGCGGCTCCTCGAACTTGAGCATGTAGGTCGTGTGCGCCGGCTTCTCCATCTCGATGATCTCGTGGAGCCGGACGATCGACTCGGAGGTCACGTCCTTGAACTGGTGCGGCATGACGCACACAAAGGCGTGCGCCTTGTCGACCGGCGGCAGGATCACCGTGTCGATGCCCACCGTCGACGAGGTGCCGATGCGGAAGCCCTGAAACGGCCACTCGTTCTCGGCCAGGTGCGGCTCAAAGCCGGTAAACAGCGAGATGAAAAGCTTCAGGCCCCGCACGGTGCCGCGCAGCCGGTAAAGCTCCATCGCCTTTTTGATCAGGCGGCGCTTCTTGTTCACCGGCCAGTCGGCCTCGAGCATCATCGCCGACCAGCCGGCCAGCCACGGCAGGAAGTGCTCGGGCGTCTCATACGAGTCAAAGTAAAGGTGGATGGTCTCCAGCACCTGCTCGATCGAGCCGAACAGGTGCTGGATGATCCACAGGAGGTCGCGCACCACGTTGCGGCCGGTGGTGTCGCTGCGCTGGTAAATAGCCGGCAGCCACTTGATGTAGCTGTCGCGCGACACCCACAGGCTGACGTCCTCGGAGGCGTAGACCATCTGGCCGCGCTGCGGCCGCTGCTCGAGCACCGTGTCTTTTTCTTCGTAGCTCTCTTTGTAGAGCACCGACGCCGCGTGGAGCCCCGCCTGCTGGACCAGGAGCAGCGCCTTGCGCAGGGGCAGCCCGACGACATCGGGCACCCGCACCAGCCGTCGCTGCGGCAGCTCGCGCTCGCTCAGCATTAGATCATCTCCTGCCGCACGCGCTCGATCACCGCCACGTTGACCACGTGCGGCAGCTCGTCGCCCGAGAGCTTGACGCTCTCGACCATCACCCGGCGATCCTCGTCATAGATCGAGATCGAGTCGATGGCCTCGACGCCGGGGATGTCCTCGACGATGTGTACGAGGTCCGTGCGGTAGATCGGCCGCCCGAACTGCCAGCCCTTGCCGTCGCGACCGCCGACTAGCGGATGGAGGTAGCGGCGCAGGCGCTGCTCGATCTCGATGCGCAGGCGCTCGCTCTGGCCGACGGTGCGGCGGATGAGGGTGACCTTGATCGAGAGCTCCAGGTAGCTCGGCTTAGTGACATCGAGGATGGTGGTGATGAGCCGCCGCTCGTCCAGGTAGTTGCGCACGTAGCGGCACAGCTCGGGCGGCGGCACCAGCTTGCGCGTCAGATCCAGGTTCTTCTCATCGCCGCGCGGCACGATCACAAGCTGCACGTGGCCGCTGGTCTCGTCCGAGGGCAGGGCCTTGGCGCGGGCGACGCTGGTGGTCGAGCGCAGGGCCAGGGTCTCGAAGTCCTCGGCGGTGACGGCGCGGTCGCGGCTCTTTATCTGCAGCGGCGCCCGCTCTTTGGCCTGGTCGACGGTCTCGGCGTCGGCGCCGCCCACCGCGGGCAGGACATTGTAGGCCTTCTCGATGTAAGGCACGGCGCGGGTGAGCGAGGTCAGGGTGTGGGCGTTGACGTTGCCCTTGGTGCCGCCGCCGACGCGGTACTCCTTGGCGATCACGGTGTTGCGGCTCTGCGGCGGCACCATGCCGCGGATGCCGTCGCCGAACTGGATCTGGCGGGTCAGCGGGTCGCGCACGTAGTGGCGCGCCTTGGGGCCGGACTCGAAGAAGCTTTCGACCTCGCGCCAGCGCACCATGTAGCCGCCCTCGCGGTCGTTGGCCTGGCGTACCGGGTTATCGCCAAGGTCGGTGAGATCCTCGGGCAGCGGCTCCTCGCGCTCGCGCACCTCGATGATCTGGCCGTCGAGCAGCGGCCCGTGCAAGAGGGTGTAGGTCTGCAGCGGCGTGCCATCGGACGAGCCGAGGATCTCGTCGTAGACGGTGCGGACGTTGGCCGCCTCGACGGTGTTCTGCAGGATGCGGCGGACCCGCGGGGGCTTTATGTAGCCGCCCATCTCCAGGCGGGCGCGGATCCAGTAGCGATCCTCGGTGAACTTCAGGGTCTTGTCGTGATCGTCGGGGCCGACGAAGTCGATGAAGCCCGACTCGGAGAAGTTCTTGGTGCCGTCGTTGACGACCAGCGGCACCCAGGCGCGGCCGTTGTAGTACTCCCAGACGATGCGCTGCTCGGGCTCCCACAGGGCGTCGCGCTTGGCGTAGTAGGACGCCAGGTGCTCGGCGTGGACGTAGTCGAGCTGCATCATTCCTCCGTCGAGGAACTGCATGTAGATGGTGATCATCTCGTTGGGGAGCTTGGCGCTCCAGCCAAGGTAAATCGCCGCGCCCTCGTCGGGGATCGCCTGGAACGGCTGGAACGGTCGGTACTCGTTTTTCTCCTCTTCGGAGTGATCGCGGTAGCGGAAGTCGTTGTACGAGACGAAGTACTTGAGGTGATCAAGGCCCGTCTGGTAGCGGATGCCGATGCTCTTGAACGCCGGCGGTCGCAGCGGCCGCTCGTCGCGCCAGACCCACTTGTCGCCGTCGAGCATGTAGGCCCCGGGGATGCCGTAGTCGCCAAGCTCGATGCGCACCCGGATCCAGAAGTTCGGCTCGCCGGTGACCTCGCCCGCCGCCAGATCGGGGGGGCGCAGGAACTTCACCGTGCCGCTCTTGGTAAAGGCATTGGTGCCGTCGGCAAAACCGAGCACGCTCTGCTCCCAGCCGGCCGGCGCCTTGCCGCGCGGGGTGGTCTTGCCGAGGATGCGCCACTTCTTGCCGTCGAAGTACTCCCACGACAGGATCATGTCGTCGGAGGCGCGCGGCGGCGGCACTACCGCGGGGTCGCTTACGTGAAAGTCGATCTCGACCTGCACGCCCTGCTGGCTGAAGGTCTCCTGCGACGACAGGTACAGGCAGTGATCGATCTTGGGCTCGTTGCCAAACGGGTGGATGTTCTTGCCGAGGTCGAGCGCGATAAAGACGTTGTTATCGAGGTTGGCGAACGCCTGATCGGGCAGGATGCCCTCGCCCAGCACCTCGATGGTGCCGCGCACGGTGTCGACCTCGGTCTCGGCGAGCTTCTTGGGCACCTCGGCGAGGCGCCCGCGCAGCCAATAAGTCTGCAGGCCGTTTACCGTGGTCTGCTGCATGTCGGCGACGCCGGCGAAGATCACCTCGCCGCGCTCGACCTCCAGCGGCGCCTGGACAAGCTCGCGCCAGCGGCGGCCGTTCCAGTACTCCCACTCCAGGAGGCGCGACAGATCGCGGCCGCCGTGCTCGGGGGCGGTCAGGCGCAGGCGGAGCACCGTCGACTCGTTGATCGTGAGCAGCCGGTCGTCGCCGAGGTAGATGAAGCGGTCGACACGCTCGGCGCCGGCGAAGGCGAGGAAGCCCTCGCCGCGCTCGCCGTTTATGTAGGGCGAGTTGTCCGAGTAGGTCTCGTCGAAGTACGAAAAGCACCGGTCCAGGCGCGCCGAGACCACCGTGAGGTCGCGCATGGTCTCGAACAGCACCGCGTCGTCCTCGTCGGCCTGCGGCGTCGAGACCTGCAGCCCCTTGCGCAGGATCTGCCGCTCGATGCCCTCGGCCAGCTCGAAGGTGAGCAGCGCCCGCGCCGGCTGCGCCGGCTGGAGCTTGATCCCCAGCATGTCGAGGAACGTCAGGTAGTTCTTCTCGGGGACGCGGTTGAGCCGATAAAGAATCAGCTCGGTCATCCACGAACACAGCTCGAGGATCGTGATGCCCGGGTCCGAGGGGTTGTGGTTGGTCCAATCGGGACAGTACCGAGGGATCAGGCGGATCGCCTCGGCAACGATGTCGGCATATGTCCGATCGTCCAGCTTTGGCGTCGGGATCATTCTTGATCGCTCCTGCGCAGATAAAACGGATAGACAAGGTTCCGCAGGACGTTGGTGCCGCGGACCTTGTACTTGATGTCGATCATCAGCTTGTGCGGCTCGGCGGGGTCGGGGAGGGCGTCGGCGGTCACGTCCTCGATGCGCGGCTCCCACTTCTCCAGCGCTTCGACCACATAGTGGGCGGCAAGGCCCGCGGTGTTGACGTTGTTGGGGGCGAACAAGAGCTCGTGGATGTCGCAGCCAAAGTAGGGTCGCATCACCCGCTCGCCGGGCGCGGTGCCCAGGATGATGAGGATGGACTCGCGCACCAGGTCGTCCAGGACGCTGCTGGCCATCCCGCCGTTGCGGTCGATCATGACCGGGTAGCGCCACCCCTTGCCAAGAAAGCTGCGCGCCATCTCGATGTCGCTCCTCAAATCACGCTGGAGTGCGCAGCGGCGCTGCGGTCAGCCCGCTTGCCCCCGCATAAGCGTACTTTAGAAAACAAAAAAACCTGGATATCAATGCAGCATGAATATAGCCGATCGGGCCCCGCACCTCGCAGTGCAAAATTGCCCGCGGCGCGCCGCTGACCCCTGCGCCGAGCGGCGGACAGCTGCCCACCGCGGCCCACAGCCGCCGCCGCCGCCCACAGCCGCCCACAGCCACCGCGCCGGGCCCCGGCCTTCACTGCATGTCTTCGTCGTTGCCGAACCGTCCCTCGATGAAGTGGCCGCAGCGCTGGCACTTCACCAGGGTCTTGCGCTCCTGCTTGGTGACCTCGATCGAGCCCTCGTAACAGAACGGACACTTAAGGCCCGTCGAGCGGCCGGCGAGCACGGACTCCAGGGTGTCCTGCCAGTAGATGTGATCGTCTTCGTTCATGGGGCATCGGCTCCGCTTGCGGCCCAGCTGGCTGGGTCGGAGGCTGCATTAAGTAAGCCAATCAACTATCTTGAGTGGCCGTGTTATCGTAGGCGCGCCGGCCGCAACAGATCAAGCGGCACAAGCGGCAGAAATTTTTCCTCCCGCGGTCGGCGGCGCCGGTCGTCCCGCTCGGGAACGCTCGCGCAGACCGCGCAGAATTCGCTATAACTGACCCAAGCCCTCGTGAGCCGGAACCAAGATCTCATGTTGAAGCCGCCGGCCGACGCGGACTTGCCGACGAGCGCGGGCGCACCGGGTGAACCTGGCGGGCCGCTCGGCTCGCCAGGGCTGGGGCGGCGGCAGCTCGGACGGCTGCTGCTACGGGCCGGGGCGGGTGCGGCGCTCGCCTCGCTGGGGGCGGGGCGCCGGGCCGCCGGCTTTGCCGGTCGCGATCGGCTGGAGATTGGCCAGGTGCTCTACGCCCCCGGGGCGGCGGGTGCCGGCGGGGCGGCCGCGGGGTGCGTGCCGCGCCCGGACGCCCTGCGGCGCATGCTGTGGGAGGTCGAGAAGCGCACCTCGATCGAGGTCAGCCCCGAGGTGCCGCTGCTCCACCTGAGCGAGGTCGGCGAGCTGCACCGCCACCCGCTTTTGTACTTCGCCGGCGATCGCGCCTTCGCCATGCCGAGCGATGAGGATCTCGGCCGGCTGCGCCGCCACCTGACCATGGGCGGCATGCTGCTGCTCGACAGCGCCGAGGGGCGCGCCGGCGGCGGCTTTGATCAGTCGGTGCGGGCGATGCTCCTGCGGCTCTTGCCGAGCAGCCCGCTCGGCCGACTGTCCGACGAGCACGTCCTTTACCGCTCGTTTTACCTCCTGCGCGTGCCGGCCGGCCGAGTGCTGGCGCTGCCCTACCTGGAGGCGGTGCTCATCGGCGGCCGGGCGGCGGTGGTCTACTCGCAAAATGATCTTGGCGGGGCGTGGGCGCGCGACCGCTACGGGCAGTGGCAGTACGACGTCGTCCCCGGCGGCGAGCTGCAGCGCGAGCAGACCTTTCGCCTGGGCGTCAACCTGGCGATGTACGCGCTGTGCCTGGACTACAAGGCGGATCAGGTCCACGTGCCGTTTATCATGCGGCGGCGCTCGTGGCAGGTGCCGCTGCCCAAGAGCACCCCGGAGCCGCCGGCGGGTGGAGGCGCGCCGTGAGCTTGCTCGATCTGCTCGGCAGTGAGTGGAACGAGTGGCGCATCGTCCTCATGGTGCCGCTCGGCTGGCCGGCGCGCAGCTTCGCCCTGGCGGTGGCGGCGCTGACCCTGCTGCTCGCCTGGCGGGCGCTGCGCCATGACAGCCGGCGGCGGCGCCGGCTGCTTTTAGCCCTGCGCACCGGCGGCGTGCTGGCGGTGCTGTTTCTGTTTTTTCAGCCCGCGCTCAAGCTGCGCAACGTCACCCGCCTGCCCAACCACATCGCGGTGCTGGTCGACACCAGTGAGTCGATGAGCCTGGCCGAGCAGGGCAGCGGCGAGACCCGGGCGGCGCGCGCCGCGGCGCTGCTAGCGCGTGAGCAGCCCGAGCTCCTGCGCTGGCAGGGCCAGCACAAGATCGACTTTTACACCTTCGGCGACCGCCTGCAGCCGGCGACCGCCGAGTCGCTCACCCGCCCCGGCGGCCACCCCTCGCACGCCGACGCCACCCGGGTGCGCGAGGCGCTGGCCGCGGTGCGCCAGCGCTACGAGGGCCGGGATCTGGCCGGCGTCGTGCTTCTCTCCGATGGCCTGGACAACGGCCGGCTTTCGGCTTCCGACGCTGCCCTGGGCTCCCCGCGCACCCCCGAGCCCGGCCGCCCCGGCGCCCACGGCGACGGCAAAAAAGACGCCGCCCGCGACGCGCCGGCCGACAGCCGGCCCGAGGTGTTCGACGCCGACACCCGCGACTTCCTGCGCACCCTGGATGCGCCGGTGCACACCGTCGCGGTCGGTCGCCCCGGCCTGCACGACGTGGCCATCGCCCGCGTCCTGGCCGATCAGTTCGCGTTCGCCCGCACCGCCGTCGAGGTCGAGGCTCGCCTGCAGGTCTTAAACGCCGAGGCCGCCGGCTGGCAGGGCCGCAGCCTGCCGGTGACCCTGCGGCGGGACGGCGTGCCCGTGCTGACCGTCGATGTCGACCTGCGCCCCGGGCAGAGCGAGTACCGCGTCATCTTCCCCTTTACCCCCGAGCGCGTCGGCAAGTACCTCTACGAGATCAGCACGCCCGTGCTCCCCGGCGAGGCGATCGCCGAGAACAACCACCGCACCTTCATCCTCAAGGTGGTGCGCGACAAGATCCGCGTCGTCCATGTCGCCGGCCGCCCGACCTGGGACGCGCGCTTCCTGCGCGGGCTGCTCAAGCACGATCCGAACATCGACCTGGTCGCTTTCTTCATCCTCCGCTCGCCGAGCGACCTGGAGCCGGTGCCGTCGGAAGAGACCTCGCTCATCCCCTTCCCGTGCGAGGAGCTGTTCCAGGAGCAGCTGCGCAGCTTCGACCTCATCATCCTGCACAACTTCAACTACACCGCCTACTGCGGCCAGTACCTGCAGCCGGCGATCGTGCCCTTTGTCAACGACGGCGGCGCGGTGGCGATGATCGGCGGCGACCTGTCGTTCAGCTCGGGCGGCTACTACGGCTCGGAGCTCGCCCAGATCCTGCCCGTGGTGCTAAACCCCGACGATGGCGGTGGCCTGCCCGCCCCCGGCGGCCCGCCGCTGGTCGATCCCGAGCCGTTCCACCCTCGCCTGACCCCCGCCGGCAAGAGCCACGTCGTCACCGCGCTGCGCCTGGACGTCAAGGAAAACAGCGCCCGCTGGGACTCCCTGCCGCCGCTGGAGGGCCTGAACCTGGTCGCCCGCGCTCGCCCCCAGGCGACCGTGCTCCTGGCCCATCCCAAGCACAAGGACGCCGATGGCAACCCGATGCCGGTGCTTACGGTGGCCGAGTTCGGCAAGGGCCGCACCCTGGCCCTGCAGGCCGACTCGAGCTGGCGGTGGGGCTTTGGTGCCGTGACCCAGCGGGCGCAGGCGAGCGTCCCGGCCGCCGGCGGCGCCGCCCCCGGTGAGGAGGGCGATGCCCGCGGCAGCGGCTACCAGCGCTTTTACGAGCAGGCGATCCGCTGGCTGATCCGCGACCCCGCGCTGCGCCTTCTGCGCATCGAGACCAGCGACACCGAGTACCGCCGCGACCAGCCGGTGCGCGTCGAGGTGCGGGCCTTCGGCTCCGACTACCAGCCCGCCCAGCGCGTCGAGGTGACGCTGTCCATCGCCCGCGTCGGCACCCCCGAGCTGTCAAGCTCGGTGCCGGTGCCGCCGGCGCCCCCGCACACCGTGCGCACCGATGAAGAGGGGGCCGCCAGCACCGAGTGGCCGGCGCTGCCCCCCGGCGGCTACCGGGTCACCGCGCGGGCCCTGCTCGGCGGCCGCCCCGCTGAAGACACCGAGGTCTTCGTGGTGCGCGGCGCCGCCCGCGAGCTGGAAAACCCCGAGGCCGATGACCGCCTGCTGCAGCAGCTGAGCCGCGCCACCTCGGGCGTGGCGCGCAGCTACGCCGATCGCGCCGGCCTGTCCGGCCTCAACTTCCAGCCGCCGCACATCGTCCACGTCAACCAGCACCGCGACATCGAGCTGTGGAACAACTGGGCCGTGCTGCTCCTCGGCGTCGTCTGCTTCAGCCTCAACTGGATGCTGCGCCGCCGCTGGGGCTACGCCTGAAGCATGATTCAGAACCTACTGCGGGCCCCGATCCGCGCGTCGTCCGTCCTCACGGCCAAAAGGCCGCTGCGGGCGGGCGCCACGCGGCTCGGGGCTCCTCGCGACGGTTCTGAATCATGCTTCTAGCTGGCTGCGCGCCTGGCTACTCGATGGGGACCGGGACCCCGTGCTTTTCCAGTGAGCGCTGCGCCGCCGCCAGCACCCGGATCACCTGCAGCCCCTCGCGCGCCCCGCTGCGCGGCGTCTGGCCGGTGCGGATGCAGCTGATGAAGTGGCGGCACTCGACCTGCAGCGGCTCGGGCAGGTCCAGGTGCGGGATGTGGATGTCGCCCTGGCGGACGGTCAGGAACTCGCCGAACTGGGTGAACTCGGGCGGACGCGCGAAGCCCTTGTCGTAGATGCGCAGCTTCTCGGTCGGGTGCGCGTCGTCGAGCTCGACCATCCGGCGCTCGCCGACCACGGTCAGCCGGCGCTCCTTGCGCGGGTCGAGCCACGACAGCTGGATCTGCGCCATCTTGCCGTCGGCAAACGCCAGGTTCAGGAACACCACGTCCTCGACCCCCGGCTGCAGGTAGCTCTGCCCGCGCGCTGCCACCGTCACCGGCACCTGGTTGAGCAGGTACAGGATGATCGAGATGTCGTGCGGCCCCAGGCTCCACATCGCGTTCTCGTCCTGGCGCAGCCGGCCGAGGTTTACCCGCAGCGCGTAAAGGTAGTAGACCTCGCCGATGTCGCCCGCCTGGATCATCTCGCGCAGGCGCAGCACCGCCGCGTGGTAGAGCATCAGGTGCCCGACCATGAACGTCCGCCCCGCCGCCTCGGCGCGCTCGAGCAGGAGCTCGGCGTCGGCGGTGGTCAGCGCCATCGGCTTTTCGACCAGCACATGCTTGCCGGCGGCGAGCGCCGCCAGCGCCTGGCTGGCGTGCAGCACCGCCGGGGTCGCCAGCACCACCGCATCGATGGCGGGGTCGCCCAGGACCTCTTCGTAGGTGTCGCAGAAGCGCGCCGTGGGGCACAGGCCGGCGGCCCGCGCCCGGTTCTTGGCGTCGGGATCGCAGACCAGGGCCAGCTCGCAGCCGGGCAGGCGGGCGAAGCTGCGCACGTGGTTGACGCCCCAGTAACCGGCGCCGACGACGGCGACCTTGACCGGGGCAGGGGTGGACTTGGCGGCAGAGCCGGACGGGGCAGAGGTAGTCATGGCGTTAAAGTAGGGGCTAAGGGCTGTTCATGGAGGCTGCAGGGTAAAAAGGCGATCCGCGCTGCGGCCTACTTGTAGAAGGCGCGGATCGACTCGGCGACGAACTCGAGCTGCTCGCTGGTGAGCTCGGCGTGGACCGGCAGGGCGAGCGCCTCGTTTGCGGCCGCCTCGGCGCGCGGGCAGTCCCCGGCCTTGTAGCCGAGCTGGGCGAAGCAGGGCTGCAGGTGCAGGGCGAGCGGGTAGTAGACCTCGGTCTCGATCTCGCGCGCGGCCAGGAACGCCTTGAGGGCATCGCGGCGGGGAGCGCGGATGACGAAGTGATGGTAGACGTGCTCGGGGTGATCCTCGGGCAGGCGCAGCGGCAGGCCGGCGAGCGCTTGCCGGTAGCGCGCGGCGTTGTTGCGGCGCTCGGCCTGCCAGGCGTCCAGGTGCGGCAGCTTGACGCGCAGGATGGCCGCCTGGATGGGGTCCATGCGGAAGTTGCCGCCCCACAGGTGATGGATGTACTTGGGTTTGCTGCCGTGCTGGCGCAGCGTCTGCAGCTTCTCGTAAAGCGCCGAGTCGCTGGTGACCACCGCGCCGGCGTCGCCCACCGCGCCGAGGTTCTTGGTCGGGAAGAAGCTCAGGGTGGCGCAGGCGGTGGTGCTGCCGATGCCGGGCACCAGCGTCTGCGCCGCGTCCTCGATGACCGGGATGCCGGTGGCAACAAGGCGCGCTACGTCCAGGCGCCGCCCGAAGGTGTGCACCGGCAGGATGGCGCGGGTCTTGCTGCTGCACTTGTTCAGAAGATCATCGATGTCGGCGTTGAAGCTGTCCTCGGCGAGGTCGGCGAACACCGGGCGGGCGCCCAGGCGTACCGCGGTCTCGGGGGTGGCAAAGAAGCTGTAGGCGGTGGTGACGACCTCGCCTTCGGTGTCAAAGCCGTGCCCCGGACCCTTGTAGCTTGTGCCTAGGCCAATCTCCAGCGCCATCGCCGCCGATAGGAGGGCGTCGGTGCCCGAGGCGACGGCGACCGCGTGCTTGGTGCCGACGTAGGCGGCCAGCTCCTGCTCGAAGGACTGCAGCTCGGGTCCCATGACGTAGCGGCCGCTGGCCAAAACGCGCGCCACCGCGGCGTCGATGGGCGTCTTCAGTTTTTGATATTGGCCACAAAGATCAAGGAGTGGGACCCGCATATTCGTGCGAGTATAGAGGGACCCCTCTTGGCTGTCGATGCGGTTGTCTAGGCCGGCCCAGGCCGCGCCAGCGGACAACGAGCTAGCGAGCCAGCGGTCTATTGAGCAGCGGAGCGCGACAACATGGCGGATCCCAAGACGCCGAGATCCCAGCAGCCGGGCAGCAGCCCCCCCGCCTCCACCCTGCCGCGCCGGCGCGCCCGAGCGACGCCGATGCCGCCAGTGCCCTTTGACGCGAGCTTCGCCGCCCCCGCCCGCGACGGCGAGGGAGGCGACCTGAGCGACGAGGATCTGCGCGACATCAAGGAGCTCCTCGGCCAGCAGCAGGACGTCACCCGCCAGGACATCCCGGCGCAGGACTTCAAGGGGCTGCTCGACCGCTACACCCAGGCCAAGAAGAACGACTAGCCGCTACGAGCCGGGGCTGGCGGCGGCTTCCACGGTGAGCCCGGCGGCGCGCAGCAGCTCGAGGTCGGCGGCGGTGTCGGGGTTGCCGGTGGTGAGCAGCTTGTCGCCGTAGAAGATCGAGTTCGCCCCGGCGACAAAGCACATGACCTGGGCCTCGCGCGACAGCTGCAGCCGCCCGGCCGACAGGCGGACCCGGCTTTTTGGCAGCAGGATGCGCGCGGTGGCGATCATGCGCACCAGCGCCAGCGGGTCGACCGGCGGGCGGTCGGCCAGCGGCGTCCCGGCCACCGGCACCAGGGCGTTAATCGGCACGCTCTCGGGCTGCGGGTCGAGGCTGGCCAGGGTGAGGAGCATCGCGCAGCGGTCGTCCACCGACTCGCCCATGCCGATGATGCCGCCGCTGCACACCGAGATCCCCGCCTGCCGCACCCGCTGCAGCGTCGCCAGCCGGTCTTCATAGGTGCGCGTGGTGATGATGTTGCCGTAAAACGACTTGGAGGTATCGAGGTTGTGGTTGTAGGCGGTAAGGCCTGCGCTGGCCAGCCGCTGCGCCTGGTCCTCGTTGAGCATGCCGAGCGTGACGCAGGCCTCCATGCCAAGCTCGCGCACGCCGCCGACCATCTGCAGGACGCGGTCGAAGGCGGGGCCGTCCTTGATCTCGCGCCAGGCGGCGCCCATGCAGAAGCGGGTCGCCCCGGCGGCCTTGGCGGCGCGGGCGCTCTGCAGCACCTCGTCGACCTGCAGGAAGCGCTCGGCGTCCATCGCGTCGTGGGCCGAGGACTGCGGGCAGTACGAGCAGTCCTCGGCGCAGCCGCCGGTCTTGACCGACAGGAGGGTGCACAGCTGGACCTGCTCGGGCCGGTGGTGCTGGCGGTGCACGGTCTGGGCGCGGTAGAGCAGCTCGGGGAGCGGCAGGTCGTGGATCTCGCGAATCCGGGCCACGCTCCAGGCGGGCGCGGCGGCTTCAGTCGGCGACGGAGCAGCCGGTAAGGCGGCAGAGTTAGCTTGCATGGCCGGGCGTTATATCACACCGCCTGGCAACGGCTAGGGGCGGGGGCGGTGGGGCGGCGCTTTATCGAGGCGCAGCGTCAGGCGGGGCGCAGCGTCAGCCGGGGCGGCAGGCACAGCTTGCCGAGGATCGCCTGCCCGCGGGCGCCGGTGACCTGCGGGAGGTTGGCCGGCTCGCCGTGCAGCGCCTGGACAGCGAGGACGGCGAACGCCACCGCTTCCTTGTTGTCGAGGTCGACGGCCAGGCCCAGGCTCTGCCCGAGCGCGGTCAGCGGGCGCACCGGGACCGGCGCGAGCAGCCGCTGCAGCTCGGCCATCAGGGTCGGGTTGTGGCCGCCGCCGCCGCTCACCCATAGCTCGGCGATGCCCAGGGGTCGCAGGCTGTCGGCGATGGCGTGGGCGGTGAAGGCGACCGCGGTGCGCAAAAGGTCACAGGGCGGGCAGCTGGCGAAGCGGGCGAGCAGCGCCTCTGCGAAGCTGCGGCCGTAGCGCTCGCGGCCGGTCGACTTGGGCGGCGGCCGGCGCAGGTAGTCGTCATCGAGCAGCGCGGCCAGGATGTCCGGCTGCAGGCGCCCGCGCGCCGACAGCTGACCGTCGCGATCGCAGTCCAGCGTGCCGCCCGAGGCGACCGGCGCCAGGGCGTCGAGGATCATGTTGCCCGGACCGTTGTCGAAGGCGAGCACGTCCTCGGGGCGGTCGCCGAGCACCGCGACGTTGGCGATGCCGCCGATGTTCTGCAGCGCCCGCCGCACCCCGGCCTTGCGGAAAAGGAGAAAGTCGCAGTAGGGCACAAGCGGCGCCCCCTCACCGTGCAGGGCGAGCTCGGCGACGCGGAAATCACCTACGGTAAGGACGCCGGTGCGCGCCGCGAGCACCGCCGGCTCGCCCAGCTGCAGGGTCGAGGGGACCTCGCCCGCCTGGCAGGCCGAGGGCGGCTGGTGCCAGACCGTCTGACCATGGCTGCCGAGCAGGTCGACCGCCGCCGGGTCGACGCCGAGGTCGCCAAGGAAGCGCAGCGCCCCTTGAGCGAACAGCTCCCCGAGCTGAAATGACGCCTGGCACAGCTGGCTGGGGGTAACGGTCGGCTGAAAGAGCGAGAGGATGAAATCGCGCTGCGCGGCAGTATAGGGCAGGGTCTTGGACTTTACCGCGAGCACGCGCGTGCCCAGGCCGTGTCCTTCGATGGTGGTGAGGGCGCAGTCGAGCCCGTCAGCCGAGGTGCCGGACATCAGCCCGAGCACCTGCTTGCGGCTCTTGCCGAGGAGCCGCACTACAGGGTGCGGCTGCGCCTGGTCAGCGGGCTCAGACAAGCCGGCTCCGCCAGCCAAGCTGACGCTCGGCCGACCTAGCGGGCCCTGCAGGTGCAGCCCCGGGGCGCTGGCCGCGCCTCCGGTCCTGGCGCTGGCTAGTAGTCGTCGCTGCCATCCCAGCGCCACTTGCCCCGTTCGCGCTCCTCGGGGCGGCCCGGGGACTTCTTCTCTTTGACCTTGCGCTCGGGCTTGGCGTTGTGACGGCGGCCGTGCTCACGCTGCGGCTCGATCATGGCCGGCGGCGGGCCGCCGAAGGGGCGCGGCGGGCCGCCAAAGGGGCGCGGCGGGCCGCCGAAGGGGCGCGGCGGACCGGCGCCATCGGTGGGACCGCCGGGAGCCCCGGGCGGGCGAGGGCGAGGAGCGGGTCGAGGAGCCCCGGGGGCGCGCTCTTGCGCCTTCTCGACGAAGATCGTCCGCCCGGCGAGCATCTTGTTGTTCCACTCGTTGATGGCCGAGTCAGCATCGGCATCTGTCGCGACCTCGACAAAGGCAAACCCGCGCGGACGCTGCGTCTCACGGTCGACGGCAATGCGCACGCTCTGAACGGTCCGTCCCGACTGCGAGAACGCTTCGCGCAGCTCCTGCTCCGTGATGGAGTAGGACAGGTTGCCAACAAACAACTTAGTACTCATTTGCTCCTTCTCTTCAGCCTCATTTGCTCAGCGCTTGTCAGTACTGCTCTGCCTATGCTGCTCTAGCTATCTGCTTTGCCTGTGCTGCTTTGCCTGTGCTGCTGTGAATTTGTGTTTCTCTGATTGGGGTGCGGCGGGGCTATCTCGGCGGCCCAGGCTGGCCTGGGCCGCGCTGGTTAGCGGGGCGCCGCGGCCTGGTCTAGTATGGAGTCTGGGCCGCTCCGGGGAGTAAACCCCGAGCCACGAGTTTGGCGTAGCATTAGGACGCACACAGTGGATCAACGATAGGAGCCTTTCCGGGGCAAGGCAAGACACTTTCTTGATGGTTGCCTGCCGAGCTTTGGGGTACGCGCGCGTGAGTATGGCTAGCCCGGCCGACTTGAGCCATGCAATATTCAGACAGTGCGCGACCGCGCGGCCAGCCGGCACTGGCCGCACGCCCGGGGATCGTCGGACCTTACCATCACTTTGTGCCCATTGAATGATCAGCGGCGTACAATCGTTTCAAGAGGTAGGAGAACTTTTATGAAGACCACGATTCGCCACCTACTGGCCGCCGCGGCACTGCTCGTGACTGGAGGCGCCTCGGGCGCTGCCCTCGCTGAGGGTCCGACGGACTACGGGTACGATGCCCAGGACCCGAGCGCCGGCTACGGCCAGCCCGACCCGAGCGCCGGCTACAACCCGCAGGACCCGAGCGCCGGCTACAACCAGGATGGCAGTCAGGTCTATCAGCCTCCTCCCGAGGGCGTCTGCTTTGATGACAACAATCAGAGCTACGACTGCTCCAAAGATGAAGACTTCAGCCAGTATAACCAGATTGACGACGGCTACGACCCTGCCGCCTACCAGGACTTCCGCGACGCGCTGAGCCCCTACGGCCAGTGGGTCAACAGCCCGCAGTACGGCCAGGTCTGGGTGCCTTCAGCCACTGAGGTCGGGGCCGACTTCACCCCCTACTATAGCGGCGGGCGCTGGGTCCTTAGCGACTACGGCTGGACGTGGGTCTCGGATCACAGCTGGGGCTGGGCGCCGTTCCACTACGGCCGCTGGCTGCAGATCGGCGGCTACGGCTGGAGCTGGATTCCCGGCCGCGTCTGGGGTCCGGCGTGGGTGCACTGGCGGGCCGGCGGCGGCTATGTCGGCTGGGCGCCGCTGCCGCCGCGCGGCGTGCGCATCGCCCCGCCGGGCTACGGCTGGCGCGGTCACAGCTGGAACTTCGTCGCCGCGGGGCAGCTGACGGCGCCGCGGCTGATCCGGGTGGCGCCGTCCTACCTGCCCAACCTCTACCAGCGGACGACGATCGCCAACGACTACCGCTCGATCGGCTCGACCCGCATCATCGTCGGTCCGCCGTCGCACTTCCTGCCGACGCTGCGGGTCTCGCCGATCCCGCTTGGAACGCTGGGTCATGCGATGCCGCGGGCGCAGGTCGTGGTGCGCCCCGGAGTCCCGCTGCAGCAGCGCCCCTACTTTGGACCGCGTCCTGGCGTCGGCTATCCCGGGCCGGGGTATCAGCGGCCCGGCTTCCCGGGGCCCGGGTATCAGCGGCCAGGTTTCCCGGCACCGGCGCCCGGATATCAGCGGCCCGGCTATCCGGGGCCTGGCCCAGGATATCCCCGCCCGGCGCCTAGCCCGGGGCAGCCCTATCCGCACCCGGGCCCGGCTCCTTCCTATCCGCACCCGAGCTACCCGAGCCCGGCTCCCGGCTACAATCGGCCCTCGTGGCAGCCGTCGCCCGGCTATACCCCGCCGGCCTACCACCCGACGCCCGCGCCGGCCTACCATCCTGGCCCGGCGCCCGCACCGACCTACCACCCAGCGCCTGCGCCCGCGCCGGCCTACCACCCAGCGCCTGCGCCGGCCTATCATCCGGCACCCGCGCCGGCGCCGACCTATCACCCCGCGCCCGCGCCGGCCTACCACCCCGCGCCAGCCCCGGCCTATCACCCGGCGCCGGCGCCGGCCTACCATCCCGCGCCCGCGCCGGCCTACCACCCCGCGCCTGCCGCGCCGAGCCACGGTCGTCGCTAAGAATTTCTGACCAAGCGGACTCCGTCTAACGCTGTCGTCGCTGCGCGCTGGTGCTCACGGCTCCCGGGCCGCTGGCGCCGGCGCTCGCTGGCTCTCGCGCCTCCTTAAGCAGCCGGGGTTGCTCGCTACAGGCTGTGACAAAGCATAGCGAGCGGCCGAGTTCAGGTTCGGGCGCGCGGAGCAGCCTCTTGGCTATGAGCACGGCCGGAGCCGAGCTCGGGTCGCGGAGTAGACATCATGCCCTGAGGGCACCCCAGGGCATGGAAGTGGACCGACGGACTCCGGGGAAAATATTTTCCCGTCGGAGAGCAGTCCGCTTCCATAGCAGTTTTGCCCAGCCTGCTAAGCCTTGTAGGCACTCTCAGGCTCGACATAAGACCCAGCGGGTCGCCGCGGGCCTTGAACGCAGCCAAGCCCCGGCCCGGGCGGCGGCAGCCCTTCCGCGCTGCGGAAGGTTTCTGCGCAGCCGCGGCCTGCCGCCGGGTGCTGCTGCCGTTTCCTGGCTACAGGGGGCTGGCTAGCGACGGACTCCAGGCCGCGGCGGCCAGACCGCCCTGCACCTGCTCGGAGATCTTGCCGAACCGTCGCTCGCGCTGGGCGTAGTCGAGCAGCGCCCGCTGCAGCTCGGCGGCCGAGAACTCGGGCCACAGGGCGGCGGAGAAGAACAGCTCGGCGTAGGCTCCCTCGAAGGTCAGCGCATCGACCAGGCGGCGGCGGCCGCCGGTGCGGATGATGAGATCCGGCTCGGGCAGGTTGACCGTGGTGAGCAGCCGCTGGATCGCCTCCGGGGTGATCGCCTCGGGGGCCAGCCGTCCGGCGGCGACGGCTGCCGCCAGCTGCCGGGCCACCCGCACCACATCGCCGCGCCCGCTGTAGCCGAGCGCCAGGCTCACCTGCATCCCCGAGCTGCCGGCGCTGTCGGCATGCAGCGCGGCCAGCATCCGCCGCACCTCTTCCGGCGCCGAGGTCAGCTCGCCCACCGGCAAGAGGCGCAGCCCGCGCCGCCGCAGGCTGTCGCCGTAGGTGCGCAGCGCCTCGGCCAGAAGGTCCCAGGCGAGCGCCGGGGCGATGCGCTCCTTGCCGGGGAGCAGGGTGAGGTAGCGCAGGCCCAGATCCTGCGCCGCGGTGATCGTCTCGTAGGTCGCCAGCGCTCCGGCGAGCAGGCTCGCCCGCGCGTCCTGGCCGCTGCGCTGGCCCCACTGCAGGCAGCCGTCCATGACGATGGCGACGTGGTTTGGTAGTCTCTTCATTTAAGTTAAGCTCCTGAACATCTGCACTCCCAGGCGGCCAACTTGCTTGGCCCCCGGTCGCGCTTCCTTAGCACTTTGGTCACTGCACATGAAGGGCGCACGAAGGCTAGGGGAAGATCTGGTGAAGGGGTGAGGCCAGGCGCGGCAGCAAAAGGGCGAGGCAGGTCTGCGGCGGTCCGTGCGCCACGACCTCGACGCTGCCGCCGTGCTGCTCGGCCACCGCGGCGACGATCGCCAGCCCCAGGCCACTGCCGCCGGTGTCGCGCCGGGTGGTGACAAAGCGCTCGAACAGGCGGTCGCGGACCTCGGGGGCGATGCCGCGGCCATGGTTTTTAACCTCGACCCGGACGTAGTTTTCGTCCTGGCGGACGACGATCAGCACCTCGGCAGCGCTGCCAGCGCCTGGCGGCGAGCCCGCGGCGGCGAGGCGCTCGCCGGGCTCCCGGGCGAGGCTCGGCTCGGCGAAGGCCAGGGCGTTGTCCACCAGGTTGTCGAGCGCCCGCCGCAGCCACACCGGATCGCCGCGGACCAGCGCCGGGCCGCTGGTCTCGGCGCGCAGCTGCAGGTTGCGCTTGTGCGCCTGCGCCGCGTGCGCGTCGGCCGACTTCTGCGCCAGCTCAGCGACATCAACCGGCTCGGCGGTCACCCCCCGCGCCTGCAGGCGGGTCAGCATGAGGAGGTTGTTGACCAGGATGAGGACGCGCTGGGTCGCCTCCAGGATGCGGCCGATGAAGCGCCGCGCGGTCTCGGGCTCCTCCAGGGCGCCGTCGGCGAGGACCTCGGCGGCGGCGCGGATGGCGGCCACCGGGTTCTTCAGCTCGTGCGACAGGTCCACGGCCAGGCGCTCGGCGAGGTGGCGGCCCTCCAGCTCGCGGCGCATCGACTCGACGGCGGCGGTGAGGGTGCGGACCTCGCGCCCGAAGGGCCGCGGCAGCACCGCTTGCCGCTCGCCCTGGGCGATGCGCGACGCCGCCAGGGTCAGCCGCTCGATCGGCTTGGCGATCGCGCGGCCGATGAGCGCCGAGGCGCACGCCGTGCCCATGACCAGCAGCAGCGCCAGCACGGCGGCGCGCGCCGCCACCTCGCGCAGGATCTGCCGCAGCCCCAGGCTCTGCCGCAGCACCCGCACCTCGCCAAGCTCCGAGCCGTCGCTTGCGAGCAGCACCTTGGCGGTCTGCGGCAGGCCAATGCGGCGCTCGGGTCCGGCGGCGTATAGCAGCCTGCCGCGGCTGTCGCGCACCTCGACCCGCAGCCCTTCGGGGCGGACTTCGAACAAGCGCGCCTTGGCCAGCATCGGCACCGCCTCGGGCAGCGGCCGGTCGGTGGCCGCCAGCACCCGCGCCAGCAGCTCGGCGTGCTCCTTGGCGACCTCGGTAAACAGGCGCGAGGCGCGCAGCTCCAGCCGCTGCACCGCGATGACCCCAAGCAGCGCCGCGAAGCCGCCCGACACCGCGGCCATGGCGACGAACACCTGCATGCGGATCGACAGCCCGCGGCGCACGCTGCGCAAGAGGCGCAGCAGCACAAACCCGCTGAACAAAAGAAGCAGAACGCCGGTAAGGACCGGCACCGCCATTTCCATCCGCTGAAGCTAACCCGAAATGCCGCCGCCTAGTCCATGTCGCGCAGGCGGTAGCCGACGCCGCGCTCGGTCTCGATGAGCTCGGGGTCGGCGCCGGCGGCGTGCAGTTTTTTGCGCAGCGCCTTGATGTGGGCATCGATGGTGCGGTCGGTGACCGCGTAGCCCTCGCCGAAGATGCGGTCCAGCAGCTGCTGGCGGGTGAACACCCGCTCGGGGGCGCTGCCCAGGGCGCGCAGCAGATCGAACTCGGTGCGGGTCAGATCGAGCAGGTGCCCTTTGTAGAAGGCGCGGCGGGTCTCGGCATCGACGACCAGCGGGATCGCCGGGCGCGGCACCGGGCTTGCCTCCGAGCTTGCCGGCGGCGGCGGGCTCGGGGCGGCGGCGGCGGGGCTGGTGGTGGTAAGCGGCCGGCTCGGGGCGGCGCGGCGCAGCACCGCCCGCACCCGCGCCACCACCTCGCGCGGGGAGAACGGCTTTATGACATAGTCGTCGGCGCCGCCTTCCAGACCGGCCACCCGATCCGCCTCTTCCTCGCGGCTCGACAGGATGATCACCGGCGTGCGCAGCCCCGACTCGCGCATGTCGCGCAAAAGGTCAAAGCCCGAGCCGTCGGGGAGCATCAGGTCGAGCACCACCAGGTCGCTCTGCCCGAGCGCCCCCTGCGCCGCGGCGAGGGTGGCGGCGTGGCAGACCTGGAAGCCATCGCGGCGCAGCGCGAACTCCAGCGACTCAGCGATCGCTCGCTCATCTTCGACCAGCAGCACCAGCGCCATGTCCAGAGTCTATTCATCTTGTGAAGAATCGAAAGCCTGCTCTCGTCGCAAGAGCAAAAGCCTGGCGGCGCTGGCGGGGCCTGCTGCGCGGGGCGGCCGCCCGCAGCATGAAGAACTGCGCTAGGTTCTAAGGGTGGCGCGGCAAAATTTGCCAAGCGGTCCGAGCGCGCCGCCAGTACCATGACAGACGGGGCCCAAACGAGGAAAATGTGATGCGCAGTGCTAGCTCTCTCTTGCTCGCTTTCAGCCTGACCCTGGCCGGCGCGGCGGCATCGGCGGCCGAGACCCCGGCCGCTCCGCCCAAGGCCGCTGCGGCAAGCCCCGCCGGTCCAGCCGCAACCCCGGCCGCGACCCCGGCCGCCAAGGCGGCGACCCCGGCCGGCGCGGCGGCCAAGACGGTCCCGGCGGCCAAGACGGCTCCAGGGGCGAAGACGGCGGCCCCGGCGGCCCCGGCGGCCGCGACCCCGACCACCGATGCCGCGCCGCCGCCGGCCCGCCCGGCGGCCGCGGTGGTCGTAGGTCAGCTGCAGAAGGAGTACGAGCGCACGGGCGCGATCAAGGCCAAGTTCGCCCAGACCCTGGCCGGCCCGACCGGCAAGCGCCAGGCCTCGGGGACGGTGCTGCTCAAAAAGCCTGGCAAGATGCGCTGGGACTACGAGAAGCCGGAAAAGAAGCTGTTTGTCGCCGACGGCACCAACCTGTGGGTCTACGAGCCTGAGGACGAGCAGGCGTTCAAGCAGTCGCTGTCCTCATCGCAGCTGCCCACCCAGGTGAGCTTCCTGTTCGGGCGCGGCAAGCTGCTCGACGACTTCGAGGTCAGCTACCTCGACGGCCAGGCGCTCGGCGAGGCTGGCGATCTGGTGCTGAAGCTGGTGCCCAAGGTGGCCACCGCGCAGTACCGCTACCTGGTCTTTGTGGTAAGCCCAACGACCCACCTGGTGAAGGAGACGCTCCTTTACGACCAGCAGGGCGGCAGCAACCACATCGTGTTCTCGGCCATCGAGACCAACCCCAAGACCGGCATCGACGACAGCCGCTTCGCCTTCACGCCCCCCGCTAACACCAAAATCATCACCCCGGGGCGCTGAGCGCAGATCCCCACAAGCTTCTGCTCGGCCCCGCGGTGCCGACGAGCTTGCGGGGCGCGTACACAGCGCCGCGGCTACTTTTTGCTCAGCCAGGCGTCGAGCCGCGCCGCCGTCTGGGCCAGGACCAGCGTCGGTCCGTGGCCTAGCGGCGTGAGGGTACGCAGCTCGCGTGGGTCGGCGGCGGGCAGCTCGGGCCTGGCTTTTAGCAGCAGCGCCCAGGCCGTGAGCCCGGTGGTGAGGCCGACACGCTCGGCCAGCCGGACCAGGCCCACGGCGATGGTGCCGGTGGTGAAGCGGGCGTTGAGCTCGACCACCGGTCGCAGCAGCGCCTCGCCGCTCGGGCCGCGGAAGACGAAGGCATCGATGCCGGCGACGCCGTAAAAGCCAGCCTGCGCCGCCGCCGCCCCCAGCGCCGCCGCCGCCCGCTGCAGCTCGGCTTCGTCGGAGTCGGGGGCTCCCGAGAGGATCTGGCCATCGCGCAGCACGCCGCGGTTGCCGAGGATCTGGCCGCTTGGGGTCACGATCTGGGTCGTGGTCCCTAGCACCTCGGTTCGTCCTTGCGGGTGCACATACAGCTGCAGCGAGAGGTCGCGCAGCCGCTGCAGCCAGGGCTCCAGCAGGCAGCCGCCGCGCGCCGCCAGCTGGGCCAGCGCCGGGTGCGTCGCCCCGGGCGCGAGCGGCAGGCGCGGCACCGGCAGGGTGCCGGTGCCCATGACGCGGCCGCGGCCGCTGGTGCCGTGGCGCGGCTTCAAGGTGAAGTGGCCACAGGTCCAGGCGGGCCAGGCGGCCACCCGGGCCTCGATCGCCGGCGCGGCCTCGGCACCGAGGAGCTCGTCGGCAGACAGCTCGCAGATGAGTCCCTGCAGGGCCGGCGGCACAAGACCCAGGGCAAGCCCCTGGCGGTGGGCGAAGGCCTTGTCGTGCACCTGCGACACCACCGTCGGCGCCGGACCGCGCAGGGTGTGACCCTGGGCGGCGGCCTGGGCGGCGGCCTGCTCGGTGCCGAGCCAGGCGACAAATCCGGCCTGCCCGCGCAGGCAGGCGAGCGCCGGGCCGGCCTGCTCGGCGTGCAGCGCCGCGCGCCAGCGGTCCTGCGCCGCCGCCTCGCCGGGCGGCAGCAGCAGTGGCAGCCCGCCTCCGGAGTCGGCGGCAAACAGCGTCGCCCAGGCGCCGATGAGCCCGCGCAGAAAGCCGCGCGCCGCGGCCGGCAGCGGACGCTCTTCCTCGGCGCCGAGGTTGGGCAAGAGCCACAGCCGCTGGCCGCGGCTAGCGGAATCCGGCTGCTCGCCGTCTTGAACTGTCGCGGCCGGCGGGACGGCCGGCGGGACGGCCGGAGGTTCGTAGGGCCGCGCCGAGCGGATATGGGCGATGAACGCGTCGGGCAGCCCGGCGCGGTGGCGGGCGGCGATGTCAAACCGCCGCCCCTTGGCGCGCGCCGCGGACAGCGGGAAGGGCACCGCCGCCTGGTAGGTCTCCACCTCGCTGCACGCCGGGTCCTTGAGGCGGCGCAGCCAGTGCATGGCCACCCGCACATGGCGGATCTCTTCGTCGTGGACGCGCTGCAGGACCTGGGCGCTCGCCTCGTCCCCGGCGGCGCGGAAGCCGTCGCGGTAAAGCAGGGTGAAGTCGAGGTTGGCCTGCTCGAAGGTCAGGCCCATGGCGCACAGGAACGCCAGCGCCGGCTGCGGCGCCCGCAGCACGCCCTCGTGGTGCTGCCACAGGTAGTCCGACAGCGTCGACCGCCCAAGCCCCCACCCGTGGTCGTGCAGGCGGTCGAGGTAGAGCCGCAGGTGCGCCTGCTCCTCCTCGAGCGTGAGCAGCATCGCCCGCCGCAGCCCCGGGGGGAGCGGCGGCCCCGGGAAGGCGAGCAGCATCCAGGCAAAGAGCTCGATGGCCTGCAGCTCGTGGTGGGCGAAGCGCTCAAGGCACAGCGCCCGCGCCTGCGGGTCGCGCAGCCGACCCAGGCCCGGCAGCGGCTCGGCCCCGGGGCGCATGCGCAGCTCGGCGGTGCGCGCCGGCTCGCTGAGCCGCCGCGGCGGCGCGTCCACCGTCAGCGGCAGCAGGCGACCGTCGGGGCGGCGCGGCGGGGTGAGCTTGACGGCGAGCTCGCCGTGGGTGAGAAGCTGGTAGCAGAACTCCTCAGCGGTAGCCGGCGGCGGCAGGGCGGGGACCGGCAGGGCCGAGGCGGCTCGACCCGAGCTGGCGGCGGGCGCGGAAAGGGCGGTGGGCTTCATGGCGCTGGGACCTGGACGAGCCTCCCTTTCTGGCAAAGAGGTCGTGCGGTCGCAGTCTACACTGGGCGCGCGCCGACGGCATCGGCATACCTGTGCCCGGACCGCCGCCGCCCGGTCAGGCCCACGCAGTCGTCCCGCCGCCCGCCGCCGCGCCGGCTGCAGACGGAAAATGCCGACGCGAGGCGCGCAAGCTTGATATTCTAGTAATAAGACCCCGCGTCGCGGAGTCTGTGCTCAGGAAGGAGTCGAGGCGGAAACCCAGCGATGCCCCAGATCCAGCCGAAGAGCCCTACCAGCTCGGGTGTTCAGCCGCCGCCGATGGCCCGCGGCAAGCTGTGCCCGCGCTGCCAGACGGTGTACACCGAAGACGCCGAGGAGGGGGACTTCTGCGCGCGCGACGGCGCCGAGCTTATCGCCAGCGAGCGCATCTTCGCCGGCAAGTATGTGCTTGGCGAGCAGCTCGGCTTTGGCCAGATGGGCGACGTGTTCGCCGCCACCCAGCCCGGGGTCGGGCGCCAGGTCGCGCTCAAGATCCTGCGCGCCGACCACCTGGACAACCCGGAGATGGTCAAGCGCTTCGAGCGTGAGGCGCAGATCGCCAGCTCCATCGATCACCCCAACGCGGTGACGATCTTCGAGTCCGGCCGCGCCGCCGATGGCCAGGCCTACATTGCCATGGAGCTCCTCGACGGCGAGACGCTAGAGACCCGGCTGCAGCGCCAGGGCCCGCTGCCCGCCCCGTATGTCCTTGAGCTCCTTTTGCCGGCGGTGCGCGCCGTCGCCGCCGCCCATGGCCGCGGCATCGTCCACCGCGATCTCAAGCCGGACAACATCTTCATCGCCCGCAAGCAGACCGAGTCGGGGACCGAGGAGGTCATCAAGGTCCTGGACTTCGGCATCGCCGCCCGCCTCACCTCGGCGGCGCGCCGGACCGAGGACGGCAAGACCCTGGGCACGCCGCTTTACATGGCCCCCGAGCAGCTGCAGGGCGGCGAGGCGACGCTGCGCTCGGACGTGTTCGCGCTGGGGGTGATCTTTACCGAGGCGCTGACCGGGCGGCTGCCGTGGGGCGAGAGCGTGGCCACGACCTCACCGATGGCGGCCATGGCGCGCGTGGTGCGGCCGGCGCTGACCTTGAGCGAGCTTCTGCCGCGCGGCAAGTTCCATGAGGCGCTGCAGACCCTGGTCTCGCAGATGCTGGCGCGCGATCCGGCGCAGCGGCCGGCCGACGCCGGGGTCGTGCTGCGCGCCCTGCAGCCGATTGTCATCGCGATCACCCCGGGCATGCAGCTGGAGCTGTTCTCGGCCCGCCTGCTGGCGGTGGGGCCGACGGCGCTGTCCTCGATGGTCGACTCGACAGCGACCTTGAGCGGGCGCGAGACCCGGCCGCTGTCGGTGTTCCCGCTGCGGCGGCGCTGGTGGGTCGCCCCGTGCATCCTCGCCGCCGCCGGGGTGGCGGCGCTCCTGTGGCAGAAGAAGCCGCCGCCCAAGCTGCTCGGGCTCGGTCAGGGCACGGTGCAGGGGCCGCAGTCGCCCTCGACCCGGCCCGCTGCGTCGGCAAGTGCGGCGCCGGTGCTGCTCCTGCCGCCGCGGCCAGACCCCGGAGGCGCCGCCGGCAGTGAAGAGGAGCCGCCGCCGGCAGGCTACAGCGCGCGACCGCTGGAGCTGGCCCCGACCGCGCTCCCTCAGCCGACGCGCCGCCACCGTCACCGCGACCGCGACGCTGCAGTGGCGGGCAGCCCGAGCCCGAGCCCGCGCCCGCACCACCGCCGCACCGCCAAGCGCGCCGCGTCGGCCGAGTCTGCGGCCACCGAGCCGGAGTCCCTCTAGACGGCCCGCCGCCGCGCGGCTACACCGCGGGAGCCGGAGTCCCTCTAAAGGGCCTGCCGCGGCGCGCGGCTACACGTCGATGCTCTGGGCGTCGGCGGCGCGCTCCATGATGAAGCGGAAGCGCGCCGAGGGGTCCTTGCCGAGCAGCTCGTTGAGCACGCGGTCGGTCTCTTCCCGGTTTACCGCCGTCACCTTCAGCGCGACCCGCCGCTTGGGATCGAGCGTCGTCGCCCACAGCTGCTGCGGCATCATCTCGCCGAGGCCCTTGAAGCGCTGGATCTCGGGGCGGGCGTTCTTGGGCAGCTTGGCGAGCAGCTCGTCCTTCTTGGGGTCGTCCAGGACCCAGTGGGTCTCCTTGCCGACGTCGATGCGGTAAAGCGGCGGCTGGGCGAGGAAGACGTGCCCGCCCTCGATGAGCTTGGGCAGGTAGCGGTAAAAGAATGTGAGGAGCAGCGTCGAGATGTGGTGCCCGTCGCTGTCGGCGTCCATGAGGAGGAAGATGCGGCCGTAGCGCAGCTTGCTCGCATCGAAGCTGTCGCCCAGGCCGCAGCCGAGCGCCGACACGATGTCCTGCAGCTCCTTGTTCGAGAGCAGCTTGCTTGTCGAGGCCTGCTCGGCGTTGAGGACCTTGCCGCGCAGCGGCAGGATGGCCTGGGTGCGGCGGTTGCGCCCCTGCTTGGCCGAGCCGCCGGCCGAGTCGCCCTCGACGATGAACAGCTCCGACTGGCTGGGATCGGACGACGAGCAGTCGGCGAGCTTGCCCGGCAAGTTCAGGCGGTGGCTGACCACCGACTTGCGCGGCACCGCCAGGCTCGCCGCCTTGGCCGCCTCGCGGGCGCGCGCCGCCTGGATGATGCGGCCGACGATCGCCTCGCCGTAGGTCTTGTTGTTGTTGAGCCAGCTCTCGACGAAGGTGCGGATCGCGCCATCGAGCTCGCCGGTGATCTCGGGGTTGTTCAGGCGCTCCTTGGTCTGCCCCTGGAACTGCGGCTCGCGCACGTAGCACGACAGGATCGCGCACAGCCCCTCGCGGATGTCCTCGGCCGACAGCGTCAGGCCCTTGGGCAAAAGGCCGTGGGTGTCGATGTAGTTGCGCACCCCCTTGACGACGCCGCCCTTGAGGCCGTTTTCGTGGCTGCCGCCCGACGAGGTGGGGATGCCGTTGACGAAGCTGCGGATGAACTCGTCGGTGGACTCGGTCCAGCAGAACGCCAGCTCGAAGCGGGTGCCCGACTCGCCGTCGGGCTCGCGGGCCAGGTACACGGCCGGGTTCTGCGCCGGCTTGCCGCGGTCGCCCACCAGCTTCTGCAGGTAGTCGGCGATGCCGCCCTGGTGCGCGAACTCCTGGGTGGTGCCGGCCTCTTCGTCGACGAACACCAGGCGCAGCCCCTTGTGCAGGTAGCTCTTGGCCTCTAGCCGCTCGCGTACGAGCTCAGCGTCAAAGCGCGCCTTTTCGCCGAAGATCTCGGGATCGGGGTGAAAGTAGATCTTGGTGCCGCTGCCGCGCGCCTTGCCGACGGTGCGCACCGGGGTCGTGGGAGCGCCGCGGGCGTAGCCCTGCTCGAACTCCTTCTCCTCGCGGCGGACGCGCACCCACAGCTCCTGCGACAGGGCGTTGACCACCGAGGCGCCGACGCCGTGCAGGCCGCCCGAGTGGGTGTAGCCGCCCGAGCCGAACTTGCCGCCCGAGTGCAGGGTGGTGTAGATGATCTCCAGCGCCGACTTGCCGTACTTGGGCATGACGCCGACGGGAATGCCGCGGCCGTTGTCATCGACGGTGGCCGCCTGCAGGCCCTTGTGCAGGGTGACCTTGATCGTCGAGGCGAAGCCGTTTATCACCTCGTCGACGGCGTTGTCGACGATCTCCCACAGCAGGTGGTGGTAGCCGCGGCTGTCGACGCCGCCGATGTACATGCCGGGGCGCTTGCGCACCGGCTCCAGGCCCTCTAGTACGACGATGTCTTGCTCGGTGTAGTTACTGCTCTTGGACATCCACAACCTCTAAGGTTCCGCCCTAGGAGCGGGACCCGAACAGCGGTCCGAAGTCGCTCTTGCCCGCCTTGCCGGGGCCGGGCCCGTCGGGCCCGTCGCCGTCCTCGCTGCTGGCGGCTGGCGCGCTGGCGGCGGGGCTGCTGGCTCGCGCGGTCGCGCCCTGCGGCAGGGTCGGCGGCGGGGTCACCACCCGCGCCAGCTTGGCGCGCCTCGGAAGCTCCTTGCCCTTGCCGCCGCGCGCGGTGAGATCGGCGGCGCTGCCGCCCAGCGACAGGGTCGCCGCCTTGTCGGTCTCGACCACCAGCGGCTCGCCGACGCTGAAGCCGAGCACGCGGTCGCCCTCCTGCAGCTTGATGAAGTGGGCGCCCTTGCCGGCCCCGGATAGCACCGGCACCTCCTCGGCCTTGCAGGTCAGGGTGCGGCCGAGCGCGGTGGCCGCGGTGACCGCCGCCTCGCCGCGGCAGGGGCGCACCGCGAGCACCGCATCGCCCTCGCTGACGCGGGCAAACAGGCGGCCGCTGCGGGTCGAGACCTCGCTGTGCGCCGCCAGGCTAAAGCGCAGCGACAGGCCGCCGCGGGTGAGCGCCAGCATCTGCAGCTCGGCCGCCGGCCGCACCCGCGGATCCAGCGACAGCGCCGAGACTACCGTCTCCCCGTCGTCGAGCTTGAACAGCTTCTGCACCGGCTCGCCGTAGCCGGTCGAGGCCGGGATGTCCAGCGCCCGGCAGACGTAGGCCGAGCCGCGGCTGCTAAAGAACACCACCAGCTCCTTGGTCGAGCCAAGCAGCACCGTCATCACCTCGTCGCCCTCGCGCACCCGGGTGCTGCTTATGTCCTTGAGCTGCCCGACGCGCTTGACCCAGCCGTCGCGGGTGAGGATGACGTTGCAGTCCTCCTGGGCGATAAACGCCGTCGGATCGAAGGCCGGCTCCTCGGCCAGAACGCCGATGCGGGTGCGCCGCTTGTCGCCGTACTTCTCGCGCAGCTCGGACAGCTCGCGGCGCAACAGCTCCCAGCGCTTCTCGTCGCTTTTTAGCAGGGTGTCGATGATGCGGTGATCTTTTTGCCGCTGCGCCAGCTCCTCGCGGATGAGCTGGATCTCCAGCCGCGCCAGGCGGTAAAGCTTCAGCTCGAGGATCGCCTCGGCCTGGTCCTCGTCGAGCCCGTAGCGCTCGACGAGCTTGGCCTTGGCGTCGGCCTTGCCGTCGCTCTTGCGGATCATGGCGAGGATCTCATCGAGCGCGTCATAGACGCGGGCAAAGCCCTCCAGCACATGAATGCGCTTGTTCAGCTCGCCGAGCGCGTGCTCCAGCCGCCGCCGCACCACCGCGAAGCGGAAGTCGAGGAAGTGGCGCACGCAGTCACGCAGCGACAGCTTCTGCGGGGTGCCGATCTCGGGGTTCTTGGTCGGCACCAGCGCCGTGAGGTTTACCTGCACGCTGGCCTGCAGCGGCGTGCTCTTGAAAAGGTAGGCCATGAGCAGCTGCGGCTCGGAGCCGCGCTTGAGCTCCAGTACCATGCGCACGTCGGTGGTCGACTCGTCGCGGCAGTCCTGGACCATGGGCAGCTTCTTGTCGGCGAATAGCTCGCCGATCTTCTCCATGATCGAGGCCCGCACCACCATGTAGGGGATCGAGGTGATGACGATCCGCTTGCCCTCGCGGCGGTCGCTCGGCTCCTCGATGTGATAGGTGGCGCGCAGGCGCAGCGAGCCGTGGCCGGACTCGTAGATCTCGCCGAGCTCCTGCTTGCTGGTGAGCAGCTCGCCGCCGGTGGGGAAGTCCGGGCCGCGGACAAAGCGCAAGAGCCCCCGGGTGTCCAGGCTCGGGTCGTCGATGAGCGCCAGGCAGGCGTCCAGCACCTCGCCGAGGTTATGCGGCGGGATCGCGGTGGCCATGCCGACGGCGATGCCCTGGGCGCCGTTGACCAGGAGGTTGGGGAGCTGCGCCGGCAGCACGATCGGCTCGGAGCGCACCCCGTCGAAGGTCGGCCGCCAGTCGATCGTCCCCTGCCCGAGCTCGGCGAGCAGGGTGAGCGCCGCCGGGCGCAGCCGGCACTCGGTGTAGCGGTAGGCCGCCGGGGCGTCGCCGTCCTGCGAGCCGAAGTTGCCGTGACCGTCGACCAGCGGGTAGCGCAAGGAGAAATCCTGCGCCATGCGCACCAGCGCCTCGTACACCGAGGCATCGCCGTGCGGGTGATACTTGCCCAGCACATCGCCGACCACCGACGCACACTTGCGGTACTTGGCGTCGGGGAGCAGCCGCTGATCGTGATACATCGCGTACAGGATGCGGCGCTGCACCGGCTTTAAGCCGTCGCGCACGTCGGGCAGCGCGCGCGAGGTGATCACCGAGAGCGCGTAGCTCAGGTAGCGGTGCTGCGCCTCCGCATCCAAGGAAACCAGTACTTCGTTAAGCTTCTCCATCACAAGTCCCGCCCTGTCGTTTTGGCAGGCGGTGAGGATAGGGGCGAGCTACGACAAAGGCAACTTCTTGGCGACGCTGGGCGATGGCGCGGGCGAGGGGCGGGGTCAGATCTCGTCGCACTCGCGCAGGAAGCGCTTGAGCAGGCCGTCGACCATGAGGTTGCGCTCGCGGGCGTCCAGGCGGTTTTGGCGGTAGCCGGTCTGGGTTTCCTCAAAGCTATCGCGGGTGCGGGCGATGAGCTCGCGGAAGCGCGCCGTCTTGGCGATGATCTCGCGCTGGTTGCGCACAAACAGCGCGATGAGCGAGGCCACCGACACGCCGGTGAGCAGCAGCCCGAGCGGCCCGGTGATCACCCTTACCAGGATGACCCGCACCGCCATGATCCCCATGGTGCCGAGCGCCAGCCGCTTGAGGCCGCCGGTGCTGCCCAGGGCACTTTTGGCCATGCTGCCGGTCTGCCCCGAGGCGATGAGCAGGGCGACGAAGTTTGGCCGCTGCCAGCCGCGCTCGTAGTAGTCCCGGATCGCCGCCTGGAGGAAATCGTCGAAGGTGTCGTACTGGGCTTTGGATTCAGCGCGCGCGTCAGCGGGGTTGGTCATGCGAACAAGGTAGCCACACCCGCGCCGGTCCGCTAGATCCGCAGTTCATGCCAGGTGGCAGGCGACGTGGTGGGGCGGCGCCGCGGCGTCGGCCTGGCTGTCGGCAATCGGGCGCAGCACCGGCACCTGGGTGCGGCACACCGCGGGCGAGCCGGCCCCGGCATAGCGGGCGCAGCGGGGATGGAAGGCGCAGCCGGACGGCGGCTTGAGCAGGGACGGCGCCTCATCCACCAGCAACAGGCGGCTCGGGCGGCGCGACGGCGACAGGATCGGCGCCGGGGCCTCTTCGCGCGCCGCGGGGGTGGGCGTGCTCGGGTCGCTGGCCGCCGGGTCGGGGTTGCCGCTGTTATCGGGGCTATAGTCGGCGCTCTCGGGCGGGGCGGGGATCGCCGCCAGCAGGGCCTGGGTGTAGGGGTGGCGCGGCCGGTAGTACAGCGGCTCCGTGGCGGCGACCTCGCACAGGCGGCCCAGGTACATCACCGCCACCTGATCGCACATGTGCTCGACGACCTTCAGGTCGTGCGAGATGAACAGGTAGGTCAGACCCTGTTGCGCCTGGATGTCGCGCAAAAGGTTGATGATCTGGGCCTGGATCGACACGTCCAGGGCGCTCACCGGCTCGTCGGCGACGATGAAGCGCGGCTGCACCGCCAGGGCGCGGGCGATGCCGATGCGCTGGCGCTGCCCGCCGGAGAACTCATGCGGGTAGCGGCTGAGGCTGGCCGCCGGCAGCCCGACCTGATCAAGCAGCTGCGCCGCCCGCTCGCGCTCCTCGGCGGGCGAGCTGCACAGGCGGTGGATGCGCAGCGGCTCGCCGAGGATCTGCTGCACGTTCATGCGCGGGTTAAGCGAGCTGTAGGGATCCTGAAAGATCATCTGCGCCTGGCGGCGGAACCGCCGCAGCTCGCCGCGCGGCAGGGCGGTCACATCGGTGCCGGCGATCACCACCTGCCCGGCGGTCGGCTCGACAAGGCGCAGCACCGCGCGGCCCAGCGTCGACTTGCCGCAGCCCGACTCGCCGACCAGGCCCAGGCTCTGCCCGGGCCACACCTGCAGCGAGACGCCGTCCACTGCCCGCACCACGTCCGGCTTGTGCAAAAGGCGCGTGCCGAGCGGGTAGTGCTTGCTCAGGTTGTTAATCTCGACCAGCGGGCGCGGCGCCGTCATGCGAGCCCCGGGGCCGGCGGCGCCTGCAGCGGCAGGTGGCAGCGGACCAGCTGGTCGGGGTCATCCTGCCCCGGCGCCTTCTGCAACAGCGGCATCTCGCTGCGGCAGCGGTCGACCACCCGCTCGCAGCGGTCGGCGAAGCGGCAGCCGACCGGCATCTCCGACAGGCGCGGGACGCGGCCGGGGATCTCGCGCAGGCGGTCGCGGCCGCCGTGCAGCCGCGGCAGGGCGGCGAGCAGCCCGGCGGTGTAGGGGTGGCGCGGGCTCTGAAACAGGGCGCGCGCCGGCGCCTTTTCGACGATCTGGCCGGCATACATGACGGCGACGGTGGCGCACACCTCGGCGACCACGCCCAGGTCGTGGCTGATGAGCAGCAGCGACATTCCCAGCTCTTCGCGCAGGCGGGCGAGGAGCTCCAGGATCTGCGCCTGCGTGGTCACGTCCAGGGCGGTGGTCGGCTCGTCGGCGATGAGCAGATCGGGGCGGCAGCTGAGGGCCATCGCGATCATCACCCGCTGCCGCTGCCCGCCCGAGAGCTGGTGCGGGTAGTCGCGCGCCCGCCGCCGCGGATCGGGGATGCCGACGATGTTGAGCAGCTCGGCGGCCTGCTGCAGGCCCTGCTTGCGGCTCATCCGGCGGTGCGCCCGCAGCGCCTCGCCGATCTGATCGCCGACCGAGAAGACCGGGTTCAGCGCCGTCATCGGCTCCTGGAAGACCATGGCGATGCGGTTGCCGCGCAGCCGGCGCAGCGCCTCGGGCGGCAGGGTCCGCAGGTCGACCGGGGCGCTGGGGATCTCGCGCTCGGTGAGCAGGCGATCAAGCTGCCGGCTGCGCGCCCGCGGGTCGGCGGGCGGCTCGTCGAGCGGTCCGTGGTAGAGGATCTGGCCGCCGTCAATCCGGCCGGGCGGCTCGGGAATCAGGCGCAGGATCGACAGCGCCGTCACCGACTTGCCCGAGCCCGACTCGCCGACGATGCCGAGCGCCGTCTGCGCCGGCACCTGCAGGCTGACGCCATCGACGGCGCGCAGGTAGGAGGGGGCGCGCGGCGGCCCGCTGCGAAAGCTTACGCACAGCTCGCGGAGGTCGAGTAGCGGCCCAGCCATTTTGCGCGAGCATGGCATGCCCTTTACCGAGGCGTCAAAACTTTGACCGCCCGGCGTCCACCGCTTCTGCCGCGGCGGCGCTTGCGGGGCCGGCGGCGCTGCGGATGGCGACGAGCAGGGCGTCGAGCTCGGCCAGCGTGGTCAGGGGGTTTATGAGCGTCGTGCGCAGGTGGACCCCGGTGGGCAGGCGGGTCTTTACCAGGTAGAACGAGCCGTCCTGCAGCAGGCGCTGGCGGATGCGGTCTTGCAGGGCGTCGAGCTCGGCGGCGGTGGCGCTGCCGGCCGGGGTGTAGCGGAAGCAGACGATATTCGCCGCGGGCTCGATGGAGACGGTGAAATCGCCGGCCGCGCGCAGGCGGGCGGCGAAGGCGCGCGCCAGGTCGAAGGTCGCGGTGACATAGTCGGCAAACAGCCGCGTGCCGTACTGCGACAGCGACACGAACAGCTTGAGGATCATCATCCTCTTGGTGCACTCCAGGGTGCGCAGCCCGGGATTCCACCACTCTGGCGGGGCGGGTGGCGCCTGGGCCGGCGCCGGGCCAGCCGGCGGCTGTCTCGCTGCGGGCGCGCCCGCTGGCGATGGCGCGCCCGCTGGGGACGGCTCGGCAAACAGATAGGACGCCCGCTGGGCGAAGGTCGCGTACGAGTCACGGCCGTCGCGAAACAGCACCAGCGTGAGCAGCGCCGGCTGCAGCAGCATCTTGTGGGCGTCGAGCACCACCGAGTCGGCGCGCTCGATGCCGGCCACCAGGTGCCGGTAGCGCGGCGACAGCGCGGCGGCGGCGCCGTGCGCGCCATCGACGTGCAGCCACAGCCGATGGGCGGCGCAGAAGTCGGCAATCGGCGGCAGCGGGTCAAAGGCCCCGGTCGCGGTCGAGCCGGCGCTGGCGACCACTGCGAAGACCCGCCGGCCGCGCCGCGCTGCCTCGGCCAGCGCCGCCGGCAGCGCCTCGGGTCGCAGGCGGAACTGGTCGTCGGTGGGCACCGGGATGACGCCGCCGGCGCCCAGGCCCATCACCTTGGCGGCGCGCGGCACGCAGTAGTGCGCCTGGTCGGCGGCGAGGATCGCAAGTGGAGGACCGCCGCCGAGCCCCGCCTCCCAGCTGTCAAAGCCGGCGCGGGCCTGGCGCGCCGCCAAGAGCGCCGTCAGGTTGCCCACCGAGCCGCCCGAGGTGAAGATCCCCTCGGTGGCAGCCGGCAGGCCGAGCTGCGCGGCGAAGAAGCTGCTCAGCTGGCGCTCCATCGCCACCGCCACCGGCCCCATCTCGAAGACCGCCATGCCGTTGTTGAGCAGCGCCGAGACCAGCTCGCACAGGGCGCTCACCGGCAGCGGCGCCGAGACCTGATGGCCGATGTAGCGCGGGTGGTGCAGGTGGTTGGACTCGGCGAGGATACGCGGCAACAGCGCCAAAAGCCCCGGCCCCGGCTCCTCGGCGAGCGGCGCCGGCCAGCGGGCCACAAGCTCGTCCGGAGTCCCCGCCGGCAGCACCGGCAGCTGTCCGGCCTGCGCCTGCGCCAGGTAGTCGGCCAGCTGGTCGACCAGCGCGTGTCCCTGGGCGCGGAACGCCTGGGGTGAATAAGCGGCGCGCAGGGCCTCGGCCGGGGCCGGCGGGGCACCGCTTGCGCCTGCGGCACCACCGGCTTCAGCTGAAGATGGATGCGACATGACCGCAGGATACCGGGTTGGCGGCCGGCTGGCGCGGCTCTACTTGAACATGAACGGGTCGGTGTCCTTCTGGTTGCTGGTCACGACCACGCTCCTTTTCATCCCACCGCATGCCGCGCGATAGATATCGATGTTGCCCAGGTTGGCGACGATCTGAGTCGGCGTGACCGAGATGATCGAGAACGGGCTGGGCTGGCCCGCGCGGCCAATCTTGTAACTCATGCAGCCGTCCGAGACGGTCAGCGTCGCGTCGGGCTTGAAGCCCCAGCCGTCGACAAACAGCAGCGAGATCTCCGCCCCGTTGGCGCCGACGTCGCGCTGCAGCGACAGGTCGGTGATCACATAGCGCGAGCTCACGCAGGTCCGGGTGTCGACAACGCCGTGCAGAAAGGAGATGGACAGGGTATCCGGGGTCCCGACCAGCGACGGATTGATGATCGCCTCGGTGCGCACATTGGACAGGCAGCCGCTGCTGGTGACGCCAGCGACCCCCACAAGGGCCGCGCTGCGGCTCACATTGGGATCGTTTACGTAGTCCAGGCCGAAGCTGAAGGTGCGCTTGTCCTGGGCGCAGGCCGAGTCGCCGGCGACGCAGTCGGGCAGGGTGAACTGACTGAAGTCGCTCGCCGGCTGCTCCTCAAGCAGATCGGTATAGCCGCTGTTCAAGACGCCGGGCAGGCTGGGCGGATTGGCCAGCCACAAGCTGGCTAGAAGAGACTGGGTCTGCTGGCTGATGTCGGTGACCTGGACTTTGAACCGCGGCCGCGGCTGACAGCCTAAAAGGGCCAGGGCCAGCCCTAGCCCGGCCAGCTTGTTTTGCCAACAACGCATGGAGCCTCCTTGTTCCGACTTGCCAGCCGCGCTCAGGGAGCAGTGAACTTGATGGTCCCGCCGTTGGTCACGTAGGTCGCGCTGGCGAAGCCCAGGCCGAGGCCGACGATCACCACCACCGCGGCGGCGCCGCCGACCACGCCCCAGAACCACGGGCGGCGGTAGATCTTTTTCTGCTGCGCCTTCTCGACCGCCAGCGCGTGCTGCGCTTCCTCGGTCTTGCGCTGCTGCACGAGCAGGTTCTGCCGCACCCGCTCGGCCTCGGCCTGCTTGTCGACCAGGCTGAGCTCGATCTGGCTGGTGCGCTCCTGCTGCTCGACCAGGACCGCCAGGGTGTTCTCGTAGCCGCGGGCCTCCGAGACCAGCGGGTGCTCGGGGGCCGCCTCGACAAAGCGCTTATAGGCAGCGATGGCGTCGGCGTAGCGCCCGGCCTTGCGGAAGGTCTGGCCGACGTTGAAAAGGAAGATCGGCCGCGGCTCGCGCTGGTAGGCCAGCTGCAGGGCGTCGCCGGCGTCGGAGTAGCGCTGCTGCTTGAACAGCTGGGCGGCGTACTCGGCGATCTGATCCGCCTTGGCCCCAGCGGGCGGCGGCTCCAGCGATGGACCCGGAGCGGTCGCCGGTGCCTTGACGGCCGCCGGCGGCGCCGCCTCCGCAGTCGCGGGAGCCGGGGCTGCCGGAGTCGACGGCGGGGATGCGGCGGCCGGGGCGGGGCGACCGCTGGCGGCCGCCAGCGAAGCCCAGAGCAAGCCGAGTAGCGTGACAACGACCCCTATGTGCGACCTGGCCATGGCAGTGCCTCACGGTGTCTAGCGAACCAGCGGTCCGCGGTCGCCCCGCGGCCGCTGCGGACCGACCCTGAACATGCAAAGACCGGCGCCGGAGATGGCTATTGGCCGTCCGGCTCCCACTTCTCGCCCGTATCCTTGACCTTGGCGGCGCGCGCCTTCTTGTCGGGGGCGCCGCCCGCGGCAGCCTCACCGTCCTCGGTCTTGGCGGCGGGCTCGCCGGCTTTTTTGTGGCGCTTGGGTTTGCGCTTGGTGTCGCTGCGGTCGGGGTCTCTGGGCTCCGCCGTGGGAGCCGGGCTGCTCGCCGGCTTGTCCGGCTGGCCGGCGGCGGGCTCGGGGCCGGCGGCCGGCGGCGGGACCGGCGGGACCGGTGGCTTCGCCGCGGGCGGGACGTCCGGGGTCGCGGCGCCGCCCTGGGTCTGCTGCTGCTGCTTGGCCAGCGTCCGCCAGCCGAACACGCCGAGCCCGAGCAGCACGACCACGGCGATGATCAGGTTCACCGGGCGCCGTCCGATCGCCACCACCGCGTCGGTGCGGTTGGCCGCGGCGCTGGACCGAGACAGCGGCCCGAGGCTGCTGTACGAGGCGGCGCCCGGCGGCCCGCTGGTCCCGGAAGAGAAAGGATAGGACGGGCCGCTCATCCCCCCGGCCGTGCTGAACTCGGGAATCGCCTCGCCCCCGGGCTCGCGCGGCAGGAACCGGGCGGCGCTGCCGCTCGCGGGCGGCGTCGCGGCGCGGCTGGCCGACTGACCGCCGGCGCCGCCGAGCGTCGCCGCGAACGGATCGGTGGCGCGCGGGGTCTCGGGCTGCGAGGGCCGATGGCGGGCGCTGACCAGTCGCCGCGCGCCGGTCACCGCCCCTTGCGGAGTCGCCAGCTGCTGCAGCGCCTCCAGGGCCTCGACGATCTCGTCCATCGACGGGCGCTCGGCGGCCTTCTTGGCGAGCATGCGCGTCACCAGCGCATCGAGCTCGGGCGGGATGTCGGGCAGCTCGTCAAGAAGGTGCGGCGGTTCCTTGAACATATGCTGCCGCATGAGCGCCGCCGCCGTGTCGGCGATGAACGGCAGGCGCCCGACGAGCATCTCGAACAGCATGATGCCGAGCGAGTAGACATCGACCTTGGCGTCGAGGTCTTCGGCCCCCTCGCACTGCTCGGGCGACATGTACAGCGGGGTGCCGAGGATCATCCCGACCGTCGTCTTGCGCACCGGCCCTTCGAGGAACTTGGCGATCCCGAAGTCGAGCAGCTTGACCCGCTCGCCAAGCGGCGCCACCGAGTCGGGCACGACGAAGATGTTCTCGGGCTTCAGGTCGCGGTGGACGATGCTCTTGCTGTGGATGAGCGCCAGCGCCGTCGCCACCTGCCGGCCGAGCTCGAGCACCATGGACAGCCCGAGCGACTTGCGCTCAAGCTGCAACCGCTCCATCCGCGACAGCAGCGTCTCCCCCTCCAGAAACTCCATGAGGATAAAGGCGGTGCCGTCGTCGAGCTGACCGAAGTCGTAGATGGTGACGATGCTGCTGTGGCGCGACATGCTGATGGCGCGCGCCTCGTTGAAGAACCGCTGCAGGATCTTGCCGTCCTGCGACAGCTCCTGGTGCAGGCACTTGATCGCGGCCCGCTGCTGCAGCTTGTCGTGGCGCGCCTCGTAGACCACGCCCATGCCGCCCTGGCCGATGCGCCGCACTACCGTGTAGGCGCCGACCTTACGCCCGATCAGGGGATCGTCCTCCGGCCTGACTTCATCAGCGGAGCTCGCCGTGGGAGCGGTGGCAGGGAGGTCAGCAGCCATAGTCAGCAGCCATAGTCAGCAAGCATAGGTCATAAGCTCTGGTAGTGGACGCGGCGTCGCGGCGGTAAGTTCCCAGCGCCGGACCCCGGCCGGCAATCGTCCGGGCGACCGAAGGTGCCCAGATCCCCCAAGGCAGGTTAAGCAGCCACTCCCACGGTGCGATCATACAACGACCACCGCCCGAGAGCCAAGGGAGGCCCCGCGACACTTTCAAAAAAGGTGTCCGGCAGCGAGAGCTTGCCGCGGCCTTTACCGACCTTGTGCGAGATAGTCCCTTGCTCTGCGCAAGCCGCGGTAAGATGAATCGAATTCTGGACCGGCCCGGCCGTGGGCTCCGGAGTGTTGTCTGAGTGGCTCTTGCGAAGGGATCTGAGATGCGTCGCGCGCCTGCTGGCTCGATAGCCCTGGTTTTCCTGCTGCTCGCCTCTGTCGATACAAACCGGAGCCCGGGACCCGACCGCCCTTTTAGCATGGGCCTGGGCCTGGGTCAGCTCTTTGGCCGCGCCGCGGAGGCCGCGCCGCGCGGCAAGCCGGTGCGCCGCGCCGCCGGACCGGCCCAGCCGTCTGGGACCGGCGAGTCCGAGGTCGCGCTGGAGGGGGCGCTGCCGGCGGTGCTCGGGCGCCCGAGTCCTGCCGTGCCCGAGGCGCTCAAGCCGTGGGTGCCGTGGGTCCTGCACGGCCAGGAGGCGGCGCTGTGTCCGTTTCTGCACGGCCAGGGCGGCGAGGACAAGACCGACGTCAACGACCAGAGCGGCGTCGAGTGCGCGTGGCCGGCGCGGCTCTCGCTGCAGCTGCGCGACAAGGGCGGCACATTTACCCAGAGCTTCCGGCTCTACAAGCGCGGCTGGGTGGTGCTGCCCGGCGATGGCAAGGCGTGGCCGCAGGAGGTCAAGGTAGACGGTCAGCCGGCGGTGGTAGCCACCCCGGGCGGCGAGGGTGACGACGACAGCGACGACGACGAAGACGCCGCGGCGCTGCCGCAGGTGCTGCTGCGGCCGGGTGAGCACACGGTGACCGGCACCTTCCTGTGGGACGAGATCCCCGAGTCGCTGCGGGTGCCGCCGGCGACCGGCCTTGTGACCCTTTCGCTGGGCGGCAAGGAAGTGCCGCAGCCGACCCGCGACGCCAAGGGCCGGGTGTTCCTCCAGAAGACCTCTAGCGCCGTCGAGGAAGATGTCCTCGATGTGACCGTCCACCGCCGCATCGTCGATGAAATTCCACTGCAGCTTATCACCCGCATCGAGCTGCGCGTCTCGGGCAAGAGCCGCGAGGTCCTGCTCGGCCGCACCCTGACCGAGAGCTTCATCCCGATGTCGCTCGACAGCGGCCTGCCGGCGCGCCTTGAGCCCGACAGCCGGCTGCGCGTCCAGGTGCGACCCGGCACCTACACCCTCACCCTCACTGCCCGCCACGCCGGACCGGCGCAGGCCCTGCACCGGCCCGACCCGCAGGGGCTGTGGGCCACCGATGAGGTGTGGGTGATGGACGCCCGGCCGGCGCTGCGCGTCGTCTCGGTCGAGGGCGTGGCGACCCTGGACCCGCAGCAGACGACCCTGCCCGACGACTGGAAGAAGCTGCCCTGCTACCGCGTGCGCGACAAGGACACGGTCGAGCTCAAAGAGCGCCAGCGCGGCGACAGCGCCCCGGCGCCCGACCGCCTGACCCTGCACCGCGAGCTGTACCTGGACTTCAGCGGCGAGGGCTACACCGTGAGCGACCGCATCACCGGCACCCTCACCCGCACCTGGCGGCTGGAGGTCAACGCCCCCACCGAGCTCGGGCGAGTGGCGGTAGACGGCCGCGATCAGCTGATCACCCGCGGCAAGGGCGAGGGCGGTCTGGGGCGCGCCGGCGTCGAGCTGCGCCAGGGCCAGGTGCGCATCAGCGCCGACAGCCGCATCCCGCGGCAGGGGCCGCTGCCGGCGGTCAGCTGGAACGCCGATTTCCACCAGGTGGGCGGCGTGCTGCACCTGCCGCCCGGCTGGCGGCTGCTCCACATGAGCGGCGCCGACGACGTGAAGGGGACCTGGCTGCGCCACTACACGCTGCTCGATCTGTTCCTGGTGCTGATCGTCGCCATGGCGATCTGGCGGCTGTTCGGGGCGGCGTGGGGGGGGCTGGCGCTGGTCGCGCTGCTGCTCATCTGCCCGGAGACCGACGCGCCGCGCTGGATCTGGCTGCTGCCGCTGCTGGTCGAGGGGCTATCGCGGGTGCTGCCGGGCGGCACGGCGCGCGGCGCGCTGGCGGTGGCGCGGGCGACCAGCCGGGTGCTCCTGGCGCTCTTGGTCCTTGTCTTCGCGGCGCAGCAGCTGCGCTACGGCCTGTATCCGGCGCTAGAGCGCGCCGGCGAGCCGATCGTCGAGCAGAACATCGACAACGTCATCGACGGTACCGCCCTGGACAGCGTCAGCACCTCCAGCAACCTGAAGGACAACGAGGCGTCGGGCGAGTACCGCAAGGCGGACAGCGATGAAGAGCTCGAGCAGCAGAACCAAGACACCGGCGGCGCCCCACCGGGCAAGGCGGAGCCGGCCAAGCGCGAGGCGGTCAAGAAGATCGCCGCGCTCAACCAGAGCCTGACCAAGACCAAGGCGGTCCCCGATGTCCAGATGGCGCAGCAGCGCGCCGACCAGAGCAGCGACTGGCTGCGCGGCAAGGGCAAGCTCTACAAGGGACGCAAGAACACCTACGAGTACGACCCGCAGGCGGTCGTGCAGACCGGACCGGGCATGCCGCGCTGGCGCTGGCACCAGGTGCCGATCGAGTTCTCGGGGCCGGTCGATCATGACCAGGCGCTGAACCTGTGGCTGATGTCGCCGCTTGTGAACCTCGTGCTGGCCTGGGTGCAGGTGCTGCTGCTGGCCCTGCTCACGCTGAAGCTGTGCGGGTTTTACCTGCCGGGGTCGCGGCCGCGGCCGGGAAGCCTGGGGATGGCGACGATGCTGGCGGTGCTGGCGCTGAGCCTGGGCGGCCCGGGCACGGCGCGCGCCGAGCTGCCGTCCAAGGAGCTGCTGGAGGAGCTGCGGGCCCGCCTGCTGGCCAAGCCGGAGTGCCGGCCCTACTGCGCCAGCAGCCCGCGCCTGCGACTGGAGGTCAAGCCGCGCTCGCTGGTGCTGCGCATGGAGGTCGGCACCACCGCCGAGACCGCGGTGCCGCTGCCCGGCGGCGCCAGCCAGTGGCTGCCCGAGCAGGTCCTGGTCGATGGCCAGCCGGCCAAGGCGCTCCTGTCGCGCGAGGACCGGCTGTGGCTGGTCTTGCCCGAGGGCAGTCACCTTCTGCAGCTGGAGGGCCGGCTGGCCAGCCGCGAGACGATCCAGATCGCCCTCCCCCTCAAGTCGCACCGCGTCGAGGCGACCGTCGAAGGCTGGCAGCTGGAGGGCCTGCACGAAGACGGGCTGGCTGACGACAACCTGCAGCTCACCCGCGCTGCCACCGGCAAGGACAAGGACAAGCCGGCCGAGGCCTCGGCGGCGCTGCAGGCCGGGGCCCTGCCGCCGCTGGTGCGCGTCGAGCGCGAGGTCCAGATCGGCATGCTGTGGCAGGCCGACACCCGGGTCGTGCGCGAGACCCCGCCGGGCAGCGCGGTGGTGCTGGAGGTCCCGCTATTGCCCGGCGAGTCGATCACCACCGCCGACGTGCGGGTGCAGAACGGCAAGGCCCTGGTCAACATGGCGCCGACCGTGACCGAGGTAAGCTGGCACTCGCTGTTGCAGGAGCGGCCGCAGCTGGAGCTGGTCGCCGCCAAGAACACCTCGCTCACCGAGGTCTGGCGCCTCTCGGTGAGCCCGATCTTCCACGTCGAGCTGTCCGGCATTCCGGTGGTGCGCCAGCAGGACAGCAGCGGCACCCGCCTGCCCGAGTGGCGCCCCTGGCCCGAGGAGAAGGTCACCGTCGCCATCAGCCGCCCCGAGGGCGTAACCGGCCGCACCCTGACCATCGACCACTCGGTGCTGAGCCTGACCCCCGGCCAGCGGACCACCGACGCGACGCTGACCATGCGGGTGCGCTCCAGCCGCGGCGGCCAGCACATCATCACCCTGCCCGAGACCTCGCAGGTGCAGCTGGTCAAGGTCATGGGCCGCGAGCAGCCGATCCAGAAGGAGGGGCAGCGCCTCATCCTCCAGCTGACCCCCGGCAGCCAGGAGGTCGTGGTGCAGTGGCGGCAGAGCGGCGGCCTCGGCGTGCGCTATCTCACCCCCGAGGTCGACCTCGGCGCCCCGAGCGTCAACGCCGAGCTGCGGCTGGAGCTCGGGCGCGGCCACTGGGTCCTTCTGTGCGGCGGGCCGCGGCTCGGACCGGCGGTGCTGTTCTGGAGCTTGCTGCTCGCCCTGGCCCTGTTGTCGCTGATGCTGGGCCGCATCGCCTGGACGCCGCTGCGCGCCCACCACTGGCTGCTGCTCGGCATCGGCCTGACCCAGGTGTCGCTGTGGGCCGCCGCCGTGCTCATGGTGTGGCCGCTGCTGCTCGGCTGGCGGGCGCAGCAGCGCGACCTGCCCAGCCGGCGCCTGTTCAACCTCCGCCAGCTCCTGCTGTTCTGGTGGACCGTGGCGGCGATGGCGGTGCTGGTGGGGGCGATCCACACCGGGCTCCTCGGCCTGCCCGACATGCAGATCGCCGGCAACGGCAGCGACAGCCGCTGCCTGCGCTGGTTCCTGGACCGCACCCAGGGTCCGCTGCCCCTGGCCTTCGCGGTATCGGTGCCGCTTTTGGTCTACCGCCTCGCCATGCTGCTGTGGGCGCTGTGGATCGCCCTGGCGCTGCTCGGCTGGCTCAGCTGGGGCTACAGCGCCTTCGCCAGCGGTGGCCTGTGGCGCCGCCGCCCCGCGCTGCCCCCCGTCGGACCTGCCGGCCCCGGCACCCCCCCCAGCGCCGAGCTCCCCGCGCCGCCAAGCCCCGCCATCAACCCGCGCGACGAGGACACCCTGGTCCCCGAATAGCCGTCGCTCCTCCCGCTACCGCCCTGATCCCCCCGATCACCCCAATCACAGTGACCGCCGGCGGCCGGCGTGGCGATTGACCGCAGGGGCGCTTACAGAATAGCCTTCAGCCATGGCTCAAAGGTCTCTGCGAACTCTGCCGCGCCTCGCTTCGGTCTCCGCTCCCTGGGCAGCCTCCGGGGCGCTCTGGGTCCTGCTCGGGGGGGCCCTGCTCGTCACCGGCTGCCCCGAGGACAAGCCGCAGGCCACCGGCCCCAAGGCCGACACCGCCTGCCCCAAGGAGCTCGGCACCAAGTGCAAGGTCCTCAAGGACGAGTGGGACCCCGCCAAGCTTGCGGTCGAGTACCACGTCCTGGTCCCCGCTGAGACCAAGCACGACGAGGCGCAGAAGTACCTGGAGGCGCTGTACCGCCACCTGATGACCCGGCGCGACGCCACCCCCACCCAGCTTAGCGGCTACCTGTACACAAACGAGGCGCAGTTCACCACGCCCCCCCTGTCCCCCGTGGGCACCGTCATCCAGAAGCCGAGCGACAAGGCCCCCGCCTTCGAGAACAAGATCGCCCTTGAGCTGTGGCAGCAGGTCGAGGAGGCCATCCACCTCAAGGAGCGCGGCGACCGCAAGCTCAAGCGCAAGCTCGAGTACGTCGCCGAGGGCGACAAGGGCAAGGTCCTCATCACCCTGCCGTTTACCGAGAGCGCCGCCGAAGACTGGGCCAAGGAGCTGAGCTTCGCCCAGGTCATGGCCCACTTCACCGAGTTCGCCCTCCAGCTATTTAACAACATCCCCGAGCTGAACCAGTTTGTCTACGTTGCCCGCTGGAACGACAAGGACGTCGCCCACATCGAGATCAGCAAGGCCGACTTCCAGCGCCTGCACATCCGCGACGTCGAGGAGCGCATCGGCCAGCAGTCCGGCCGCACCTTCGTCGAGCTCGCCGAGGGCAAAGGCAGCGAGGCGTCGATCGAAAAAGCCCACCAGCGCCGCCGCGCCGCCGAGTACAAAAAGATCCTCGATCAGATCAAAGGCCAAGCCGTCATCGCCAGCGAGCTCCTGAACAAATAACCCCCCGCCCCCCCCGAAAAGCAGCAAACAGGAGTGGGGCCGACCGGAGATCCTTTTTTGTCAGCGCCAGCTGGCAAAAAAGGATCGCAGGGAAGGGGGGCCCCGCTCCGGCGAAGCCCGTAACTATCGTACCTAGTCCCGTCCCGCCCCGTAGGTTCCGTTAACTCCCGTGCAAGAACACAAACAGGCGCGCCGTCTGCGGCGTCCCCGTCTGCTCGCACGTATCCTCGGTCGCCACCAGCAGATCCACCCCCGGCGCCCCATCGAGCTCGCCGCTCGCCAGCCCGCGCACCGTCCGCACCAGCTTGAGATCCGGGTTCTCCGGACACGGCGCATTGACCGCCGGCAGCTGCAGGTAGTTGACTGCCGCGAAGGTCCGATCCGCCCGCTGCGCCCAGATTGCCAGCGTCAGCCCGTTGGCGACCAGCAGATCCGTCAGTCCATCGCCGTTGAGATCGCTCGCCGCCAGCGTACTGATCGCTCCCGGCCCCGGCAGCCCGCTCAGCGCGTTGCCCGCGGGCAGCGCCTGGTAGGCCACTACGTCGAACAGGCGGACGCGATCGGGGTTGACCACCGCCAGCTGCGGCGCCGAGATCAGCTGAAACGCCTGCAGCGCCACCACCGGCCGGCCATCGCCGGTCACCGGGCCCGGCGCCTCGGCGCCGCCGGTCGAGAAGTGGCTGACCGCCTGCGTCTCATCGGCGATCGCTGCCGAGACGCCGTCGGGAGTGACCGCCAGCAGGGTCGGCGGCCCCGTGAGCAGGGTCTTAATCCGCAGCGTGACATCAGGCCCGTTGATGTTGCGCAGGTCGATCTTGGACAGGTTGTAGCTCTCGGTCGCCCCGTTTACCCGCGTCATGTGCCACAGGTAGCTCGCGTCCGAGTAGAAAGCCGACTTGCCGATGATGCCGTTGGCGCGCGGGGTCAGGGTGAAGTCGTGCGAGATCGCGTTGTAGGCCGCGATGTACAGGCTGTTGACCTCGTAGTTGCCGCTGTCCAGGGCCGCCCGCGCGAGGATCCCCTGCGCGTTGCCTACCGTCGGCACCGCGCTCATCCAGCGCAGCCCCAGGTTCTGCGAGCCCGGCGCCACGTCGGGCAGCGGCCAGCCGAGGCCGGCATCGCCGCCGTCGGGGACAAAGACAAACTGCGGGTCGTCGATGCGCAGCGTCTGCGCGCTGGAGACAAGCGGCTCGGTCGAGTCCGGCGCGTCGAGCACCGCCAGCTGCGCCTCGCCGGGCAGGAAGTTGCTCGTCTTCAGATCGGCGCTGGCCACCGTCACCGCGCAGGACGAAAGGTCCGGGCACTGCAGCCGGATCGCCAGCTCCGCCCGCTGCCCGGAGGTGACCTGCTGCACCCGCAGCGCCGTCGGTGAGGTCGAAAACTGCTTCTTGATGCTCAGCTGCAGCGTGACATCGCGAGTCAAAGACAGCCGCGGCGTGCCGGCGATGGTGACCATGGGGACGCTGCAGCCAAGGGGCTCGCGCTCGCAGGCCGGCTGGGCGCAGCGCGCCGTCACGCCCGCCAGCAGCAGGGCAGCCGCGCCGGCGAGCTGGCGGTGGTGCCGCCGACCCGCCGCGCCCGCGCCGCGCCGCCCGCGGTCGCTCGCCGCGGGGGCCGCGCTCGCGCCGCCCGCCAGGTTCTGGTTAGAGGTGAAGGCCGGGGCTTGTTGCTGCATCGCACCTGTCCTCACTTGGTTGGCCACAGCGGTGCCCGCCGATAGCGATAAAGTCCGCCGCCGAGCAGCGCCCCGCCGAGCACCAGCGCTCCGGCGGAGACGCCGTAGCCGATCTGGAACAGCGAGGTGTAGTTGGCGGCGCAGTCGACCCCGGTCAGGACCTGACCCCGGTAGCTGCAGGTGCCGCCCGGCTGCCCATCGGTGGCCTGCAGCGCTCCCGAGGTGAGCAGCCCGACTACGCCCGCCAGCATGAAGACGCCGCCGGTGTAGGTCAGAAACGTGGTGGGAAAGTCGAGGATGCGCTTGCGCGGCCGGGTCGGCGTCGCCACCACCGGCTCCTCGCTGGCAGGCGGGGCGGGAGCGGCTTCGACCGCCGGGGACTGCTGAAGCGGCTCGGGGCGCGGGCTGGGCGCCGGTGCCGGACTGACCGAGCTCTGCTGCACGGCCGGAGCGGCCGGAGCGGCGGGACTGGCCGGCGTGGCGGGACTGGCGGGAGCGGCCGGCGGCGACTCCGCGGGCAGCGGCGGCGGCGGCGGCAGGCTCGCGGACGGAAGCGGCGGCGGCGGCGGCAGGCCCGAGCTCGGCGAAGCCGGAGCCGCTGCCGGCGCTGACGTCCCTGCCGGAGCCGCCGCCCCCTGGCCAGCGGCTTGGTCTTGGGAGGGTGAGGTGCCGCCGGTAGACGCCGCGGCCGGAGCTGCCGCCGGCCCTGGCGCGGCCGCTGGTGCTGCCGCCGCTGGCGACGACGCAGCGGCGCCCGGGGCCGCGGAGCCCCCCGCGGCCGGATCGCCCGTGCTCCCGGCTGCGGCGCCCGCGGCGGCACCCGAGTCGGCGGGGGCCGCCGTCGGCGCTTTAGCCGGCTTGCGCGGCCGTGGTGGACGTGACGCCGCGCTCGCCGCATCCGCGGCCCACAGGGCCCAGACCGCAAACGCAACAATCCCCAGGACCCAGACCAGGCCGCGCCCCCGCGACCAGGCCCCCCAGGCCCCAAGCTGACAAGACGCCCCAAGATGACAAGACGAAGGCCGGTTTACCATGCGTAGCCTTTTTGACTCTAGGCCTAGCCAACCATTTTATATCAAAGTCCCGCGCGTTTGGCGCTTGCTTGCACCGCGGCTTGCAAAAGTTGCCACGGTACCGACGCCCAGCTACAGCTGGCCGCGGCCCCGGCGATCGCGGGCGGCGACCGCCAGAAATACCCGATACCGTGGACAAGCGGCGCCAGGCCCCGGCCGGGCCCCAGCGCCAGCTGATGCCTAAATGGAGGCTGACCTCGCGGGCTTAGGCTGGCCGGCAAGATTTTCCTGGCAGTTTATTGACCGGTCGGTAAATTCTCTCGTGAGCCCATACGGGCCCCGGGCTGCGGAGCGGCTCCGTGAAGCGGATATGCAGAGCGAGCTCATCTAATTTCAGTTCGGCTCACCCAGCTCAGCCCAGACCAGCCCATGGCGACCCAACCCTTAGAAGCGCGCGAGCGCATCACCCAGGCAGCCTTCCACCTCTTTGGTAAGAAGGGCTACACCTGTACGTCGGTGCAGGATATTGCCGACGCGGCCGCCGTGAAGAAGTCGATCGTCTACTACTACTTCGGCAGCAAGGAGGGCCTGTATCAGGCGCTCCTGTCCGAGAGCTCGCTGCACCTTGAAAGCTTCCTCGACCAGGCGCTCGGCGGCGCCGGACGCGCGCTGGCGAGCAGCGTCGTCGGCCGGTCGGCGCTCAACCCCTCGTCCGAGCTGGCGCTCGGCGGCGCGGCGGGCAAGCCGCGGCCGCGCGGCTGTGAGGCCCAGCTGTGTGCCATCGCCGAGATGCTCATCGGCCTGGCGCGCGACAACCGCGAGCCGGTGCGCTTCTTTCTGACCCACATCTTCGCCCCGGACGCCGACCGGCCGCCCTGCGGCACCGAGCAGCTGGAGCACCTGCCCCGCCAGCTTATTCACCAGATCGCCGCCGCCGCCGTGCACAGCGGCGAGCTGCACGGCGAGCCGAGCGAGCTTGAGCGCTTGGTGCTCGGCGCCGTGCAGTACTCTATCATCCGTCACCTGCGCAACCCCGAGCAGGAGCCGCTTGCCGCGGGGCTCGGGCAGCGCATCGTCAGCGCCGCCGTGCGCGGCTTTTTGGCCCCCAAGGCTGCCGCCAGCCGGCGCAGCGCTGCCACCCCGTCCCACGCGGACGCCGATCCAGTATGAGGAATCCAGTGCGTGAATTTCTGCCCAGCTCGCTCCGTTCTCGACTCCCTCGACCCCCTCGACTCCCTCGACTCCTGGGCTTCCCGCTGGCTGCCGTGTTCCTGCTCGGCGCCCCAGCTTGCAAGCGCGGCGGCGAGCCGGCGGCCGACAAGGCCAAGGCGCCCGAGCCGCCCAAGGTCGCGCGCGTCGAGGTGCAGCCCGCGGTCAAGCACACCTTCAGCGGGAGACTGCCGATCACCGGCGAGCTCAAGCCGATCCAGGAGGTGACCCTGAAGTCGCGCGTCGCCGGCAACGTGGTCGTGCTCAAGTTCGACGAGGGCGATCAGGTGAAAAAGGGCGACCTCATCGCCAAGATCGAGGCGACCAACCAGCAGGCGCAGCTGCGCAGCAACTCTGCCGCGGTGGAGGTCGCCGAGGCGCAGCTCGCCCGCGCCCAGGCCGATCTGGAGCGCCTCAAGCACGACCTGGAGCGCATCGAGAAGCTGGCCGCCCAGGGCGCCGGCGATCAGAAGACGCTCGACGACGCGCGCTCGGCGGTCAAGCTCGGCACGGTGGCGGTGCGCAGCGCCATGGGGCAGCTCGATCAGGCGCGCGCCACCCGCGATCTGGCGCGCAACGCGATCGGCGAGACCAAGTACGTCGCCCCGTTCAGCGGCGTCATCAGCCGGCGCGGCGTGTCGCTGCACGAGTACCTCGACACCCTCAAAAACCGCGACATCGTCACCATCGTCGATAACTCGGCGATGGAGCTGGTGGCGCAGGTGGCGGCGGATCTGGCCTCGGGGATCACCAAGGGCGGCAAGGTCGAGTTC
>JBGANQ010000023.1:17477-102670 GCA_044222245.1 Polyangia bacterium | reverse complement strand
ATGTCGCACAGCTCGACGTGCAGGCCGCGCTGCGCCGCCACCTGGGCGATGCCGCCGCCCATCTGCCCCGCCCCGATGATGCCCAGGCGCTTGACCGCCGGGCTGCTTGGGTTCTTCTCGGTCGCGCTCATCGGTTAGCGCTCCACGATAAGGGCGATGCCTTCGCCGCCGCCGATGCACAAAGAGGCGATGCCACGCTGGTGGTTCTGCCGCTGCAGCGAGTAGAGCAGCGTCACCAGCAGCCGGCACCCCGAGGCCCCGATCGGGTGCCCGAGCGCCACCGCGCCGCCCGAGCCGTTGACCCGCTCGGCGGGCAGCTCGAGCAGCTGGTTGTTGGCCAGGGCGACGACGGCGAACGCCTCGTTGATCTCGTACTGATCGATGTCGCCCTTGCTCAGGCCGGCGCGCTTGAGCGCCTTCTCGATGGCGTAGGCGGGGGCGGTGGTGAACCACTCGGGGGCCTGGGCGTGCTGGGCGTAGCCGCGGATGCGGGCGAGCGGCTTGAGGCCGCGCCGCGCCGCCTCGGCCGCCGACATCAGCACCACCGCCGCCGCGCCGTCGTTGAGGGTGCTGGCGTTGCCGGCGGTGACGGTGCCGTCCTTTTCGAAGGCGGGGCGCAAGCCGGGCAGCTTGCTGATGTCGCCGCGGCCCGGGCCCTCGTCCTTGTCGACCACCTTGGGGGCGCCCTTTTTCTGCGCCACCTGGACCTTGACGATCTCGGCGTCGAAGTGGCCGGCCGCCTGCGCCGCCTGGGCGCGGCGGAACGACTCGCCGGCGTAGGCGTCCTGGGCGGCGCGGTCGATCTTGCGCTCGCGGGCGCACAGCTCGGCGGCCGAGCCCATGTGGAAGTTGTTGTACACGTCCCACAGGCCGTCGTGGATCATGCCGTCTATGACCTGCTGGTGGCCCATGCGGTAGCCGGTGCGGGCGCCGGGCAGGTAGTAGGGCACGTTGCTCATCGACTCCATGCCGCCGGCGACCGCGATCTCGACCTCGCCCAGCGCGATCGCCTGCGCCGCCACCACCACCGCCTTGAGACCCGAGCCGCACACCTTGTTCAGCGTCTGGCACGGCACCTGCGCGCTCACCCCGGCCTTGATCGCCGCCTGCCGCGCCGGGGCCTGGCCGAGCCCCGCCTGCAGCACGCAGCCCATGGTCACCTCGCCGACGTCGGCGGCGGCGACTCCGGCCCGCAGCAGCGCCTCTTTGATCGCCACCGCGCCGAGCTCGGGGGCCGTCACCGCGGCCAGCTCGCCGCCGAAGCTGCCGATGGGCGTGCGCGCGGCACCGACGATCACCACCTCGCGTCCTTCGCCCCGCTCCCGGGTCGCTGTTGCTCCTTCCGACATGGACTCTCCTTCCCTGAAGTGACTTGGCCTGGCCTACTTGACCTACCGACACCCACTGCCCTTGGGCCAGGCATCGACGATAACCATGTCGGACCTTGCCAGAAGATGCGCGGTTGAGCAAGCCACCTGGCGACCGTGGGGGCCGGCGGGTGAGAAACCAGCGCAGCGGTCGCCGCGAGCGCGGCGCTACTGCCGCTGCAGGGTGATGGTGAGGCTCTTTATGCCCTCCCAGCCCTGGTAGGTGAGGTCCTTGGTAACGAAGTCCTGCTGGCTCAGGGTGATGTGGTGGCGGGCGCTCAGCGGCTTGAGCGGCATGCCGGTCTGCTGGTCGAAGACCTGCAGGTCAAAGCCGGTCGCGGTCAGGTCCTTGGCGGCGTAGAGGAAGCCCTGGTTCCACGTCGCGGTCCACACCGGCGGGCTGCCCGAGACGACGATGGCGACCGAGCTTGTGCGGTTGTTGGTGTCGAACTGAACCAGCGGCTGCGGCATCGTGCCGTCGCTGCGCCACGGCATGCCCTGCGAGTCGGTGAGGGCGATCTGCGCCCGCACCGCGGCGACCAGCCAGGTGGCGTTGGGGTCGAAGGCGCAGACAAAGTCGGTGCCGCACTTCTGGGCGGCGCTGCACGCAACGCAGGCGGTGCCGGCGGTGCCGCAGGCGGCGGCGGTGATGCCGGGCTGGCAGACATCGCCCAGGCAGCAGCCGGCGCAGTTCTTGGGCGAGCACAGCGGCGCCGCGGTCAGGTCGGCGGGGCGGCTGAGATCGGGCGGCGACTCGCTGTCAGGGCCCTTGCCGGTGGCGCCGCAGCCGGCCGCGCCGAGCAGCAAGAGCAGCAGGCCCAGGCCCCCGCGCCGCACCACCGCGGCAAGTCCGGTCACAGGGGATGGCGATTCGCGGAGCGCAGGGCGCAAAGGGGTCGCGGTCGGGCTGCTCATGAAGGTCCTCCTATCGGGTTGCGGCGGGCCAGGCGTCTGATCGTCTGATCTCTGGAGGGGGGCCGCCGACCAGGGGCGGCGGGCCGGGGGCGCTTGGCTGCGCGGAATTGATTGTGCTATAGCGCGGGCCTCTTTGGAGGAGTGATGTTCCCAAGAAGTTCGCCGAGTTCCCCTGCCACTTGGACTGTTTTCGCCGCCGCCCTGACTGCCGGCGCCCTGCTCTGCCACAGCTGCACCCCGTGCGAGCCGATTGCCCCGCTGCGCGAGGACAAGCCGCTAGTCACGGTGCCCAAGGAGCCGCCGCCGCCGAGCGGGCCGAGCGACAAGGACGCCCAGGCGTTCATGGCCGAGACCGAGACCCAGCTGCGCGCCCTGTGGAGCTACGGGCAGCGGGTGCAGTTCACCCAGAACACCGACATCACCCACGACACCGAGTCGCTCAACGCCCAGGCGCAAGAGCAGGTGATGGAGTACCTGGCCAAGCGGACCAAAGAGGCGGCGCGCTTTGACGCCGTCCAGCTGCCGGCCGAGCTGCGCCGCAAGTTTGACCTGCTGCGCCTCGCCGCCGACCTGCCGGCGCCGCCGACCGCCGCCGAGCGCACCGAGCTGGCGACGCTGGCGGCGACCATGGAGACCGCCTTCGGCAAGGCCAAGTACTGCCCGCCCAAGCTCGCCGGCAAGTGCCTGACCATCGACGACGTGACCAAGATCTTCGCCACCAGCCGCAGCTACGACGAGCTTTTAGACACCTGGCAGGGCTGGCACGATCAGGCAAAGGGCCTGCGCGGCCCCTACGCGCGCTACGTCACCCTGGCCAACAAGGGCGCCAAGGAGGCGGGCTTTGCCGACGTCGGGGTGCTGTGGCGCGCCAAGTACGACATGCCGGCCGAGGCGTTCTCCGAGGAGGTCGAGCGGCTGTGGAAGCAGGTCTCGCCGCTGTACGAGGCGCTGCACTGCTACACCCGGATGAAGCTGCACGCCAAGTACGGGGCCAAGGTGCCCGAGACCGGGCCGATCCCGGCGCACCTGCTGGGCAACGTGTGGTCGCAGGACTGGGGCAACGTCTTTGACCTGGTCGCCCCCGCCGGCAAGGGCAAGGGCCTGGACGTCAAGGCGCGGCTGGTCGCCAAGAAGACCACGCCCACCGAGCTCGTGCGCTACGGCGAGCGGTTCTTCACCTCGCTCGGCCTCGATCCGCTGCCCGAGACGTTCTGGCAGCGGTCGATGTTCACCCGGCCGCGCGACCGCGAGGTGGTCTGCCACGCCAGCGCCTGGGACGTGACGCTGCGCGGCGACCTGCGCATCAAGATGTGCATCGACATCGACCAGGAGAACTTCCAGACCGTCCACCACGAGCTCGGGCACGACTACTACTACTGGTACTACCGCGACCTGCCGACGCTGTTCCAGCAGGGGGCCAACGACGGCTTCCACGAGGGCATCGGCGACACCATCGCCCTGTCGATCACCCCCACCTACCTCAAGAAGATCGGGCTCATCGACACCGTGGTCGACTCGCCGCTCGACGATGTGGTGTTCCTGCTGCACGACGCGCTCGACCGGGTGGCGTTCCTGCCGTTTGGCAAGGTCATCGACCAGTGGCGGTGGGATGTGTTCTCGGGCAAGGTCAAGCCGAGCGAGTACAACAAGTCGTGGTGGGAGCTGCGGCAGACCAGGCCGCCGGGCACACCGGGCCGCTGCACAAGTGTTCGATCTACGGCAACAAGGCGGCCGGCGACAAGCTGAAGGCGCTCCTAGCGCTGGGCGCGAGCAAGCCCTGGCAGGAGGCGCTGGAGGCGATCGCCGGCACCAAGCAGATGGATGGCGCGGCGCTGCTGGAGTACTACCAGCCGCTCACCACCTGGCTGACCGAGCAGACCAAAGGGCAGAAGTGCGGCTGGTAGCCGCTCGCCGCGACCGCCCCGTCCGGCGCCCAGCCGCCCGGCGCGGGGCAAAAATTTGAGATGTGCGCCGGCGGGTGATACCCAAAGGCGCATGTCCTCTGGTCTCTCTTTCGTAGTCGAGCCCCAGCTGGCGCTGGCGGTGCCCTCCTCCCCCGAGTCTCACCTGCCCACCGAGGCAGAAAAGAGCGCCCAGCAGGAGCGGCGGTTCCGCCGCATCCTGCTGCGCAAGCAGCAGCAGGGCGACCTGGCCGGCATGGCCGCCGCCTACATTCACCTGGGCGATCTGCTGCTCGCCCGCGGCGACAGCGAAGAGGCCGGCGAGCACTACCGCCGCGCCCTGGACCTGTCACGCCAGGCCCACGAGCGGCGCCAGGCCCTGGCCCGACCCTGAGCCGCTGCTGCAGTGCTTTCGTTGGGGGATTGCGTCGCGCCGACCGGCGCCGGGCGACAGGCTTACTCGCGCAGGTGGCCGATGGCGGCCATAAAGCCCAGGGGACTGGCGCCCAGCCCGAGGACCAGGAGGTCGCCCTCGGTGCCGAGCTCCTTGACCGAGAGCACCTCGGACATCGCGGCGACGATGCGCCGCGCCAGCGGGTTCTTGGCCAGCTTGGGCAGCTTGAGCAGGTCAAGGACGAACAGATCGCCGTGCGCCGAGACGATCATCGCCGGCTTCATCGGCATAAAGCCCAAAAGGTCGCCGGGCTTGGTCAGATCCATCATCCCCAGCATCGAGGCGATCGGGCTCTCCGGCGGCGGCTTTATGGCCAGCTCGCGCACCCGCAGCGAGACGCGCAGGCTGTCCACCCCCAGCACCACCTGCTCGACCGTGAGCAGGCCCGAGACGAACATCGCCGCGCCCATCACGTTGGCGGTCGCCGAGATGCGCAGCCCGGGCGGCACCGCCTCTAGCTGCAGGTCGGGCGGCAGCTTGCCGCGCGCCGCCTTGCCAAGGAGCCACTTTACCCCGTCGAGCGGGATGCCAAGGCGCATGCGCGCGGCGTTCACCGCGCTGCGCAAAAGGTACGTCGGATTGGAAGCCAGATAAGAGAAGCCGCGCTGCAGGTCGTCCAGGGTAATCACTTTCATGCTCCGTAGGCTAACGTAGTTTGCGCGCGGCTGTCACCTGTCAGGCGCTAGCCGCCGGTCTCGTAGCTTGCTGGGACGTCGATGTAGTAGGCAAGGTCGAGGATCTTCTTTTCGCCGACCCGCAGCGGGACCTTCCAGGTCACGATGCCATCGGCGGCGGCCAGGTCATAACCGGCCGTGGTCTTGGGATCAAGGGCCACCTTGACCTCGTCGAGCTCGGAGACCGGGATGTGCTCGGCCAGCTCCAGCTCTTCGGGGCGGCCGAGGAAGTTCTGCACCTCGAAGCGGTAGCTGTAGCGGTGGCGGCGGGTGGACCCGAGGAGCCCGCGGTCGCGGGCGATCTCCTCGACGACCAGGCGCTTGACCTTGAGACCGTCGGAGATCCCGAAGCTCAGCAGGAACCGCTCGCCGGCGGCGACGCGCCCAAGCTCGTAGCGGGCAAAGAACTGGCCCTTGCGGAAGGTGTCGACCGGCCCGGCGAGCAGCGGGAAGCCGGCGGTGTTGGTCAGGTCGGCGACGCGGAAGACATAAGGCAGGAGCTTTGGCACAGCGCGGTACTTGAGCTGCGCCCGCAGGCGGCTCTCGGCGACCAGCAGCCGGGCCGGCGTCCCATCGCCGGGCACATCGGCAGGCGTCGGCAGCACGAACTGCGCCGACAGGCCCTGGCCGACCACCTGCGGCCGGCCGCCCGACTTGCTGCCGCCGAGCTCCCCGGCGATGCCGCCGCTGCCCGGGGTGGTGGCGTGCTCCTGCAGCTCCTGCCGGCTGACCAGCACCTTGCGCGGCGGCTCGCGCGCCTCGGCATAGACGCGCAGCGGCGACAGCTCGGGCGGGGTCGCGTTCTGCCGCGGGATGGCGGTGGACAGGGTGATCTGGGCGGCGCGCCAGTCCTCGCCGGTGGCCTGGGTCACCGTGGCGTAGCTGCCGAGCAGCACCTCGGTGTCGGACTCGGCGAGCCGCGCCTCGTAGGCCGGCTTCCACTGGGCGCCGCCGACCATGTACGACAGCTCGACGGTCGCCGGGGTGCCGGGCGGGCACGAGACCAGGACCTCGGCCTGCAGCTCGCGGCGCGCCGCCGCCTCCTGGGTCTGCTGGCGCTGGCGGCGCAGCTCGCCGAGCTTCTGGCCGAGCTCACGCTGGCGGGCGGCGAGCTCGACCCGCTCGCCGACCCCCTGCAGCCGGGCCTGCTGCATGGAGTCGAGCGCCGTCGCCCAGCTCTTGGTGCTCTGGGCCTCAAGCAGCTCGCGCCCGACCAGGGTCGCGGTCACCTCATCAAGCTGCGTCGCGACGCGGCTGGTCGACTCCTGCCGCGCCCGCTGATCGCGCACCGCGCCGAGCTGGCGCTCGAGCTGGTGGATCTTGTCGTCCAGCTCTTCGACCTTCTGGTTATACGCCTCGCTGCGCACCCGCACCTCGCTGCGCAGGCCGTCTATATGACCGCTGCTGCTCTGGGCGCGCAGCGACGCCGCGTCGGCCGCCGGCGGCAGGCCGCCAAAGGGGACCAGCACCCGCTCGCCGCAGGTGATCGCCGCCGCCCGGGTGACCTGGGCGCGGTCGGGGTAGAGAACTACGCGGCTTACGCGGGCCGCAGACTCGGGACCCGCCAGAGCCTGGCCCGGGGCGAGCAGCGCCGCCGCGACCCAGAAGGCGAGGCGCAGGGGCCTCAGATTGCATGGGGCAGTGTGCATGATCGCTCCTACTGGCTCAGGCGGTAGCCCTTGGGCCGCCGCAGCGTGTAGACGAACTGGGTGACTACCTTGCCGCCCGGCGGCAGCGGCAGCCGCCACTCCAGGGCTCCCTTGACCGGCTCGAAGCTGGCCGGCGGCTGGCTGCGCACGAGCTTGATCTCGACGTTCTTGTCGCCGGCCAGCGGCACCTGATCGAGCAGCTTGACCTCGATCGGCACCCGATACGGGTTCCCGAGCTCCGTGGTGATCGTGTACTCGGTCACCTCGTCCTTGCTGAACACCCCCTTCTCTTGGGTGGTCTGGCGGACGTTGCGGATCGGCTTGACCGCCCGATCCAGGCCGAGCGGCAGGGTGAAGGTCTCGCCGCCGGCGACCAGCTGCAGGGTCGCCACGCCCGCCGGATCGGCGCCGACAAACAGGTTGGCCTGACCGCCGGGCAGCGGCTCGGCGGCAGGGTTTTTGATCTCGGCGACCAGGAACGCCTCGGGGGCCAGGGCCGGCGTCGCCTTGCGCAGCACCGCCACCGGGAAGCTGCGCGAGAGCAGCGCCACCCGCCGGCTCCCCTGGCCGCTGCCCACCGTGTCCTTGTAGAGGCTCGGGTAGCTCAGGTCATAGCCGCCGGCCAGCGCCGCCGGCAGGTTCTTGGCGTACTGCGGCGCGCGATAGCCGGGCGGCGGCACCAGGCCGATGCCGACCACCGGACCGCGCGGCACCGAGCGCGCCACGGACTGAAAGGTGCGGGCCGACTCCACCGTCACCGTCGCCTGCTGCTCGTCGGCGAGGTCGACCGCGTCGGGTATGCCATCGCGGTCCCGATCCACCTCTGCGCTGTCGCCCTTGCTCTGCTTGCCGTCCCGCCCGTACTCCGGCGGCGGCGGCGGTGGCGCGGCGGTTGTGACCGGCGCGGCCGGCGCGCTCACGGTGGCCTCGCCCTTGCGACCCTCTTTTTTCTTGAACAGCTCTCGCTGGGGCAGACCGGCGCTCGGCTTTTCCTCCAGCTCGCCATCCTGCAGGAGGCCATTCTTGTCAGCGTCCGGGCGGAACTCGAAGCTCTGCTGCGGGAGCAGGTTCAGCTGCTCGCCGGGCAGCCGGGTGCGGCGACTCCGCTCGTCGGCCAGGCCGGTGCGCTGCAGGAGCTGCAGGCGCAGCTCCGCCGCCGCGCTCGGGGCGAGCCGCACCTCGGGCAGCGGCGGCGGCGGCGGCGTGACCTCGAGCAGCGGCTGCGGGGTCGGCACGAAGCGCTCGCGCTGGCCGATCTTCCAGGTCAGAAGCTTGGGCAGCTGGGTCGCCGTCGCCGGGATCGCCGTGCTCAGGGTCAGGGCGACGTCGGTCCAGTCCTCGCCGGTCTCCTGGCTGACCAGCCCCGCCAGCGCCAGCTCGACGCGGTTCTGCGCCGGCAGCAGCTGGATGTCGTAGCTCGGCTGCCAGCGCGCCCCCGCGGTCATATAGGTCAGCGCGACCTGCGCCGCCCCCTGGCCCGCCAGCGTCGCCACCACCCGATAGCCGGCCCGGTGGGCGATGCCGCCGAGCAGCCGCGCCTTCTCGACCAGCTCCTGGCGCTGCCGCCGCAGCGTGCGCTGCCGCTCCTCGCCCTCGGCGACCTTGCTGTAAAGCTTCTCCTGGGCGGTGCGCAGAAACAAAAGCACCGCCGGCCAGCCGCTTGGGTTGAGCCGCGACGGCGCGCGCTGCGCCTCGGCCCCCTGGGGCACTGGCGGCACTGCCGGCAGCACCCGCTGCAGCAGGCCGAGCTGCGCCCGGTACACCTCCTGCTCCCCCTCCAGGCGGCTCAGGTCGTCGTCGACCTTCTCCAGGCTCTTGAGCAGCCGCTGCGCCTCGTCCTCTGGCAGCTCGCTGGCATCGACGTAGGTGGTCTCGATGCGCAGCACGTCGGCGCCTTGCGACTCCAGGCGCACGCTGCTCGGCTCGACGCTGCCTTGCAAAAGCGGCAGCGCCACCTGCTGGGTGCCGGCGAGCTTGAGGCGGGCGCTGCGCGTCACCCGCGCCCGGTCGCTGTAGACCACGACGCTGGTGATCGGCGCCTCCACCGCCAGCGGGGCCTCACCGCCGGCCCTGGCCGCGTGGGCCGGCGGGCCGCCGAGGAGCCCGCCCAGTCCAGCGGCGAGCCCGGCGGCATGACGTAGTAAGGTGGCGCGGCGACCTGATGGGTGCATCCTCATCGGAAATCCCTTGGGTGTGCGTTGACGGGAAGGAGCGGCCCAGGCCGAGCGCACTGGCTGGAGCCGCGCCCATTAGGCGAAAGGATCGGCCCTGCTGTCAACGCGCGGGCCGCGCCGTCCGGCCTGAGGTATGCGGCAAAAAGCGAAAAATGAAAACGCCCTGCGGGCGCGAGCCGGCAGGGCGTTTTTATATAAGTCCTTGCGGCGGTCTAGCGCGGCGGCGGCACATACACGCTGCCCGGGGCCGGACGGACCACCGGCGCCGGACGGACATAGCCACCACCGTAGCCGGGCGTCGGCCGCACCACCGGCCCGGGCGCTACCGGGGCCGGCCGCACCACCGGCCCGGGCGTGTAGACCGGGCCCGGCCTTACCGGAGCCGGCGTCACATACGTCCCGCCACCATAGGCCGGGGCCGGCCGCACCACCGGCCCGGGCGCTACGTACGTCCCGCCGCCATAGACCGGGGCCGGCCGCACCACCGGCCCGGGCGCTACGTACGTCCCGCCGCCGTAGACCGGGGCCGGCCGCACCACCGGCCCGGGCGCCACATAGGTTCCCCCGTAGCCGCCCGGCCGCCCCCAGTGTGCACGGTAGTACACACCGTTTACGTAACGCGGGGCTACATAGACATAGCCCGGCCGGGTCTCCGAGCAGTAGCCGCGCGCCCAGTACCAGCTGCCGCGGTACTCCCAGCGACCCGGGAACCAGACCGAGTTATACCCGCAAGCGCCCACCACCTCATAGCGCGGCGGCGGCGGGGCCACGGTCACCGTCACCGGGCCCGGATCATCGTAGGGGGCGTACTCGGTCGTGGTCTGATAGGAAGCGCTCGGCTCGACGTAGGTAGTGCCATAGCAACCGCTGATTCCGAACAGGGCGGCCACAGCTGCAAGGATTCGCTTCATAATTGGTCTCCTGACTATCTCTAAAATTTACCCGATCCGACGGTAGACAGCTTGGCTTTGTTGAGCGCCGCGTCCCCTTTGGACCTTGCCTCGGGGCTTCTACTTACAATCTGTACCAGGTCTTTGTAGCAAGGCCAGTGCCTGGCGCCGCGGCCTGCCGCCCACTGTTTTTTTGACACTACCTTCACCGCGAGGGTATGCACTTCGCTTACCATGACTGTGCCCATGACCACCCCCACGACGAGCCCCGCGTCCACCCCGGCTGCCAGCACCACCGCCCCCGCCGCCCAGGAGGTGGTGTTCTCCGGCATGCAGCCCTCGGGCGGCTTCCACATCGGCAACTACCTGGGCGCGGTGCGCGACTGGGTGACCCTGCAGGACCGCCACCGCTGCTTCTACTGCGTGGTCGATCTGCACGCCCTCACCCAGCCCTACGAGCCTGCCGGCATGAAGGCGCGGGTGCTCGACATGGCGGTCGAGCTTCTGGCCTGCGGCATCGATCCAAACCGCGCCACCCTGTTTGTCCAGTCCGAAGTCGCCGAGCACTCGGAGCTAGCGTGGATCTTAAGCTGCGTCGCCCCCTACGGCGAGCTGTCGCGCATGACCCAGTTCAAGGAAAAGGGCGACCGCGCCGAGTACGTCAACACCGGCCTTTTCACCTACCCGGTGCTCATGGCGGCCGACATCCTGCTCTACCGCGCCACCCGCGTGCCCGTCGGTGAAGACCAGATCCAGCACCTGGAGCTGACGCGCGAGATCGTCCGCCGCTTCAACAACCGCTGGGGTGAGTTCTTCAAGGAGCCGCTGCCCCTGCACCGCGAGTCGCTGCGCATCCTGGGCCTGGACGGCAAGCAGAAGATGTCCAAGTCGCTCAACAACTATGTCGCCATCGGCGACGACGAAGAGATCCTGCGCAAGAAGATCGGCAACGCCTTCACCGACGAGACCCGCCTGCGCAAAAAGGACCCCGGCCACCCCGAGAGCTGCTACGTCTGCGGCCTGCAGCGCTTCTTCTCACCGCCGGAAAAGGTCGCCGAGCTGCACGAGGGCTGCCGCACCGCCCGCATCGGCTGTGTCGACTCCAAGCGCGCCCTCGCCGACGCCATGAACGCCACCCTGGCGCCGATCCGCGAGCGCAAGCGCCAGCTGCTCGAGCACCCCGGCCGCATCGAAGAGATCCTGCACGCCGGCGCCGCCCAGGCGCGCGCCGTCGCCCAGAACACCCTGGCCGAGATCCGCGAGCGCCTGGGCCTTCTGCCCCGCCGCTGACCTCTGCATAGATAAGCGGGTGGCGCCGGAGTGGATGGGGCCCCCACGACGCAGTCGTGGGGAGGCATCCACGCAGGCGACAGGACCCGCGGGCAGCCCGCCGCAGCGCACCTGTTCTGCCGGCATCCGCAGCTCGCGCCGCCCGCTACTTCCCGTTACTTATAGACGTCCATGATGTCGTGCAGCAGCTTGACGCCGCCGTCAAAGGGGCGCCTGCCGGAACAGGCCTCAAGCGGCGGCCCGGCGACAAGCGCGGCGTGATTTGTTCCCGTCGCCCCGGCGCCTGCGGTAAGATCGGAAGGGGCCTGGCAGCGGCGCGCGCCGCGGGCCTCTGCGTGAGGTGAACCATGCGGCCCGGCGGCTCCCCCCTATTCGCGGCGCACTCGCTCCCCCGGCTGGCCTTGCGGGTCACCCTGGGGCTCTTCCTCGGCCTGCTCGGCGGCTGCGCCCCGCGCCTTGCGCGGCCGACCGGCCCGGCATCGCCGCCGGCGGCGACCGCCGAGCCGAGCGGCAAGAGCCGCTATATCACCGAGATCGAGCTGCTCAGCTTCGAGGCGCTCGCCGACTACAACTTCGCCCCGCACAGCTTCCTCGACTGGGTCAAGCGCCTGGGGGCGCGGGTCGACGCCCAGCTCGCCGGCGACCTGGCCGATCGCACGGTGCTCATCCAGGTCACCCTGCACAAGGACCGCGAGGCCGAGCTGCAGATCGCCGCCAGCCCGCCGCTGGCCGAGCTGCGCCGCAGCGCCCTCACCGCCGACCTGCTAAAGAGCCAGCCGCCGCGCACCGAGCTCGTCGACTACTCGGTCCGCTTCATCGCCACCGTCGGCCGCGGCGCCCCCGATCGCGACGCCAGCTGCACGCCGCCGCTGCAGCGCCCGCTGCCGGCGCTGCTGCAGCGCATGCGCGCCGCCTCGATGAAGGAGCGGGTGGCCCTGCTCAGCAGCTGGGCGCGCCGCGAGGTGCTGCCCGTGCTCGCCCGCGTCATGCAGGGCGCCCCCGACCGCTTCCCCGGCCTGCGCAGCGTCGGCCAGCTGCTCGGCGGGCTGGAGCTCGACCGCGCTGTCGCGGTCGCCGAGGTGCTCGATCACAACCCGCAGTACTGGCGCGCCCTCACCGAGGTCCAGGTCGGCAACCCCCTGGTGCCGGCGGCGCGCATCTTCCTCCACGTCGCCAACGGCGAGCTCGATACCGCGCGCCTGTACCTAAAGCCGGTCTACTACTTCAGCAAGGCCGACAACCTCGCCCACGACTACATCGAGCTGTTCAAGGACTTCATCGTCATCTTCCAGGCCGAGCTCGAAGAGCGCATCAACCGCGGCGTCGAGCTGCACGATAAAGGCCAGTACGAGGAGGCGATCGGCATCTACGAGGGCGTGCTCAGCGAGTACCCCTGCTCGTCGCTGGCGCTGTATGAGAAGTTCTTCTCCAGCACCCTTTTGCAGAGCCGCCTGCAGAGCCCCGACCCCGCCGCGCCGCTCGCCGCCGCCGAGCAGAAGGGCGCCCTTTTGGCCCAGTGGCAGCGCTACCGCCCGCGCGTGTACGCCTGCAACCCCATGTTCACCATGGACGCCCGCGCCGGCAGCAAGCGAGAAAGCTTTCAAGCCGCCCGCCGCCACTCGATCCGGGGCCTGTTCAAGCGCGAGCGCGACTCGGCCGGGGACTGGGTGAAGATGGCCGACATCGCCCTGGACGTCGAGGAGTTCGGCTTCTCCGCCCACCTCTACTACCTGATAAACAGCGTGATGGACCCGGCGCAGTTCGATAACCGCAACCTGATCTCCTACTGGCTCTACTGCCTGGAGAAGCTCGGCGTCACCACCCTCAAAGCCGAGTGGAAGGGCGACCACGAGCGCGAGTTCGAGCGCATCACCGACGAACGCGAGCAGCTCCTTGAGACCGGCGCGACTCCGCCGCCGGCAAGCCGGCCGGGGATCTAGGCAAAGAGGGTCGGGACCCCCGGGTCTGCGCAGCTGGGAGCGTCGGGTACCTGCGACAGAGGACGAGCCGCCGTTCGGGTCGAGCAGAGCGGGCGCGCGTCTAGAAGCGAAACTCCGGGCCGCCGCCGGCGTAGAAGCTGGCGAGGCGGAAGCCGCCGTCCAGGTGCAGGTAGATGTGGCGCTGCAGGCGGAAGCGCAGCCCGAGCAGGACGTTGAGCACCGGCACCACCCGGACGTTGAACGGATACACGTCGGTGCGGCGGTAGCAGGGGCTCTGCGCGCTGTCGCGCCCGCCGTCGGTGAAGTCGGGAGAGCAGCGGCTGTTTTCGAGCTGGGTCACAAGCTCGGGGGTGGTCTTGGTGATGGGGCCGATCTTGGTCGGGTAGCACTTGCTGGGGTCGCCGGCGGTGTCGGCGGTGCAGTTGGAGTTGCCGGTGATCTGGTAGATCTCGCCAAAGACGTAGCCGGCGCCCAGGCCGGCCCCGAAGCGCAGCTCCATCCAGCTGGTCAGGTTCCAGTGGCCGATGAGCGACACGTCGATCGACAGCGAGCTGAGGTTGTCGAAGTGGAGAAAGTGGGTCTCGGTGGCCGGGTTGTTGGTCTTGCCCAGGTAGTTGCCGTCGCGCGCCGACAGGGAGCTGTAGTCGAGCGAGATCACCACATCGAAGCCGCTGCGGCGGTACAGGTACTCAAGGCCGACGCCCCAGCCGTCATTGAGCTCGGTGTGCGCGGCCAGGTACGGCGACAGCGCCCAGCCTGGCAAGGTGACCCAGCGGGCGCGCAGCGCCAGGGCGTGCGGCGACTCGGGGCGCGCGGCCGCCGCCGGCACGCTGAGCATCGCCTGCGGGGCGGCCGCCTCGCTCTGGGCGCGGGCGGCAGTCGGGGCGAGCGCGGCCAGGGCGCACAAAAGGGAGATCGCGAAGGAGAGCGCACGCAGGGCCAGTGGCCTTTTGCCGCGCCCGGCACCGCATTCCGACAATAAGCTCGAGCGTCGCATGGGAGTCCTCCAGTTCAGGTTCGCGCCAGCAGCCAATAAGGCCCGAAAGCTCGGGCACGGCGAACGTAGCACTTTGGCCTCCATGTACATACACCGTTCGGAGCCGGCGGCGGCCTCCGTCGCCCGCGCGGCCGAGCACGGTCAGCTCGGGGTCTGCTCGGGCGGCGCCAAGGCAGTTCCACCGCGGCGCGGCGGTCGCAGGGCGCCAGGGCGGTAGCGCTTCAGGGCAGTCGCGCTCCAGGGCGGTAGCGCTCCAGGGCGGCGCTCCAAGACGTTCGGCGGCAGACTGCCCCGGGCGGAAGCTCGGGGCAGAAGACGGCTAGAAGGTCGCGCGCGTCAGGCCGCCATCGACGGGGATCGAGACGCCGGTGACGTAGCCGGCGCGCTCCGAGCACAGAAAGGCGACGACCTCGGCGAGCTCGCGGGCGTGGGCGAAGCGGCGCAGCGGGATCTCCTGCGCGGCGCGGGCGAAGTACTCCTGCCGGGTGATGCCTTGCTCTTTCATGCGCAGCTCGCACAGGTGCTCCTGGCGATCGGTCATGGCGTGGCCGCTGAGCACCGCGTTGACGGTCACGCCGTCGGGGCCGACCTGCTCCGCGAGCGTCTTGGTCAGCGCCGACAGCCCGGCCCGCAGCGTGCTGGACACGGTGAGCAGCGGCACCGGCTGCTTGGCGACAAACGAGGTCAGGTGAACCACCCGGCCCCAGCGCCGCGCCTGCATCGCCGGCAGCACCAGGCGACACAGCCGCACGACGCTGAGCAGCGTCGAGTCGATGCCGCTGTGCCACTGCGCCTCGGTCAGCTCGGCGAACCGCGCCGCCGGCGGGCCGCCGGTGTTGGTGATGAGGATGTCGGCCGGACCGAGGCTCGCCGCCGAGCGCTCGACCCAGTCCTTGAGATCCTCCAGGCGCGCGACATCGGCGGCGAAGGTCAACACCTCGGCCCGCGGGTGGGCGGCCAAGATCTCATCGCGCGCCTGCGCCAGCGTCAAAAGGTCGCGCGCGCACAGCGACACCCGACACCCCTCGGCGGCCAGCGCCAGCGCGCACGCCTTGCCAAGACCCTTGCTGGCCGCCGCGACCAGGGCGACCCGTCCACTGATTCCCAAGTCCATGCTGTAGTCCCTATTCCGATCTGAGGTTCGGATCCGGCTAGCGGGCGGCGGCGCGGCGGGCCAGGAGGATGCGGTGCACCAGCTCTTCGGGCAGCTTGGTGGCGCCGGCCTCATCGCGCAGCACCGCTTGCCCCAGGTGCCGGGTCTTGACGTAGCTGTCCAGATAGGCGACGCACGAGGGGCAGACCCCCAGGTGGCGCTCCAGCTCGTGCCGCTCGGGCGACGACAGCGCCTCTTCGAGGTAGTCGCTGAGACTGTCGATGAGCTGCTGGCAGGTGATGTACTGGCCGGGCGCGCTCGGCATCAACGGCTGGTTGTCGGGTGAGTCCGTCACCACGTTATGCTCCCTGGCTTGGGCCTGGCTCGGGCGTCACTTGGCAGCCGCCTTGCCCAGGCCCTTGGGAGCCTGGGTGAGCTCGAGGTCGATAAAGTGCGGCTCGAGCAGGGTGCGCAGGGCCTGACGCGCGCGGTGCAGGCGGACCTTCACGGCTCCCTGAGTAAGCCCCATGATCTTAGCAGTCTCCTCGGTATCTAGCTCTTGGATGTCGCGTAGGATCAAAACGGTACGGTAGGAAAGCGGCAGCCGGTCGATCGCGCTGCGCACCAGCGCCCGCGTCTGCAGATCTTCCAGCTCGCTGCTCGCCGTAGCGCGCCACGGCAGGGTGTCGCGCACCTGGTGTCCGTCCTCCAGATACGCCGGCAAGAGCTCGTCGATCGGCTGCTCGGCCTTGCGGCGCTGGGTGCGCAGCCGCATGAGCGCCGCGTTGACGACGATGCGGTGCATCCAGGTGAGCAGCCGCGCGTCTCCGGCGAAGCTGCCGATGTGCAGGAAGATGCTGAGGAAGGCCTCCTGCACTACCGGGACCGGCGCCGAGACCGCTGCGCGGGCCGCCGCCCGGGCTGCCGCGCGGGGGGCGTCGCTCGACCGCTCATCCTTCACGCGGCAAGTTGTAACACGAACCCGAGCTGGTTATTCACCGACCGGCACCGGCCGCACGTTCCAGATGTTCTCGGCGTACTCGCGCACCGAGCGATCCGAGGAGAAGTAGCCGGTGCGGGCGATGTTGCACAGCGCCATGCGGGTCCAGCGGGCCGGCTCGCGGAAGGCCAGGTCCACCGAGTCCTGACAGGCGGCGTAGGCATCGAAGTCGGCCAGCACCATGAACGGATCGCCGTGGCCCGGCTGCTCGTGGCGCGGCAGCAGGGCGTCGATGAGCGGCTCGAAGCGGGCCGGCTCGTCGTAGGAGAAAAAGCCCATGCGGATAAGATCGATGGCGCTGCGCAGCGCGGGGCTCTTGCGGTACACGTCCCACGGGTTATAGCCGGCGCGCCGCGCCTGCACCTCTTCGGCGGTCATGCCGAACAGGAAGAAGTTCTCCGCCCCCACCGCCTCGCGGATCTCGATGTTGGCGCCGTCCAGGGTGCCGATGGTCACCGCGCCGTTCATCGCCAGCTTCATGTTGCCGGTGCCGCTGGCCTCAAGGCCGGCGGTCGAGATCTGCTGCGACAGATCGGCCGCCGGGATGATGTTCTCGGCCAGCGAGACGCGGTAGTTGGCCAAAAACAGCACGCGCAGCCGGTTGCCGATCTGCGGGTCGCGATTGACCACCTCGGCGACGGCGTTGATGAGGCGGATGATCAGCTTGGCGCGGGTGTAGCCGGGCGCCGCCTTGGCGCCGAACAGGACCACCCGCGGCACCGCCGGCAGGCTCGGATCGGCCTTGAGCCGCTGGTAGTGCGTGATCACCCACAGGACGTTTAGCAGCTGGCGCTTGTACTCGTGCAGGCGCTTGATCTGCACGTCGAACATCGCGCTCGGATCGACCACTACGTGGTTGTGGTGGCGGATGTACTCGGCCAGGCGCTGCTTGTTGTGGTGCTTTATCGAGTGGACCTCGCTCTGCAGCTCGGGATCGTCGATGAACTCGTCCAGGCGCCGCAGCTGCTCCAGCTCGGTCACCCAGCTGGTGCCGATGCGGCGGCTGATGCAGCTGGCCAGCTCGGGGTTGGCCTGCAGCAGCCAGCGCCGCGGGGTCACGCCGTTGGTGATGTTGCAGAACCGCTGCGGGAACATCTGGGCAAAGTCGGGCAGCAGGCGGTCGCGCAGGAGGCTGCTGTGCAGCGCCGCGACGCCGTTTACCCGGTGCGAGCCGACCGTCGCCAGGTAGGCCATGCGCACCGCCTTGACCGGCACCTCCTGGACCAGCGACATGCGCTGCAGGCGCGCCGGCTCGTGCGGGGCGGCGGTCCACACCTGGCGCAGGAAGCGCTGGTTAATCTCGTAGATGATCTGCAGGTGGCGCGGCAAGAGGCGCCCGAGCAGGTCGACGCTCCACTGCTCCAGCGCCTCGGGAAGGAGGGTATGGTTTGTATAGGAGAAGGTCGCCTGGGTGATCTGCCAGGCGGTGTCCCAGTCGATCCCATACTGATCGACAAGGAGCCGCATCAGCTCGGGGATGGCGATGCTCGGGTGGGTGTCGTTAAGCTGGATCGCCGCCTTGTCGGGCAGCTGCATCAGGCGCGCGCGCACGCTCTCGGGATCGCGGTGACCGCTGCGCTGCGCCAGGTGGCGGCGCAAGAGGTCGGCGATGGCGCAGGCGACAAAGAAGTACTGCTGCTTGAGCCGCAGCTCCTTGCCAACGATGAGCAGGTCGTTGGGATAAAGGACCTTGCTGATGCTCTCGGTGGCGTTCTTGTCGAACACCGCGCGCTCGTAGTCGCCGGCGTTGAACACCTCCAGATCGAACTCCTCGCTGGCGCGGGCGCTCCACAGGCGCAGGGTGTTGACGGTGCCGTTTTTGTAGCCGGCGATCGGCATGTCGTTGGGCACGCCCATCACGCTCTGGGTGCCGACCCACTTGACCTGCGGCCCGTTTGGACCCGAGACGGTCTCGGTGTGGCCGAAGAAGTGGACGTGCTGGGTGTACTCCGAGCGCGGCACCAGCCACGGGTTGCCCATGCGCAGCCACTCCTCGGGCCGCTCGATCTGGGCTCCGTTGCGGATCACCTGATCGAAGATGCCAAACTCGTAGCGGATGCCGTAGCCGTAGCCGGGCAGCTGCAGGGTCGCCATGCTATCGAGGTAGCAGGCGGCCAGGCGCCCAAGGCCCCCGTTGCCAAGGCCGGCGTCGCGCTCCTTGTCGAGCAGATCGCCCAGGTGGTAGCCAAGCTCGCGCATGACCTGCTCGGCGGTCTCGTACAGCCCCAGGTTGTGCAGGTTGTTGCCGAGCGCGCGGCCAAGGAGAAACTCCGCCGACAGGTAATAGACGCGCTTGACGTCGCGGGCGTGGTAGGTCTCCTGGGTCTTGATCCAGCGCGCCATCAGGCGATCGCGGGCCACCAGGGCCAGGGCCTGGAAGCGATCAAAGGGGGTGGCCTGGCGATCGGCCTTGCCGATCGCGAAGTGCAGCTGGTCGAAAAAGGCGCGGCGGATGCCCTCGGGCCGCATCGAGGTGCGGTCGTCCTCGATAAGGACCTCGCCCGGCAGCGGGCCGCGCTGCGAGATCGCCGAGGGCGACAGGACGTCAATCGGCGCGGTGTCGAGCGGAATAGAAAGAGTAGGTGGATCTGATGACATACCTCATAGTCTAATCCAGCCCCGAGCCGACGTCCCGCCCGAGCCGCGGCTTCTCAGCCGAGCTCGTGCTGGGCGACGGCAAGCTCGGGCACCGGCGGCATCGCAAACTCGGGATAGTAGCGCCAGGCCGCGGGATTTAAGCGCAGGTTCTCCTCCATGCCGCGCTGCGGGTCGAGCCGCTCTTTGTCCTGAAAGTGGCGATCGAGCATGCGCTTGAACGCCAGCAGGCGATAGGTTCCGGTGATAAGCCCCGGCACATCGCGCGCGAGCGCCGCCGCAAGCGCCAGCGGGCCCGGCTCGCGCACAAGGCGCGCCGGCGGGTAGCCGTAGCGGTCCATGCTGCTTTGGTTGATGCGCTCGATCAGGCGGATCCACGCCGGCTGTAGCTGCTCGCGCCAGCCGCCGCCGCTCTGCTCGCGGCTTGGCTGCTCGCGGGTGGCCCCGACAAACCACGGCAGCGGCGGCACGTCTTCGGTGGTCGCGCAGCGCAGGTGGTCGAGCACCGCGTCGTCCCAGGGCTCGCCGAGGTAGCGCAGGATCTGCTGCAGCACCGGGCGCGGCGCCGCCACCAGATCCTCTAGCCGGACCTCGAGGATGCGATCGAGGTAGGGCTGGATGTGGTCGAACTGCACCCGGCACAGCCAGCTGTTGAGCAGGGCGCTGCTGGTGCCAAACGGCATGCGGTTAAACGACAGCACGGTGGGGCGCGGATCGCGGGTGATATAGACGACGCGGGCGTCGGGGAAGTCGGCGAAGATGCGCGCCAGGTTGTGGGTATCGAGCGGGTTTTTGTCGCCGTAGCGGGGCTTGCCCTGCTGGCGCGCCTTGCCGCCGAGCACCGCCCTGGCGGCCAGGCGCGTCACCGCGTCGACCGGCAGCTGCCCAAGCTCGGCCGGCAGCGCCGCCCGCACCTGCTGCGGGGACAGCCGCAGCCAGGCAAACGAGAAGGTCTGGAAGTAGTGCTCCAGCCACTTGTCGGCGGGGGTGCCGGCCGGCGCGTGGCGGGCGTAGCTGTACACGCTCGCCTCGTGGGTGAGGTGGATGCGCGGGTGGGCGGTCAGCATCTGCCGCAGCAGCGTCGTGCCCGAGCGGCCGGTGCCGATGACGAAGATCGGTGCCACATCGGGATCGGTGACCAGCGGGCGGTCGCGCAGCGGGTCGCCGGCCACCGCAGCCTCTTGTACCTCTTTGGAGCTTGTCGTGAGATTTAGGAGCATGGAAACCCTGCGAGGGAAACGGGCCGAGGTGGCGGCAGCCTAGCACGGGCCCGCGCGGCGCGACAACGCGTGCGGCCGGGCGCGCAGTGCGGTATAGCAGCTTGAAGCGCACGGCGCGAAACCACCGCGGACGGACCCAACAATATGGCCCTGACCCACCTAGAGCGGCTGGAAGCCGAGAGCATCCACATCCTGCGCGAGGTCGTCGCCGAGTGCGAAAACCCGGTCCTACTGTACTCGATCGGCAAGGACAGCGCGGTGATGCTGCACCTGGCGATGAAGGCGTTTTACCCGGCCAAGCCGCCGTTTCCGCTGCTCCACGTCGACACGACCTGGAAGTTTCGCGAGATGATCGCCTTTCGCGACCAGCTGACCAAACGGCTCGGGCTCAAGCTCATCGTCCACATAAACCCCGAAGGGCTGGCCGGCGGCATCAACCCGTTTGTGCACGGCTCGGCGGTGCACACCGATATCTGGAAGACCCAGGGGCTCAAGCAGGCGCTGTCCCGCTACGCCTTCGACGCGGCGCTCGGCGGGGCGCGGCGGGATGAGGAGAAGTCGCGGGCCAAGGAGCGCATCTTCTCGTTCCGCTCGGCCCAGCACCGCTGGGAGCCCAAGCGCCAGCGCCCCGAGCTGTGGCGGCAGTACAACGCCCGCGTCCACAAGGGCGAGAGCCTGCGCGTGTTCCCGCTGTCCAACTGGACCGAGCTCGATGTCTGGCAGTACATCTATCTGGAGAAGATCCCGATCGTGCCGCTTTACTTCGCCGCCGAGCGGCCGGTGGTCGAGCGCGACGGCACGCTGATCATGGTCGATGACGAGCGTATGCAGCTGCGGCCCGGCGAGCAGCCGCTGCGCAAAAAGGTCCGCTTCCGGACCCTGGGCTGCTACCCGCTCACCGGCGCCATCGAGAGCGAGGCCGACACCCTGCCGGCGATCATCCGCGAGATGCTGCTCACCACCACCTCGGAGCGGCAGGGCCGGGTCATCGATCACGACGCCACCGCGTCCATGGAGCGCAAGAAGCAGGAGGGCTACTTCTGATGGCGCACAAGTCCGACCTCATCGCCGAGGACATCGAGAAGTACCTCCTGTCGCACCAGCACAAGAGCCTCCTGCGCTTCATGACCTGCGGCAGCGTCGACGATGGCAAGAGCACCCTCATCGGCCGGCTCTTGTACGAGTCCAAGCTGATCTTCGCCGACCACCTCACCGCCCTGTCGGCCGACTCGCGCAAGGCCAACCCCGGCGGCCCGGGTGGCCCGGGAGGCCCGGGAGGAGAAGAAGAGCTGAACCTGGCGCTGCTCATGGACGGCCTGGCCGCCGAGCGCGAGCAGGGCATCACCATCGACGTCGCCTACCGCTTCTTCTCCACCGAGCGGCGCAAGTTCATCGTCGCCGACACCCCGGGCCACGAGCAGTACACGCGCAACATGGTCACCGCCGCCTCGACCACCGATCTGGCGATCATCCTGGTCGATGCGCGCAAGGGGATCCTCACCCAGACCCGCCGCCACAGCTACCTGGTGGCGCTGCTCGGCATCCGCCAGGTGGTGCTGGCGGTCAACAAGATGGACGTGATGGACTTTTCGCAGAAGGTCTTTGACGCCATCGTCAGCGAGTATCAGCAGTTCGCCCAGAAGGTGGGCATCACCGAGGTCACGGCGATCCCGCTGTCGGCGCTGCGCGGCGACAACGTGACCACGCCCAGCCAGCACACCGCCTGGTATCACGGCCCGGCGCTGATGCCGTTTCTCGAGTCGGTCGAGCTCAGCGAGGACCTGGCGCAGCGGCCCTTCCGCATGCCGGTGCAGTGGGTGAGCCGCCCCAACCAGGACTTCCGCGGCTTTGCTGGCCTTATCGCCGGCGGCAGCATCACCTGCGGGGCGCCGCTGCGCGTGCTGCCCTCGGGAAAGCAGAGCATCGTTGCCCGCATCGTCACCCACGACGGCGACCTGCAGCGGGCGGTGGCCGGACAGGCGGTGACCCTGACCCTGCAGGACGAGATCGACATCAGCCGCGGCGACGTGCTGAGCGACCCGGCGGCCCCGGCCGGGGTCGCCGACCAGTTCCAGGCCACCCTCATCTGGATGCACGAGGACGGCATGCTGCCCGGTCGGCCCTACCTCTGCAAGCTCGGCACCCAGACGGCGGTGGCGACGGTCACGGCGCTGCGCCACAAGGTCAACGTCAACACCCTGGAGCAGCTGGCCGCCAAGGGGCTGGAGCTGAACGAAATCGGCGTCTGCAACCTCGCGCTCGACCGCATGGTGGCGTTTGACCCCTACCGCGAGAGCCGCGACCTCGGCGGCTTCATCCTCATCGATCGCATCACCAACGACACCGTCGGCGCTGGCCTTATCAACTTCGCGCTGCGGCGGGCCGACAACATCCACTGGCAGGCCCTCTCCATCAGCAAGCAGGCGCGCGCCACCCTCAAGGGGCAGCGGCCGTGCGTGCTGTGGTTCACGGGCCTTTCGGGCACCGGCAAGTCGACGATCGCCAACCTGGTCGAGAAGCGCCTGTACGCGCTCGGCCGCCACACCTACGTCCTGGACGGCGACAACGTCCGCCACGGCCTCAACAAGGACCTTGGCTTTACCAAGGCCGACCGGGTGCAGAACATCCGCCGCATCGGCGAGGTCGCCAAGCTGATGGTCGACGCCGGCCTCATCGTCCTGGTGTCATCGATCTCGCCCTTCCGCGCCGAGCGGCGCATGGTCCGCGACCTGATGGCCCATGACGAGTTCTTCGAGATCTTCATCGACACCCCGCTCGCCGAGGCGGAGAAGCGCGACCCCAAGGGCCTTTACAAAAACGCTCGGGCCGGCAAGCTCAAGAACTTCACCGGCATCGACTCGCCCTACGAGGCGCCCAAGAACCCCGACCTGCGCATCGACACCCTGACCACCACCGCCGAGCGCGCCGCCGAGCTGATCGTCGACAAGCTGCAAAAAAGTGGGCACCTGAGCGCGCCGGTCGGCGCCGGGTCCGAGTAGGTGATCGTGAGCTGGGCCGTCGGTTCCGCCGATCCGACGCTCATCGCCGTGGCGCTCGGCGCGGCGATGGTCAACGGCGCCATCGGCTACGGGTTCTCGACCCTGGTGGTGCCGGTGGCGCTCCTGTTCTACCCGAGCCAGGTGCTAAACCCCGGGCTCGTACTGGCCGAGATCGCCCTGAACCTGTTGTCGGTGTTCCTCAACCGCAAGGCGATCCCGCGGATCTTCTCGCGCATCCTGCCCATGCTCCTCGGCTCGCTGCCGGGCATCTGCTTTGGCATCTTCTTTCTCAAGTCGGCCAGCGCCGATGGGCTGCGGCTGGGGACGTTTGTCGTGCTGCTGCCGCTGGTGCTGATGCAGGCGGCGGGCCTGCGGCGACCGCTGCGGCGGGGCAGCCCGGTCGAGCTGCCGGCGGGCTTTGCCATCGGCACCCTGTACGCGTGCACGACGATCTCGGGGCCGCCGCTCGGGCTCTTGCTCAACAACCAAGGCCTGGCGCAGGACGACTTCCGCGCCGCCATGAGCCTGTTCCGGGTCACCCAGTCGGTGGTCACCAGCCTCGGCTACCTGGCGCTCGGGGTCTACTCGCCGCCGAGCGTCCGCCTGTCGCTGCACATCCTGCCGTGCATCCTCATCGGCATCCCGCTCGGCCGGCTGCTCTTGCGCACCATCGACGCCGAGTCCTTCCGCCGGGTGTGCATGGCGTTTGACGCGGTGCTGATAAGCTTTGGCTTGTCGCGCCTTCTGGCCCTCAAGGGGCTTTTGCCCGGCTCCCTGGCCTATGCGCCGATGGGCCTGGTCGCCGCGCTCAACCTGGTCCTCTTATATTCTTACTTCTCTAAGCGGGGTCGACTAGGCCGCGGCCTGGCGGAACAGAGCGCTGAGGCGGTCGGGGACCAGGCCCGATAGCAGGTTCTGGCCGAGGGTGGACAGGGCGACGGTGATCTTCTTCTTCTTGGGCAGCGAGATCCGCTCGCCGGGCAAAAGGGCGCTAAAGCCGCGGCTCTCGACCTCGCCGAGCAGGGCAAAGTAGATGCTGCTCATGATCTCGGCGGGGAGCAGCGCCCGCCGATCGGCGCGGGTGAGCGCCGCCTGCGCCAGGTTGTACTCGGAGCGCGCCCGCTGCGCGACCTGCGCCAGCAGCGCCGCCGTCGCGTGGCTGGTCGTGCCGGACAGGATGTCGTCGTCGGTGAGGCCGTGGGCGGCGAGCTCCTCCTGCGGCAGATAGATGCGGCCGCGCGCCGCATCCTCGCCGATGTCGCGCAGGATGTTGGTGAGCTGCAGCGCCCGCCCAAGGTGGATCGCGTAGTCGCGCGAGCGCGGCTCGGTGCAGCCAAAAAGCGCGATGCACAGCAGGCCCACCGCCGAGGCGACGTGGTAGCAGTACTCGTCCAGGTCCTCCCAGGTCTCGTAGCGGGTGGTATGCAGGTCCATCTCGCAGCCGACCAGCACCGCCAGCGCGTCCTCGTGGCGCAGGCCGAAGCGGGCGTGCGCTTCCTGCAGGCCCTTGGCGATCGGGTGATCGGGGTAGCCGTCGAAAAAAGCCTGGTCGAGCTCGCGCCGCCAGGTGAGCAGCGCCTTTTCCTTCTCGGCCACAGGCTGCGGCCCATCGACGATGTCGTCGATGAGGCGGCAGTAGGCGTAGACGTTGTAGATCGCCCGCCGCCGCGCCTTGGGCATAAACAGGAACGCGTAGTAGAAGTTCGAGCGGCTGTTGCGGGTCACCGCGGCCGCTTCCGGGCTCGCCGCCGAGTCGGCGACGTGCAGGGCCCGGCTCTTGGCCCACTGCCACAAGGGTCGCGCAAGCTGTGAGAGTCGCCGCATGTTGTCTCCTAGAAGTCCCACAGCTCGCCGCGCCGCAGCAGCACCTGCGGCCACCGCCGGCCGAGCGACTTGCCCAGCACCCGCGCCCGATCCGCCCGCCCGAGCGTCGGGCGGCCGCGCAGCACCTCGTCGCCGAGCACCTCGATCTTATCGAGGATCGCCTGGCCGCTGGCGTAGGTGAGCTCCAGCTCGATCGCCAGATCCGAGCCCACCTGATCGAGCAGCGGCCGCCCGCGCTCTAAAAGCGCCCGCGCCCGCGCGACCTGGAAGCGCAGAAGATCGCGCCACGCCCGGCTCGACGCCCCCAGAAGGTGCGCGCTCGCCGGGGCGGTGCGCACGCCGGCGGGCAGGATGCCGAAGTGGCGCAGGTCCTCTAGCGGCAGGAACAGGCGCCCGCGCGGCAGATCGCGCCCCAGGTCCTGGAGGAACGAGGCCAGCTGCAGCCCGGTGCACAGGTCGGCGGCGAAGCCGAGCAGCGCCGGATCGCGGTAGCCGAACACCAGCAGCATCAGCTGCCCGAGCGGCTCGGCGGCGTGGCGGCAGTAGGTGCGCAGCTCCTCGAAGGTCGCCGGCGGCAGCGGGTTTATGTCCATGCGGAAGGCGGTGAGCAGCTCGGTAAACGGGGTGATCGGCAGATCGCAGCGCTCGACCGTTTCGCGCAGTGCGACAAAGATCGGATGATCGGCTTCTCCATGGAACGTGCGGATTAGCTCGTTCTCCCACTCGTCGAGTGCGGTTTGACGCTTGCCGTGAAACTCCGGCTCGTCCGCGAAGTCATCGGCGGCGCGGGCGAAGGCGTAGATCGACAGTACATGCGGACGCACCGGCTCGGGGACAAAGCGCGAGGCTACCGGGACATTTTCATAGCGCGTGCGGGCCATCCGCTCGCAGTAGGCGTAGGCCTCGGCGCGGCTGTAGCTTCGCCGCGGCTCGTCGAGGATCGGCATCCCGGAGAGCGACGCGGGGCGGCGGCGAGGTAAAGACACCGACGGAGTAGAGTGAATGAACAGCTGGCGGTTGTGAATCACGGCAGGCCTTCCTTGCAAGGTCTGCCGTTTTTATCGGCAAGAGTCGTGCCTACCCGGGCGGCTCAGGTCTCGGGTGGACCTTTCAGGGTGCCGAGCAGCTGGGCGGCGCGCTCCAGACGGATGTCGCCAAGGCGCGACATCTCGGCGGCGACCACATCGACCAGGGCCCCGGTGGCGCCGGCCGCCACGGCGACCGAGCGGGCGTGCAGCGACATGTGGCCGCGCTGGATTCCTTCGGCGCTAAGCGCCCGCAGGGCGGCCAGGTTCGAGGCCAGGCCAACGGCGCCGATCACCATGCCGAGCTCGCCCGCGCTCTTTACCCCCAGGATGCGCAGGCCGAGCCGCGCCCCCGGGTGCACGCGCAAGGTCCCGCCAACGGTGCCGATCGCCATCGGCACCTCGAGCTGACCGGCGAGCATGCCATCGGCATCGGTGCGCCAGGTCGCCAGCGGCCGGTAGACGCCGTCGCGGGCGGCGAAGGCGTGGGCCCCGGCCTCAACGCCGCGCCAGTCGTTGCCGGTGGCGATGACCACCGGATCGATGCCGTTCATGATCCCCTTGTTGTGGGTCGCCGCCCGGTAGGGATCGAGCTCGGCGAAGCGGCTCGCCAGAACGACGCCGTCGCGCACCGCCTCACCGTCAAAGCCCTCGGTGGCGAGCAGGCGCGCCGGCACCCGGCAGCGCACCCGCACGCAGCGCTGGTCGGCGAGGTTTGACAGGATGCGCAGCCCGAACTGACCGCCGGCGAGCGCCGCCAGCGGCTCGGCCACCGCCTCGGCGACGGTGTTGACCAGGTTGGCGCCCATCGCGTCGCGGCAGTCGGTCAAAAGGTGCACCACCAGCATGCCGCGCTGCGCTGCGCTGCTCGGCTGCAGCACTCGCACCTGCAGCTCACGGGTGCCGCCGCCGCGCCGCACAAGGCCCGGCTGCGCTTCGTTGCAGCGCGAGAGCAGCGACTCCCGGGCCGCCAGGATCGCCGCGCTGGCCGCCGCGGTGTCGGGCACCTCGACAAGCTGCACCTGGGCGATCATCAGCGGCGGATCGGCCTCGGCGATAAAGCCGCCGCCTTCGCGCACCATGCGGGCGGCGTTGCTCGCCGCGGCGACCACCGAGGGCTCCTCGACGCACATCGGCACCAGGTAGTCGCGGCCGTTGACCTGGAAGTTCAGGCCCAGGCCGAGCGGCAGGGCGTAGGTGCCGATGACGTTTTCGACAATGTGATCAGCCTGCGCGACCGCCAGGCAGCCGCCGTCGAGCAGCTGCAGGTCGGAGGGGAACAGGCCGGCGCGCCGCAGGAGCTCTTCTTGCCGCTCGTGCAGGCTCAGCTTGTAAAATCCCGGCAGGCGCGAGCACGGGGCCTGGCCGCCGGGGGCGCCCGAGCCGATGCCCGCACCAGCGCTCGGCGCGGCGTGCGGGGGCGATTGGATGTCCCTGTTCATCTGACTAGATCTCCACGCTATGGAGCCCGAGCGGGCTCACGTGCAGGTTGAGGATTGGCAGCTCGGGCGGCAGCGCTTGCAAAAGAGCTGCCGCCGCAGTGCCGGGCGGCAGGAACACCACCGCCAGGTCGCCGCCGCCGGCGCCCGAGGGCTTGGCCACCCCGCCCACCTTCTGCGCCGCGGCGGCGATGCGCGCGTGATCGGCGGTGATGAGCGGGCGGTCCATCGCCGCGCCGAGCGCCGCGTAGCCGGCGTAGGCCTGCTCGACGGCGGCGAGCAGAGCGCCGGCGTCCTGGCCCTGCCAGGCGGCCAGGAATCGCGCCGCCGCCGCGCGCAGCAGCTGCTGGCCCGGCTGCGCCGCCGCCCCGATCTCGCGGTAGCGGCCGACCAGCGCCGCCGTCGAGACGCTGGTGGTGGTGGCGACAAAGCACAGCTCGGCGGGCAGCGGCACCGCGGCCGCCCCCGCCAAGGGATCCCAGGTCGGCTCGGGCGCATTGAGGACGCACAGGCCGCCGAAGGTCGCCGCCAGCACGTCCGCCCCGCTGCCGCGCACCCCTTGCGCCGCATCGTGCGCCCGCGTCGCGGTGCGCTGGACGACGCGCTGGCTCGGCCGCTCGCCCACCGCGACCCCGGCCGCCGCCAGCAGCGCGCCCACCGCCGCCACCGTCGCCGAGGCGCTGGAGCCAACGCCCAGCTTGCGGCCCCCGACGGAGAAGCTCTGGGTATCGACCACCGGCACCAGGCCCGCCGGCGGCCGCGCCGCCACGCCCAGCTCGGCCAGCGCCTGCGCCGCCTCGCTCACCGCGGCGGTGATAAATGGCGATCCCGGCTCGCCGGGCAGAAGGCGCGCCACCGCGTAGCAGTCCACCGCCGCGACCACCGCGGGGGCGCCGTCGAGCACCGCGTACTCCCCGACCAGCATCGCCTTGCCCGGGGCGCGGGTCACAAGCTGCGCTGTCGCCATGGCTAGGCCGGCTCCGCGACCAGCGGCAGCACGCGCGCCCCCTCGCCCGGCCGCGCGACCAGGGTCCGCTGCACACCGGGCACCGCGGCCAGCGCCGCCGCGACCGCATCGGCGTCGGCGGCCGTGGTCAGCGCCTTGGGGTGCGGCCCGGCGTCGCAGGTAAAGAACGCCGCCACCCCATGCTGGCGCAGGGCGCGCACCGCGTGCAGCCCTTCCAGGGTGCTGCCGCGCAGGTAGACCACGCCCGGGTCGGCCGCCATCGCCGAGGCGTGCATACGCAGGGCGCTGCGCTCGGCCACCGCGCCAAGCCGCTCCAGGTCGCGCGCCAGGACCGCCTGCGTCGCCGCCAGCAGATCCGCGGGGGCTGCCGCGACAAACGGGGCGAAGTACGGCGAGGTCGCCGCGGTGTGGTTCATGCCGATGGTGGACGAGGTGTCCTTGGCCTTCTCCGAGACCACGCCGATGACCAGCCGCAGCTCGGGCCAGTCGCTGCCGGCGAGCAGCTGGCTCGCCTGCGCCGAGTGGACCTGCCCCGGCGTGCCCACGCCCAGCACCACCAGCCCGCCGAACAGCGAGCGCGCCGCCGAGCCCGAGCCCTGGCGGGCGAGCATCGCCAGCTCGGCGCGATCGAAGTCGAACTGCCCCGCCGTCGCCGCTGCGCCGCCGGTGAGCGCCGCCGCCGCCGCCACCGTGAGGGCCGCAAAGGCCGAGGCCGACGAGGCGAGGCCGGCGGCGGTGGGGAAGTTATTGCCGGTGCGGATCCGCGCCCGCGGCCGCTCTGCCGTGCCGAGCAGCGCCAGCGCTACCCGGTCGAGGTGGCGGGAGACCTTGGTCAGCGGCTCGCCCAAGGTCTCGGCGCCGTTGAGCCACAGGACATCGGCGTCCAGGGACGGGTCGAGCTCGACCTCGGTGCGGGTGGTCAGCCCGGCCAGGGTCAGAGACAGGCTGGGCACCGCCGGCAGGTTCAGGGTGGGGTCGTTCTTGCCCCAGTACTTCACCAGCGCGATGTTGGTGTTGGCCTCGGCCAGGGCGTGCATGGGCAGCATCATTGCGGGCTCTTGGGAGTCTGGGGGTTTTGGGGGTCGGCCGGCTCGGCGGGCGGCGCCGGCTCGCTGCCGGAGCGGGTGGGGCCGACGGTGGTGAGGAAGCTGGTGAAGCCGGCCTGCTCCCAGGCGCGGCGCACCGCGTCCTCGCGCTCGCCGGCCAGCGCCACCACGCAGCCGCCACCGCCGCCGCCGGTGAGCTTGACGCCCAGGGCGCCGGCGTCACTGGCCAGGCGGCACATCGCGTCGATCTCGGGGCAGGAGACCTCCAGCTGCCCGAGCTCGCGCTGGTTCTGGTTCATCGCCGCGCCGAGCGCCGCCAGGTCGCCGCAGCGCAGCGCCGCGACAGCGTCGTCGACGAGCGCAGCGATGCGGGCGAAGCAGGCCGCGGTCGCCGCCGGCGTCTCGCGGTGCAGCTCGGCGACGCGGGCGACGCGGCCCTTGGTGTCGCGGGCGCGGCCGGTGTGGCCGATGCACAGGCGCAGCTCGGGCGTCCCGTAAAGCGGGGTGAGGCCGTGGCCGCGGCGGAACAGCCCGAAGCCGCCGTGCTGGGCGATCGTATGATCGAGGCCCGAGGGGTGGCCGTGAAAGACCTGCTCGGCGGCCAGCGCCGCGGCGTCCACCTGCCGTGGCGAGAGCGCAAGGCCCAGGGTCTGCGCGATCGCCCGCACCAGCGCCACCGACAGCGCCGCCGAGCTCCCCAGGCCGGCGCCGGTCGGGATGGCGAAACGGGCGACGAAGTCGTAGCCGAAGGTCAGGTCGTCATCGGCGCGCTGCGCCGCCGACAGCACGCTGCGCAGGATGGCGCGATAGGCGTACAGCAGCGACTGCGAGCCGGCAGCGCCGGCGACCGGCTCGGTGAGCGCGTCGGGCAGCCCGCCCGGGGTGCGCACCGCCGGCGCCAGCAGCTCGCCGGCCGGCGGCGTGACCACGCCCCAGGCCGGCACCCGCAGGGCGCCGCAGCCGGGCACGGCGGCGATCTCGGCGCCGCCGCTGAGGGCGCCGCACAGCGCCGGGACGCCATAGACCACTGCGTGCTCGCCGAGCAGGATCACCTTGCCGCAGGCCGCGCCGGCGGGGGCGGCGACGGGCGCGGCGGGCGGCGGCGGGGCGGCGGCGGGGGAGTGCGCTTGCGTCATCGGCCTAGCGCGCTTCCGTGAGCCAGGCGCGCAGCGTCGAGCCGAGCACCCGCGGCGCATAGCGCAGCTCGCCGGGGGTGCGGCAGCCGGCAAGGAAGGTCACGGCGCGCACGCCATCAATAACGTGTTGCAGGAACTGCACCGCACCCTCATAGCCGCCGGCCTTATACGCCCGCAGCACCGGCGCCGCCAGGCCGCCGAGCGTCGCGCCGAGCGCCAGCGCATGCGCCACGTCCACTCCGGTGCGCACGCCGCCAGTGGCGATGATGGTCAGCCCGAGGTCGCCGAGCAGCCCGATCGAGGCGGCGGTCGGGATGCCCCAGTCCCACAGCTCCTCGCCGAGCGCCCGCGTCTGGGCCTCGGCCCGCCGGGTCTCGACGCCAACCCACGAGGTGCCGCCGGCGCCGCTGACGTCCACGGCGCCGATGCCGAGCTCGCGCACCGCAAGGCCCACCCGCCGCGACAGCCCGCAGCCGGTCTCCTTGACGATGACCGGCACGCCGAGCTCCTCGTGCAGGCGGCGCAGCACGTCGCGGCCGCTGCGGAAGTCGCGATCGCCGCCGGGCTGGATGAGCTCCATGGCGGGGTTTAGGTGCACGCACAGGGCGTCGGCCCCCACGCGCTTTACCATCTCGAGCACCTGGGCGGTGGTCATCTCGCGCGCCTGCACCAGCCCCAGGTTGCCCAGGAGCAGCATGTTCGGCGCGACGTCGCGGACCTGGTAGGTGCGCGCGGTCTCGGGCCGCAGGACCATCGCCCGCTGCGAGCCGAGGCCAAAGCCCAGCCCGAGCTGCTCGGCCGCCCGCGCGAGGTCGCGATTGAGCTCCTGCGCTTCGTCGGTGCCGCCGGTCATGGCGCTGATCATGATAGGGGCCCGCAGCCGCTTGCCGAACACCTGGGTGGTCAGGTCGACCTCATCTACATGACGATCGGGCAGGGCGTCGTGCACGAGCTGCACCTGCTCGAGCAGCGTCCCTTTGGCGCGAAACTCCACCTCGCCCGAGGCGCACAGCGCCAGGTGATCGGACTTGCGCTGGCTGATGAGCTGCTGCTGCTCGGCGGCCGGCGCCGCCACGGGCGCGGGAGCCGCCGCAGCGGACGAAGGTCGAGCGGACGAGGGCGGGGCGGCGGACGCGGACTTGCGAGGCTTGCTCATGCGTGAAATCTCCGAAAAGGGCTGGCTTGGAGCAGGCAATGTGTGTGCCACATTCGCCGGCTGCGGTGAAGCGGGCCGCAGCCGAAAAATTCTCATCCTCCGCTGCGGCCTCGGGCCGGCGCTTCCGGCCCGGCCGCTTCGAGGCTCGTCGCTTCGCGCTCTGGCCCGCGGTCCGCTCCTGCAAGCTTGGCAGACTGGTCGTGCCTCTCCATCCGCGCCGCCCGGGATCTGTGCGACCCCTCACTGGTGCGGTTCCGCACCGCCGCTGCTAGCCTTTTTGCCGCAGGTAGTCTCCCAGTCGCCGCATAGCATATCCTTGCTTCCAAGATCTGAGAGCGCAAAATAGACTTGGAGGTTCTTATGAGCGACACAACACTACACATCCTCGTCGGGGTGGACTTTAGCGAGAGCTCGCCCATGGCCGTGGCTCACGCGGTCAAGCTGGTCGAGCGTACGCAGGGCCGCCTTCATATCGCCCACATCGCTCCTGCGAGCGGAGTCGACGCTCCGCTGAACCTCGGCATGAACATTCCTGATGAGTTCCCGGAAGCCAAGGACGCTCGCGTGCGGCTGGAGCACGTCCGCGCCACCCTGGGCACGAGCCTCGACACCGAGCTGCATGTGCGCATCGGCACGCCGCTGGAAGGACTGCTCACGCTCATCAAGGAGCTCAAGCCGGATATGGTCGTCGTGTGCAGCCATGGCAAGGGACTGCTCAGCCGTACGCTCATGGGCTCGGTGTCCAACCGCCTGGTCGAGCTGAGCCCGGTGCCAGTGCTGGTGGTGCCGACCCCCGGCCGCGAGACCGCCCTCACCGAGGCCGTCGAGCCGCCCAAAGAGCCCGAGCTCCCCTCGGTCGGCCGCGCGGTCGCCGAGTACCACAGCCCGCAGACTGCCGATGGCGGCATCGCCGGCACGGGCGGAATCGCAACTTAGTTCACGCTCTGTCCCTCCGATACAAGCACAAGCTGCAACCGGTGAACGACAAAGGAGAATGGTCCAAACACCGAGTCGGCCAACACTCCATGGTCAAAAGGTTGAACCACAGCGCAAGCAGGGCTACACTTAGAGGTGAACTACCGGGGGCCTCCCGATGGAAACCAAGTACATCATCCTTGCCGTCCCGTTCTTCGTCTCGCTGATCCTGCTTGAGCTGTTTCTGAGCCACCGGCGTGGCATTCACACCTATCGCCTCTACGACACCATCACCAACCTGGCCTGCGGCATTGGCTCCCAGATCTACGCGCTGGGAATCTACGGGCTGGGATTTTTCGTCTACGCCAAGGTCTGGCAGCACTTCCGGTTGTTTGAGATCTCGCCCAAGTCGATCGCCGCCTGGGTCGTGCTGCTGTTCATCGATGACTTCTGCTACTACCTGTACCACTGGGCGAGCCACCGGGTAAACTTCCTGTGGGCGACGCACTCGGTGCACCACCAGAGTGAGGAGTACAACCTGGCGGTGGCGCTGCGCCAGAGCTGGTTTACGGGCCTCACCAGCTTCCTGTTCTACCTGCCGCTCGCCGTTTTGGGATTCCCGATGGTGATGTACATCACCATTCGCACCTTCAACACGCTGTACCAGTTCTGGATTCACAGCCGTCCGATCGGCAAGCTCGGATTCCTGGAGTGGTTCCTCAACACGCCCTCGCATCACCGGGTTCATCACGGGATCGATCCGCGCTACATCGACAAGAATCACGCCGGCGTCTTCATCATCTGGGACCGGCTGCTCGGGACCTTCCTTCTGGAAGACGGCGAGCCGGTCTACGGGGTGGTAAAGCCGCTGTCGAGCTTCAACCCGGTGTGGGCCAACCTGGTGGAGTGGGTGCGGCTGTGGGACATCGCCCGGCGGACCGGGCGCTGGGCCGACAAGATCAAGATCTGGTTCATGCCGCCCGAGTGGCACCCGGCGGACCTCGGCGGGGTCTTTAGCGTTCCCGAGGTGAGCCGCGCGACCCAGGTCAAGTACGACCCGCGGCCGCCGGCGCGCCTTGGATCCTATATCGTCTTCAGCTTCGCGGTGACGTTTGTCGCCTCGGTGCTGTTCCTCATCATCCAGACCGGGCTCACCGGCTGGCAGCAGGCTCTTTACATCGGCGAGCTGACCGCGGCGATGCTCACCATCTCCGGCCTCACCGAGCGCAAGCGCTGGGCGGCCCCGCTGGAAGCGGCGCGCCTGATCTCGCTCGTGGCGGTGGCGACGCTGCTGCCGCGCAGCTACGCGCTCGGGGTGCTGGGCCTGGCGCTGTCGCTGCTCGGCGCCGCCGCCGCGGTGGCGCTGGCCGACCGCCTGCGGCCGACCCCGACCTTGTCGCAGCGGTAGCGGCTGCGGCAATAAAAGCGCGCTTACCGCAGGTCCCGCCGCCTCGTAGCCCCGCCCCTACTACTCCTTGTCATTTTTCTGCAAATCGGCCTATTGTGGAATAGGACTTTCCGGGGTGCTCCTATCCTACTGCTGGTCCCTGGGTAGGAGCAGTATGCGCACAAGCGCAGCAGCGTCTTCCCGCGTGCAGCTGCACCAGCAATAGGAGAACAAATAGATGAATAAGCCATTGAGCATCACGGGTGGCTTGGTCCTTGGCGGCTTGCTGTTCTGTCAGCCGGCGATGGCTCTTACCGCGCAGCCGGCGGCCGAGCCACCGGCAGCTGCTTCCCATTTCACCGGCGCGACTGGAACCGTCATCGCCAAGAAGGCCAAAGGCAAGGCCGACAAGAAGGCGGGCAAGGCCGACGCCGGCGAGGCCAAGGGAGACAGCGGAAAGAAGAGCAGCTTCCCGAGCAAGGCCGAGTCCCTGAAGGACATTGACGACATCAGCAAGAAGTAGCGGCGCCCCTGCCCCCGGGACGCCGCGGGCGCGCTGGCCGCTGGCGCCGGCGGCTACGGGAACTGCTGCGTCCCCTGCACCACCGCCGCCGGCATGAGGGCGACGCCGCTCTCGGTGAGCTGCTGGCCGCTGACCGCGCTGACCCGGAAGGTATACGGACCGGGACCCGGGCTACTGGCCTGAATGTAATAGTTATAGGACTGCTGCTCCAGAGTGACCCAGCTCGTGCCGCGCTGCAGCTCGATCTTGCTTATCGGCAGCCGGCTGTTGCGCACCTGCACCGCCATCCAGTACTGCGAGCTGCCTTCCTTGAAGCGGAACGAGATCGGACCCTGGACCGAGCACGCCACCGGAGTCCACGAGATCTTCACCCGCCCGGCCGACTGATCGGCGATGCGCGTAAAGGCCTGCAGCGATAAATCGAGATCGCCGGTCTTGCACTCGGGGCAGCGGTCGACGATGCGCACCGTGACCATGCCCTTGGGTCCGGTGACGTCGGCGCACATGCCGCAGACGCTGCTGTTATTGTACTGCGGGTCGTTCATCGCCGCGACCAGGAGGTCGTTGGGCGATGGATCGTACGAGCAGTTGCCGCTGCCGTCCGCTCCATAGTAGGTCCCCTCCCCCATCTGCAGCACCCCGAGCGGCGGCTCGGTGCCGGGCTGCTGCATCGAGCCGGGGGGACTCTGGGAAGCGGAGCTTCCGCCGCAGCCGCCCAGGGCGCCGGCCACGGCCAGCGCGCCCAGTACGCTCATCCAGTCTCTAGGCCAGTTGCTTGCAATGTAATTTCTCATCACTGCCTCCAGGATCAAAGACCTGAACGTACCATGATCTCCGTCGGCGGTCTTGGACGCTGCGCAAGCTCGCGGCGCGCCGGCGCAATGCAGCTAGGCCGAAGGCAGGCGGGGCTCGCAGCGTAGGAGCAGCGGCCCCTTGGAAAACGGCGTCCCCACCGCCTTGGTCCAGTCGGGCTGCGGCTCGCGCTCGAGCAGCGTCAGCCGATAGTCGCGCAGCAGCAGGCTCCAGGCGGTCTTGAGCACGGTGTTGGCGAACATCTCGCCCAGGCAGCGGTGCTGGCCATAGCCGAACTGGACAAACAGGTTCCGGCCCGTCAGCTCGCGCCGGCGGGCATCGTCGAGCCAGCGCTCGGGCAGGTAGACCTCGGGCTGGGGGTAGATCTGCGCGTCGCGATGAAGGAGGATGGGAGAGACGCCGATGAGCCGCCCCGCTGGAATGGTGAAGCTGCCCACCCGCGTGGCGCGCCGCGCCCGCCGCACAAGGAGGATGGTAAAGAACTGGCGGGCAGTCTCCTTCATGCAGGCGTCCAGGTACTTGAGCTCCTTGAGGCGGCTGTAGCTCAGCGGCTCGGGCGAGGCGAAGAAGTGCTGCTGCTCGGACATCACCTTGGCCAGAATCGGCGGGTTCTGGAGCAGCCGCACCAGCGTCCAGGCCATGGTGCCCACCGTATTGGTATGGGCGGCAAACAGGACCGACAGCCAGTGGATGAGGATGTGGCGCAGCCCGACCTCGCCGCGGGCGCGGATGCCCTCGTCCAGCCACAGCTGCAGGTAGTCGCGGCGCTGCGCCTGGACCTCCGCCGGCAGAGCGCTGCGCATCACCACCAGCTCTTCAATGATCGCCCGGATGCGCTGCCGCGCCGCGCTCGCCCGTCGCACCGGCGGCGAGGGTAGCCGCGGCGCCACCATCGCCAGCGGCGAGGTCCCATCGCGCTCGATGTGCAGGTAGCTCTCGGCCAGCTCATCGCCGAAGCGCTGCAGCGCATCCTCGCCCAGGAAGCAGCGCAGGTTGGCGCGGGTCACCAGCCGCGAGATCTCGGGGAACAGATCGATGGTCCCAAGCTGCGCCCAGCGCGCGAAGGCGGCGCGCGCTTCCAGCTCGATCTGCTCTAGATAGAACGCCAGCGCGCCTTCGCTCATCAGACCGCGGCGCAGCATGTCGTTGGCCCACTTGACCTGCTCCTCACCCTGCCCACCGTAGATGTCGGGTCCGAGGACGCCGCCGACAAACTGGTCCATCGCCTCGGCCAAGTTCAGCTCTTCATCGCGGGCGCGGAAGAACTGACTCTGCCCGGCCTCGCCGACCAGCATCGTCACTTTGTAGAGCAAAAAGTCGAGCGTGAAGATCTCACCGTAGCGGGCCTGACACTGCTGCAGAAATCCGATCGGATCGCGACCAAAGGCAATGAGCGGGCCGAGCTTGGGAAGGCCGCGGCGTACTACCGGGGGAGCTTCTCCCGGCGCGGAGGAAGAGGTGGCTTGCATGCGCTGAGAGTAGCGCACTTTGTCGCCTGCGCAGCAGGCGAATCGCGACCGGCGAAAAGGAGCCGCGCTACCACTCCCAGTTCAGCCGGACGCGGGTGTTGCGGACCAGCGGCGTCGGCTTCTTGCCGCCGGGGATGACGAACTGCTTGTCGTCGCCGGTGATCCTGACCTGCATGCGCCCGTCGCCATCGAGCGGCTTCTGCACCTCGACGTCTCCCATTGGGACCCACTCCTCATCGCCGGTCGCGCCGGGGGGCGCGCAGAACAGCACGCCCTTGTTGCCCACCTCGGGGTGGGTCTTGTTCATCACCAGCAGGGCGCGGATGGTGATCGAGCGGCCTTGGCGGCTCTCGAAGCGACCGTGTAGATCGGCGCGGTGGATGATGATCGGCGGCGGCCCCGAGTCGACGACCGGCGGCGGCGCCTGTACGATAGGCGGCGGTGGCGCCGGCGCCGGCGGCGGCGCCGCCACGGCCGGCGGCGGCACCGGCGGCGGCGTGGTGACACAGCCTGCCCCGAGCGCGCACACGAGCGCCGCCCCCAGCGCGGCGCCGCGCCTGCCCCCTTGCGAGCGACGGCGCAAGACCGCGGTCCGGCGGCTGATGGGGTCCACAAGGCAGCTCGAGCGCATGACTCCCGTCCTTTCGCAAGCGTAGGTGTGAGCTAGGTCGTACCAGGATCGCCGATTCGCGCCGCCGCTGCAATCACCAAGCCGGGTCCGCCGCCGCTTGCGGACTTCACGTAAGGAAGCAGACGACAGAGCTTGAGGACAGAGCTTCGCTTGGGAGCAAGCGGGGGGCGAAGAAAAGCTCTACGCAGCATCTATAGGAGTGATACGGTTACAAGCGGCAATGCGCCCGATTCGGGGAGGGATGACTAACATGGCGACTGCGAGCGGAGCGCAGGCGCAACCTGAGGACCTCGCTCAGCTTCTGGAGCTCCTGCCCGATGTCGGCCTTTTCCTGACTTCGGCGGACGGGACGATCCTGTCGTTCAATCCGGGCGCCGAGGCCCTCACCGGGGTGGCGGCCGCCGCGGCGCTCGGGCAGCCGGTGGCGCGGATCTGTGTCCCGCACGCCGCAGATGTCGCGCAGCGGAGCCGAGCGGACGACTCCGCCGACTACCCCCACCCGGCCGATCTGTCTGACCTGGAAGCCGCGGCGCGCCGCGGTAAAGCTGGAATGGAGCTACAGCTGGTCAGAGCGGATGCGTCGCGCTTGTGGGTCAACGCGCGGGTGTGCTCAGCAACCCAGGGCCGCTTCGCCGTGCAGCTTGTGGACATCACCGCCCGCAAGCAGGCAGAGGCCGAGCGCGCAGCACTTCTTGATGCGCAGCAGCAAGCAGAGGCCGCGCGGCGGCTAAGCGAGGAGCGCTTCAAGCTGCTGCTGCAGGCGACCGACCACGCGATCTGGGAGCGCGATCTGGAGACCGGAGAGCTGTGGTGGAAGGACATATTCGCCGCCCTGTTCGGCCACCCGCCCGAGGAGCTTGCGCCCGGTACCGAGTCGTGGATGCAGCTCGTTCACCCCCAAGACTCGGCGCGGGTGACAGCCGAGCTGCAGCAGGTGCTCGACAGCGGCGGTGCCAGCTGGTCGAGCCAGTATCGCTTGCGCCGCCACAACGGATCGTTCGCCGAGGTCGCCGAGCGCGGCTACGTACTCCGCAACGCCGCCGGCCGGGCGGTGCGGATGCTCGGCATGATCCGCGACATCACCGACCGCGAGCTCATCGAGAAGGCCGTGCGCGACAACGAGGCGCGCTACGCCCGGGCGGTGCGCGGCACCAGCGATGGCCTGTGGGACTGGACAGTCGACGGCAGCGATGCCTATCTGTCGCCGCGCTGGAAGGAGCTGCTCGGCTTCGCCGAGAACGAGCTACCAAATCACCGGGACACCGTCCATGGCCTGCTCCATCCCGAAGATTTGCAGCTCGTGTGCGACGGCGTCAAGGCCCACTTCGAGCACGGCGCGCCGTACGACCTGCAGGTCCGCCTGCGCACCAAGTCGGGCCAGTACCGCTGGTTCCGCCTCCGCGGTGAGGCGGAGCGCGACGAGCACGGCCGGCCGGTCCGGATGGCCGGCTTCATCTCCGATATCACCGAGCAGAAGCGCGCTGCCGATGATGTGCGCCAGATGAATGCCATCCTGGAGCTTCGGGTCGCCGAGCGGACCTTGCAGATGCAGCGCTTCATGGAGCTCATCGAAGCCTCGACCGACTTTGTCGGCATGGGGCACCCCGACCTCCGCCCTTTCTACTTCAATCGCGCCTTCCGCGAGGCAATCGGACTGCCGGCGGAGGTCGATTTCTCGACCCTCAAGGTCAGCGACTTTCACACTCCCGCCACCATGGCGCGCATCACCACCGAGGCCATCCCGGCGGTCTTGCGCGACGGCTCCTGGCTTGGTGAGAGCGAGCTGCAGCGCGCCGATGGCTCGGTGATCCCGGTGTCGCAGCTCATAATCGGACACTTCGATAAGAGCGGTAAGCTCGAACATCTCTCGACGATCATGCGCAATGAGACCGGTCGCCGCAAGATGGAGGCGGAGCTGCGCGCCAGCCAGGAGCGTCTGCTCCTGGCGACCGAGGCCGCGCAGATCGGCATCTGGGACTGGAACATAGTCGACGACGTGCTGTCCTGGGATGCGGTGATGTACCGGCTCTACGGCATCACCCAAGAGCAGTTCGGCGGCAACTGCGCGGCCTGGCTGGCCGGAGTCCACCCCGAAGATCGCGCCGCCATGGAGGAGCAGGGGCGGCTGGCGCTGCAGCAGAGGCGCGAGCACTCCATGCAGTTTCGTGTCCTGCGGCCCGATCAGACAGTCCGCACCCTCTGCAACCATTACGTCGTCCACCGTGATGAGGCAGGCCGCCCGGTGCGCATGGTGGGGACAAACTGGGACATCACCGAGATGAAGCAGTCCGAGCAGGCCATCCGCGCCTTGAACGAGAAGCTGCAGCGCCGCACCACCGAGGTCGAAGAGGCCAACCGCGAGCTGGAGGCGTTCTCCTACTCGGTCTCGCACGATCTGCGGGCGCCGCTGCGCGCCATCGACGGCTTCTCCCGCATCGTCCTTGAAGAGTATGGAGGGCAGCTGCCCGCAGAGGCGCAGGAATACCTGCGCGACATCCTGGCCAATACCCAGCGAATGGGGCAGCTGGTCGATGACCTCTTGGCCTTCGCGAGGCTGAACCGGCAGCCGCTGCAGAAGCGGACGGTCGCGGTGGACAAGCTGATCAGCCAGTGCCTCGCCGAGCTGCAGCCGCGCCCGCAGACCGAGCCGCGACCGCAGCTGACCGTGGCCGAGCTGCCGCCCTGCTCTGCCGATCCAGCGCTGCTCAAGCAGGTCTGGCTGAACCTTATCGAAAACGCCCTCAAGTACTCCCAGGTGCGGCGCCCAGCGGTGATCGAGATCGGCGCGACCACGCAAGCGCACGAGACAGTCTACTTCATAAAAGACAACGGAGTCGGCTTCGACATGCGCTACGCGGACAAGCTCTTCGGGGTGTTCCAGCGGCTGCACCGGCAGGAGGATTACGAAGGCACCGGGGTCGGGCTGGCCATCGTCCAGCGGGTGATCCATCGTCACGGAGGGCGGGTCTGGGCCCAGGCGCAGGTTGATCATGGGGCGACCTTTTATTTCTCCCTGCCGGTTGGCTAGAAGGAGCGGCTACCGATGCCCAGCGCGGTCGACATCGTCCTTGTGGAAGACAACCCAAGCGACATCAAGCTGGCGATTCACGCCTTCCGCAAGATCAACCTGACCACCAGCGTGCAGGTGCTGCGAGACGGCGCCGAGGCGCTAGAGTACCTGCTGCACACCGGCCGCTACGCCGATCGCAAGGGGCAGGCGCGGCCCAAGCTCGTCCTGCTCGATCTGAAGCTGCCGCTCGTCGATGGACTTACGGTGCTGCGCCAGCTCAAGGCCGATGTCCGGACCAAGACGATTCCGATCGTGGTGATGACCACTTCCAGCCAGGAGCATGACGTGGAGGAGAGCTATCGCTTGGGAGTTAACAGCTACGTTCAGAAGCCGGTCGACTTTGCCAAGTTCATTGATGTAGTCCGCGAGCTCGGTCGCTACTGGCTCTCCTTCAACAGGGCGCCCTACGGCGCAAGATGAGTGCCATGCCCGAGCGCCCCATCCACGTCCTCATCGTCGAGGACAGCGTGGCAGACGCCAAGCTGCTCCTCCACGAGCTCAAGCGCGGCGGCCTGGTGGTCCGTGCGACCATCGTCGATCGCGAGGCAGACTATCTGGCCGCGCTGCAGGAAAAGCCCGACATCGTCCTGTGCGACTGGAACCTGCCCTCCTTTGACAGCCTGCGGGCGCTGGCGATTCTCAAGGAGCAGCCGGCCGCGCCGCCGCTCATCCTGGTGTCGGGTTACATCGGCGAAGAGGCCGCCGTGCACATCATCAAGCAGGGCGCGTTCGACTACCTCATCAAGGACCGCCTGGGGCGCCTGGTCCCGGCGATCCAGCAGGCGCTGGCCAGCTGCGCCCTGCAGCTCGCCAACGAGCAGGCGCTGGCGGCGCTGCGCGAGAGCGAGGAGCAGTTCCGCGCGACCTTCGAGCAGGCCGCGGTAGGGCTGGCCCACACTGCCCCCGACGGCCGGCTGCTGCGGGTAAATAACCGCCTGGCCGAGATCACCGGCTATAGTCGGCAGGAGCTGCTGACGCTGCGATTTCAGGACATCAGCTACCCTGAAGATCTCGCCGCCGCTCAGGTCCAGATCGACCGCCTGCTCGCCGGAGAGGCCGCGGCCGTCACCCTGGAGAAGCGCTACCGCCGCAAAGACGGCTCGCTCGTGTGGGTCACGCTGAAGTCGTCGCTGCGCCGCAACGCGGCCGGGGCTCCGCTGCACTTTATCTCGGCCGTCACCGACATCAGCAGCCGCAAGCAGGCCGAGGAGGCGCTGCGCCAGAGCGAAGGCCGCCTGCGGCTGGCGCTGGAGGTGACGGGCGCGGTCGCGTTTGTGTGGGACGTGCGGGCCGACGCCATGGTGCGCTACTTCAGCCACGAGCCCGCCCTCCCGGCAAACCCCGGCGCGCCCGAGCCGCTCAGCGCCGTGCGCGCCCGCGTCCACCCCGAAGACCGCGCGAGCTTCGACGCCGCCATCGCCGCCTGCCTGACGGCGGGCACCGACCACCGCAGCTTCTATCGCATCGTCCGTCACGACGGCTCGGTCTGCTGGCTTAGCGAGCGCGGCGTGCTGGAGCGGGCGCCCGATGGCACCCCGCTGCGGCTCACCGGGGTGGCGATCGACGACACCGAGCGTTTCGCGGCGGCGACGGCGCTCTACGAGAGCGAGGAGCGCTACCGCCTGGCGATCCTGGCCACCAATGACGCGGTCTGGGACATCGACCTGCCCACCGGCATGGTCTTCTGGAGCGAGCGCTATGCCGCGGCGTTCGGTCGTCCCCAGGATACCGCCGAGTCCTGGCAGTGGTGGGTCGATCACATCCACCGCGATGATCGCGAGCGGGTGGTCGACTCGCTACACGCCGCCATCGCCGGCACCGAGCACCACTGGGCGCAAGAGTATCGGTTCCTGCGCTCTGACGGCGTCTGGGCCGAGATCCAGGACCGCGGCTACATCGCCCGCGATGAGCGCGGCCAGGCCCGCCGGGTCGTCGGCGCGATGAGCGACGTCACCGAACGCAAGCACGCCGAGGCCGAGCTGCGGCTGCGCGATCGCGCCATCCGCGCCGTCACCCAGGCCATCACCATCACCGATGCGCAGCTGCCGGGCAATCCCGTCATCTACGTCAGCCCCGCCTTCGAGCGCATGACCGGCTACACCGCCTCCGAGGTCATCGGCCGCGACTACCGCTTCCTGTTTGGCCGCGACAACGACGCCGCGGCGCTCGACCGGCTCGCCGAGGCGATCCGCCGCGCCCGCCCGTGGACGGAGGAGCTGCGCAACTATCGCAAGGACGGCACGCCGTTTTGGAACGAGCTGTCGCTGTCGCCGATCCTCGATGAGGACGGGCGGCTGACCCACTTCGTCGTCGTCCAGACCGACATCACCGCGCGCCGCGCCCTGGAAGAGCAGCTGCGGCAGTCGCAGAAGATGGACGCCATCGGCCGCCTCGCCGGCGGGGTCGCCCACGACTTCAACAACCTCTTGACCGTCATCAATGCGGAAGCGGATCTGCTCTTGTGCGACCTGCCCGAGCCGCACCCGCAGCGCGAGGCCCTGACCGCCATCCGTGACGCCGGCTGGCGGGCCGCCGAGCTGACCGCGCAGCTGCTGGTGTTCAGCCGCAAGGCGATCGTCGCGCCCAAGATCCTCGATCTGAACCAGGTGGTGACGACCTCGGCGCGGCTGTTGCGTCGAGTAATCGGCGAGGACGTGCGGCTTTTGACCGAGCTGGCGCCGGCGGTGCCGCAGGTCAAGATCGACCCCGGGCAGCTCGAGCAGGTGCTGATGAACCTGGCCGTCAACGCACGCGACGCCATGCCGCGCGGCGGACTGCTCACCATAACCACCAGCACCGCCTCTTTGGCGACCAAGACCGCCGAGTCCCCGGCCGGCCTGTACGCGCAGCTGACGGTGTCCGACACCGGCCAGGGGATCGGCGAGGAGATCCGCGGGCAGATCTTCGAGCCGTTTTTTACCACCAAAGGCGTGGGCAAGGGGACCGGGCTCGGCCTGGCCACCGTCTACGGCATCGTCGTGCAGGCCGGCGGCACGATCTCGGTGCAGAGCCAGCCCGGCAGCGGCACCAGCTTCTGCATCCTGCTGCCAGCGGTGCGCGATGTTGTTGCGCCGCCCCCGGTCGACCCGGGGCGGCTGGTCCCGCGCGGCAACGAGACCATCCTCCTTGCCGAGGACGAAGCCGGGGTGCGGCGGCTGGTCGGGATGGCGCTGCGGCTGCAGGGGTACACGGTCATCGAGGCCGACTGCGGCGCCACCGCCAGCCGCGCCGCGGCGGCGTACAGCGGCGCCATCCACCTGCTTGTAACCGACGTCGTGATGCCCGATATCGGCGGTCGCGAGCTGGCCGATGCGATCCGGGTGACGCGCCCCGACATCGCCATCCTGTACGTAAGCGGGTACATGGACGATGCGGTGGTCCGTTACGGCATCGAGGGCTCGCGCGATGCCTTCCTGCAGAAGCCGTTTACGCCCCTGGCGCTCGCCCAGAAGGTGCGCGAGGTCCTGGAGACCGCGCCCAAGACTCGCAGCGCCGGCTAGCCGCCGCACACCCTGGGCCGCGCGGCGGCGGCGCCGAGCTCACTGCGGCGCCGCCGCGGCGCAGGGCAGCGCGGCGGCGACCCACCGCGAGAGGCCGCGGGAGCCCCACACCCGGCGCACCTCCTCGGGCTCCTCCGCCTCGAAGGTGCCAGCCGGCTGGCCGTCGATGAGGAGCTGCAGCGCCTGCGCCTTCACCCCACCGAGCAGGCCGACGTGCGAGCCATCCGGGCACAGCGTCAGCGAGCCGGCCAGCGCCCAGCGGAGCGGCAGCTCGCGTCCCGGCAGCACCAGAAACACCTGGGTCCCCCGCCGCCCCAGGTAGGCGTAGCCCGAATCGGCGGCCTCGGCGATCACCGGATCGGCGACCTCGTCGTACCAGGGGCCGGGCTGGCCATCTATGACCGCCTGCTCCTGGTCGCCGCGGCGGCCGAGGTAGGCCGAGCGCCGCTCGCTCAGCCGCGGCGAGCGGATGCTGTCGTAGGGCGGACCGAGCTCGCCGCGGTGGACGAGGAAGCGCTGCTCGGCGCGCTGCGCTACATACAGCGGACCTGTGGTCTCATCGCCGGAGGCCGCTTGCAGGGTGCGCCACTCCACCTGGGTAAACGACGGGCCTTCGCGGCCGCCGGCGGCGTGGACGACGCGCTCGCGCCCACCGTCGCGGGCGACATAGTACAGGTGCTCGCCGCGGGGGCAGAAGCGCAGCCCGGCGGCGCTGTCGTGGGCCACCGCCGTGCCCTCGTGCAGCACCCACCAGCGGCCGGCGCGCCGGACGATCGCCGCCCACCGGCCGCCGCGCGGGCTCAGCTTCAGCTCTGCCACCGCTTCGTGCGGGCCCAGCTCGCGCCCATCCAGCACAATGAAGGCCAGGGCGCCGCGGCGGGCGATGTAGGCGCGGTGCGCCGCTGGCTCGTCCACCTGCAGCTCGGTCACGCCGTCGTAGGGACCTTCGGTAATCTCCGGCTGCGCCGGAGCTGCATGGACCACGAACAGCGCCGCCGCCCGCCGCGCCACCAAGGAGAGCTGTCCGCCGTCGCCCAGGCGCAGCGACCCGGGCAGCACGGCGTCCCACTGCGGACCGCTCGGCCGGCCGTCCACGACCACCTGCCAGCCCAGGCGCGTGCGCGCCGCAAAGGCCAGGTGGCCGCCCTGCGCGCTCAGCCGCAGCGTGTCCAGGTCCACCAGCGGATAGCGCGCCACCATCACCCCATCGCGCTGCACGACCATGCCGCGCCAGGTCGCGCGCAGCTCGGCGCGATGCTGGTGATCGAGGCTGTAGCTGCGCCCGAGCACCGCCCCCGAGCAGCCGCTCAGCCAGACCCCCACAAGGAGCAGCCAGCCGCGCATCAGCGGGAGCGGCGGCTATACACCGACAGGAGCACGATGCCGGCGATGAGCATCGGCACTCCCGGGGTGGCGGCGATCGACGACAGGCCCACCGTGAGCGGGATGAAGCCCAGGCCAAAGGCCGTCCACTCAAAGCCGATTCCCAGCAGCACGGCACCGGTGATCACCTTGTTGACCCGGCGCTGGCGATCTTCCTCGGACGGCGGCGGGTCACCTATCCGGTAGACCTCGCCGGCGCCCGGATAGTCCGCGGGCGGCGGCTGCTCCCACCACGGGCGGGCGAGCTCCTCCTGCCGCTGCTGCTGGGTATAAAACGCCGGCGCGCTCAGCCGGTCGCCCAGGCGCTGCACCATCTCCTTGACCGAGCCCGACTGCGCCGCCCCGTCGGCGCGGGCCACATACTCATCGAGCACCGCGTCCACCTGCGAGCGGCGCAGCTGCCGGTCCAGGTGCTCGATCTGCTGCCGCACCTGGCCGCCGCGCTCGGGGGCAATGCCGGCCTGCAGCGCCTCCTGCTGCAGATACTCGCCAAGCCGCGGCAGCAGCTGCGGCTCGGCGCGCACCGTCCGCTGCAGATCCAGCCGATCGGCCGCCGAGAGCTCGACCAGGAACTGGCGCGCCTCGGCTACCGCGGCGGTGAGCTCGGGCAGCGCCGCCGCCATGCGGCCTTGCATGCCCGGGTGGGCGCGGCCTAGGGCGGGCAGTTCGCGGAAGCTGCGCGTCAGGTTCATCGCCCGCAGCACCTTGCGGAAGAGCGCCTCGCAGCGCCCGCGCTCTGCCGTGCCGGTGGCGCCCACCGCCGCCAGGATGCCGTCTACCGGGTGGCGCGCCATCCACGCCTGCTGGCGATCGAGGTGACCCAGGAACTGCTCCATCGCGGTCGTGCTCAGCCCCTGGGCCGCCTGCGCCGCACCGCCCGCGCCGAGCAGCGCGACTGCGCCCAGAGCCCCGGCCTGAAAGAACTCTCTTCGTTCCATGCGCGCGTCTCCTAAAAACGGTGATCGAAGCCAAGCTGGAACAGCGGTCCGGCGCCGCTCCCCGAGCCCGCCGTACAATCCAGGGTCCCGGTGCTCGGGGGTGGGCACTTCTGCTGCACGCTCAGGCCGAAGCCGCCCAGGCCGAGGCTGAGGATCGTGGTGCCCGGGCCGCCGGTGCCGCGGGCAAAGATGCGCAGACCGAAGGTGGCGTAGACAAAAAACGGGGCACCGCCAGCGGCCGCCAGCACCAGCGTCACCCGCCGCTGAACCGGGATGTTGAAGGCCGCCGCGGCGCTGTCGAACTGGGTCGGCAGGCTGCTGGTGGGCAAAAAGAAGTAGCCGTCCACGGTCAGGCTCAGACCGTCCAGGCTGCCCAGGCGGGTGCCGAGGCTCATCTGCAGTCGGCCGTCTCTTAGCCGGCCGGTGTCCAGGCTGCCGCCCAGGCCCACGCTCAGCTCGAAGCCCGACAGGGCCAGGCCGATGACTCCACGCAGCGAGCCGAACACGACCGGTTCCAGGCTTCTGGCCGCGCCCGAGCCGTCGCTCAGCCCGAGATTGGCGGCCAGCGTGCCGGGGCCGAGCTCGACCGCCAGCTTGAGCGGCGCCCGGAAGCGGTACTCGACTGCGCTGTTCAGCCACAGCCCCAGCCCGACCCGCGACGCAATCACCGGGCCTAGCCCGACCTCGCCGCGCACCCGCCAGGTATTGGGGAAGCGGGCCCCATAAAGCAGGGACTCGTGGAAGTGGCGGGTCGGCACCGCCACATCGCCAGGCTCGGCATAGCCGTTGCGCACCAGCCGCCCGGCGCCTTGCAGGCCGCGCACCCGCTCGATCACCAGGATGGCGGTCTGGTCGCCGGTCAGCGGCCACTCCTCGCCGTTGCCGCCGCTCGCCGCCCAGTGCACCGTGCGCTGGCGGAGCAGGCGCAGCCGCTCGCCGACCCGCAGCGGCCGCTGCGCCTCGACGACCACCCAGCCGTGCCGCAAAAGCACGACCTGCGCTGGGCAGCGCTCATCGCTGCGCGCCTGCTCGTCCGGGCACAGGTAGGACGGCGCGCGCGGCGGCTCGTCGGCTCGCGCGAGCCCCGCCCACAGCATCAGGATGCAGCCCACAAGCGCCCGCAACATGGCGCTTAGTGCACGCGCAGCGGCGCCGCGAAACGCAGCGCCTGGGCCTTGGCTCCGCCTTGCAGCAGCGCGCGCAGCGTCCGCGCCCGCTCGCCCAGCTGCTCGCGCAGGAAGCTGCTCACCACCGCGCGTCCGCTCGGCCGAGCTTCTCCGGAGAGCGCCAGCCGCTCGCCCAGGTGCACAAACGGGGTGTCGGTCGAGCCGAGGTGACAGCCGGCGCAGCTCTCCCGGTTCAGCCACTTTTGCGCCGCCTTGAGCCCGGCGTCCTGGCTGCTGCCGAGGAGCCGGATCGGCTTGCCGTCGACCGGCACCATCGCCGCCAGGAAGCGCTGCGGGATCTCGGCGGTGCCGGCGGCGATGGCGGCGCGGTTGTCCTGCACCCAGGCGAGCAGCTCGGGGCTGGCGGAGAAGCGCCCGTCCACCGCCTGCTTGGCCGGGGCCAGCACCAGGTCGCCGCCATCGAGGTGCCACTCGCGCATCTCCCACGGCTCGCGGCGCGCGGGGTTTACAAACTCGTTGCTGCGCACCTGCCCCAGGTGCTCGGGCCGAAGCAGCGGCGCGTACAGGGCCTTGAGCCGCACCAGCCGCTCTGCCGGGTCGGCGATCGCCGACAGCTCGGCCCAGGCCTGCGCCACCTGCTGGCAGCCGTGGCCGTCGTCGGGGACGACCAGCTCGACGATCAGCGTCATGCGCTGGCTCACGTTGCCGTAGCCGCCGTTGTAGGCAAACGCGATGCGCGCCTCGCCGCAGTGACCGGGCCGCAGCAGGTCCAGGCGGTTCACCAGCGCCGTGGTGTGCCAGCTCTCGGCCAGCCAGGTGCGCAGATCCGCGCCGCGCTGGGCGCTGATCAGGGAGGCGAGCTGCTGCCGCGGCGGCGCCTTGGCCCCGCTCGCCAGGCCGAGCGGCTGGGAGTAGAGCGCAAACCAGCGGGAGACAAAGAGCGCCTCCTGGCCCGGCCGGGCAAAGCGGCTGAGCACGTTGTCGAGGCGGAAGGCGGGGTCGGTGACGATCTCCGGATCGCGCACAAGGAGGCTCCGCTCGCTGCGCAGGTCAGGGGCAGCGGGCACCGGCTCCGCCGCGACGCAGCGCTGAAACACGTTGTCGCAGAGGCAGCCGGCCACCGCGCTGCCGCTCGGGCTGAGCGGGCACACCGAGTAGTACTGGCTGAGCGCCTCCGAGCACTCGCTTCTGTAGATCTCGGTGCAGTCGGCGCGGCTGTGGCAGCTCGCCTCGTCCAGGCCGTCGCACGGGCTCTTGCCGCAGATGCCGAGGCAGGGCAGGCTGTGGCCGGTGCTGGTGACAAAGCCGTCGCGCGCCTGCGGACAGGTCTCGCCGCGCTGGCAGCTCTCGCCGGGGTTGCAGTCGGTGTCGGCGGCGCACGGGCGCAGGCGGCTGTTGTGCTCGCAGGCGACGAAAGCGCCGCCGCTGCACGGGCACGAGGCGCCCGGCGGACAGTAGCAGCGGCTGCCGGTGGGCTGGCACAGCGGGTTTACCAGACAGGAGATCTCGCGCTCCTCCAGGCTGCCCAGGCTGGTGGTGCACTCGGGGCTGCGCAGCGGCCGCCGCTCGGAGCAGGTGGCGACCGGCGCGCTGAAGAAGCTCGGCACGACTCCCCACTTGCACTCGGCCCGGGTGGCACACTCCCCCTCATCGAGAGCCGAGCAGGGCGAAGGTAGCGCCGGCAGGCTGCGGCAGCCGGCGTAGCTGCGCCGGGCCCCCGCTGGCGAGCAGACCAGCGGCGCATGAAAGGAGCCTTCCTGACCGGCCAGCGAGGCTCCGGTGGGAACGGACCGCGCAGCGGCGCCGCACTGGCTGGCTTCGTCGGGCCGCTTTTCCAGGGCATAGGCCGGCTGACAGCTGGAGCTGGCCAGACAGGAGTCTTCGGCCAGCCCCACACACGGATCGCTGCTGGTGCAGCTCTGCCAGCCGCGCTGGGCTTGGGTCAGGAAGCAGCCGGACAGCGCCACGCACTGTTCGCTGTCCGGGTCTTTGAGGAGCAGAGACTGGCCGCACGACACCTGCTGGCACAGCCGGGCGACGCAGACACTCCCGCTGCCGCAGTCATTGGTGGTGTCACAGACGCTTGCGGAGCAGCCCAAAAGGAACAGCGCGCCCAGCCAGAAGATCCAGATAAAGCCCGGGAACCAGGGCAAAAAAGTCCGACTCTGTGACACCGATGTCGCGTTCATGGAACCTCCACGTCAGGACGTCTAGCAATGACGCCCAACTATGCAGATTCCATACCAAAAGCGACACCCCTTGCGGGCGGCGGGCGGCGGGCTACGGCAGCAGCTGCAGCGGCTGCGTCGTTCCGTTCACCTCGGCCGAGCCGTCGCAGGCGCTGTGGAACTTGATGTCGATGATGGTGGGGATCGGGACCAGTCCGCCCGAGACCTCGGTAATCTGCGCCGAGCCCGAGATGGGGTTGGTCTGGCAGGTCGGATCGAGCACGGCGTTCTTGATCGAGGAGGCGCGCACCCCGCTGAAGCCGCCGGCGCTGGCGCTGGTCGAGTTGACCGTTACCACGTCGTCGGCCGGATCGGCGGTTCCCTTGCCGTCCACGGCCAGGCTCCAGGTGTCGCTCGCCCCCACGGCCAGCGCGCTGCCCGAGGCGCCGGCAACGGCGTTGGCGCCGGTGTAGCTGATCGTCAGGGTGTTGCCGCTGCGGCTGGCGCTGACCTGGGTGACGCTGGCGATCGCCAGCGCCTTGTTGCTCTGGGCGGTGACCTGGGCGTCGGTGAAGGTCTGGGACAGGGTCGCCTGATCGACGCTGCTCCAGTTGCCGGTGACCGTGACCGTGCCGGTGGCGGCGCCGCCGAGCGGCAGCGGACAGCCGGGGCCCAGGGCAATGGTCACCGCGCCGGCAGTACACGGGTACGTCGTGCAGGCGGTCTTTACCGTCGTGCAGGCAACCGGCATCCCCTTCATCGCATCCATCGCCAGGGCCGCGGTGCGTCCCACCGCAGCGGCCGTAGTAAGACTGAACTGGACTTCATTAATCGCCTTCTGCTGCGGATTCCCGCAGGCACCCAGAAACGCCAGCCCGACACCAAAAAATAGTCTATTTCCCATGGTCACTCCCTCGAGCCCGATTGGCTCGAGCTGTCACAGACGATCCCCCTGGCGTCGTATTCACAAAAGTCTGCGCCCACGCGATCGCGGCCCCAGCTCCAGCGCTAGGAACGCCTCCGGTGTCGCCGCTTGGCCACCTCTCCTTACTACGGGCCCTCCGGGTTCAGGTGTCGCGGCGGCAGGCTCGCGGCTCTCTGGTCGGCCCGCGACCAGACGGCCAGAGGTCCGAGCTCTGGTCCGGTGGGTGCCCTCGCTTAGCTAGCGGGCCGAGCCTTCAGGACGCCGCGGCCGAGCGCAGCTCGGGGAGCCGCGCCGCCAGGCCGGGCAGCCGCTCCTCGGCATCGAGCAGCCGCTGGTCGTGCACATAGTCTGCTGTCGGCTCGACCACCCACTGCTGCCGACCCAGGGCGCGCCGCAGCGCCCGCACCAGGTCGGCGAAGCTGTGTCCTTCCCGAGCGTTGCTGTCTAGGTGCACGGTAGCTCCCGGCGGCGCCTCCAGCAGCCGCAGCAAGGCGGCGACCGTATCCTCTATAAACGAGCAGGCTGGCGTCCACCGCGTGCTGGCGCGAATGCGCAGCTCGCGCGCCTGCTGCGCGTCCAGCGCCGCCACCATGTTGTTGCCGCGCGCCGCGGGATCGATCTGCCAGCCGAGTCTGGCGATGCAGGCCGCCCGATGGTGGGCGCGGACTGCATCTTCACAGCGGATCTTGTAGCGGCCGTAGTCGTCTTGAGCCGTGCGGGGATCGCCGGGGCGATGCGGGCCGTCGGGCCTGTGATCAAACACCATCGCGGTGCTGGTAAAAAGGAAGGGCAGCCCGCGCGCCGCGGCGTAGGCGGCCAGCTGCGCCGCCCACGACTCCGCGCCAAAGGCAAGGTGTGCGATGGCATCCACCCGCTGCGCCGCCAGCCAGGCCGCCGCCGCCGCCTCATCTTCGGGCGGGATCTGCTGCCGGTTCCAGCCGATCACCTCCCAGCCGCGCGCCCCTGCGTGCGCAGCGAGTCGGGGGGCCAGGGTTCCGTTCAGGCCGGTAAGCAGCAGGCGCATGCAGGTAGGTTATTACGATCGCGCCGGGCGAGCCGAGAAAAGTGCGCCCAGCGCGACCCGCGGCGGCGCCGCAGCCTAGCGATTCAGCACTTCCCGGATCTTGTTGCCGAGCGCTTCTGCGGTAAACGGCTTGGGCAGAAAGGCGATCCGCGAGTCGAGCACCCCGTGGTGGACGATCGCCTCATCGGTATATCCAGACATATAGACGACCTTGAGCCGCGGCCTCTGCTCTACCATGCGCCGGGTCAGCTCTGGACCGCTGCCACCGGGCATAACGACATCGGTGAGGAGGACATCGATGCCCGGGTGGCGCTCGAACAGCTGCAGCGCTTCCTGGGCGTTGGCCGCGAGCAGCACAGCGTAGCCCTGCCGCTCCAGCATCCGCTTGGCCAGCTCGCGCAGTCCGTCGGCGTCCTCGACGAACAGCACCGTCTCCTGGCGAGCCTGTGGCCGCCCGACCGGCGGCGTCGGCGCGGCAGCGACCAGGTCACTGGCCGTTGCCTGCGGAATGTACACGGTGAACTCGGTCCCCTTGCCGACCTCACTGTGGACGCGCAGGCCGCCGCCGCAGCGCAGGACGATGCCGTGCAGGGTCGCCAGGCCAAGCCCGGTGCCGCGGCCGGCCTCCTTGGTCGTAAAGAACGGCTCAAAGAGGTGGGCCTGGACTTCCGGCGACATCCCGGTGCCGGTGTCGCTCACCACAAGTCCCACATAAGGACCCGGCTTGCACGATACATAGAGGCTGGTGAGCGGCTGCTGCAGCTCGACGCTCAAGGTCTTGATGGTCAGGGTGCCGCCTTGCGGCATGGCGTCGCGTGCATTGACCGCCAGGTTCAAGATGATCTGCTCCATCTGCCCGCTGTCGGCCTTGATGGTGCCCAGGTCGCGCTGAAGCTCCAGCACGACCTTCACGTCTTCGCCGATGAGGCGCCCGAGCATCCCCCGCATGTTGCCAACGACCGCGTTCAGATCGAGCAGCGTCGGCTCGATGATCTGCTTGCGGCTAAACGCCAAGAGCTGCCGCGTCAGCCGCGTCGCGCTCTGGCCGGCGCTGTGGATCTCCAGGATGTCCGACCGCCGCGGATCGTCGGGCTCGAAGTCGGCCAGCAGCAGCTGGCAGTAGCCAAGGATCGCGGTGAGCAGGTTGTTGAAGTCATGGGCGACGCCGGCCGCCAGCCGGCCGACGGCTTCCATCTTCTGCGCATGGTGGTAGCGCTCCTCCAGCGAGTGGCGCTCGGTCACATCCAGAGAGACGCCGACCCCGCGGGCAGGCTCGCCGTGCTCGCCCAGGTGGATCCGGCCGGAGTTACTGAGCCAGCGCACCGTGCCATCTGGCCACAGGGCGCGATGCTGGATCGAAAAATCGGCGCCCGAGCGGGTCGCCTGCTCGATCGTCCCCAGCAGCATCTTTCGATCTTCAGGATGCACCCCTTGGATAAACTCCTTATAGGTGCCGCCAAAGGTGCCCGGCGTCAGGCCATACTGCGACTCCAGGAGCTCGGACATGCGCGCGCTGCCGGACTTGAAGTCCACGTCCCAGATGCCGACGCCGGCGCTCTGCAGCGCGAACCGCATGCGCTCTTCCGCGGTGCGCAGCGCCTCCTGCGCCTTGTGCTTGTCAGTGATGTCGGCGCCCGAGCTGAAGGTGCCGATGGCGGCTCCGGCGTCATCGCGGAGCACCCGGGTCCGCCACTCGATGAGCCGCTCCTCGCCGGTCCTGGTGAGGATGGGCTTTTCGACGATCGAGATGTCTCCGGTCAGTAGCTCTTGGTACTTCTCGGCGAGTCCGTGACGTATGCGCTCGGGCAGGCAGGTCGAGCTCCAGTCGCGTCCGAGCAGCTCTGCCTCGGTCCAGCCGAGCAGCTCGCAGCCCTTGCGGTTGATGACGGTGATCCGTCCCTGCAGGTCCAGCGCGAGCAGAATGACCTCGGCCGTATCGAGATAGCGCTGCGCCCGATCCCGCTCGGCGCGCAGCGCCGCCTCGGCTCGCTTCTGCTCAGTCACATCGCGGAAGTACCACACCCGCCCGTAGTAGCGCCCATCGGAGTTACGCATCGTCGCCGAGTAGCGGTCGAAGGTGCGGCCGTCCGCCAGCTCGACCTCATCGTGCGACGAATCGTCCTTCCGTTCGTAGATTTCCTGCACCCGGGCAACGAACCTCTCGGGGTGGCGCAGCTTGTCCTTGACCTGCAGCAGCAGCACCATATCGGCGCGCGTGGCGAGCATGTCAGCCGAGATGCCCCACATCTGCACAAAGCGCTGATTGTACGACAGGACCTTGGAGTCGGCATCGACCACCAGGATGCCGTCCAGGGTCAGCTCGCGCTCGGTCAGCAGCATCGCCTGCTGAAAGCGCAGCTCCTCGTCAACGCGCTTGCGCTCGCTGACGTCGCGCGCCACCTTGGACGCGCCGATGATCTTTCCCGTGGCATCGACGATCGGCGAGATGGTGACAAGGACGCTTATAATCCGACCGGACTTGGTCTGCCGCAAGGTCTCCAGGTGCTGCAAGCGCTGGTTGCGGCGAATCGTGTCGAGGATGTGCAGCTCTTCGTGCTGGCGCTCGGCGGGAATCAGCATGGCGATCGAGCGGCCGACCACCTCGGCCGAGGCATAGCCGAACATCCGCTCGGCGCCGGGACTCCAGCTGGTGATGATTCCGTCCAGATCCTCGCTGATGATGGCGTCGTCCGAGGACTCCATGATCGTGGCGACCCGGCGGGAGTCAGCCTGGGTCTGCCGGCGCTCGGTGATGTCGCTGACGACGACCACGACCAGGACCACGGCGCCATCGACCAGCGAGGGCTCATAGCGGACGGAGAAGTAGCGCTCGCCATCGATGACGGGCTTGCGCAGCTCATAGCTTACGCGCTCCCCGGCGAAGGCGAGATCCAGGCGCGGCTTTATCTGCTCCTCATAGACATCGGCCAGCACGTCCTGCACCCGCCGACCGACTAGACCGACAGCTGGGAGGCCAAGAAGCTCAGAGTAGGTGGCGTTGGCATAGATGTAGTGACGATCGGGGCTGACAATGACCAGGCCGATGCGGGCATTCTCGGTCACAATCCGTAGCAAAGTCTGCTCGGGCAGAGCCTGCAGCAGGAGGCTTGTCTGGTCAGCGACCTTGGGAGCAGGACTCATCATCTAACCCAATACTCTCACAGTCTGCCCAGAGGCGCGAGCGATCATAGCGTCCTTCCTGCAGGGACGCTGGCGCCGCGCGTGCTACATTCAGCGTGGAGTCTGGGCCTGAACTTCGCCAGGGCGCAGCTTGCGCACTATTCCCTTGAGTCCGAGCGCCGGTAGCGGCGACTGCACCACCTCGGCCAGCTTGAGCTTGCCGCGCGGGGCGTTGGCCAGGTCCCTGGCCGGCTGCGCCGCTCCCTTGCTGGTCCCCGCCGGCGGGCCCCCCCAGCGGCCATACACCGGGTGGCTGCACGCCACCGGTCCCTCCCAATAATGGCGAATGATATAGCGGCCCTGGAAGTTATTGGTGCCGCCGTCCTGGATCTGCGCTCCCTGCTCGCCCAGGGTGCCGTCCCAGTTGGCCCGCCCGCCCGCCACCGGCTTGGCGGTGCGGAACAGCAAGTCCTCGCTGAGCGTCTGCTTGTCGTAGCGGGTATGCAGGCGCGTCAGCACCCAGGACGGCCCGCCGCCAAACCACGGACGCCGCCCCAGGCTCCGGCCGGGCTGGCTGCGCGGCGGCGCCGCGAGCGCTGTCGTCGGCGCACCCGGCGGCGGCGTAGCGGACAAGGACTGGGCGAGCTCGGGAAAGATCTGCTCATCGGCCAGGTGGTATAGCTCGCTTGTCTGCAGCGGCGGCGTGGGACAGGGATCGCAGGAGCTTGTCTGCCAGGAATATTCGGTGATCACCGCCTTGTTGTTATGCTGGCGCAGCGTCTCATCAAACAGCTCTGCATAGAAGCTGCCGAAGCTCTTTCGCACCGCGTCGGCGACTTCGAGGTTGGTGGGAACAAAGACGTTGGGATAGTTGGCGACCTCGAAGCGGCTGTCGGGACTCAGCAGGTAGACGATGAGGTCCTGCTTGGACTCGGCGTTGAGCAGACCAAGGCGCACCGGCAGGCGCAGCTCGGCGTCGTCAAAGCCAAACCGCAGCGGCGAGAGCACGACCAGCCCGTGCTCGTCGCGCTTTACCTTCTTGATATCCACCTTGGCGACAAAAAATTTCATCTGATCGCGGATGTAGGGCGCCAGCGCATCGCCGGCGCCCTGGGGAATCTTGTACTTGTTGAGGTGCAGCCACTTGTCCAGGCCCGAGGAGTCGCGGGCCGACAAGATGAGGATCTGGTACTCACCGACCTCGAACTTGGCCTCGATGGTCACGCCCAGATCGTCGGCCGACTCGCGGGCCATCCGCCGCGGCGCACCGGCGGACTTGGCGGCCATGCCCAGCATGGGGCTTGGCTTTGGCAGGACGTAGCACGGGTCCTGCTCCCAGTACTCGACCAGCCGCGGCGCCGACAGCTCGTCGATGTGCTTGAAGACATCGGCCGCCAGGGTCTTGACCTGCTCCTTCTGCAGGACCACCGGCACCGGGACCACCATGGCAAAGTCCTCGGGCGGGCCCTTGTAGTTGTTCGCCAGGGTCATGACCGTGTGGTTGCCCTTGCGGACCAGCGCTACCTGCGAGGCGTTATTGTAGAGCTGAGCATCGGCGCCCGAGACAAAAAAGCCGCAGAACGCGCCGACCTCGCCCGGGCAGCCGAGCAGCGCCGCCAGCCCCAGACCAAATAAGGCGCCGGCCCGCCGCGCCAGTCCCGACTTGTGGATCGCCATGAAGACCTCCTATCCTATCGCCATCATAGCCTGGCTGCCGGGCCGCCGCTGGCTCAATCAAGGATGATGCAGGATGATTTTGGGCCGGTCAGTAAGGGTCTGGCGGACGACGCCGGACAGGTGGCAGTGGGGCCCTTGGGACAGGCCAGGGAACCCGACGTTACTGGGTGGCCGCGAAGGCCTTGATCTGATCGACCGTAAGGTAGCCCTTTTTGTCCTTGTCGATCTTGTCAAACCCCCGGGCCACCCGCGGCATACCCGCCTTGGCCTCGGCCAGCGTCAGCTTGCCATCGTGGTCGGTGTCGGCGGCCTTGAAGCGCTCTTCGATGTCCTTGTCGCGCTTGTCATCGGCCTGGCTGAGGCCGGGGTGGGCCGCCCCGGCAATCACAAAGATCCATGCGGCGAGGTGAGGGGTCTTCATCTTTTCGGTCTCCCCGGTCAGCGAGAAAAGTCTGACCTTCACCCGCCAGCATAACAGGCAAGCCGGGCGCCGCGGAACCGCTATCACCCGTCGCTAGCGGGAGTCGACCGCGCCGGCGTCGGGGGGAGTGCCGAGGCAGCTGTTCGGCGTGCAGGCGCAGCCGGTCATGCCGCCGCCGCTGCCGCAGACGCAGGTCGCATTCTCGCCGCAGCTGGAGGCGGCGCCGCCATCGGTGGCGAGGTGGCAGGGAAAGATGGTGCAGAAGTAGGTGTCATCTTCGCTCGGGTTGGCGCCGTTGCCCAGCGAGGAGCAGATGTTGGTCTGCACCGCGTCGCCAAAACAGTCGGAGATCTTGGTGCAGAACTTGCCGACGCCGAGCGAGTTTCCTTTGTCGCCCGGGTGGCCGCAGGCCGACAGCAGCTTGGTCATGTCCGGCGGCACCGCCATGTCCGCCGGCGCATCGCTATGTTGGGTACAGGCAGAGACCAGACACACGGTGAAGGCGAACCAGAGCTTGCTCATGCGCCGGTTTCACCACATCGCCCCACTCCTAGTCAATTACTTTGTCGGCTCCTATGTCGGCGGCTGGCGCGTCTCCCCGGCGCGAGGCGGCAGAGTCCGCCGGGTAATTCCGATTTAGGTCAGCTGATCCGATCGGAATCGGAGCCGTCCGCGCGACCTGGGAAGTACGCTTGCGGGACTTGCCGGAGGGACAATTCAACAGGTTAATCAAGTCCACTTGAGCGACGGGGTTTTCTGGCATTGGGGCTGCTAGATAGATCGCATATTTTCAAGGAGTGATTGATGGAAGAGCTGATTATTGCAGCCTCCGATCTATTTCATTTTTCCCCTCCATTTTTAAAGGGAGTCTCTGCTCCCGCCCCCGGCGCCAACCTTGACGTCTTGACCCAGAGGCGGTGACATGGTCGCTGAACCTGAGACTTTATCCGAGCTCGGAGTCCTGCTGCAGTTTCTCCAGCGGTGCCCGGTCGGAATCGCCAAGCTTTCCGGCACCGGCCGGGTCGAGATGATGAACCCCAAAGCAAACCAGCTGCTGCTGCCGGTCGCGTGCGGCGCCAGCCTGGACAACCTGCTTGTGGTCCTTGAACCGTACGCGCCCGAGCTGCGCAAGCTGGTGACCGCTTTTGAGCCCACGCACGGCCTTGTCTGCGAAAACCATGAGGTCGAGATTCCCGGGCTCAAGGGCCCGCGGCGCAGCGGTGTGCTGGCCGTCACCATCATCAAGGTCGATCCCGACTGCCTGATGATGGTGCTCATCGACATCAGCCGGCTGGTCGAGCAGGAGCGCATGATCCGGACCCGCGAGGAGCGCCTGCGCGCGATCTTCGATGGGATTCGCGACTATGCGATCTACACCCTCGATCGCGACGGCCAGATCGATGCCTGGAACCAGTCGGCGCAGCGGGTCGAGGGCTACCTACCAAGTGAGGCCGTGGGCCTGCCGTTCGGCTTTGACTATCCCGCAGACGAAAAGACCGCGGCGGCGGTCGCGCTGCGCCTGACCATGGCCACCAAGACCGGCTGGCACGAGGACGAGGGCTGGCGGGTGCGGCGGGACGGCTCGCGCTTCTGGGCGAACACCATTGTCTCGGCGCTGCAGGACGATGGCACCTCCGAGATCAGCGGCTACTCGGTCATCACCCGCGACATCACCGAGCGCAAAAAGGCCGAGGACTCGCTGCGCAGCATGGCGGTCACTGACTTTCTCACCGGCGCCTTCAATCGCCGCTACTTCCTGGAGCAGGCGGAGCAGGAGGCCGCGGTGGCGCTGGCGACAGACTCTCCGCTGGCGTTCCTCATCCTCGATGCCGACCAGTTCAAGCGCATCAACGACACCTTCGGCCACCCGGTGGGCGACGCCGTGCTCAAGGAGGTGACCGCGACCTGCCAGCGCTGCCTGCGGCCGATTGACCTTTTGGCCCGCTACGGCGGCGAGGAGTTCGTGATCATGCTGCGGCAGACGCCGCTGCCGGCGGCGGTGGCGGTGGCAGAGTCGCTGCGCCAGGCCTTGAGCCAGGTCACCGTGCGCTCGGGCAGCGACGTGGTCAAGTTCACCGTCAGCCTGGGCGTGGCGCAGTTTCACGGCAGCGTGCAGCAGTCGCTGCAGCAAGCCGATGACGCCCTGTATGCCGCCAAGCAGCGCGGCCGCAACTGCGTGGTCGCGCTGGCGGCGAGTTGAGCCGCGCCGGTCCGCTCAGCCGCGGCAGGCGGCCAGCCCGGAGGCCAGCGTGCGCAGGGTCAGGATGCCCTCCAGGTCGACTCCCGAGCGCACCAGCAGCTCGGCGAGCGGCGGCCGGATGCCGGTCAGGATCGGCCGCGCCCCCAGAAGCTCGGTCGCTCGCGCGACCTTGAGGATGGACGTCGCCCCCGCCGCGTCCAGCGTCTCCACCCCGGTGAGGTCGAGGATCACATGGGCGGCGCGCCGCGCGGTGATCTCGGGCAGCAGGCGCCCCGCCAGCTCGCTGCTGCGCGCCTCGTCCAGCACGCCGATGAGCGGCACCGCCAGCACCCCCTGCCCGACATCGAGGATCGGCACCGACATCACGCGGATCTGCGCCGCCTGCTCCTCGATCCGCGCCCGGCTCTCGTGCAGCGCCGTCACATCCATCTGCAGCACCAGGGTCGCCGGCGCGCCGGTCACCGGATCCACCGAGCGGTGCGCCTCCACCGCGTGCCAGCGCTCACCGGCCAGGGTGCGCGCCTTGACCTCGCCGCGGAAGACCCGCGCCGCGCGGACCTCGACGTCCAGCGCGGCCACCACCGCGGGATCGACAAACCACTGCTGCAGCGACGTCGACTCGCCAAAGGCCCGCAGGCCGGCCGGGTTCTGCGTCAGCACCCCGCCCGCCTCGTCGAGCAGCGACACCATGGCCCAGATGCGGCGGATCGCCTCGATCCCGCGCAGCTGCTCGGGATCGATGTCCACCTTGGTGTCCAGGGCCTGCACCAGCATGACGGTGCGGCCGTCATCGAGCTGCAGCCCCGAGATGTGGCAGCGCACGGTCACCGCCGTCTTGCCGCCGGGATAGAAAGTGAGCAGCCGCTCCTCGGTCTCGCCGCGCTCGACGCGCGCCTGAGTGGCCAGCTGGCGCGTGCGCGCCGCCGCCGAGACCTGCTTGAAGTCACGCCCCTGCAGCTCGGCGAGATCCCTGGCCTGCCACAGCTCGATCGCCCGCGAGTTGCCCCACAGCATCTCCAGGTTCACGTAGTCCATGATCCAGACGGGAATCGCCACGCGCTGGAGCACGAGCAGGCGCTCGGCGTAGGTCATGGGCACCCGCGCCCGAGTCGCTTGGGACTCCGGTCCGCCAGCAGCCGGGGGCCGCGGCGCCCGCTCCCGGCAGCGCATAGAGCAATCGCAGACCGCCGATCGTTCATGATTTCCTACAGCAAATTATCGAGAATCCTTCTCGCTCATTGCAACAAAAACCCCCGGACCCAGCCCAGGGGATCGGGCGGTGTTTTTCCGCTGTCGCGCCGCGCCGCAGTGGGCGAAGCTAGGGTGTGATGCGGGTGTTCTACTTGACCACAGAGTTTCTCTGGCCGGCCCATCAGGGCGGGCGGGTGCGCAGCCTGGCGCAGCTGCGGCTGCTCGCGGCGCAGCCCGAGGTCAGCCAGCTCACCCTGCTGAGCCTGGCCGAGGTCCCGGTCACCGCCGCCGAGCTCGCGGCGCTGCACGAGGCGATCATCAAGCCGTCTTCATCGCTGTCATCGGCATCGCCGGCATCGCCGGCATCGCCGGCATCGCCGGCATCGGGGCTCCCCCAGCCGGCGGCGGCCCCGCGCCCTGGGCTGAAGGTAGACGTGCTGCCTCCCCTGCCCCACCCCATTCACCTCAAGCAGGCGCCGGCCGAGCTGCTGCGGGTGGCGGTGCAGCGGGCGCGCAGCGGGGTGCCCTACCTTGCCACCAAGTGGCACAGCGCCGCTGTGGAGCGCGCCCTCACCCGCGAGCTGAGCGGCGGCGGCTACGACCTTGTGTACCTGGATCACCTGGGCATGGCGCTTTACCTGCAGCTGGTCCGGCGCGCCTGCCCGGCAGCGCGGATTGTCGTCGATGAGCACAACGTGGAGAGCGACTTTTTCGCCCAGTTCGCCGCCCGCGTCCCGCTGCCGCTGCGGCCGCTGGCCCGCGCCGAGCACGCCGCCGCCGCTCGCTTTGAGGCCGCGACCCTGGCCGCGGTGGACGCGGTGGTCGCCATCTCTCAGCTCGACGCCGACGCGCTGACCGCGCTGACCTTGCGGCACACCGGGCAGCAGGTGGTGCCGCAGGTGGTGCCGCAGGTGGTGCAGTCCGCCGAGCCGCGCCGCCCGCCGCCCGCCGAGCTGCGGCTTGGCTATGTCGGCAACCTCACCTGGCACCCCAACGCGCTCGGCCTGTCCTGGTTCTGCGCCGCGGTCTGGCCGCAGCTGCAGCGGGCGCTGCCGGAGGTGCGGCTGTCGATCGCCGGCTCGGGTCTGGCGCTCGATGCGCAGGGGCGACCGCTGGTGCCCAAAGAGTGGCAGCGGCCGGGCATCGAGGTCCTCGGCTACGTCGCCGACCTGGAGACCCTGTACCCGCGCTGCCTGGGGGTGATCGCGCCCATCCTGGGCGGCTCGGGGGTGCGCATCAAGCTGCTGGAGGCGTTCCGCGCCGGGCTGCCGGTAGTCACCACCACCGCCGGCGCCGCCGGCCTGCCGGTCACCGGCGGCGTCGAGGTCCTCATCGAGGACGAGCCCGACCGCTTCGCCCGCGCCATCCTCACCCTGTGCCACGACCCGGCCCTGCAGCAGCGCCTGCGCCTCGCCGGCTACGCCTTCCTGCGCGCCCACCACAGCCCGCAGCGCGCCGCCGCCGCCATCCGCGCCGCGCTGGGGCTACCGGCCTCCCCAGGCTGACGGCGCGCCCACCACAGCACACAGCCGCCATCCGCGCTGCGCTGGGGCCGCCGGCCTCTCCAGGCTGACAGCGCGCCCACCACAGCACACAGCCGCCATGGGCGCCGCGCCGGAGCTACCGGCCTCTCCAGGCTGACGGCTGGTCCCGGCAGTCGCGCCGAGGCGGCGGCGCCGCACGGAGGGCCGCGTTGTCAGGCCAGCGGCGGCAGCTCGGCCAGGATCACCGCGTCTCTCAGGCCAGCGGCGGCAGCTCGGCCAGGATCACCGCGTCTCCTGCCGGCGCCGCGCGCGCCAGGGTCCGTCCGTCGGGGCCGAGGATCGTCGAGCAGCCGCAGAACGCGACGGGCGCGTGGCCCGGCGCGGTCTCACCGCCGTAGGTGTTGGCGGCGACAAAGTAGCTGCGGACGCCGCTGAGGCGATAGCGCCAGTACGGCCGCACATCGAGCGCCTCGTCCACCCAGTTGGTGCAGAAGGCGACCACGCGCGCCTGCGTCTGGCGCAGGAAGGCGGTGAAGCGGTCGTCGTTGAGGTCCATGCAGATCCCCGCGGTCAGCGTGCCAAAGGGGGTCGCCAGGACCGGATAGGGGAGCTCGCCGGGCAGCGCCCAGGTAGTGTCCGCCGGAAACAGCAGCCGCTTGCGATAGTTGGCCAGGAGCTCGCCGTGCGGCCCGATGAGCCGCGCCGAGTTGTACAGCCGCTCCGCGCCGACCTCGCCGGCGGCGACGACCGGGTCGCCGACATCGGTCCCGGCGCCGCCGGCGCGCTCGGCATAGCCGCAGACGATGTAGCAGCCGTGACGGCGGGCGATCTCGGCCAGCCGCTGGAAGCCGGGGCCGGTGGCGCTCTCGGCGACCGGCCGCACCGCGGCGGCGTCGCGAAACAGGTAGCCGGTGGTGGCCATCTCAGGGCACACCACCAGCTCGGCACCGCTCACCGCCGCCTGCTCGACGAGCCGCGCCAGGCTCTCCAGCGCCGCCGCCGCGTCCCCCTTGCCGGGCTTGAACTGAACCGCCGCGAGCTTCATGATCGACCCGCGCCGCCGGCTGCCGCCGCCGCCCTCATCGGAGCGTGTCGCGCTTGGCCACCTTCCGCGAGGGGCGCGCCGGCTTCTTGTCCACGGGCTCACGCTCCAGCTCGCGCGCCACCGCATCGCCCGGCTGGTAGACCGGGGTCGGCGGCCGGACCGGCACCGGTGGCCGGGGCGGACTCGCCGGCGCGGCCGGAGCCGTGGGCGGACTCGCCGGCCCGCTCGGCTGCGTGCTCTCCATGGTGGCCACCAGCTTCTCCAGGCTCGCCAGCTTGCCCGACGGCGGCGCCCCCGGGCGCAGCTGCCCGCGGACGATCGCCATCGCCGCCCGCAGCGACTGCAGCGCCGCCGGCGTCTGACCAAGGCCATGCTGGATGCTCGCCCGCAGCTCGTACATGGCGATGCGGCGCGGTCCGGCGCACAGCGCCAGCGCCCGGTTGATCTGCAAGAGCGCCGCGTCCAGCCGCCCCAAGTCCGAGTAAAGCCGCGCCAGCCGCGCCGGCGGGTTGTAGTCATCGGGCAGCGCCTTGAGCGAGCCGAGCAGCATCGCCTCCGCCTCGGCGTAGCGCTTAAGCCGCCGGTAGGCGTCCAGCCGGTGGGCATCGAAGGTCGCCGCCACCAGGGCGCTCGGTGCCGCCTTGGCCGCCGCCTCCAGCAGCTGCGCCCGCGCCAGCGCGTAGCGGTCGCCGGCCGGCGCCTCGCCCAGGGCATCGGCCAGCCCGATCAGCGTGCCGTAGCCGTCGCTGCGATCATCGGTCAACAGCTCCGCCTGGGAGTCCTGCACCAGCTGCTCGAGCCGGGCCCGCAGGCGCCGCCGCAGCTTCTGCCGGGTGTCGATGTCGCGGTAGTCTTCCAGGCAGTCGGCGGCATAGGAGGCAAAGTCGGTGGCCAGGGCGGTCTTGCCGAGCTGCGCAAACGCCGTGTCGCCGAGCTCGGCGCAGGCGGCGTGCGCGCCCAGGGCGTGCAGGGCCTGCATCTGGCCGAGCAGCGCCTGCGGTCGCCCGGCCGGCAGCTGCGCCGCCTTCTCGTAGAGGCCGGCCGCCTCGCTCCAGCGTCCCGCCGCCGCCGCCGCGTCGGCCTGCGCCAGCAGCGGCGAGGTCGGCGCGGCGGCCAGCTCGCGCAGCCGCCCGAGCAGCTCGCGGGCGGTCATCGCGCCCACCCACCGCGCCAGCACCGGCGACTCCGCCCCGGCGTCGCCCGGCGCGAGCACCAGCATCGTCGGCCAGCTCTTGATCGGGTAGCGCTGCACGAAGGCGGCGCTGCCGGGCTGCTCGGTGTCGATGCTCAGGTAGACGAAGCGGTCGGCAACCTCGCGCAGCAGCGGATCGGTGAACACGAAGTTGCGCATGCTGAGGCAGGTGTGGCACCACAGCGCCCACACGTCCACCACCAGCAGCTTGCCAGTCTGCCGCGCCTTGGCCTCGGCGGCGGCAAAGTCGTCTTCGATAAACGGCAGCACCATCGCCGCCGCGGCTCCGGTCGCCGCCGGCGCGGCGCTCGCGGTGCGGCTCGCGGCCGGTCTTGCCGGGTCACCCGGCGCCGCGTGGCCGGGCGCGGAGCTTGAAAGGAGGACCGCGGCCGCCAGCGCGGCGCGCGCCCTCCAGCTTGCAGACCGACGGAGAATCGGATCAAGTTCTAGCCGCATGGCGCACCCTACAAAGGACTTATGGTTTGAGCAACGGCAAACCCAGCATTATTACCAAGGTTACATTTTCTACAGTCCGTTTTCGAGTCCTAACTCCTTATAAACTCTTAGTAAAAGCGCCGCCGGCTCGGCAGCGCCGCCGCCGCCGGTGTCCCCGCGCGATTGCTTCTGCTGCCGGGTTCACGTAAACCTACCCGGTGCCCGGCCCGCTGCCGCCTCGCGCCTATGACTACGGAGCCCGCGCCTCGGGAGAGGCGCACGGGGTGGTGCTCACCAAGCCCGAGGTGGTCGCGCTCATCTTGGACTTGGCCGGCTACACCGCGGACAAAGATCTGGCGGCGCAGGTCCTGTGCGAGCCGGCCTGCGGCCGCGGCGCCTTCATCCTGCCGGCGGCGGAGCGCCTGCTCATCGCCGCCCGGCGGACGGGGCGCGACCTGGAGACGGTGGGCGCGCTGGAAGGAGCGCTGCGCGCCTTCGACATCGACCCCAAGCAGGTGGCAACCTCGCGCCGGGCGACCGCCGAGCTGCTCGTCCGCTGCGGGCTGACCCGGCGGACGGCGCAGCGGCTGGCGGCGGCGTGGATCAAGCAGGCTGACTTTCTCCTTGCGCCCGAGGTGGCGACGGCCGACTACGTGGTGGGCAACCCCCCCTATGTCCGCATCGAGCAGCTACCGCCGCCGCTGCAGGCGCAGTACCGGCAGCGCTACCGGTCGCTCTACGATCGGGCAGATCTGTATGTCGCGTTCATCGAGCGGGCCCTGCAGCTCATCGGCGGCGCGGGAGTGCTGGCCTTCATCTGCGCCGACCGCTGGACCCGCAACCGCTACGGCGCGCCGCTGCGGCGGCTGCTCACCCAGGACTATCAGCTGCGCTGCTACGTCGATCTGCGGACGGCGGCGCCGTTTGAGTCCACGGTGGCCGCCTACCCCTGCATCTGCGTGGTCGCCCCGCGGACGGGCGAAGGGGGCGCGGTTCCGGTGGTGACGCTGGAGACCGCATCGCCGGCGGAGTGCGCGGCGGTGGTGCCGCTTTTGCGCGGCGAGCCGGCGGCCACTGGCGGCGTCCACCTCACCCACTACCCGAGCTGGCCGGCGGGGACCGCGCCGTGGCTCCTGAGCCCGCCAGAGCACCTGGCGGTGCTGCGCGAGCTCGAGGCGCGCTGGCCGCCGCTGGAGCAGGTCGCCGGCACCCGGGTCGGCATCGGCGTCGCGACCGGCAACGATCGCCTGTACATCGTCGATCGCAGCGCCGCCATTGAGCCCGATCGGCTGGTTCCGCTCGTGCTGCGCGAAGATCTGCAGCAGGGCCGCGTGCTCGACCGCGGGCGCTGCGTCATCAATACTTTCGAAGCGGATGGTCGCCCGCTAGAGCTCGCGCGCTACCCGCGGCTTGGCGCCTACCTGACCGCGCACGAGGAAGCGCTGCGCCGCCGCCACGTCGCCCGCCGGAGCCCGGCGGCGTGGTTTCGCACCATCGACCGCGTCTGCCCGGATCTTGCCGCGCGGCCCAAGCTGCTGCTGCCCGACATCGCCAGCGCCAGCGCGCCGGTGCTCGAGCGCGGCCGCTTCCTGCCCCACCACAACCTGTACTTCATCACCGCCAGCGGCTGGGATCTGGAGACGCTCGGCGGGCTCCTCGGCTCGCAGGTGGCGCTGCTTTTCATCTGGTCGTACGCGGTGAAGATGCGCGGCGGCTACCTGCGCTTCCAGGCGCAGTACCTGCGGCGCATCCGGGTGCCACCGCCCACCGCGCTCGCGCCGCCGCTGGCCGCCGACCTGCGAGCGGCGTTTCGCCGCCGCGACTTTGCCGCGCTCGATGCGCTGGCGCTGCGCGCCTATGGGCTCAAGGTGTTGCCGGCCTTCCCCTTTGCCGACACCCGCCAGTAGCCGCCCGCCGCCGCCTAGCGGCCGCTTGGGAACTCCAGATCGCCGGGGCGGTGGAGGTCGCGGGCCGGACGCGGCGCGCCGCCCGGCTGGGCCACGTAGCCCTTGGCCATGAGCAGCAGCCCGCCGCCGACCAGGCAGCACAAAAGCGCCCACACGATGCCCAGAAAGTGGCGATAAAACGGCCGCTCGCGCAGCCGAATGACCAGCAGCGAGCTGCCCATAAGCAGCAGCGCCACCCCGTTGAGGATGAGAAACCAGCGCGGCATCAGCGCTCCCGGCTCCGGCCCAGGCGCCGCTCGGGCTCGCCGCGCTCTGCGGCGCGAGTCCGCTTCACCGCAGCTCTCCGATAAGCTTGTCGTAGTGGTGCATCAGGCGTCGCGTGATCGGGCCGGGGCGGCCGCTGCCGATTGGGTGCTTGTCGATGGTCGTCACCGGCATGACGCCGCGGATGCTGCTGGTGATCATCGCCTCTTCGGCGGCCAGGGCATCGACGAGCGACAGCGGCTCCTCGCTGACCGGGATGCCGTGGCCGCTGGCCAGCTTGAGCAGCACGCCGCGGGTGATGCCGGCGAGGATCCCGGCCGAGCGCGGCGGCGTGCACAGGCGGCCGCCGATGACGGCGAAGAAGTTGGACGAGGCCCCCTCGCACAGCTGCCCGTGCAGGTCGAGCATGAGCGCCTCATAAGCGCCGCGCCGGCGGGCCGCGCTCAGCGCCAGCACCGAGGACAGATAGTTGCCTGACTTCACCTCGGGGGGCACATGACCGGGGGCGTTGCGGCGCTGGCTGACCGTGGCCAGGCTCGCGCCCTCGCGGTATAGCTGCGGGTTGGGCATGGCCAGCGGCTTGACCAGCACTAAAAGGCGCGGCGCGTCGGCCGCCGCCGGATCCAGATCCAGCTCGCCGCCGCCGCGGGTGACGATGATGCGCAGGTAGAAGTCCCGCCCCCCCTCGACCGGCGGCCGGGTGCTGTCGGGAGCGGAGTCGGCGACGGCGGCGGCCTGGATGGTGTCGCTCACCGCGGCGTCGATCTCGGCCTGGCGGGGCAGCGTCAAGCCGATTCCGGCTGCGGAGCTGGCAAGGCGCGCCCGGTGAAGCTCGTAAAAGAGCGGCTTCTGCCCGACGGTCCGGGTGACCTCGTAGACGCTGTCGCCGTACAGAAACCCGCGGTCGAGAACAGGCACCCGCGCCTCGGCGGCGGGCACCGGGCGACCGTCAATCCAGATCCAGTAGTTGCCGCTCATCGGTTAACAGAGTAGCGCAAGTGCAGCGGAAACCGCGACCCGACATGCGCTCCGGAAGCTGGTATTCTAGGGAGACCTCACTGCGATGCGCTCCCACCTAGACGCCATCAATCGCGACAGACCCCGGCCGCCCGGCGAGGCCGGCCCGGCCTGCCGCGCCGGCCGTGGCGGCCCGCGCAGTCCGACCCTGGCCATCGACCTGTGGAACCTGTGGCTCGGCCCGCAGCCGCTGAGCAAGGAGCTCCAGCAGGGCCTGGTCGAGCACATTCAGGGCCTGGGCCAGTCGGCCAGTCCGCCGGCGGCCCCCGCGAGCGCCGCCCCTTTGCCCGCCCGGACCTCGCCATGACTGCGCGGCACCGGCCTGACGCGACCAGTTGACGGCCTCTGCCCGTCGAGGTAAGCCAAGACATGGCCAGTCCTGATTCCAAAGAGCGCCCCTTCACCGCCGGCTCGCCGGGCAGCTCGGCGAGCTCCTCGCCCGGGTCGCACGAGGACAACCCCGATGAGCGCCGCCTGCGCGAGCGCCTGGAGAAGCTGCTGCCCGACGTCGTGCGGCGGGCGATCAACGCCGGCACCACCGCCTTCACCTCGACCGAGGACGGCATCCGCCGCCTGGTGTCCGAGTTCAACCTGCCGCGCGACGTCGCCGCCTATCTAATCATGCAGGCCTCGACCTCCAAGGACGAGGCGCTGCGCATCATCGGCAGCGAGGTGCGGCAGTTCCTGCAGACGGTGAACCTGTCGGGCGAGCTGCAGAAGCTTCTCACCTCGCTGTCCTTCGAGATAAAGACCGAGATCCGGTTTATTCCCAACTCCGAGTCGCTGGTCAAGCCCGAGATCAAGAACAAGGTCGGGGTCAAGCGCGATCGCGAGGGCGGCTAGCATGCTGGGCGACGGCGCTCGACGGTGGCGGTGGTGGTGGGTCGGCGGGCTGCTCGCCGCCGGACTCTGCCTCGCCTGTGAGCCGCCCGCGGCGCCGCCCGATCTGCAGCCGACTGTCGGCACCCTGACCCTTGGCACCGTCGATGTGCCGCGCTTTGGCGACAGCCGCTGGGTCGACCTCGTCGACGATCAGACCGTGCAGCTGGTGCCGGGGGCGCAGGGCGGCTTCCATGTGTGGGTCCTTTACCGCACCCAGGGCCTGACCGGGCGGGTGCAGGTCTTCCGCATCGCCGAGCGCCTGCCGCCCGACGGCTCCCCGCGCCAGCGGGTGCTCACCACCTCGGGCTTTCTCACCATACCGACCGCCAGCTGGCAGACTCCCGACCCGATTCCCAGCTTCATGTGTCCGACCCCGATCGGCGTCAGCGTGCTGTCGGCGCCCATCGAGATCTCGGTGCGCATCACCGCCGCCGACGACGCTAGCGCCACGCTCGCCCAGGCCAAGGTCCGCCTGCAGGAGCAGTGTCCTCCCGACGCCGATCCGACCCACGCCTTCTGTCTGAAGATCTGCCAGGGCTGACCGGCTCCGAGCGGCGCTCGGTGAAGAGTTCATGAAGGCGCGCCGGGCGGCGCCAGGTCCGCTGTAGGCTGGCAGAGTGTTCCTTGTCACCCTGCATATGGCCGGGCGCGCGCTCGCCCGCAACAAGCTCCGCAGCGCGCTGTCAGTGCTCGGTGTCAGCATCGGCGTGGCAGCGGTCATCTGTACGGTCGCCATCGGCAACGCCGGAGCGATCGCGCTGCGCGAGCAGCTGCAGAACCTGGGCGACAACCTGGTCTGGGTCGAGGCGGGCAGCCGCACCCGCGACGGCGTGCGGCTCGGCTCCCACAAGACCAAGACGCTCACCCTGGACGACGCCGAGGCGATCCGGACTCAGGTCCCGCTCATCCGCAGCATCTCGCCGCAGGCCGACGGCCGGGCGCAGGTGATCTACGGCGAGAAGAACTGGCAGACCTCGATCAAGGGGGTCTCGCCCGAGTACTTCGACATACGCCACTGGACGGTGGCGGCCGGGGGAACGTTCAGCGCCCAGGACGTGGCGCGCGGGGAGAACCTCTGCGTGCTCGGCCAGACCGTCGCCACCACCCTGTTTGGAGACGAAGATCCGGTGGGCAAGTCGATCCGGGTGCGGCACCTGGTCTGCCTGGTGACCGGGGTCATGCAGCCCAAGGGACAGTCGGTGACCGGCCAGGATCAGGACGATCAGGTGTTCATGCCGTACACCACGGTGCAGCGCAAGATCTCCGGCCAGAGCTGGCTGGATGACATCCAGTGCTCGGCGGTCTCGGCCGAAGCGGTGGCGCTGGCGGCGCAGCAGGTGAGCGCCCTCATCCACCAGCGCCACCACCTGGGACCCGAGGACGAAGACGACTTCAACATCCGCCATCCCGAAGAGGCGATCAACGCCCAGCTGGAGGCCAGCCGCACCTTCGCGTACTGGATGGCGTGTGTCGCCGCGGTGTCTCTTCTGGTCGGCGGAATCGGCATCATGAACATCATGCTGGTGGCGGTCAGCGAGCGCACCCGCGAGATCGGCGTGCGGCTGGCGATCGGCGCCCGCCAGGCGCACATCCGGCTGCAGTTCCTCGGCGAGGCGGTGCTGCTGTGCCTCTTTGGCGGCGGCAGCGGCATCCTGGGCGGCATCGGCGGCGCGGCGCTGCTCGGTCGCGCCAAGCACTGGCAGACCGAGGTGTCGGGCGACGCCATCTTCATGGCGAGCGCCTTCGCCATGCTGGTCGGCATCGGCTTTGGGTTCTATCCGGCCTATCGGGCGGCGCGCCTTTCTCCGATCGAGGCGCTGCGCCAGGAATAGTTCGAGCGCGCAAAATTCCCACTTTGGGATAGCATCGCGGCGAGGTACCGATGGCAAGACGTCACGAGTTCCGCCCGGGCGACTGGGAGTCCGCGGCCGTCCGCGTGGATGAGATCATAAGCGCGCACAGCGGCGAAGATCCTTTCGAGGAAGCGCTCAAGCTGCTCGTGGCCAAGCTCGCTCACGAGAGCAGCGGTGCCGCGGACGTACCGTTTCTGTGGCAGAAGCCCCACACCTGCGCCGCGCACGAGGTCAACCGCCTGCTCGCCCACGCCGGCGAGCGCTGGCGCGGCATCCTGGAGCCCGGGGCAGAGATCCGGCTCAGCGGACCGGAGATCGCCCGCTGCGCCGCGGTCCTCGGGGAGGTGCGGCTGCTCGCCGATGATCTGGTGGGGCTCGACTCGATCTTCGAGTTCATGGTGAACAAGGCCGCCAAGGGACAGAAAGGTCAGTACTTCACGCCGCGGCACGTGATCTCCGAGGTGGTCAAGATGGTCCGTCCCGCCGCCGGCGAGCAGGTGCTCGATCCGGCCTGCGGCTCGGGAGGATTCCTCTGTCACGCGCTGCGCCAGGAGCCGCGCTGCTCGGCCTGGGGCTTCGATCAGGACGCGCGCGCGGTGCGCGTCGCCCGGGTGATGATGGCGGCCAGCGGTCAGCCGGCGGCGCGCGTGCAGCGGAGCGACAGCCTGCGTCGCCCCGCTTGCCGCTCCTCCGCCAAGACCACGCCGATCATCGAGGAGCTGATGCGCCAGCAGGAGCCGGAGTTTGCCGGCTTCGACGTCGTTCTGACCAACCCGCCGTTCGCCGGTGACGTCGGCAGCGAGTACGCCGGCGCCTACGAGCTGGCGCGCGGCCGACGCGTCGAGCGCGACGTCCTGTTTGTCGAGCGCTGCGTCGAGCTGTTGCGCCCGGGAGGCCGGCTGGCGATGATCCTTCCCTACAACAAAGTAGGCGGCGCCGCCTGGGCCTACCTGCGCAGCTGGCTGCTCCTCCAGGTGCGAGTGGTCGCGGTCCTGGGCCTTGGCCGCAACACCTTTCAGCCCCACACCGGCCAGAAGGCCTGCGTGATCATCGGCGTCCGGCGCCCGCAGTCGATGCCGCAAAAGCCCAATGAGGAGATCCTGTTTTTCATAAGCGAGCACGCCGGAAAGGACCACCGCGGCCGCCTGGCCTTTGCCGAAGACGGACGTACGATTCATCATGATCTGGGCGAAGCGACTCCGCTGGTCCGCAGGCGCTTTCACGAGCTTTTCCAGGGGGGCTGAGCGATGGGAATTCATGTGACTCGACGGCTCACCGACCTCGGGGCGGGGGCCATACTCGCACCGGAGCGTTTTGATCCGCGCCGGCAGGCATTTCCTAAGTCAAGCCGCCGGCTGGCCGACTATGTCGAGGTGCTCACCGAGAACGTCTCGGCGCCGGCGCTGGACCCCGGGGTCCTGGTCCTCATCCTCGATACCACCCATGCACGTCGATGCGCAGCTGTTCGCGCTGGTGCCGGGTGGCAACGAGGTGGCGGCGAGCACCGAGTTCTTCGTGCTCCGCGGGCGCGCCGGTTTCGACGCCGCGTGCCTGGTTCCTTTTCTCCTTTCGGCGCAGGTGCAGCTGGCGCTGGCCGCCGGTCAGGAGGGCGGCCACCACCCGCGCTTTGCCCGCGAGCTGCTGCTGTCGCTCGCGGTCCCCGACCGCGCGGTGGACAATCCCCGGGCGACGGCCACCCGGGTGCGCGCGCTGACGGCCGGACTCCGCCGCGCCCTGCAAGGCTGCCGCCAGCTGGTCCGCGGAGTGGACGCCGCCATCCGGGAATCCGCCGTATAGACCCGCGCCGCGCTGGCGGCGGTTCCTATCGCGGCGCGGCGCGCAAGGGCCGAGGCAGCGTGAGCTATTGACCACGAGGCCGCGGCGTCCTCTCTTCCCAGGCTGTCGCCCGCGCCGCCGCGGGAGGAGGTGGCGGCTAGGACTCGGCTAGGACCGCATGGTCAGGACAAACAGCGCGCCCGGTCCATCGGCCGGCGTGCGCACCTCGACCCGCCCGCCGTGGGCCGTGGCCACCGCCTGCACGATCGAAAGTCCCAGGCCGGTGCCCGGCGCGGTTCCCGGCGGCCGCTGGCTGAAGAAGCGGCGGAAGATCTTGTCGCGGTTGCCCGCCGAGACGCCCGGCCCGTAGTCGCGCACCGTGGTCACCACCTCATCCCCCTGGCGACTCACCGCCACGACGACCTCGCGGCGCGCCGCCGGCTGCAACAGGGCGTTATCGAGCAGGTTGCGCAGCGCCTCCTCCCAGCGGTGCGGCACCATGCGCACCATGCCAAGCTCGGCGGCGCAGCAGAGCTGCAGGGTGAAGTCGGCGTAGCGCGGATCGCGCCGGTAGTCGGCCAGGATGTCGGCCAGGAGCTCGGCGTAGGCCACATCCTCTAGCGGCTCGTCCTTCAGGGTCGCCTCCAGCTGCAGCAGCGAGAACAGCGCATCGAGCGAGCGGCGCAGGCGGCCGACCGCCTCCTGAATGTGCTCGGCGACGAGCTTGACCCGCTCGGGAGAGGCTCCTTCGGCGCGGCTGCCGAGCAGCTCGACCGAGGCGGCGATTGTCGCCAGGGGGTTTTTGAACTCGTGGGCGACGTCGGCGCCGAGCTCGGCGGTCGCCTGGCGGCGCGACTCCAGGTCGGCGGCCAGGGCGTGGATGGCCCGCGCCAGCTCGCCGAGCTCGTCGTTTCGCGATAGGATCTGCGCATCGCCCAGCGGCTCGCGCGGGTAGCGGCGCGCCGCCCGCGACATCCGCTCCATGGGCAGCAGCAGGTGGCGGCTGAGGAAGAGTCCGAACAGCAGGGCGAACACGCTCTGATACAAGATGAGCTTTAGCAGCTCGTGCCGGACCAGGAACAGCTGGCGCAGGCCGCGCCGCGACCCCCGACATAAATAGAGCACCAAGCCCCCGTCGAGCGGCGCCGCCAGCTGCACCAGCACCGCCTGTCCCGACGGCGTCCGCCGCACCGCCGCGGCGCGCCGGCCGCCGAGCGCCGCCTGCACCTCGGGGCGCGCCGAAAGCGGTCCGAGCTCGCGCTCCAGCTGATCGAGCCCCGCCGCCGGCGCCGGCAGCCACAGCCCACCGAGCAGCCGCTCGGCCAGGGTGCCGATGAGCGAGGCGTCCATCGCCTCCGGCGCGGTGTCGGTCTGCAAGACGATGCTGCCATCGCGCCCGAGCACATAGGCCAGCGCGCCGCCGCGACGGACCCCCGCGTGAAGGGCCGCCTGCCCGCCCGGGGCCGCCAGCGCCGCCGGCCTCGCCAGCGCGGCGACCTCGCGCTCCAGCGCCTGCAGATCGCGACGGATGCCGCGCACGACCACGGCTTCATAGGCGTAGGCAAAGCCGAGAAAGAACAGCGGCAGCAGGATGAGCAGCAGGCAGCCCACCGCCACCAGGGTGCGCGCCGAGCGTCGCGCCGTCATGAGCGGTACCGATAGCCGACGCCGAAGACGGTCTCTATCTCATCGAAGCCGGGGTCGCACTCGGTCAGCTTTTTGCGGATGCGGCGGATGAAGGTGTCGACGGTGCGATCGGTGACCGCCACCTCGGTGCCGCGCGCCAGGTCGAGCAGGCGGTCGCGGCTTAGCACCAGGCCGCGGCTGTGCACCAGGGCGTGGAGGATCTGAAACTCGGCCCGCGTCAGCGCCACCGCTTGATCTTTCCAGCGCACGCTGAACGAGCCGCGGTCGATGACGAGCTCGCCGGCCCGCAGCGGCGGCTCCTCGGCCCGGGCGCGACCGCTCGAGTCGGCGGCCGGCCCGCCGCGGACAAGGCGCCGCTCGATGGCGCGGATGCGGGCGCACAGCTCGCGGGTGCTAAACGGCTTGGTGATGTAGTCATCGGCGCCCAGGTCAAGGCCGGTGACCCGGTCGACCTCCTCGGCGCGCGAGGTGAGAAGGACGATCGGCGTGGTGTAGCGGCGGCGCAGGCGGCGACACAGCTCAAGTCCGTCCATCTCGGGCAAAAGGACATCGAGGATCGCCAGATCCGGCGGCGCGGCCTCGAAGCGGCGCAGCCCCTCGGCGCCGGTGGCGGCCAGCGTCACGCTGAAGCCCTCTTCACTGAGCGCGGCGCCCAGGATGCGGGCCAGCGCGGCGTCGTCCTCGACGAGGAGGAGTCGCTTGATCATTTGGTTACCCTAACACACCCGCCGCGCTATCCTGCGCGGCGTGAGTCGCAGACAAAGGAGAGGTCCCATGAGCCCCATCCGCCGCAGCGTCCGCGCGGTCCGTGCCGTCCGCGAAGGGACGCAGCCCCGGCTTGCGCGGGCGGCCGCCGGGCTGCTGCTGCTGACCCTCCTTGGCGCCGCCCCTGCGGCGACGGCCCTCGAGCCGCTCACCATCGTCGATCTGTCCACAGAGGCCGACACGCCAGCTGGGCCACCCATGGCGGCCTGGCTGAAGCGGCAGGCGGGAAGGTGGGAGGTCAAGTTCGGCGATCCGGTGTACTTCCGCATCCAGGACGGCAGCCTGCACCTGGTGGCGCGGCCCGGACCGGCGGCGGCGTCGATCCTGCTGTGGCGGCTGCTCAAGCGCGAGGACAAGGTCATCGTGCGCATCACCCCCGGCGGCTTCCGCGCCCGCCCGGCCGAGCGGCGCCACCTTGAGATCACCATGGCGCCGCTGCGCCTGCCCGGCAAGGGAGCGGACGTGACCGACCCCGATCGCAACGACGCCTGCTTCTATCTCCTGGTCGCCTTCGATGGTCCGCGTCACTTCTATCAGGGCCAGCGGATCGCCGACACCCTGGCCTATGTGTGGGCCGACGGCGCCTGGAAGACCGGGGAGGAGGTCGGCCGCGAGCGCAAGTACGGCGCCTTCATGCGCTACCTGGCTCTGGGCCGCGGCGCCGAGCGCCCGGGGCAGCTGCGCACCATCACCCGCGATGTCGAGGCCGACTTCCGTCTCGCCTACCCCGAGCGGGCCACCGCCGGGGTGCCCGACATCGTCGAGCTCGGGCTGATGGTAGACAGCAACACGGTCAAGAGCGAGGCGGAGTCGCGCTTGCGCTCGGTGCGCTTGCTTCCTTAGCAGCGGCGTCATCTAGCTGCTCCAGCCGGCGTGGCGCAGCCAGGCGGCGAACACGCCGGCGTAGGGGTGGAAGCCGTGGCGCATCATGTCGGCGTACGCGGTGTCGGTCGCGGTGCCGTGGCGCAGGCGGTATAGCGCGATCACCAGGCCCGTGCGATCCTCGCCATGGGTGCAGTGGACGAGCAGCGGCTTTTCGCTGTGGTCGATGGTATCGAGGATCTCCTGCAGCTGCTGGGGCGTGGGCTCCTTGAGCACGCTGAGCGGGTGGTGGATGAGCGTCACTCCCTCGGGCACCGGCTCACCTCCGCTGTTTAGCTTGAGCACGGTGCGGATGCCGTAGCGGCGCTGCAGCTCGCGCAGCTGCTCTGCCGAGGGCTGAGCCGAGCGATAGACGACGGCATCGACGCGATCGAAGCGGCGCAGCGGGAAGCCGTCCAGGCGCACACGGTCCGGCGGCGTCGGCGCGAAGGCGGCGCAGCCGCTGGCCGCGGTGAGCAGAAAGAGCAGCGCCCAGGCGAGCGGCGCGCCCGCCTTGCCGGAAGTACGCCACTGCAGCTTGTCTAGCCGCTTGGCCGGCGGCAGCCGCCGCGGCCCACGGAGTCGGGTCGTGCGCATGGGCTACCCCTTCACGTTGATCTGCTGCATCTCGCCGATGAAGCTCTCGATGGTGGCGCCGATCTGGGCCTGGGTGGCGGCGGCGGCGGCGGGGTTTTCCTGGGCGCGCTGGCTGAGCGCCCGCACCCGCTCCAGCATCGCCTCATAGGAGCGCTGCAGCGACCGCACCTTGTCATCGGCGACGCTCGGCTCCTCCTGGTTGGCCGCGGTCAGCTGCAGCAGCGTCCCCACCCCCAGGCCGACCAGCGACAGCACCCCGGCGCCAACCAGCGCCTTGTTGCTGTCGCCGCCGCCGGCCGCGGTGCCGATGGCGAGCCCGCCCACGCCCAGACCTGCGGCGCCCATCAGCCCGAACGCGGCAAAGCCGAGATCGCGCTTGCGGGCGCGGGTCTTGTTGCGGCGCTCGTGCAGGAGGCGCAGCTGCTGCTGGTACAGCTCCTCGGCGATGGCGAGGTGGGAGACCAGAGCCGGGTTGCGCTCCCCGCCAAGGAGGGTGCTGGCCACTATCTGCGAGTTGCTGCTGGCCGGGATGGTGCGGTCGAGTACCGTATAGCTGCTGCCGCAGGCGCCGGTCAGCATCACGGACAGCGACAAGGCGGCCGACAGACAGACGGACAAGGACTTCTTCGCCATGGGAGTGCTCCTTTTTTGCAGGGGCGCTGGGCCCGATGCAAACCAGTCTGCCGGCCGCCTGTGGACGGCCAATGTTCAGCTTGTGAACAGGTGATGGCGATGCGCTGGCCGGCTGCGGGCAGCCGCCACGAATTAGCCACAACTTGCCTGGTGGGGCGGCCGGGCTAAGGCTTGGGCGGGGCCGCGCTCTGGCGCAGGGGAGCCAGCCAGTCGAGCGCTTCCTGCTCGGTGCGGCCAAAGAACAGCGGCGCGGTCTTGCTGCTGATAAGGTTGGTGGCGCGGTGGAGCATCATGGCGAAGGTGCGCACGAGCAGCCCGGCCCCGTAGAACGCGGCGCCCAAGGGCTGGCCGTGGACCCGGCTCCAGTCGGCGATCCAGCGGCGGGTGGCCGCCGCCATCACCTCGGTCTGACTGAGATCGCCAAGGAGAAAGAAGCGGCCGTGCTGCTCCAGCACCTTCTCGACGATCGCAAACACGGCCTCGCAGTCTGCGACCGTGAAGGCCCCATGAATACGCAGCCAGACCAGGTCACCATCAAGCTGCAGGGAGTGGGGGCCGATGGGCCGCACCCCCTCATAGTAGAGAGTTTGCGGCCTCCGAGTCAACTTATTGGCCGGCGGCGGTGTCAAGGACCATGCAGGTTCCGTTTGTGCCCGAGCTCACCCCGCAGCGCGACCGCAGCCAAAGTCGGCGCATGGATCGCCGGGGGCGCGAGACTCCTGACGCCTGCGCCGAGATCCGCTAGGCTCGGGTTACGCGCATGAAATCGCCGATTATCTCATCGCTTGGCTCATCGCTTGGCTCATCGCTTGGCTCATCGCTTGGCTCATCGCTTGGCTCATCGCTTGGCTCATCGCTTGGCTCATCGCTTGGCCTGGCGGTCGCGCTGCTCGTCGCCCAGGTTCAGCCCGCGGCGGCGCAGTCGCCCCCCTGCCCCGCCCCGCCGTGCGCAGCGGCGGTAGCGAGCGAACCGGCCGCCGGCAGTCCCCAGGGCGCGGCGGCCCCCGCGCCCGCAGTGGCTCCCGCGGCCGCCGCGGCCACGGTGCCGGCGGCGCGCAGCCCGGTGGATCCAGTGCGGCGGCGCTGCAAGATCGCCGGCGTGGTCATGCTCAGCCTGGCCGGCGCGACCCTGCTCGGGTTCTTCGGCTCGCTCATCTACAACGCAGTGGTAAACCCCGAGGATCAGACGCTTGCCGCCGAGCCGCGGCTTGTCTTCGGCCTGTCGGCGGTGACGTTCGGGGTCGCCGGCGGCCTCCTTTTGGGCTACGGCCTGAGCACGCCGCCGAGCGTGCCGCTGACGCCGACGAGCAGGCCGTCGCCGGCCCCGGCCCCGTCCTTGATTCCGAGCGGCGCCCCGACCACGCCCGAGGCGCCGGCCGGCAGCGCGCCGGTCGCGACCATCGGCCTGCGGTTCTAGCCGCGGCGCGGCGATTCCCTTGGGAAAGTGGCTGCCGGCGCCGCCGCCAGCCTCTGGGGTTCTTTTTGCGCCCAGAAGCCATATCCCGGCCGGAGTCTGACGCTCTTTTTGCGTCCAGCGGCTATACTCTGGCAGGAATTTCATCGCTCCGGGCGTAAACTGGAGCTCGGCAAAAAGGTCTGGGGCTCGCGGGAGGCGACTATGAAGTCGGTAGGTCGTCCCGAAAGTGGGTCGGAACGGCCCGCAGCGCAGCGCCACAAGCGCGCCACCGCGCACCGCCACAAGCAAGCAGCGGCGCTGCTGGGCCAGAGCGAAGGTCTGTGGGAGTGGGAGCTTCCAACCGGCGCGGCCACCTTTTCGCCGCGCTTTGCCCAGCTGCTCGGGCTGGCCGCAGAGGAGCTGCCGCCTTGCCAGTCCGCCTTCTTCGCCCGCCTGCACGCAGACGATCTGCCGCGCGCCCGCGCCGCCCTGCAGGCCCACTGTACCCTGCGCGCGCCCCTTGACCTGGAGCTGCGGCTGGCGACCGGCAGCGGTGAGTATCGCTGGTTTCGCGTCCGCGGCCAGGCCGAGTTTGGCAGAGGCGGCCGGCCGGTGTACCTGGCCAGCACGATCGCCGACATCAGCGACCGCAAAGCACTGGAGCAAGCGCTGCAGCTGCGCGATCAGGCTATCGAGACCATCTCGCAGGGAATCCTCATCGCCGATGCGCGGTCCCCGGATCAGCCGGTCGTCTACGTCAGCCCGGCGTTCGAGCGGCTGACCGGCTACAGCGCCGCCGAGCTCCTCGGGCGCAACTGTCGGCTCCTGCAAGGCAAGGACACCGATCCGGGGGCCGTCGCCATCATCCGCGAAGCGATCCAGCAGCAGCGCTCGTGCCGGGTCGAGCTGCTGAACTATCGCAAGGATCAGACACCGTTCTGGAACGCGCTGACCATCGCACCGATCACCGAGATGGGCCCCAGCGGGGAGCGCGTGACTCACTTTATCGGCATCCAGACCGACGTGACCGAGCGCCGGAGTCTGGAGGCGCAGTTCTGGCAGGCGCAGAAGATGGAGGCGATCGGGCGGCTGGCCGGCGGCATCGCCCACGATTTCAACAACCTCCTGACAGTCATCAACGGCTACAGCGATGTCCTGCTTGCCGAGCTTTGTCCGTCGGCGCCGCAGCACGGCCCGCTGCTGGAGATTCGCAGCGCCGGCCAGCGCGCGGCGGCGCTCACCGCGCAGCTCTTGGCGCTGAGCCGCAAGACCCTGGTCAAGCCCACGGTGGTCGACCTGAATGCGGCGCTGCAGACCCTCTCGCAGCTGCTCGGTCGGCTGCTCGGCGAAAAGATCGCGCTCACGACGAGCCTGCAGCCCGGGCTGGCCCGGATCAAGATCGATCCCGGCCTGCTCGATCAGGTGATCATGAACCTGGCCCTGAACGCCCGCGACGCGATGCCGCAAGGCGGCCAGCTGCGCATCGAGACCCAGGACCTCACGCTGCGCACCAAGGACGCTCTGTCCTGCCCGGACTGTCGGCCCGGCCCCTACGTCCGCCTGGTGGTGGCCGACACCGGCTGCGGCATGACGGACGAGGTCAAGGCCAAGCTGTTTGAGCCCTTCTTCACCACCAAGGAACAGGGCAAGGGAACCGGACTCGGGCTGGCCACGGTCTACGGCATCATCAAGCAGGCGGGCGGCCAGCTCGGGGTGAGCAGCCAGGTGGACTGCGGGACCTGCTTTACGCTGCTGTTCCCGGCCGTGCGCGACAGAGTCGGGCGGTCGGTCGTGCCGCGGCAGCGACCGCCGCGCTCGGGCAGCGAGACGATCCTGCTCATCGAGGACGAGCCGGCGCTGCGTCGGCTGGCGCGCCGGGTGCTGGAGGCCAAGGGATACACGGTGCTGGAAGCGCAAGATGGGGCGGCGGCGCTGCAGCTCTGCGAGCAGCATAAAGGTGCGATCGATCTGCTGCTCACCGATGTCGTCATGCCGGGACTGAGCGCGCGGGAAGTGGTGGCCGCCCTGTGCGCGCGCCGCCCGGGCTTGAAGGTGCTCTACATGAGCGGCTACACAAGTGACGCGACGCTTCGCGAGCGGGTAAGTGGCGCCACCAGCGCCTTCCTTCCCAAGCCATTTTCGGGGCAGGAGCTGGCGACCAAGGTCCGCGCCGTTCTCGACGAGGCGCTGCCCCCAGCGAGCTGAACTTCAGAGTCTGTTTTCCGCTTTTTCCCGCTTTACGCGCCCGCGACTCCTTGGGTATAAGCCGGCTAGGGAGTGTACTTTTTCACTGCTCTCGCGCGCCGTCCGCGTATGGCGAGCCCAAGGAGTCCGAACATGAGCGGTTCTAGATTACTCCGTGCTGACCAGATACTCCGTTCTGGCCAGATACTCCGCGCCGCGCTGGGATCCGCCGAGGGCCGCCGGGTGCAGCCAGCTCTCACTGCTCCGCCGCAGCCTCCGCCGCAGCCAGCGGAGGTGCGCCGGCAGTCGCGGTCAGGCGCCGGGTGCGCGCTGCTGCTTTGCGGGGCGCTGCTCGCCGGCGCGAGCGGCTGCAGCGCGCCCACGCCGCCGCCGGCGCAGACCCCGCCCGCGGCGGCGGATCTGTCGCTTCCACCGGCCTCGCTGCCCGACCTGGCGATGAGTCCGCCGGACCTGCTGCCGCCGCCAGTGCCGATGTATCTCAACGGCTCCTTTGATGGCGGCAGCTCACCGTATCAGAGCTGGGTGGCGACCCTGACGTTTGCGCGCGAGCTGTACACCAAGTACCACCGGCAGCTGCGCCTCACCTACTTTGTGACCACCGCGTTTTATGATCCGGCGGTCACCGGCTCCGCGGTCGGCAAGGCGTCGAGCCGCGATGAGGTGCTGGTGCGGTGGGCGCTCACCCAGCAGGCAATCAACGAAGGGCACGAGATCGCCAACCACACGGTCCGTCACCAGGACGGCAGCGCCTGGACGGCGGCGCAGTGGCGGGCCGAGCTCAGCGAGTACCAGGCGCTGGTGACGCGCAACCTGTTTCAGCCGGTGCGCGATGAGCGCGGCGTTCCGGTGTTCCCGCGCTTTGTTCCCGCCGCCGCTGCCGCCCCCGGAGCGGTCGGCGCCGCCTGTACCGACAGCAGCCAGTGCGCCGCCACGCTGCCGTGCGTCATGGTGACGCCGACCCAGGGCTTCTGCACCCAGGACTGTAACCAGGCCAAGCCCTGCCCCAATGGGACGATCTGCGGCTACCCGCAGGAGACCGGTGAGGACCTGGATATCTGCCTGCCCAAGCCCGCCTTCCCGGTCGTCTACAAGGGCCAAGAGCTGTTCGACGCCGCCGGCAGTCCGAACCTGGCGCACCCGGCGCTGCACCCCTATGTCCCGGTGGGATTCCGGGCGCCGCAGCTGGCCACCAACAGCGCGATGTACGATGTGCTCAAGGAGCTTGGGTATCTGTACGATGCAAGTCAGGTCGACGCGCCGGACCCGCCCTACCACTACAGCGGCGTGCTGGAGTTCTCCCTCATGCGCTTCCCGGGGTCGCTGGCGATTCCCATGGACTACAACTATATGTATCACATGGACGCCGACGGCTCGATCATGGAGCCGGACTACCAGCGCAGCATCATCAGCGCCTACAACGACCGCGGCAAGCTGCCGTGGAACATCGGCCACCACCTATACCACTACAGCCACGGCGCCTACTTCGAGGTCTTCAAGCGTGTGTTCCGCTTCGCCGCCCAGGGCTGCCCGGACGAGCACGGCGCGCTGCGCTGCCCGGTCATGGACTTCCCCTCGCTGCGCGAGCTGCAGGAGCGCTATCCGGTGAAGTAGGCTACATCACCTGCTCGCGACCGCGGCCGCGGCCGGCCCCCAGGCGGCGCGCCGCGGCGGACTTGGCGGCGGTGGCGAGCTCGAACTCGAGCTGCTTCTTCTCCAGGATCGAGCGCGCCAGCCACACCCGCAGGCGCGGCACCGTCTCGCTCTGCCAGGCGGCGGTCAGGCGCACCCGCAGGAAGGTGTCGTAGGCGGCGCGCAGCATCGCGTCGAGGTCACTGATGAGCTGCAGGCGCTCGTGGGCGCGCTCGCTGTCCTCTTCGCTGAGCAAGGCCGGCAGCTTGACCCGCTTGAGGTCGAAGTTCTCGGCGTTGGCGGCGGCCTGCCAGATGCGGTCGCCGCGCGCGAACAGCAGGTCGACCTCGCGCACGGTCAGGCCGCCGGCGATCGCGTAGCGGACATCGGCGCTCTGGCCGGTGGCGGCGCCGCGGGCGGTGATCTCGCCGCTGCCGTCGCCCAGGGCCTTGAGGATGACGCGCTCGCCGATGAGCACGCGGAAGGCGTCGCAGCGCTCGCTCTTGTCAAAGCGGCCGCTGCCGCTCTCATCCAGGGGGTCAAAGTCCGGCTCGTCGGCGTCGGCGTCGAGCAGGCTGCTGTCGGTGGACGAGCCGTCGGCGTGGTAGACCAGCCAGGTGAGGAACTCGCGCCCGAGGAAGCGGTGGTCGGTCAGCTCCTCGTTGAGGGCGAGGCGGGTCGCGCTCTGCTCGGTCTCGCCGGACTCGGCGATCTGCTCGCGCAGCGAGGGCTCGCCGCGGCGGCGCTCGGCTTGTTTGGCCATGGGAACTCTTCCTAACCTGCGATTCGCAGCGAAAAAGAGGACATCGGGGGGCTACGGCGCGGCGGCCGACAGGCTGCTGCTCAACATCTCGACCTCGTCAAGGACGCGCGGCCCGGGGCGCAGGCCGATGAAGCCCTGGAGCAGCTCGGGCGTGGGTCGCGCCCCCTTGAGCGCCGCCCCCAGCGCCGACTCCTCCTCGGCGAGCTGGCTGGCCCAGAAGCCGGGGCCCTCCAGATCGATGGGCAGGTTGAAGGTCTGGGCGAACAGGCCGACAAAGGTCTCGTTAAGCCCCTTGGAGTGGGAGAAAAAGTACAGCCGCTGCGCCTCGGTCTCCCAGACCATGTCGACGGTCTTGGTCTTGGGGGGTGTCTTCTGCCGCAGCTCGGCGACCAGGATCGCCTTCAGATCGCGCAGCGCCCCGGCGGACAGCGGGGCGTGCCGCTGCGCCTCCAGCTCGCGCTGGCGCTGCTGCAAGAGCCGCTTGACCTGCGCCGCCGGCGGCTTTAGCACATCGACGCGCAGCGACAGGAGGATCCGCCCGTCGAGGTAGAACTTGGCGAAGCTCAGCTCGAGGTCGCCCTCGTCGTGCAGGCTGCACCAGCCGATCGAGCGGTCTTCGTTGCGGCTGGGATCTACGGGAACCAGGGCGTGCGCGCGCACGCTCTTTTCATATGTCTCTTGGAAATCGACGGGCGGCGCGCCCAGGACCCGATAGCGCCGAAGCGCGATGCTGCCAGCAAGTGCACCCATGGCGGGTATGCTAGGGGGCGGCGCCGCCGACGGCAAATTTTCCGCTCGCCGCTTCGCAAAGGTCGCGTCCGCTGGCGCCGGCTCGGGCGCCGGGAGGCGCAGCTTCCGCGCGGCGCAGCTCCTCCTTGGGGGTCTTTGGATCGCCGTACCAATAGCGCCAAGCCCCGCGCGGGCATAACATACTTAGTGTGAATACACACCCACAGCCGAGCCGTGCCGCCGTTTCCGCCCGCGAGCTGCCGCCCTGCAGCGCTGTCCCTGCCAGGCCCCGGCGGTGGCCGCTGCGCCGCGGCGCCTGGCCGGTGCTGGTGCTGTCGCTGGTCTTTCTCGTCGGCTGCAGCCTGCGCAAGCTTGGCTACAACCTGGCGCCGCGCTTCCTGGTCAGCCGCCTGGTCGACACCTTCGATCTGAACAAGGCGCAGAAGCAGCAGGCGCAGGCCGCGGTGGCCGGGCTGCACAGCTGGCACCGCCAGAGCGAGCTGCCGCGCTACGTCGAGTTCCTCGACGCGGTCATCGCCAAGACCGCCGACGGCCTCACCCGCGACGAGGTGCAGTGGATGCTCACCGAGGGCGAGCACCACTGGGAGCGGGCGGCGCAGAAGGTCACGCCGGCGGCGGCGGCGCTGCTTGCCACCCTCAGCCCCGAGCAGATCAGCCACTCCGAGCTCGAGATGAAAAAGGGCAGCCAGGAGCGCTTCGAGCGGCTGGAGCTCTCCGAGCCCGACTACCTGGCCTTCCGCCTCAAGAAGGCGAAAAAGACCATGAACACCTGGCTCGGCAGCTACAGCGACGCGCAGCTTGGCGAGTTTGAGCGCTTCATCCGCAAGAACCGCACCGAGGAGCTGCGCCGCCAGAAGCTGACCGAGCAGAGCCGCGCCACCCTGCTCGCCGCCCTGCGCGCCCACGCCCCCCGTCCCGAGCTGGAGACCATCCTGTACAACTGGATGACCAAGCAGGAGACCGCTCCCACCGCCGACAACCAGCGCGCCGAGGAGCGCAACCGCGACGACTTCGTCGAGCTCGTCCTGGCCGTCGATCACACCCTGTCGCCGACGCAGCGGCAGCACCTGCTCAAGGAGATGCGCACCCTGCGCACCGAGCTGTACGAGCTGGCCCACAACGTCTAAGCGGTCCCGCCGTCCGGCGCGCCGAAGAGGCTTGATGCCGCACGTAGCTGGCAAGTAGCTGGCAGCTAGCTGACAAACTCAGCTTGGAAATCGACCGCTGGCAGCCAGCAGGTCGAGCTTGGCTCGCCGCACCTCGTCCTCGGCGACCACCGCGGCGGTCTCGGCGTCGCGGGCGCGCCGCTGGGCATCGAGCAGCTCGAGGTTGGTCACCGCCCCCAGCCGGTAGCTGAGCGCCGCGATGTCCACCGCCCGCCGCGCCAGCTCGACCGCCTGTCGCGCCTCCTGCAGCGCCTGCTCGCTGTGCATAAGCACGCCCAGGCCCACCTGCAGCTCGACCCGGCCCTGCTGCACCAGGGACTCCAGGCGTAGCCGCGCCATGGCCAGGCGGGCGCGCCGCTCGCGCAGCTCGCTGTAGCGCTGCCCGCCGTCGAAGATCGGCACCGCCAGCTGCAGCTGCGCCTGCCAGGCGAGCTGCGGCTGGACCAGGCTCGCCGGCGACTGGTACATGGGCACGAAGGCGCCGGTGAGGCTCGGCAGGTAGTCGACAAAGCGCAGGCGCACCGCCCGCTGCGCCGCCCGCAGCCGCGCGGTCTGGGCGACCACATCGGCGCGCAGGGCCTGCATCTGCTGGTGCAGCGCGGCGAGCGTCCCCGCATCGCGCTCGCCAAAGTCCGCCGGCAGCTCGGGCGCCTCGGCGGCGTCCACCGGCCCCGTCGCGCCGATGAGGGCGCC
>JBGANQ010000023.1:0-17443 GCA_044222245.1 Polyangia bacterium | reverse complement strand
CCGCCCTGGGCGCGCAAGAGCTCGGCGCGGGCGCGCAGGACCCGCCCCGCCTCTTCGCGCAGCAGCTGCTGCGCCCGCACCTCATCGAGCTGGCTGCCGACGCCGCCGCTCAGGCGCTTGCGGGCGTAGGCGTAGTGGACCTGCGCCAGCTCGGCCGCGCGCGCGTTCACCTCGACGACGCGCTGCGCGGTGAGCACGCTCAGGTAGGCCTGGGCGACGCGCACCGCGAGCTGGCGGCGGGCATCGACAAGCTCCAGCCGGGCGGCCTTGGCGTCGTCGCGCGCCTGGGCCCAGGCGACCCAGCGCTGCGGCGCCAACAGCGGCGCCGCCAGGGTCAGGCTGCCGCTGAGCTGGTTGGCGGGCACGAACACCTGATCGCCGATCCGCCGATCGTCGTCGATGCGGGTGTAGGTGCCGCCGGCGACCAGCGTCGGCAGCGCCAGGGCGCGCACCTGGCCCTCGCGCGCCGCCGCGACCTCGACGTCCTGCTGGGCCAGCTGCGCCGCTGGGCTGTGCTGCAGGGCCCGCTGCACCGCCTCGCTCAGGCTCAGGCGCGGCGCTTCGCCGCTCGCGGCGCCGCCCAGCCCGAGCAGCAGCGGCAGCAGCAGCCAGCGGACGCAACGTCCGGCCCCGGCACGCCCCGACTGCTGCGCAAGCGGTGGCTGGCCGGGGCCATTACTCGACGGTCGCCAGCTACTCATGCGCCCCCTCCTCTGGCTGCGCTTCTGCCTCCAGCGCCTCGCCCGCGTCTACCTCCACCGCATCGCCTGCGGCCGCCGCGCGCGCCGCCCGCTGCGCCGCCCGCCGCGCCCGCAGCCCCTGCACCAGGACATACAGCACCGGAATGAAGAACAGGTTCAGCCCGGTCGAGAAGATCATGCCGCCGAGCACCGGGGTGCCCAGCGAGTGTCGGCTCTCTTGCCCGGCGCCGCGCGCCACCACCAGCGGCAGCAGCCCGAGGATGAACGCCAGCGACGTCATCAGGATCGGGCGCAGGCGGATCTGCGAGGCCTCGATGGCCGCCATCACCAGCTCGCGGCCCTGGGCGCGCAGCTGCTCGGCGAACTCGACGATCAGGATGGCGTTCTTGCTGGCCAGACCGACCAGCATGACCAGCCCGATCTGGCAAAACACGTCGTTGGGCAGCCCGCGCAGCCGCTGCAGCAGCAGGCCCCCGAGCAGCGCCACCGGCACCGCAAGCAGGATGATGAGCGGCAGCACGAAGCTCTCGTACTGCGCCGCCAGCACCAGGAACACGAACACAAGACCCACCGCGAAGATGAATAGCGACTGCCGACCGGCGCGGATCTCCTCCCAGGTGATCCCCGACCACTCGATGTTCATCCCCTGCGGCAGCACCCGCGCCGCCACCTGCTCCAGCGCTGCGATCGCCTGCCCCGACGAGAAGCCCGGCTTGGGCTGGCCCGACAGCTCGGTCGCCCGGAACAGGTTGTAGTGGCTGATGAGCGGCGGCGCCGTGGTCTCGCGCAGCTTGATCACCGTGTCCAGCGGCAACAGCGTCGCCACCGGACCGCCGGGACCGCGCTGCTCACCACGCACGTAGTACTTGCCGAGGTCGCTCGGGTTGGCGCGGAACTGGCGGTCGGCCTGAGCGTAGACGCGATAGGAGCGGGCGTTGAAATCGAAGTCGTTTATGTACTGCGCCCCCATGAACACCTGCAGCGAGTCGGCAATCTCGGTCAGCGCGACGCCGAGCTGCTTGGCGCGCTCGCGGTCGATGAGCACCTCGAACAGCGGATCGTTGGCGGTAAACTGCGAGAACACGCCGGCCAGCTCGGGGCGCTTCTGGGCCTCGGCGGACAGCTCTTGCGCCACCCGCGCGAGGCGCTGCGCCGCCGACTCCCCGGCCGCCGGCCCGCCCGGGCTGGCCGAGCCTTTGCTGCCGCCCGCTCCGCTGCCGGCCTGAGCCCCCTGGCCGTTCGCCGGCGCGCTTGCCCCCGAGACGTTCTGGCCGCTCTGGCCGCTTTGATCGAGCAGCTGAAAGCTGAACCCGCCGAGCGCGCTCGCCCCCTGAATCGCCGGCGGTCCAAAGGCGAAGATGAGCGCCCCGGGAATCGCGTCGAGCGCCGCCCGCGCGCGGCCGATGACGTCATCGGCGGCGTGTCCCTTGCCCTTGCGCTGCGACTGCGGGCGCAGGTTGGGGAACACCGCGGCGCGGTTTGGGGCGACGCCGCCAAAGCTCCAGCCGGCCACCGCGAACACGTCGGCGATGTCGGGGTCCTGGCTCAGCGCCGTCTCGACCTTGCGCATCACCTCGCTGGTGTAGCTGAGCGAGGCGCCCTCGGGAGCCTGGATGAGGACAAGGAAGAAGCCCTGATCCTCGGTGGGGACAAAGCCCTGCGGCACCGCCCGGTAGGCGACCCCGGTCAGCCCCAGCGCGACCAGGAACAGGACCAGCATCAGGCGCCGCCGGCGCAGCGCCGCCTGCAGCCAGCGGCCGTAAAGCTGGTGCAGCCGCTCCAGCCCCGTATCGATGAGGGCGAACAGCCGACTCTTTTGCCCGGGCGGCCGGTGGCGGAGCAGCAGCGCCGCCATCGCCGGTGAGAAGGTCAGCGCGTTGAACGCCGAGATGGCGATCGAAAACGCGATCGTCAGCGAGAACTGCTTGTACAGCCGCCCGGTGGTGCCGGGGAAGAACGCCACCGGCACGAACACCGCGATCAGCACCAGCGAGGTCGCCAGCACCGCGCCGGCGACCTCGGTCATGGCGCTGCCGGCGGCGCGGCGGGCGGGGGTGCGGCGCTCGCGCATGTGGCGCTCGATGTTCTCGATGACGACGATCGCGTCATCGACGACAAGGCCGGTGGCGAGGGTGATCCCGAACAGGGTCAGGGTGTTGATCGAGAAGCCGAACGCCTTGACGAAGATGAACGTCCCGACCAGCGACACCGGGATCGTCACCGCCGGGATGAGGGTGCTGCGCAGGTCCTGCAGGAACAGGAAGATGACGGCGATGACCAGGGCGATCGCCATCGCCAGCGTCTCCAGCACCTCGTTTATCGACTCGCCGACGGCGACGGTGGGGTCGAAGGCGATCTTGTAGTGCAGGCCGGGGGGGAAGCGGACGGCCAGGCGGCTGACCTCGTCGCGCACCAGGCGATCGACCTCTAGCGCGTTGGCGCCGGGCAGCTGGAACACGGCGATGCCGATGCCGGCGCGGCCGTTAAAGCGCAGCTGGCTGGCGTAGTCCTCGGCCCCAAGCTCGACTGTCGCGACGTCGCGCAGCAGCACCGCGGCGCCGGCCTCGCCGCTCTTTAGGACCATGCGCTCAAACTCCTGCGGCTCGCTCAGGCGGCCGCGGGCGCGCACGCTGATTTGGAAGCTCTGGCCGCTCGGCGCCGGCGGCTGGCCGACCTGGCCGGCGGTGATCTGCAGGTTCTGCTCGCGCAGGGCGCGCACCGCATCGGCCGCGGTGAGGCCGCGCGCCGCCAGCCGCACCGGATCGAGCCACACTCGCATGGCGTACTTCCGCTCGCCGAAGATGATGATCTGGCTGACCCCTTTGACACGCTTGAGGGCGTCGCGCAGGTACACATCGGCGTAGTTGCTGATAAACAGATCCGAGTACTCGCCGTGCTCGGCATACAGGCTGACGATGAGGATCATCGCCGGCGAGTTCTTGATGACGCTCACCCCGGTGGCGTTGACCTCGCGCGGCAGCCGGCCCATGGCGGTGGAGACGCGGTTCTGGACATCCACGGCGGCGATGTCGATGTTGCGCTCCAGATCAAAGACGACCTCGATGGCGCTAGAGCCATCGCTGGCGCTGGTCGAGGTCATGTAGCGCATGCCCTCGGCGCCGTTTATCTGCTGCTCAAGGGGCGTGGTCACCGCCGCCTCGACTGTCTCGGCGCTCGCCCCGAGGTAGCTGGCGTTGACGCTTACCGACGGCGCCGCCAGGTCTGGATACTGCGCCACCGGCAGCGTCGGGATGCACAGGGCGCCGGCCAGGGTGACCAGCAGCGAGCACACCGAGGCGAACACCGGGCGGCGGATGAAGAAGTCGACGCGCATCGGCTAGCCCTCCGGGACAAGCGCCGCGCCGTCGCGCAGCTTCTGGACGCCGGTGACCACCACCTGCTCGCCGGGCTTGAGGCCCGAGGTCACCTCGTAGTCGTTGCCGGTGATAAGACCGACGCTGATCGCCCGCTGCTCGGCGTGCAGGCCGCCCTCGCCAGCGCGGGCGACGTAGATGAAGTGCTGGCCGCCGAGCCGCATCACGCTCGACACCGGCACCACCGGGCTCTGATGGCGGCTCTCTAGCAGCCGCGCCCGCAAGACCTGGCCGGCCCGCAGCTCGCCCTTGGGGTTATTGACCAGCGCCTTGACCAGCACCGCCTGCAGCTCTTCGTTCACCAGCGGTGAGATGAACATCACCTGGGTGGTCGCCACCACAGTGCCGCTGCTGCCGAGCAGCTCTAGCGGCGCCGCCTCCTGCAGGCCGCTGCTGCGCTCGATCGGCACGTAGATATAGGCCTCGAGCAGCTCGTTGTTGGACAGGGTCGTAAGCTGGGTCGCGGGGGTCACCCGGTCCCCCACCCGGATCGGGATGTCGCCGACGATGCCGGCGGCCGGCGCGGTCACCCGGAAGTAGCCGAGCTGGACCTGCTGCTGGCGCACCTGCGCCCCGAGCGCCGCCAGCTCGGCCTTGGCCGACTCGAAGTTGGTGCGGGCCTGCTGCAGCTCCTGCAGGCTGACGGCGCCGCCCTCGTGCAGGACGGTCAGGCGCTCGGCCTGCTGCTTCCAGTAGCTCAGCGCGGCCAGCTTGGCGCTGCGCGACTGCTGCTCGCTTTGGACCTGCGCCGCCTGGCGCGCCGGATCAATCTGCAGGATCGGCACCCCGGCCTCGACCTTCTGCCCCGAGGTGACGTAGATCTGCGTCACCAGCCCCTCGATCTGCGGCTGCAAGAGCAGCGACCGCCGCGATCTGCACGTCGCCAGGTACTCTGCGGTCACCGGCACCGACTGCACCGCGACGGTCGCTAGCTTCACCGCGACCTTGGCGGCTCCTTCGCCCGGCTCAGCCGGCCGCGAGCTACAGGCGGTGCCGACGAGCGCGGCCAGTAGCAACGCCCCCGCTCGCTTGGGGGGTCTCATTTGTTCAGCCATGATGAGGCGCCGTGTACCACGGCCCCCCGACTCTGGCCAAGCCTTCGCTGCAGCTTTACGTCGGCCAGCCGGCCGCCGCCCTCAGCGCGGCCGGCCCCAGCGAGTCTCGCCGATCGAGAGCTGCACCAGCTTGTCGAGCTGCCCACCGAGCGCCCGCTGCAGCAAAAGCGGCGGCTCGGCGAGCGGCTCGTCCGATAGGCGGAAGGTGCCCCAGTGCATGGGCACCAGCGCCCGCGCCCCGAGCTCGCCAAAGGCGATCGCCGCCTCTTCGGGGCCGATGTGCTGCGCCTTCATAAACCAGCGCGGCTCGTAGGCGCCGATCGGCAGCAGCGCATAGTCGATGCCCGGGAACTGGCGGCCGATGTCCTTGAACGCCGCCGGATAGCCGGTGTCGCCGGCGAAGTAGAAGCGGGTGGCGGGCGACTCGATGACGTAGCCGCCCCACAGCGACTGGTTGGTGTCGACCCCGACCCGCATCGACCAGTGCTGCGCCGGCACCAGCGTCACCCGCAGGTAGCTGTTGCGGGCGCGCAGCTCGGTCTCCTCCCACCAGTCGAGCTCGACGACCTTGTCGCGGCCGCGCTTGCGAAACCACGCCCCCAGGCCCAGCGGCACCACGAAGGTGACCTCGGGCCCGAGCGCCCGCACGCTCGGCTCGTCCAGGTGATCGCGGTGGTTGTGCGAGACCACGACCGCATCAATGGGCGGCAGGTGGGCGAGCTGCAGCCCCGGCGCCGCCAGGCGCTTGACCGCAAACATGCCGGGCGAAAACATCGGATCGGTCAGCACCGACATTCCCTCGGCTTGCAGCAGCAGCGTCGCGTGGCCGATCCAGGTCACCGACAGCTCGGACGCGTTGTCGCGCAGCCGCTGGCCGTCGTTTGCGACCTGCGGCGGGACAAAGTCCGGGTCCTGCGGCGGACGACTGCGCAGCTGCCAGCGCAGCACCGCCGACAGGCCGAGGCGCCGCGGCCACTCGGGCGGGTTATGGAAGCGGCCGTCGCGCCACTGCTTGGACCTGGGGTAGTGCGGCATGCGGGCGCCCGTGCTAGCGGTGGTGGTGCTGGGCGATCACCTCGGCGACGCAGCAGGTGAGGCGCTTGCCGGCGGGGATGTGGAGGAACTCGTTGGGCCCGTGGGCGTTGGACTCGGGGCCGAGCAGGCCGGTGATGAGGAACTGCGCCTTAGGAAACTTCTCGCCGAGCATGCCCATAAAGGGGATCGAGCCGCCCTCGCCCATGGCCATCGCCGGGCGGCCGAAAAAGGCGCTGGAGGCGGTCTGGGCGGCCTGCTCCAGCCACGGCGCCAGCGGTGGCGCATCCCAGCCGACGCTCGCCTTCTCGCCGTCGAAACGGACCTTGGCGCCGTAAGGCGGGTCGCGCTCCAGCTCGGCCTTGAGGGCCGCGGTCGCCGCCCGCGGATCGATCCGCGGCGGGATGCGCAGCGACAGCTTGATCGTGGTGCTGGGCCGCAGGACATTGCCGGCGCTGGCCAGCCCGGGGATGCCGTCGATGCCGGTGATCGAAAGTGCCGGCCGCCAGGTGCGGTTGAGGATCAGCTCGGAGTGGTGCTCGAGCACCGGGCGGGCACCTTCGACCCACGGGAACTTGGAATAGACCTCGGGTCCAAGCGCGGTCGCGGTGGCCAGCGCCTGGCTCTGCCGCTCAGCGGGGACCTTGATGTGCAGCGCGTCGAGGCGTACCTGCCCGGTGTTCTCGTCTTCGATGCGCGACAGCAGGCTGCGCAGGATGCGGAAGCTCGAGGGCACGATGCCGCTGGCGTCGCCCGAGTGCACGCCCTCCTGGAGGATCTCGACCTGCAGGTTGCCCGAGACCAGCCCGCGCAGCGAGGTCGTCATCCACAGCTGATCGTAGTTGCCGCAGCCCGAGTCGAGGCAGACCACCAGGCTCGGGCTGCCGATGCGCGGCGCCAGCGCCTCGATGTAGGCCGGCAGGTCGTAGCTGCCGCTCTCTTCGCAGGCCTCGATGAGGATCACGCAGCGGGCGTGCGGCAGGCCCTGCTCGCCAAGGATGCGCAGCGCCGCCAGCGAGGCGAAGGCAGAGTAGCCGTCATCGGCGCCGCCGCGGCCGTACAGTTTGTCGCCCTGGCGCACCGGCGTCCACGGCCCAAGTCCCTCGCGCCAGCCGGTCATCTCCGGCTGCTTGTCGAGGTGGCCGTAAAGGAGCACCGGGTCCGGGCTCTGGCCTGGGGTCTGGCCGCGCGCCGGCACCTCCATGTAGATCACCGGGGTGCGCCCGGCCAGGCGCACCACCTCGACGGTGAGGCCGGGCAGCGGCTGCTGCTTGCACCAGTCGGCGATGAGCGCGACGGCGCGATCCATGTGGCCGGCCTTCTGCCAGTCGGCGTCGAAGGTCGGCGAGCGGTTGGGAATGCGGATGTAGTTCTCCAGAGCCGGGAGGATCTCCTGCTCCCAGATCTGGTCGGCAGCGGCGGCCGAGCGGGCGGCGTCCATGAGCGTCATGGCCCGAGTCTACACGCTGCGGGCGCCGCATGGCTTGGGAATCTGCGGGCGCTGGCCCCGGGGCGGCCTACGGCAGGGAGGAGGGAGCGGGCGGCGACAGCAGCCGGACCTCGCGCTGCGGGAACGGAATCTCGATCTGCCGCGCCCGGAACGCGACGACGACCGCCGCGTTCAGCTCGCCGGCGGCGGGAATGAAGTCGGCGACGCTCACCCAGGGCTTGATCGCGATCTGGATCGCCGAGTCGTAAAGTCCGACGACGCCGACCACCGGGGTGAGCTCCTTGCGCACGCGCGGGTTCTGCTGCAGGACCTCGCTGATCGTGCGCAGCGCCTTGTCAAGGTCGGCCGCGTAGGCCACCGAGACCGACAGATCGAGCTGGCGCAGCTTGCCGTAGTTATGCAGGATCTCGCCGACGATCTTGCGGTTGGGGATGACCACGCGCGAGCAGTCGGTGTGGAGCAGCGTGGTCGAAAACAGCTCGATCGAGTCCACCTGCCCCTCGACCCCGACCAGCGCTATGTACTCGCCGACCTTGAACGGGCGGGTAAAGATGATGGTCAGCCCGGCCGTCAGGTTGCTCAGCACTCCCTGCATCGCCAGGCCGACTCCCACCCCGGCGACGCCGAGGCTGGCGAACAGCGGCAAGAGCTCGACCCCCAGGTTCTGCAGCGCCATGAGGACAAACAGCAGAAGGACCACCAGGCTCACCACGCGCCCGATCAGCTTGCGCACCGGCGGCTCCAGCTCGCGCTTGGCCAGCCACTGCTGCATGGCCTGGCCGCTGCGCCGGGAGGCCAGCACCCCGACGAAGAGGACGACAAAGGCAGTCAGTAATTTGGGGCCGTAGCGGATGCTCAGGTCAATAAGCGTCCGCCGGGTCTGCTCGATGGTCTCAGCGCTGGGGGGGGTCATTTCTCTCCGCTGCCTGCAATTTCACCATAGCAAAAGGAGCCGCGCCGTGACAGAAGTGTCTGTGCTACCACCCCGCCGGCGACGCTGCCGGCGCGGCTCGCGCGGCCGCCGCTGGCCGGGCCGCCTAGCCGAGCGTAACCAGGTAGTCGCATGCCAGGCGGCCGTCCAGGTGGCTCTCCCGGCGCCGCTGCACCGACGACTTGGGGGCACCGACCATGATCAAGAGCTGCTCTATGTAGGCTTGCACGGTGGTCAGATAGATCGGCGAGGCGGACTCCAGACCCCGCAGCTCGAGCAGAGACTGCTGGACTCCGTTTTTGGGCTCCAGGGCGCTCGCGCTGAGCGTTCCCGAGTCGAAGTAGGCGCTCCAGATGCTCTGCACCTTGGCGAGCAGACTGATTGGATCGGCGTTCTGCAGATAGACTCGATAAAGTCCGGAAAAGTCGCGCTTGCACACCGCGCGGATGAGGCGCCGGTACTTGAGCTCATCGCGTCCGGTCACCCGCTCCAGGATGGCGGCGAGGAAGGGGCTCCAGACATCGACATTGATCCACTCCACCGCCATCAAGGTCCGACGCAACAGCTGCTGGGTCTCGCGCGGGCAGCTGGCGACGATCGCCTGGGCGCCATCGCTGCCGACGAGCTCACGCAGGACGCTCAGAGTGTTGATGATGGTGGCACCCTTGATAGAGGAACCCATATCAATCCTAGATAGTCGCACAGCGAAATAGCCAGTTGGAAACTTCTTTTCCCGACGGCCAAGTCCAATCATCTGGCGGGGTTACATGGCGCCTCCAGCCCCTTTGAGCAGGTGCGCCCGCGCAGACCGACTCGGCTTTGGCGTCGCGGCGGCTGCCGTGTTGCCGCTCTGTCCGAGACATCTTCGGTAAGGTCCAGGTGTATTATCCGGGCCCGAAAGGCACCCCATGCGCACAATCTCAAACTCGTTTGTCTGCGACCCCCCTTGGCAGGCCGCCCCTGGCCACTGCGCCAGCCTGCGTCGCCGCCCGCGGTCCAGCTTCGGCCGCTGGGTGAGCCGAGGCTCGCTGGCCCTCTTGCTGCTGGCCGCAAGCTGCGGCAAGTCCGAGCCGCAGTCGCCCGACGGCCCGCCGGCGCCCGACCTCGCCTCGCCGGCGCCCGACCTCGCCCCGCCGGGGCCGCGCTGCCAGTACGAGCCGGCGCCGATCCCCGCCGGCGTCGGGCAGCCGATTGTCGCTGGCGCCGTGCTCGCCGGGGTCGGCGAGGCGCCGCTCGATCTGCCGGTGGGCACGCCGCTTGGCGGCTACACCGCGCGCATGAAGCTGCTCGGCGGCACCGCTCCCGACAGCCGCCAGAGCCCCCACTCCAAGGCCTTCGTCGCCTCGGCGGGGGTGCAGACGCGACCGCAGGTGCGGGCGCTGTACCTCAAGGCGGGCAGCGAGCCGGTCGTGATGATCAAGGCCGATCTGTGCGTCGCCTACGACCGATTGGTCTACGATCTGGAGAAGGAGCTGTCGACCCGCGGGCTCATGAGCTCGCGCGGGCGGGTGATTGTCTCGACCAGCCACACCCACGGCGGCTACGGAACGTTCCAGGGCACCTTCCACCTCGCGCTCGGCTTCGACCTGTTCCAGGAGGAGCAGTACCAGCGTCTGCTGCGGTCGATGGTCAGCGCCGCCGCCGCCGCCATCGCCAGCGCCGCCCCGGCCAGCATCGGCGTCGGCGTGTGGGACGGCTGGGACAGCAAGGACGAGATCTACTCGGACCGCCGCGGCGAGGACGACGTCATCAAAGGTCCCGACGGCAAGCCGATCGGCCCGCACAAGGAGCAGCGCCTGCTCGTGGTGCGCGTCGACGACGGTGCCGGGCAGCCGCTGGCCCTGCTCACCAGCTTCCCCATGCACGGCACGATCGGCGGCGAGGACAATCCCCTCACCACCACCGACTCGACCGGCCACGTCGAGCTGGCCCTGGAGGAGCGCTTTGATCGCAAGGTCCTGGTCATGCACCTGCAGGGGCCGGCCGGCGACGCCTCGCCGCGCGGCCGCGGCGGCCTCGGCAGCTGCGACGACAAGCAGAGCCTGTGCACCGACTTCGCGCGCATGGAGTCGGTGGGGCAGCTGGCCGCCCCGCGCATCTTCGCGCTGTGGCAGGACATCAAGACGACCTCGAGCACCGCGCTGGAGGTCGTGACGCGGGCGGTGCCAAACGGCCGCGACATCCGCGTGCGCAGCGGCCTCGCCTACGCGCCCTACGAGGCCGATCGCCAGATCGACAACTCGCCCGGGGCGATCTTCAACCCCGACGGCACCGCCAAGGGGCCGATCACCCAGTTCAACGTGCCGGTCGGTGCCGGCCTGTGCGGCAGCAAGAGCCCGATGCTGCCGGTCGACGGCATCCCCGGCGCCAAGGGCATCCCGTACGGCTCGTGCGCCGAGATGGGCGCCGCCAACAACTTCATCGCCACCATCCTGCAGCTGGAGACCCCGCCGGTCCCCACCTGCGAGACCACGCGCACCACGCTCACCGCGCTGCGGCTGGGCGCCGTGCCGGTGCTGCGCCGCAAGCTCGATGGCGGCGGCCTGCCGGTCGATCAGCAGGCGGCCGAGACGCTGCTCCTTGTCACCCTGCCCGGCGAGCCGGTGTCGCTTTTGGCCGATGCGCTGCGCCAGAAGTCGCCCGCCGGCGCCGAGCAGACCTTCGTCATCGGCTACTCGCAGGGGCACGTCGGCTACATCCTGGGCGTGGAGAACTGGCTGCTCGGCGGCTACGAGCCGTCGATCAACATCTACGGACCGCTGGAGGGCGAGTGGCTGATGGAGCGCGCCCTGGACCTCGCCAAGCTGGCGATGACCCCCGAGCGCGATGACGCCGAGGCCCCAGGTCCCGGCGCGCCGCAGCCCGGCGGCCGCTTTGACCGCTACGTCTTCCCGGCGCAGAAGCCGGCCGACATAACGCGCACCGGAGCGGCCAAGGCCGGACAGCTCCCCGCCACGATCCCGGCCGAGCTGCTGGTGCGCACCCGCAGCGCGCCGCCGACCACCGCCCAGCCGGCGGCGACCGTGGCGCGCCTGGGCGGCCGCGCGACGTTCGTGTTCTACGGCGGCGATCCCGAGGAAGGCACGCCCGAGGTGACCCTGCAGCGCGAGGAGCCGGCGGGCAGCGGGACCTGGCAGCCGGTGACCACCCGCTCGGGCCGGGTGCTCGGCAGCCGCGGCCGCGAGGTGCTGCTGACCTACACGCCGCAGCCGCTGGAGGCGCCGGCCGGCAAGATCGACGCCCACCTGTGGGCCGCCGAGTGGCAGGCGGTGGGCTGGGAGCGCGCCGCCGACCGCACGGGCCTGGCCGCAGTGTTCGACGCGCCGCTCGGCCGCTATCGCTTCGCGGTGCAGGGCAGCGCCGGCGGCAAGAGCTACGCGGTGCAGAGCTCGCCGTTCGCACTGTCCGCCGACGGGGTGGTGCGCCTGGGCGGCAGCCGCAGCGGCAGCAAGCTCACCGGCCAGGCGGTCTACCCGATCGGCGCCGGCTACCGCCTGCTGCGCCTGGACGGACCGAGCGACGGCGACGTAGCGGTGCCCGGCACGGCCATGCTCAGCTTGCGCAGCCTGAAGGACAACAAGACCGAGACTCTGTCCGCGGCGCTCACCGGCGGCCAGTGGAGCGTCACCACCACCCTGGACGCCAGCGCCGGCGTCGAGGTCTCGCTGACCGACGCGTACGGCAACCGCAGCCAGAAGCTGACCCTGTAGCCGGCGCCGCCGCGCCGGCGTGCGGCCGGCGCGTACGGCAACCGCAGCCAGAAGCTGACCCTGTAGCCGGCTCGGCGCCGGCGTGCGGCACCGCGGCGTCAGGGACAACGGCAGCTTCGGCGGGCCGCGCCTGCTTCGCCGCCAGCTCAGCAGCGGTAAGGCGGGCCGCAGCGGCGAAACCAGCGTCCGGCTCGGTTCCTCTTGCCTCACCCGGCGCGTCGCGCGCTAAAGTGGCGGGGTGTCCCGGCGCACCCCCTGCATCGTGCTGAGCCTCGTCGCCGGGGCGCTGCTCGCATATTACTTCTGGACCACGCCGGGGCTGTTTGGCAGCAAGGCCCAGGGCGACGGTCTGTTCAGCTTCCACTACCTGCCCAGCCTGGTCGTGTTCCGCTCGCTCGATATGCGCTACGCGCTGCCCGAGCACCTGGACACCATGGACAGCGGGCCGCAGGGTCACAAGGTCAACCGGACGCCGATCGGGCCGGCGCTCGCCATGCTGCCGCTGTACTGCCTGGGCGAGAGCGCCAAGCTCGTCGCCGCCGGGGTGCTGCGCGGCCTGCACCGCGATCCGCGGGTGCTCGGGCCGCCGCCGTTTGTGCCGCACACCGGTCAGATGCTGTACACCGGCCTGGTCACGCTGGCGGCGGGCCTCGGCGGCATGCTGCTCACCTACCGCCTGCTGCGCCGCTACTTTGCGCGCGGGGCGGCGCTGGCGGGGGCACTGACGGCAGTCCTATTGACGCCCCAGCTGTGGTACCTGACGATCCAGCCGCACTATCAGCACGGGCTGGCCTTCGCCGCGGTGGCGCTTCTTTTGTGGCGCTGGGATGGCGAGCGGGGCGCGCTGCGGCCGCGGCGCTTCTTCGGGCTGGGGCTGCTCGGCGGGGTGGCGATGCTGATGCGCGCCCAGGAGGTGGTCTTCCTGCTCGCCCCGGCGCTGGAGCTGGCGCTGGCGTGGCTGCGGCGCGCGCCGGCGAGACAGGGCCGCCGCATCCTTGGCTGCGCGGCGCTGCTCGCGCTCGGGGCGCTCGTGGGGTTCTTGCCGCAGCTGGTGGTGTGGGGAGCCTACTTCGGCTGGCTCGTGCGACCGTCGAACATCGAGCCGCTGCGGCCGCTGCAGCCGGCGCTGGCCGAGGTGCTGTGGTCCATGCGCGCCGGGCTGTTTCCGTGGACCCCGGTGGCCTACCTGGGCCTGGCCGGGCTCGGGCTCGGGCTGCTGCGCCCGGGCGCGCCGACCGCCGAGAGTCGGCCGGCGGACGGGAGCACTCTGCTCCGGGGCCGGCGCGGGCTGCTGGCGGCGGCGCTTTTGATCCTGGTGGCGGATGTGTACCTGGTGGCGTCATCCTGGGTCTGGTACGGCGGGTTCAGCTTCGGGGCGCGCCGGCTTAGCGACTGCGCGGGGCTTCTTGCAGTCGGCGTCGCCGAGCTGTGGGCGCGCCTGGACACCGGGCGGGGGTGGCGGCGACCGGCGCGGGCGGCGCTGGTGCTCGGCCTGAGCCTGCTCGGCGGGCTCAACCTGACGCTGAGCGAGCTTGTGCGGCAGCGGCGGCTTCCCGACTCGGGGGCGGCGGCCACGCCGGCCTATCGCCTGGCGCAGCAGGCCGGCGGACCGCCCTGGCTGGTCGCGCTGCTGCGGCACGGCTACCCGTTCGCGCAGCCGGCCGGGCTGCTCTTTGCCCTGCGCCACCACGCCCCGCTCACCGCCTGGGAAGCGGTGGTCGGCAACTACGCGCTAGAGCAGGAGGCGCACGACCGCTCGTGGAGCGGCGCGAGCTGGGACTTCACCGGCCCGCAGGCCGAGCTGTTGGTCGTCGAAGGGCTCGCCGCCGAGCCGGCCGATCGACGCGGGCGGCGGATCGGGCCGCGGGTGCGCCTGCTCCTGCAGCCGTTTACCCAGACCGCGATCGCCGGAGCGCTCGATGGCGAGCTCTCGCCCGCGGGGCTGCGCCTGCTGTGGAACGGCCAGCCGGTGGCGACGCGTCAGCAGGGCGCGCAGATCCTGTTCACCCTCCCCGCGGCCGCGGTCCGGGCGCACGCGGTCGGCGAGCTCGAGCTGCTGCTCCCGCCGACGGCTCCGCCGGCGCGGCTGCGGCGGCTGCAGCTGGCGCCCTTGCCGCCATGACCGGCTAGTCGCTTGGCCGCGCGGCCCGGCAGCCAGCTAGCCGGCGGGGAGCGTGCCGGTGACCAGCAGCCGCAGCTCGGTCAGATCCTCGATGGCGTTGCGGATTCCTTCGCGGCCAAGGCCGGACTCCTTCACGCCGCCGTAGGGCATGTGGTCGATGCGGAAGCTCGGCGCCTCGTTGAGGATCACCGCGCCCACTTCCAGCTCGTCGAAGGCGCGCAGGCCGTGGCCGAGGTCGCGGGTGAAGACCGCCGCCTGTAGCCCATAACGCGAGTCGTTGACCGCAGCGACCGCGGCGTCAAAGCTCGCCACGCGGTCGAGGTTGCACACCGGGCCGAAGATCTCATCGCAGGCGGCGCGCGCGGTGCGCGGGACCGCGGCGAGCACGGTCGGCCGGACGAGCGTGCCCTCGCGCTGGCCCCCGCACAGCACCTGCGCCCCGGCGGCGGCCGCCTCGCTCACCCACTCCTGCACGCGCCGGGCGTTCGCCTCGTCGATCATCGGCCCGACCATGACCTCGGGATCGCGGGGATCGCCGACCCGGACGGCGCCGGCCGCGGCGACCAGGCGCGCGGTGAACTCGGCGTAGCGACGACCGCCGGGCGGCTCGACAAAATAGATCCGCTGGATGCTGATGCACTTCTGCCCGGCATACGAGAACGCGCCGTACACCAGCTTGGGAATGATCGCCTCCAGGTCGGCGCTGGTCACCGTCTCGTCGATGATGACCGCGGCGTTGCCGCCAAGCTCCAGCACGACCCGCTTGTGGCCGGCGCGCGCCTTCAGATCCCAGCCCACCGCCCCCGAGCCGGTGAAGGTGAGGACCTTGCAGCGCGGGTCGGTGACCAGCACATCGGCGGCGGCCCGGGTGGCCGGCAGCACGCTCAGCGCCTCCTTGGGCCAGGCGGTGGCGGCGATGATCTCGGCCAGCCGCAGGGTCGGCGTCGGCGCCTGCGAGGCCGGCTTGAGCAGGACCGGGCAGCCGGCGGCCAGCGCCGGCGCCAGCTTGTGCACCGCCAGGTTGAGCGGGAAGTTGAAGGGGCTGATCGCCGCCACCGGGCCGACCGGCACCCGCTGGGTGATGCCGAGCCGACCCTGGCCCTGCGGTCGCAGGTCCATGGGCAGGGTGTGGCCTTCGCGCGCCACCCGCGGCGCCTCGCTGGCCGCCAGCTCGAAGCACAGGACGGCGCGCTCGACCTCGGCGCGGGCGTCGGCAATGGGCTTGCCGGCCTCGTCGCAGATCGCGAGCGCCAGCTCGTCGCGGCGGGCGGTGATGCCACGGGCGACGGCGGCGCAGATGTCGGCGCGCTGCTGGCTGGTCAGCGCGCGGGTGGCGGCGGTCGCCCGCTCGGCGGCGGCCAGGGCGGCCTCGAGCTCGCCCGGACCGGCCTCGCCGACCAGCGCCAGCGTCCGCCCGTCATAGGGTGCGCGCAGCGGCCGGCGCTGGGCAGTGGGGGTCACCTGACCGGCGATATAGGGGAAAAAACAGGGAACTTCCGGGGACTCGCGGTCGCGGGCGCTCATGCCTGCAGCATGCCGGATCTGCCCCACCCGCGCCAGGCGTGCCGCTCGCCGCCGCGCGGGCGCACGAAAAGAAAAACCCCGAGCCGAGCGGCCCGGGGTCGGGGAAAAACCAGCGCTGCCGTTAGCGGGAGATCTTCGCCTTGGGCGGGAACAGGAACGACAGGCCGACGCCGAAGTACAGGTGGCTGACGATGAACTCGTCAGCGTCCGTGGTCAGCTTGGGCGAGTTGTCGCTATTGTTGTCCTTGGTCGACACATCGCCGCCACCGGGGTTGGACTTGTAGATGTAGTCGCGCAGCTCGAACTGCAGACCGATCCAGTGGTTGAAGAAGATGTGGGCGCCGATGCCGAACACGCCGGCGAAGCGCGGCCCCTTGAACGGATCGGGCGACTGCAGGTTGACGTCGTTGCCGGCGGCGAGCGGCGTCGCATTGATCGTCCGGGTCGCGCCGGCGGTGTCGATGTAGGACGACAGCCCGCTCGACAGCGGCGTGTCGACCACGACCACGCCCGCTCCGGCCAGGCCGTAGAAGTCGTAGTTGGCAAACAGCGTGTTGAACAGCGAGAACTTGCCGCCGATCGGCGTCAGCGTCGCGTACACCGCGCCGAGCAGGCTCGGGCCGACCAGCTTGTCCTGGAACATCTGCTTGCTCGGCTGGCGCAGACCGGCCGAGGGGTCGTTGGCCCCGGCGTACTTCTCGGGCAGCGCCTCCATGATCCGGCCGACCAGCGGCGCGGCGACGTTGGCGGTGTAGTGGAACGAGCCGCCGATGCCGAGCCAGTCGGTGATGTGGAACTGGAGGTTGGCACCACCACCGAGCCCAATCAGGTACGGCTGGTTGGCCGAGACCAGGAACTGGGGAGTGATCTCGAAGCGCAGCTTGCGCATCTCGACCCGGTGTCTGATTGCGGGTTGCCCCGCAAGCGGGTTACGCCCTCTATCCGCGTGTGCCGGAGCAGCCAGCAGAGCGAGGGCTCCAATCGAAAGGATGAAGCGCATTTGCGTCCGCATGTAATCCCTCGCTCCTATTACCGGGCCTGCTTGTACTCGAACTTGGGCGGCAAGAAGAAGGACAACCCGAGGCCGAACACAACGTCCAGCGAGAGGGTCGTGCTGCCGTTAGCCTTGCGACAACTCGCGTACGCATTCTCAAACTCAGTCGTGCCCGACTTCAAGCCTGTGTAAAAATCTTTACAGGCCCCCGCAGGATCGCGGTTGTAGGAGGCATTGGCGACGGGCTCGAACGTATCCGGGTACCCGTACAGCTTGAGGAAGGCGTTGAGCGCCAACCACTTGGTCAGGAACAGCCGCGATCCGACGGCCACGTTGAAGATCGCGCTGATGTTCTGAAACGAGGGGTCCGAGGGCCGCACCGGGATGACCTGGCTCATAAAAGCGCCAACCCCCAGCGAGACATACCCTTCCCAGTGGACGACCGCGCGGTTGAACAGCGCGAACTTGCCGTACGCCGGCACGTAGCCGAAGTCGAGCATCGCCGACCAGATGTTCTTGTTGACCGCCGGCAGGACCTTGTCCTGGGCGC
>JBGANQ010000131.1:0-21237 GCA_044222245.1 Polyangia bacterium | reverse complement strand
CCGGCGCTCAGGCGGCCTGCTAGGGGCCGTGCAGCGTCCGAGCCCGCCTGCTGGCGCACCGCCAGCCCCCGAGTCGGCAGCGAGTTCGGCCAAGCCGCAGCCGCCGTTCGAGTCCAGGCTCCGCGCGCTTGCCGCAGAGGCCAACCAGGTGGTCAGACAGTCGGCGCAGCGCAGCAAGGCCCTGCTCCGGCGGCTGCTGAGCGCCGACCGGGGCGCAGCGCCACCTGGGCCGCCCAGGCCCGACTGAGCCGCGCCGCGCGGTCGCCCGCGAGCCCGGGCGCAGTGTTCAGTCGCCGGGTCGCACTACGCGCCGGTGTCGCAGCGACGTTCCGACTCCACCTTGGCGGAGGGCCGAGACGCTGCGCTGGCCGGCCGCCCGGCTACCGCCTGGCACTCTGGCTGGGCGACATCGCCCGCAGCACCGTGATCAGCAGCGCGAACGGCATGATCGCCGTAATGACCTGCTTGGCAAGCGCCACCACCTGACCGCCAATCTGAGTCCGGCCGAAGATGACCAGCGGGACCAGTAGCACGCCCATGATCACCCCCATGCGGGTGATCTGGCGGTTCATCTTGTGGTAGAGCGCCGCCGCCTGCTCATCGCTGACTCCGCCGGCCGCGCTGGCGCTCGACACGGCGTTCAGGATGAGCGCCGAGTACCCCATGGTGGCCGGGATGCCAAAGCCCAGGCAGACCACCGCGCCGGCGGCCAGGGCGCCAAGGAACACCAGACCAGACTGATGACTCGGATCGAGCAGGGTGGCGATCGGCATCACGCCGACCCCGACAACAAACCCGGCCAGGCCGAGGAACAGCACCGTATTCAAGAGCAGAAAGGCCAGAAACTTCCAGTAAGGCAGGCCGCTGGCCAGCGCAGCGAGCTGCTCCTTCTCCGTGTCGGTGTAGCCGAACCCGGGCCACTCCATCTTGCCGCGATGGATAAGGTCCATGTTGTAGGCCCAGTACTGAATGACGGACCGCCAAGCCGGGATCTTCGTGTCGCTCATGAGTTCAATTTACGGGATGCGCCGGGTCTTCGCCCAGCATTTGTTGTGGCCCGAGCAGCCGCTGCGCAAGCCCGCAAGATCACGCTTGGAGAGGGGGAAAAAGGAGGCGCCGGCGCCGCGAGCGGGCGCCGTCGGGGTCTACCAGCCGCTGAAGATCTTCTTGGCGGCGCCGCCGATCGCGCCGCCCACCGACTTGGCCGCGCCGCCGATCGCGCCGCCCACCGAGCTGGCGACCTTGCCGGCCATGTTGACCGCGCCGCCCACCGCGCCGCTCACCGCGCCGCCCACCGCCTTGGCGGCGCCGCCCACCGCGCTCGCCGCGCCGCCGGCCAGGTCACCGAGCTTCTTGGCCCCGCCATCGGCCAGCCAGTGCGCCGCGCCGGCGACCAGATCGCCACCAGCGCTGATGAGGCCACCGACGCCGGGCACCGCGCCGGCGAGGTTTGTGACGGTGTGCAGGCCCTCGATCGCGGCGCCGAGCTTGTCGCCCTTCTGCCAGCGCTCGGCGGCGTCCTTGCCGCTCTGCAAGGCGGAGATGCCGGCCATGGCGATATTGAGGCCGGGGACGAGCTTGCCGGCGATCTTGCCGGCGACGCCGCCGGCGGCGGCCACGCCCTCTTTCTCGATGAACTTGCCGAGCGGGCCTTCCAGCAGCTTGGCGCCCTTGCTCTCGATGAACCCGGAGACCGGGCCCAGGACCTTGGAGGCCTTCTCGGCCAGCATGCCCTCTTTGAGGGCGCCGCCGGTGAGCTTCTCGACCAGGCCGGCGCCGGGCAGCTTGCCGGAGGCCGCCTTCTCGGCGAGATCGACGATCTTGCCGGGCACCGAGATCGCCGTCTTGGCGGCGCCGACCACGCTCTTGCCGGTGTCGAGGTCCTTGTCGACCTCGTCCTTCTCATTGGGCTTCTTGCTGGAGCTGCCAAAGCCGAGCAGCTGGTTGATCGCCCCCAGCCCGCTGGCGGCGCCATCGGCCTTGGTCTGGCCCGGCTGGCCGTTGCCGTGGAAGATGTCCCAGGCGCTCTTGGCCTTGGAGAACACGCCCCAGCCGGTCTTGGCCGCCGGCAAGACGCCGCTCACCAGGGAACCGACGCCGTGCCCGAGATCGCCGGCCGCCGCAGCGCCGCCGTGCGCGATGTCGCCCCCGGCCGCGGCGATGCCGCCGCCCAGGTGGCCCATGGCATCGATCTGGCCGTGCGCGATGTCGCCAGCAGCCCCGGCGACGCCACCAGCGACGTCGCCGATCGCGCCGCCGATGTTGCCATGCATGAGGTCGCTCCAGCCGTGGCTCAGGCCGCCCATCAGGTGGCCGCCGGCGTTGGCGATCCCGCCGGTCAGATCATGGCCGGCGCTGACCGCGCCATGCGCCAGATCGGAAGCCGCGTGCGCTTGTCCGCCGACCCAGTCCTGGCCGGCGTGCAAGGCACCGCTGGCAAACTGACCAACTCCTGAGACTGCTCCCCCGATCTCGCTGAAAAACGACATTTTTGACCTGCCTCTAATCCGCGCTGAGCCACGAGCTTGCCGGTGGCTGCTCGCGCTGATGTAACGATCCCTGAACGGCGCCGCGCACGCCCCCGTGCAAGGCCGCTTTGAAACTCTGGGTTCTGGTTTAATTATCGCGACCAGCGCGCTCCAGGTTGCGTCGCTGCGTTGCAGCTTTTGCGGGGCTAGAAAGACCAGTAGTTCAGGGTGCTTGGCTGGCTCGCCGGGGCGAGCACTGCCGGCGCCGGAATCGGCCGCACGGATCGGGCGACGGCCGGCAAGAGCCGCTGCAGGGTCGCCCGGTCGGCCTGGGAGCTGCTCTCGGCGATCAGGGCATACAGGTAGCGCGCGTCGGCGAACACCAGCAGATCGCAGGTGAGCTCGGGCCGGCCGGGGAAGCTGCCTGCCAGGCAGAACGCCTTGCCGTGCAGCCCGAAGTCCGAGGTCACCGGCTCGGCCGCGCTCAGCGCCGCAACGGCGAAGCCGCGCTGCTGGTAGGTCAGGAGCAGGGTCGACAGCACGGTCTCCTCCGAGCTGTCGCGCGGCATCGCCGGATGCACCACCAGCGTCGCCGAGCGCTGCGGGCCGGCGGGCGGGGAGTAGCGGCTTATCAGGCCGCTGCGGCGCGCCAGCCAGCCGGCGGGCGGATCGTACAGGAACCGCCGCTTGCGCAGCCCGAGCCCCAGGCGCTCGGCGTAAAGGAGCGCCCGCACCGTGTGCGCCACCGCCGGCAGCGCTGCCGGGTCGCCGACCTGGGCGTCAAGGACGTTCATGCTCTCGTCGCCGTAGACGGCGCCGATGAGGTGCACGGTCGGGCGCGAGCCCACGGTGCCGCGCACCCGCAGGAGCGCCGCGTACTCCCCTTCGGCGGTGATGTACAGCTCGGGGCGGCTCTGCTCGCCGGGAATAAACTCCGGCTGGTGGGACAGGACCTCGGCCGCCACCGCAGCCGCGGGCAGCACCGGCCGGCTGCCCTCGCTGTAGCGCAGCTCGGCCACCGGCTCGCTGCCGGGCGCGGCCGGGGGGCGTAGGACGAAGCCCCCGGGCAACGCTTCCATCGACCAGCCGGGTGGACAGACGATCACGCCTCATTATACAGCCGTCGCGACCCGGCCGTCGCGACCCAGCCGCCAACCGCCAGCAGGCCACGCCGCGCCTGGCCGGCACTGCGCGTTCGCACTGGCGCCGATTCGGCGGTGTACTATAAGTTTTTAACCTAGCTTTTCAATCTACCTAGCCCTTTCAAGGAGTTGACTCATGACCCCCAGCATTGGTTGTTCCCTGGGTGCGGACGCCGGCTCGCCAGCAAGCCTGAGCACCGCTGACCGGCGGCCGCAGCTCGCCATCGCCGTCGCCGCCGCTCTCGGACTCGGGCTCGGGCTATCCGGATGCCAGAGCGCGAACACGAGCAGCCCGGATCTCGGGGTGGCTGACCTGTCTACCGTCGTCGTCGCCGACCTGCCGCCGCCCAACCCCGACGCCGTGACCACCGCCTTTGACGATCAGTTCATCGGCTTCTGGGGCATAAAGGCCAAGGTGGCATCGATCCAGACCCTGCCGGTGTTCGGCGACAAGGGCAGCACCAACACCATCCTCAGCGTTGGCCAGTTCCGGCGCGACGGCATGGGCAAGCTGGTCCTGGACCAGCAGGAGTGCCAGGTCACCGTCAAGTCCGAGGTCGCGTTCATCATGACCGACGTGCCCGACAAGATCGCCGACACGACGCCCATGCTCACCGGGGCGGTGCAGGTCTACGGTACCGCCGGCTCGCTCGGGTTCCGCCGCGCCGAGGTCGCCACCGGCATCGGCTGCCACCTGGTCGATCCGTTCAACGACCCGCTGCCCACCGACAAGACCGACCCGCTGGTGTTCGACCAGGACAGCGACACCAAGCCCGGCGTCACCGTCAACCCGCAGAGCCCGGTGAACGGCTCGGTGTACGTGGTGCAGCGGCGCAAGTACAGCTACGATAACGGCCTGCAGGCAACCCAGAACCGCCTCACCGGCTCGATCATCGATCGCTCCTCGCAGTACATCCTGGACGCGACCGACGCGGCGCTGAAAAACCAGGTCCCGACCAAGCCCGTCGACAGCACCAGCGTGTTCGAGATGGTCCGGCTGAGCACCCAGTACACCTGCACCCGCCTCAAGCAAGAGGCCGCCACCCTGTTCACGCTGCAGTAGGCAGGGGCGCCCGGCCGCACTTTCGCGGTCGGTGCCCACCTCCGCGCTTGCCACGGCGGGCTCGCTCATCGCATGTTGCCCCACACTCTCTTTGCCAAGGAGTTCGCCGCATGCGCCGCCTTTCCCTCCCTGCCCGCTTCACCCTGCGGCTTGCCTCGGGGCTGGCCGTGGCCGCCCTGCAGCTTGTCGTCGGCTGCGCCAAAGATCCGGGGCCGCAGACCTGGAAGGAGCTCCAGCCGCTCTACTTCAGCGCCCTGAACCTCCAGGATGCGACGAGCCAGCAGGGGCTGCCCGACTACGAGCAGCGCCTCGAGGCGGTCGCCAAGGAGCTCTTGCAGAAGCTCGACCAAGGCGAGCTCACCGACGAGCAGGAGCGCACCGAAGCAGGTCTTGTGCTGTTCTACCAGGGCTTCCTCCTCAACGCCGGCCAGCAGGCGCTGGAGGACGGCCAGCTCAAGCCCAAGGAGTTCCTCCGCCCGCAGCGCTACGCCGCCGGAGGCGACGATCGGACCGAGCAGGTGGCGCGCCTGGTGCGGTCGGCCGAGCTGCTGCGTCACGCCGCCGAGCTGCGGCCCGAGGATACGCGCCTTCTGACGCTGACGCTCGGCGAGCGCTATAACCGCGAGAGCCTCGATGAGACGCACTCGCCGATCCTGCTGCTCGACATGCTCGCCGGTGCCCGGGCCGACACCTACAGCCTGCTGTCGACCCTGGTCTCGTGGCGCGATCCGGCGGCAAACCCGGCCAACGCGGCCCATATGGAGCAGCTGCTGACCGTGGTCTGCGCCCCCGGGCACCTGGACTGCAGCCACCCGCCGGCGGCGCCGCCGCGGCCCCTGGATGGGAAGCGGCAGCTGACCCAGGAGGTCGCCGGGCCGGTGCTGATGACCGATCTGCTGGTCCGCCGCGCCGAGGCGCTGCTCAAGAGCGCCGATGCAGCGCCGACGATGCCTGCCAAGCAGCCGCTGCTCGATGAGGCGCTGGCCCGGCTGCAGTTCGCCCGCGGCGCCCTCGGCTTTGTCACCACCAACGTGGCCGACCCGGCGCTGTCGCACTACCCGGCGCGGGCTGAGCTGCCGGCGCGCGCCGACCGCATCGAGCTGCTGCTCGCGGCGACCCAGGCGCGCCTCGCCGCCATGGCCGATCCGCCACCGCTGCCCGATGCCGACTACTACACAAGCCGCAGCTACCGCGCCGCCTACGCGTGCGCCGCCTGCCACACCAAAGGCTCAACGACTCAGGGCATTCCCAAGTAGCCCGAGTCGCCGCGCCACCGACCCGCCTTTCGGCGCGAAGTGCTTCCGCTCAAGGCGCCGCTGCTTGGTGTCTCCTGGCTCCGGTTCCTGTTCCGGCTCATAGACCTACCGCCGGCCCCCTAACCTCGCCCAAGCGCGGCGCGCAGAGCTCCCTCGGTAGCGCTGCGCGCCGCTCTAAAGTCGCTGACCTCGCTGACCTCGCTGACCTATAGGGCGGAGTCGGCGGGCGCGGCGCGGTAGGAAATAGACGCACCTGCGGCAGACCGTGCGGCCAAAGTCCTATTTCCCGATGATTTCCGCTATTTACCAAGGGGCGATGCCGGGTATGATGAACGCGGCGGCCGGATGAGCTGAATGGTGCCGCTCCCTCCAGGCTGCGGATCAGCAGGACATGATGAACAGGTTCCTCTCTTCTCCGGTCGCGGAAGCGCACCGCCCCCTTCGCGCAGGTCTGCCCACCGGATCCTCCAGGTCCCGGGACAGCGATAGATTCGGAGTCAGAGCGTGGGCTCTGGCGCTGCTTTGGCTGCTGGTCGCAAGGGGGGTCGCACTGGGGGCACCCGCGGCCACCGGACACGCAAGGGGTCCGTTTCCACCGCTGCGCACCGCTGCAGCCCCGACGAACCCAGCGGCTTTGCCCACCCCCGCAGCGCCGGCGAAGGACGGGCCCACCGCGGTGGCGCCCGCAGCAGCAGACGCAGCGGTGGCGCCGCCGGTGCCGCCTGCGACCTCGCTGCCAGCCGCGCCGCCCGCAGCCCCGCTGGCCACCGCCGAGACGCTGACCCCGCTGCCACCGGCGTGGGCGCAGGCGCTGCGCAGCATCGTCGAAGATCCGGCACCGCCGGCGCTGGTCCGCGACCAGCACTACATCATCTCCAACGAGTCGCGCCACGACCTGTTCCGCCCGGCCGCGCTCGGCCGCGGCGGCGTCTACATCGGCGTCGGCAGCGACCAGAACTACCTGCTGGCCGGGTGGGCGCGCCCCGAGCTGGTCTTCCTGTTTGACTTCGATCAGCTGGTGGTCAACCTGCACCGGGTCTACCGCGTCTTCTTCCTCAGCGCCGCCACGCCGGCCGAGTTCATGGCGCTGTGGGAGGTGCGCAACGAGAAGCAGGCCGAGTCGCTGCTCACCGCCGAGTACACTGAGCCGGCGCAGCGCGCGGCGGTGCTGCGCGCCTACCGCACCGCGCGCTACGCAGTGCCGCGGCGCTTCCGTACCGTACTCCTGGCCTACAAGCCGAGCGGCGTCGCCAGCTTCCTCGACGATCTGGAGCAGTACCGCTACCTGGCGGCGCTGTTCCGCACCGGCCGCGTGGTGATGGTCCGCGGCGACCTCACCGCCGGCACCTGCATGTCCTCGATCGCCGCCGCAGTGCAGGCCATCGGACGCCCGGTGCGGCTTCTGTACCTGTCCAACGCCGAGCGCTACTTCACCTACAACGACGCCTTCCGCAAGAGCATGCTCGCCCTGCCTACCGACGAGAGCTCGCTGGTCCTCCACCCGCGCCCGCCGCGACGGCAGGCTACGAGTACATCGAGCAGGAGGCAGACAACTTTCGCGCCTGGGTGAGCCGCCGCTCGATCCAGCTGTCGTTTCAGTACACCCACCTGCGCGAGCCGGCGGCGCCGGTCAAGGACCAGCGCAACAGGGACGAGTCGCTGTACGCCATCCGCCGCCTGCCGCCGCCGCTGGCCGCCGCCAAGCCGCCACTGCCGGCGTCCACGCCGCCGCCGCCGGCCTCCGCCAAGCCGCCACTGCCGGCGCCCACGCCGCCGCCCAAGCCGCCCGCCGCGCCTTGAGATCTCCGCCCGCGCGCCGTCCGCCTTGACACCTTGGCAGCGCCGGGGCCACCATCGCTAGCGCGTGGCGGCCTTTGTGGTCATTCTGGCGATTGTGGCGCATCGATTCCTGCGCCTTGATCTGACAAATGAGCTGGTCGCCAGCCTCCACCCGCAGGCGCTGCTCACGGGACTGCTCGCGCTGACGCTGGGGGCGGGGGTGCTCACGCGCAGCGTGTCGCTGCGGCCCTCGGGGGTGCTGCTGGTGCAGTGGGGCCTGTGGGGCTGGGCGCTGATCAGCAAGGTCGTCGCGGACGGACCGAGCTGGCTGGGCGAGTTCGTCAAGGGCGACTACGCCAAGGACATGCTGTTCGCGACGCTGGTCAGCATCACCGCGACCACCCTTTCGCGCCTGCGCATGCTGAGCTGGGTGGTCGTCGCGACGCTGGCCCTCATCGCCGCGATCACCATCCCGCAGCACAGCGGCCCCAAGCAGTGCTACCACTACAAGCTCACCGGCGAGCTGAACTACAACGAGCAGACCGACGGCCGCCCGTGCGTCGGCGCCGCCGACTGCTTCGAGGTGCCCAAGGGCGAAGAGCACCTGCGCGAAGAGGGCTGGGCCTGCGAGCGCACCGGCAGCTGGGGCCTGGCGACCGTCCTTGAGCGCATCCACTACGTGGGCAACCTGGTCGATCCCAACGCACTGGCGCAGGCGCTGGTGATGGCGACGGCGCTCGGGCTGGGGCTGCTCACCTGGCCGCGCTCGCAGCGCAGCTCGGCGCTGCAGCGGCTGTTCCTTTTGGCAGCGGTGGTGCTGATGAGCGTGGCGGTGGTCTACGCCGCCTCGCGCGCCGCCCAGCTGGCGCTGGCGCTGGTGTTCCTGTGCTTCTTCTATGTCCGTTTCGGACTGCTGGGAATCGTCCTGGCGGCGCTCGGCGGCGCGCCGGTGGTCCTCATCAGCAACCGCAACGCCGCCGAGGCTGCGTACTCCACCTTGACCCGCATCATGACGTATATGAACGGCTATGATGCGCTGTGGCAAAACCCGGTGTTCGGCGTCGGCTTCGCCAACTACGAGAAGATCAGCTTCATCAACGCTCACAACAGCTTCTTCCAGGCGATTACCGAGACCGGCCTTATCGGCGGCTCGCTGTACCTTCTGGGAATCTACCTCTGCTTCAAGCTGGTCATCGGGGTCGCGCTGTGGCCGCAGCCCGATGCCGACCCGGCGCGGCTGGAGCTGCGGCACCTGGCGCGGACCCTCCTGGCGATGCTCGTGGGAGTCGTCTCGTGCGTGTTCTTCCTGTCGCTGGCCTTCGATGTGATGTGGCTGTTTCCGGTGGGCATTATCGCCGCGTTTCACGCCGCGGTGCGCCAACAGCTGCCCGACTATGAGCTGCGGGTCCGCGGCTGGGAGCTGCTCCTGGTGCTCGCCTGCGGCGCGCTGCTGCCGGCCGCGTTCCTATTCTTTGCGACGCGCAACTACTGAGCCCCCGGCGAGCTCGGGCGGGCCCGCAGGCGCTGCCGGGCTATCCACTGCCGGGCTTCTGCTTCATCTTGGGAGATACCGACCGGTAGCGCGCTCTTGGTGAGCAGGTTGATCCCGCGGCTCACCAAAATGACGATCGCGCGGGTGATGAAGCTCGTACCGTAGTAGCTGACGCCGGCGCAGCGGTGGGTCTCCAGCCACTGCGCCGTGTATTTGCGGGCGCCCAGCGTGAGCTCGGTCATCTCGTGCAGGTTGCCAAGGAGGTACAGGTCCGGGTGCTGCGCCAGCATCTGCTCCGCGACGGTCAGCAGCTCGGCCATGTCCTCGCGATCAAAGACGCCACGCACCGCCAGGCAGAGGACATCATCCTCTATATGATAAGGGTGCTTGCCGCCGATAAGCCGAGCCACTGACTCACATGCTAGAAGAACCGGCGCGCTTGTTCAACGCGGCGCCGCTGCTGCGGGCGGCTTGGAGTATGATGAGTAGATGGGTGAGTCACCGCAGCCGCTGCGACCGGGGCGACCGCTGCGGCGCCTGGCGACCCTGCTGGCGGCTGCGGCAGGCGGCGTAATCCTGATCAGCACGCTGGTCAGCTTCATGCGGCTCAGCGTCAGCGAGCGGGCCCCGGGCGAGACCGCCGGCGGCGCCGTCACCGCAGTCGAGCGCTGCAGCCGCAGCATGCCGGGGGATCTGGCGCAGGCGTGCATCGCCGAGCTGCAGAAAAAGGATGCCGCGGCGCGGCGGCGGCTGTGGGCGGGCACCACGCTCGGCGGCGTGCTGCTCGGGCTGGCGCTGTGGGCGGAGCTGTCGGCGCGCCGCCAGGGAACGGACCGGAGGGCTGCGTGATGCGGGTCGGCGTGAACTACGCCTGGCACAACTACGGCTGGGATTTCGGGCTGCCGCCGCGCCGCGACAGCGGCCAGGACTGGGGACCGCGGGCGGCCTTTGCCGCCCATCTCGCCGAGGAGCTGCAAGCGCTGCGGAGCCTCGGTCTGTTCGCGGTGCGCTGGTTCCTGCTCGGCGATGGCACCACGTATGGGGTGGACGCGGGGCGGCCCCACCCTGACGCCGGGGATGGCGGGCAGTGGCGCTTTGATGTCTGTCCGCCGCTCAGCGCCGAGTTTCTCGCCGACTTCGAGACGCTGCTGGCCGCCTGTGCGGCGGCGGACCTGAAGCTTCTGCCCTCGCTCATCGACTTCCACTTCTGCTTCCCGGGGCTGCCCGTTCCCGGCTCGAGCGGCGTCGTCAAGTGCGGCCGCGCCGACGTCATCGTCGATGCCAGCAAGCGGCGCGCCTTTTTCTCGCGCGTCCTCGGGCCGCTGCTCAATGTGGCGGCCGGCTACCGCGACACCCTCTACGCCTTCGAGCTCATCAACGAGCCCGAGTGGTGCACCCGCGAGCCCGGCCTCAACCTCGACCCGCTCGACGCCAAAAAGACGGTCCCGCGCGAGGCCATGCGCGAGTTCATCCGCGCCGGCGCCGCGATGGTGAACACCGCCGGCTTCAGCTCCACCGTGGGCTTCGCCGACTATGCGACGCTGGGCCGCTGGGACTCGATAGAGCTGGGGCTGTCCTTGCACCAGTTTCACTACTATGGCGAGCCGGCGATGATTCCGCGCCAGAGCTACGACCCGCAGTGGCCGCTCATCGTCGGTGAGTTCGCCACCGCAGCGCACCGCCCGTGGCCCGAGCTCGGTCCCAGCCAGGACGTGCTGAGCCGCCTGCGCCTGCTCGCAGCCAAAGACTTCCCCGTGGCGTTCCTGTGGTCGCGCAACCGCGCCGAAGAAGCCGCCAGCGAGCCCGCCGTCGACTGGTCCACGCGTACCCGCGACCTCGTCGCCACGTTTACCCGCGGCTAGAGCCCGACCAGCCCCTCGCCCAGTGCGGCCGCGCCGGCTCACTTTCGATTGCAAGCAAGCTCGCGCTCGACTGCAGGCTCGTTCGCGCTCGACTGCAGGGCTTATGGATGCGGTGCAGCGTCCTGTACCCCTCTCTGGGCGCGGGAAGGCGGGTCGCGCGGCTCGCGCAGCGCTGACAGCCGCGCCCGCAGCGCCTGGCCGGTGGCGGTGGCGGCGCCGACGAGCTTGGCCGGCGTCCCGGTGAACACGATCTCGCCGCCGGCGGTACCGGCTTCCGGTCCCAGCTCGACGACCCAGTCGGCGGCGGCGATGACATCGGGCTGGTGCTCGATGACGACCAGCGTGTCGCCGCGATCGACCAGCCGCGACAAGACGCTGATCAGCCGCCGCACGTCCGACAGGTGCAGGCCCGTGGTCGGCTCGTCCAGCACGTACACCGTCGGCTCGTGCGCCGCGCGGGCGGTCAGCTCGGCGGCCAGCTTGAGCCGCTGCGCCTCGCCGCCCGACAGCGTGTTGGAGCCCTGGCCGAGCTGCAAGTAGCCGACCCCGAGATCACGCAGCGTCTGCAGCGGCCGGGTGATGCGCGGGTGGTTCTGGAAGTGCGCCACTGCCTCATCGGCCGACAGGTGCAGGATGTCGCCGATGTGGCGCCCGCTGTAGGTGACCTCGAGCGTCGCCGGCTCGAAGCGCGCCCCGCCGCAGGCCTCGCAGGCGGTGACCACATCGGGCAAAAACGACATCTCGCTGACGATCGCCCCCTGGCCCTGGCAGGTCGGGCAGCGGCCGCCGCTCGGGGTGTTGAATGAGAAGCGCTGCGCCGTGTAGCCGCGCAGCTTGGACTCGGGCAGGCTGGCGTACAGGCGGCGGATCTCATCCCAGACCCCGAGGAAGGTCGCCGGCACCGAGCGCGGAGTCCGCCCGATCGGCGACTGGTCGACTGCCAGCGCCCGCCGCACATGATCCACCCCTTCCAGCTTCTTGAATGGCAGCGGCGGCGGTGCCACCAGGTCCAGCGCGCGCCGCAGCGCCGGGTAGAACACCTTCTGCACCAGCGTGCTCTTGCCCGAGCCGCTGACCCCGGCGACCACACACAGCCGCCCCACCGGCACCCGGAAGTCGACCCCCTTGAGGTTGTGGGCGGTCGCCCCGCGCAGGACCAGCTGCAGCGGGGCCGACGCCCGCGCGGCGGCCGGCGGAGACTGTACGGCCAGCGCCTGCGCCGTCGGTGATTCGGGATTCTGCAGGACCTGCGCCGCCGGCCCTTCGGCGACCACCCGGCCGCCCAGCCGCCCACCGCCCGGTCCGAGGTCGATGAGGTGGTCGGCGGCGCGGATTGTCGCTTCGTCATGCTCGATGACCAGCACCGTCGAGCCGGTCTCGACCAGGGCTCGCAGGTTGCTGATCAGCTTGTCGGTGTCGCGGGGATGCAGGCCGATGGTCGGCTCATCAAGGACGTATAGGGCGCCGGTCAGCCCCGAGCCGAGCTGCGCCGACAGCCGCAGCCGCTGCATCTCGCCGCCCGACAGGGTCGCCGCCGCGCGATCGAGCGCGAGGTAGCCCAGGCCCACCTGGTGGACAAACTCCAGGCGGCGCAAGAGCTCGGCGCGCGGCGCCTTGGCGATGAGCTGCTCTTTGCCCTCGAAGCGCAGGCCGGCAAGCAGCTCCAGCGCCCGGCTGACCTCATGGCGGGCTACCTCAGGATAGGTGAGGCCACACAGTCGCACCTTGCGCGCAATCGGCGACAGCCGCGTGCCGCCGCAGGCGCGGCACGGCTTGCGCTCGCTCAGCGTCGAGTCCTCGGCATCCGCCTCGGCTTCCGGTCCTTCGACGCCGCGGCCACCGCAGCTCTCGCACTGGCCCTGCTTGGTGTTGAACGAGAACCAGCGCGGGTCGAGCTCGGGCACGCCGGTGCCGCAGATGGCGCAGGCGCGGCGCGTCGACAGCACGCGCTCGTCGATGGTCGGCTGCGCGGTCGGGGTGCCGCGCGCGACCCGCACGCTGCCGTCGCCAAAGCCGAGGGCGCGGTCGAGCAGCTCCCGGGTCAGCTTGGCCGGCACCCCGCAGTAGACGACCAGATCGATGGTGTGCTCGCGCGTCTTGGCCAGCTTGGGCGGCGGGTCGATGAGCAGCAGCTTGCCGTCGATGCGCGCCTCGGTGATGCCGGCCCGCGCGGCGTCGTTGAGAAGGTCCAGGTAGACGCCCTTGCGCGCCCGCACCGCGGGAGCATAGACGGTGAAGCGGCCGCGCTCGCTGGTGAGCGCCGCCAGCAGCGCGTCGCCCGAGGTCGCCACCACCGGCACGTCGCAGCGCGGGCAGTAGGGCGTGCCGACCTTGGCGAATAACAGCCGCAGGTAGTGAGCGACTTCGGTGACTGTGGCGACGGTCGAGTTGGCGCCGGCGCGCGAGGTGCGCTGCTCCAGGGCGATCGCCGGCGGCACGCCCGCGACGTGGTCGACGTCGGGCCGCGGCAGGGTGGGCAGGAACTGGCGCGCATAAGGGCTCAGCGTCTCCATGAAGCGGCGCTGCCCCTCGGCGTACACGACGTCGAAGGCGAGCGACGACTTGCCCGAGCCGCTCGGTCCGGTGACGACGGTGAGCGCGCCGTGCGGGACCTGGCACGAAACCTCCTTCAGGTTGTGCTCGCGGGCGTGATCGACGGTAATTGCCGGGGTCGCCAGAGCGCGGGCGGTCTCGGCCGGCTGGGGCTCGGCCGGCGCGGTCGCCAGCAGGCGCGAGCGCAGCGCCTCGCCGGTCTTGGTCGCCGCCTGGGTGAGCTGGGCCGGCGTGCCCTGCGCCACCAGCTGCCCGCCTTGCGGCCCACCGCCCGGTCCCAGGTCAATCACCCAGTCCGCCGCCGCGATGACGTCCAGATCATGCTCGACGACGACGACGCTGGCCCCCTCATCGACCAGGGCGTGCAGCGCCGCCACCACCGGCCGCACGTCCTCGGCGTGCAAGCCGGCGCTGGGCTCATCGACGACAAACAGCGTCCCCGCGGCCGACTCGCCGAGCGCCCGCGCCAGCTTGAGGCGCTGCGCCTCACCGCCTGACAGCGTCGACAGCGGCTGCCCGAGCGGCAGGTAGCCAAGGCCCACCCGGACCACCGGCAAGAGGGCGCGCCGCAGTGCCGGGTCGGGCGCGTCTTCGGGGGCCAGGCGCGCGAGCGCTTCTTCGACGGTCAGCTGCAAGATCTGGGCGACCGACAGGCCGCGGTGGGTCACCGCCAGCACCTCGGGCTTGAAGCGCTGGCCCTGGCAGACCGGGCACAGGAACGACACGTCGGCGAGGAACTGCATCTCCACCGTCTCGTAGCCTTCGCCGTCGCACGCCTCGCAGCGGCCGATGGCGACGTTGAACGAGAAGTGGGACGGCAACAGCCCGCGCTTCTCGGCCTCGGGCTCGGCGGCGAAGCGGGCGCGCAGGCGATCCCAGGCCTTGGTATAGGTCGCCGGATTCCCGCGCGCGGTGCGTCCGAGCGGCGACTGGTCGACAAGTACTGCCCGGCGCAGCGGCTCGGCCCCGCGCAGCGCAGCAAACTCGGCGGGTCGCTCGACGGTGGTATCGCCGGTCAGCCGCGCCACCGCGCGGTACAGCACGTCCTCTACCAGCGTCGACTTGCCCGAGCCGCTCGGTCCGGTCACCGCCACCAGCACGCCCAGCGGGATCTCGACGTCCAGGTCCTGCAGGTTGTTGGTGCGCACGCCGCGCAGCGCCAGCGTCTGCGGCGCCCGCCGCGGCGTTCGCCGCAGCGCCTCATCGCGGCGCCGCTGCCAGGCGCGGCCGGTGGGCAGATCCGCGCGCTGGCCGAGGCCCGCGGGGCTGCCATCGTAGAGGATCTGCCCGCCGCTCGTCCCCGCCCCCGGCCCGAGCTCGAGCACGCGGTCGCACTTCTGCACCAGCGACTCGTCGTGCTCGACCAGCAGCACGGTGTTGCCGGCGCGCGACAGCGCCTGCATCGCCGCCCCCAGCTTGGGCACGTCGCAGGCGTGCAGGCCGACGCTCGGCTCGTCGAGGATAAACAGCGTCCCGGTGAGCGCCGCCCCGAGCGCCGTGGTCAGCCCCGCCCGCTGCGCCTCGCCGCCCGACAGCGTGCGCGCCTGCCGATCGAGCGTCAGGTAGCCGAGCCCGACCTGCTCCAGGTAGCGCAGCCGCGACCCCAGCGCGTCCTGGCACAGCCGCCCCTTGGCCGACTGCGGGCCTAGACTATCGACCCGGTCGAGCGCCGCCGCCACGCTCTGGGCGTGCCACTGCGACAGGTCCAGGCCGGCGACCTTGTAGGCCAGCGCCGCCGGCGACAGGCGCGCCCCGTGGCACTCGCCGCACAGCGTGTAGGCGCGGTAGCGCGACAGGAGGACGCGCACATGCATCTTGTAGGTCCGCGTCTCCAGGAAGCTGAACCAGGCGCGCACCCCGGGGTACTTGCCCTCGTCCCAGCTGCCCTCGCCGGCCAGCACCAGCTCGCGCTGCGTCGCGGTCAGCGTCCGCCACGGCTTGTCCATGGGGATGCCGTTGCGCGCCGCGAAGCGGATGAGGGCCGCCCGCTCCCACTGCGAGATCTTGCCCGACCAGGCGCGGATGGCGCCCTCGCGCAGGCTCTTTTCGGGGTCGGGGATGACCTTGTCCCAGTCGATGCCGATGACCCGCCCGAAGCCGCGGCACGCCGGGCAGGCGCCGAGCGGCGAGTTATAGGAGAACAGCCGCGCGTGCGGCGCCTCGAACGTGCGCGCGCACGACGGGCAGTACAGGCCGCGGGCGAAACGCAGGCGCGGCGCGCGGACAGCGTCGGCGGCCAGGCTGCCCGGCGGCTGCAGCTGCACCTCGGCCGCGCTGCCGCGAGCAAGGCACTGCTCCAGGGCCTCGACCAGGCGCGCTCGCTCGCCGCGCGCCACGGTGATGCGGTCGACGACGACCGCGATGCGGCCGCTGGTGAGCACGGTCGGCTCCAGCTCCTCCAGGTCGCGCGGCTCGTCGCCAATCAGCACCCGGCGAAAGCCGTCCTTGAGGAGCAGCTCCCGGGTCACCGCGGCATCGGCGCTGTCCCCGACCCGCAGCGGGTACGAGATGATGGCGCGGCTACCGTCGGCCTGCGCCAGCAGCCGGCTCGCCACCTCGGTCGCCGACAGCTCGAGCGCCGAGACGCCGCAGCGCGGGCACTGCGGCACCGCCTCGGCGGCGAACAGCGCCGACAGGTAAGGCTCGAGGTCGGCCAGCGTGGCGAGCGTCGAGCGGCTGGACTTGACCGGGGCCCGCCGATCCACCGCCACCGTCGCCGCGATCGGGTCAAGCCGGTCGACGTCGGGCCGCTGCAGCCGCTCCAGGAACTGGCGGGCGTAGGGGCTGAAGCTCTCCACGAAGCGGCGCTGCCCCTCGGCATAAAGCGTGTCGATGGCCAGCGAGGACTTGCCGGCGCCGCTCGGGCCGGTGAGGGCGACGAACTGCCCGGCGGGCAGGTCCAGGTCTACCGACTTCAGGTTATGAGTCCGCGCGGCGCGCAGACAGATGGGTAGCATCCGTGACAAGAAGGCACCTACCGAGCTGGAGTTTGAGACGGTGCGGGGGATCACCGCGCCGACGAAATGCGGATGTTCTGGCAAATGGCACAACCGGGGAGGTTGCGCTACGAAAAAAAGTGCCCCACCGGCGGCAGATACCGCCGGCGGGGCAAGCGGAGGGACTACGAGCTCGGCAGGATCGAGGCGGCGCCAGGAACCCCGGCGTGGACCTCCTGCGGCGGCACCAGACCCGTCGGATCATTGGCCCCGCCCGAGGCGAACAGGCGGCTGCCCGGCGTGCGCTCCAGCACCGTGTCGAGGACGACGCGCACGTTGTTCACCGGCACGAAGGTCAGCTCGGCGCGCACTTCCTCGGGGACCTCGATGAGGTCCTTCTGGTTGCGCTCGGGCAGCACGACCGTCTTGATCCCGGCGCGGTGGGCGGCCAGCATCTTGGACTTGATGCCGCCGACCGGCAGCACGGCGCCGCGCAGCGTGATCTCGCCGGTCATCGCCACATCCGAGCGCACCTTGCGTCCGGTCAGAAGCGACACGATGGCCGACAGGATGGCGTTTCCGGCCGACGGACCGTCCTTGGAGATCGCGCCCTGCGGGACGTGCAGGTGGATGTCGAGCAGCTCGAAGAAGTTGGCGTCGATGCCAAGCTCTGCCGAGTGCGCCCGGACCCACGACAGGGCCGCCTGCGCCGACTCTTTCATGACGTCGCCGAGCTTGCCGGTGAGCACCAGCTTGCCCTTGCCCGGCATCGCCGAGGCCTCGACAAACAGGATGTCCCCGCCTACCGGCGTCCACGCCAGGCCCGTCGCCACACCCGGCATCGCCGTGTGCTCGGCGATGTCGCGGAAGAAGCGCACCGGTCCCAGGTGCTCGGCCACGTCGGCCTTGTCGACGGTCACCGGCGGTCGGTCGTTGATCTGGGCCCCGCCCTGCTCGGCGATCTTCATCGCCACGCCGCGGATGATGTTGGCCAGCTCGCGCTCCAGGTTGCGCACCCCCGCCTCGCGGGTGTAGCGGTCGATGACCTCGTTGATCGCCGCCTCGGTGATGACCAGCTGGCCGGGCTTTAAGCCGTGCTCGACGATCTGCTTGGGCAGAAGGTGCCGCTCGGCGATCTTCTGCTTCTCCGAGATCGTGTAGCCGGGGATCTCGATGACCTCCATGCGGTCGAGCAGCGCCATCGGCACCGTCTCCAGCGTGTTGGCGGTGGCGATGAAGATCACCTCCGAGAGATCAAAGGCGACCTCCATGTAGTGATCCGAGAACGCGTTGTTCTGCTCCGGATCCAGCACCTCCAGCAGCGCCGAGGACGGATCGCCGCGGTAGTCGGCGCCGAGCTTGTCGATCTCGTCGAGCAGCATGACCGGGTTCTTGGTCCCCACCCGCTTCATCGACTGGATGATGCGGCCGGGCAGCGCGCCGATGTAGGTCCGGCGGTGACCGCGGATCTCGGCCTCGTCCCGCACGCCGCCGAGCGAGATGCGATGGAAGTTGCGCCCGAGCGCCGTCGCGATCGACCGCCCGAGCGAGGTCTTGCCGACGCCCGGCGGACCGACCAGGCACAGGATCGGACCCTTCTTGTTGGGCGCCAGCTTGCGCACCGCCAGGTACTCGATGATGCGCTTTTTGACCTTGGTCAGACCCCAGTGGTCGGCGTCCAGCACCGCGCGCGCCGCCGCCAGGTCGTGCTTGTCCTGGGTGCGCTTGTCCCACGGCAGGTCGCACAGCCACTCAAGATAGGTGCGCTGGATCGACCCTTCGGGCGAGCCCTCGGGGATGTTGCGCAGGCGGTCGAGCTGCTTCTTGGCGACCTTCTCGACGTCGGCCGGCATGTTGGCCTGCAGGATGCGCTCGGCGAACTGGGTCAGATCCTTGTCGTTGTCGCCCTCGCCCAGCTCTTCCTGGATGGCCTTCATCTGCTGGCGCAGCACGGCCTCGCGCTGGCGGCGGGCGAACTCGTTCTGGACCTGCTTGTCGATGCGCTCGCGGGCGCTCATCACCTCGGCCTGCCGCTGCAGCAGCGCCAGCACCGAGCCCAGGCGAATCTTGACGTCCAGCTGGTGCAACAGCGCCAGCCGCTCGCTGAGCGGCACATCGAGCAGGGCGCTCGCCAGATCGGATAGCAGCGTCGCCTCACGCGTCTGCTCCAGCACTGGCATCACCGAGCGGGCGATGTCGGGCAGCTGGATCTGCGAGGCGAGCTTCTGCGCCGTCTCCTTGACCGTCAGCGCCAGCGCCAGCGTCTCGACGCTGTCGGGGTTCTGCTCGGCAGCCGGCAGGGCGCGGGCAAGGACCGTGACGAGCAGGGTTGGGGGGTGATTTTTTACCACCGTCTCCAGCATGCGCAGCGAACTCTTGCGGCCGACCTCGATCGGCATGGTGATGCCGGGGAGAAGGACCAGGTTGCGCAGCGGCAATACGGGAAGCTCGGAGGCGGACTCGCTTTGACTTACTTTTGGATCGAACATGGGTTCCTCACCGACCCCATCAGCCTGCCGGCTTGGTGGAGCCATTCTCGCCGCGGCCTTGCCGGGCGGTTCATTTTCCTTAAAGAGTTCCCCAGGGAGCGCGTTGCCAATCTCCTCCGTTCAAAGAGTGGTTGCGGTCGCCGGTGCGCGGTGCGTCTTGTCTTATATTGTACGATGCTGCCGCGCGCCGTCGCGTTTCTATCTGGCAGCGGCGGTCGGCAAGACCGCGGCGCTGCCTGCTAGGCCACCACCTGGGGGTCAAACTGGGGACTGAGCGGTCCACTAAAGGGTCAGCGTCCCGGTGCGAATGAGGTAGGCAAGGTTCGCGCGCTGCTCAGAATTAAGGAGCGCGTGAATCCGGCCGAGCGCCTTGACCACCGTTTCCTGCAGGCGCTGGGTGCTGGCGACCCGGTGGGAAGCGGCCTTGGTCGCCTGCGCTTCCTCGAAGGTCCCGCTGGCTACGGCGTCGGCCAGACCGGCCAGGGCGCGCCGGTCATCGACGTCCGCCTGGGCGCGCTCGGTCTTGAGCTCATTCAAGATGCGGGCGAGCTCTGCCACTTGTGAGTCGTTCAGCTGGAGCTTGAAAGCAAGAAACCGCAGAGGCCGCCGGACACCGAAGGCGCTGCCCAGCGAATCGCCGCCGCAGCCGTCGGCTGCCGCGACCGCTGGACGCTGACTCGTCCACGCTGGTCCGGCCGCGCTCTCCCCGCAGCTTGCCCAGGCTCCTTCATGTTGCCCCCTATATCCCTGCTGGCCATGCGTCTTGTTCCACCAAAAGATGAGTCCCGGATACATGTACTCTCCTCGCGCCAGGGCCATCGCACCCGGCGGGTCTGACCAGCGTGGGCCCAATGCCTCACGCCTAACCTTCAAGCTAAGAGAGTTTTCCCGGCTGTCAATGCTGCAGGCCCTAGGTTTCTTGCGGTCTCCGAGTGTCCGGGGTCACAGGTTGCGGCCCAAGCTCGACAGCTCCCGGCTCGGCGTCCCAGTCCAGGGGGATGCCGATGAGGCGCATCAGCCGCAGGGCGTTGGTGGTCTGCACCGGACCGTCGCGCAGCACATAGTCGAAGGTCATCTCGCCGTCGCGCACTGACTCGGTGAAGTGGATGTTGCGCACCGCCCCGGCGGTGTCCTCGGCCAGGCTCGCCAGGCTCAGGTCATGGGTCGAGACCGCGCCGGTGGCGCCGCGGCGGCACAGCGTCTTTATGACCAGGCGCGCCCCGAGCTCGCGCTCGCGGGTGTTGGTGCCGTGCAGGATCTCGTCCAGCAGGTAGCACAGCGGCGGGCCGCCCTCGCGCTCGGCGCGCGCCGCCTCGTCCAGGGTCTCTTTCAGGCGCTGCAGCTCGGCGTAGAAGTGCGAGACCCCCTTGAGCACGTTGTCGTCGATGCGCACCACCGTGCGCAGCCGCATCGGCGACAGCCGCGCCGCCCGCGCGCACACCGGCCCGCCGGCCCAGCCGAGCACCTGTAGCAGGCCCAGCGACCGCAGGAGCGTGCTCTTGCCCGACATATTCGAGCCGGTCACCAGGAAGCCGCGCCCCGCCCCGGGCAGCGTCACGTCGTTGCCGACCCGGCGGTCGGCCGGGAGCAGCGGGTGCGACAGGCCCTGCGCCCACAGGGTCGCCGGCGCCGTGGTGAGCTCGGGAAAGGCCCAGTCCGGGTTGTCGAACGAGAGGCTGGCCAGGCTGCTGCGCGCCTCCACCTCGCCGAGCGCGGTCAGCCAGCCGCGCACCGCCTTGCCGCTGCGCGCCTGCCAGCGGCCGATGGCCAGGGCGAAGAACACATCCCACAGGAGCAGCGCGTTGACCGGGAACCAGAGGATGAGGTGCCGCCGCAGCTCCAGGTAGCCGACCAGGTCGTGGAGGCGGCGCAGCTCGTGCACCGCGTCGCGACCCTGGGTGCGCAGGGCCGCCTGCAGCGCCTGGTTGGCGGGAGCCTGCAGCGGCGCCGCGGCCAGCAGGGCCAGCATGCCGGCGTACTCGGACACGCCGCGCTCGCGGGTGGCGAGGATCTCGACCAGGCGGTTGACCGTCACCCCGGTGGCCAGCAGCACCAGCAGCTGCAGCCCGAGCAGCCCGAGCACCACCGAGCCGAGACCGGGCAGCGGGTGGGTGAGCTGCAGCGTGAGGGCCGGCACGGTGACGAGCGGCAGCGCCAGCACCAGCTTGTAGGCCGGCGACAGCACCGGCGGTCCCGC
>JBGANQ010000130.1:0-21139 GCA_044222245.1 Polyangia bacterium | reverse complement strand
CGTCGGCTGCGAGGTCGGCCAAGCTCGAACTGGATCGCCCTAGCAAACGCCTCTACCGCAAATCTGTTCGCATCACGTCCGCACCCCATCTCCATACTTGCTTCACCGCCGGACAAGAGCACCCGGGACGTCACGCTCGGGAATGTCGCCTCCGAGCGGGCTGCCAGGGGATTCCGTCCGCATGTTGTCGGGAGCCGCTTGCGGACAGGTTTGCGGGCAGAGGTGCACCGAATTGCGGATCGGTCTTGCGGCAGCTCCAACCCAGGCTCGGCTGGCTCCACCGTCGCCTGGCCAGCTCCCATAATAACAGCCAGCTGCGTTGCAGCGCGCGGTCGCTGCGTCAAGCGGCGTGACGTCCGATTCCAATCTCCGATTGAATTCGGATTCGGCCGTGCTCCAGGTATTCGGCCCGCTTAAGTGGGGAGAATCTTATTGCTAGTAATTTGGCACCTTTTTTGATTAAGATATCCGGTTGGCCCGGAGGATGACGAACGGAATTTGTCATCCGGACCGACCGCAGAAACTTGGGTGGGGGGTACGTTGAGGCGCATTTTATCGCTCGCATGTCTTATTAGTATTCTTGGTATGGGCGCGGTGGCGTCCGCGCAGAACCGGGGATTCCAGCTAAACCGCTACGAGCCCACGACGGCCGGTGAGTGGTCCTTCGCGGTAGATCATCCGTGGTACTCCTCGACGCGCTACTTTGCCGCTGGCGTCACCCTCAACTACGCCAACAACCCCCTGGTGTTCGGCGTCACCCGGCCGGACGGCAGCTTCACGCGCACCGACTTTGTCATCGAGCACCAGTTCCTGGGCCACCTCGATCTGGCCGGATCGTTCCTCGACCGGATAAACATCTCGGCGACGCTGCCCATCGCCTTTCTGGAGATCGGCAGCCCGAGTCCCTACGGCGGCGTCGCTCCCATGACCGGCGTCGGCGTCGGCGATCCTCGCTTCGGTCTTCTGGTACGGATCGTCGGCCAGCCCGACCGGAGTCCGATCTCGTTGAGCATCGGGGCGCAAGTCTGGGTGCCACTGCGCAAGTTCACCGACAGCTTGGCGCCCACGGTGAGCGATCAGGATGTGCGCGTACTGCCCAAGCTGGTCCTGGCGGGCCTGGGTCACCACATCCGCTGGTCGCTTACCGGCGGGTTTCTTTACCGCCCTGAGGCGCGCCTGGGCAACATCGGACCCGAGGGCAGCACCGCCGGGTCGGAGGTCCAGGTCGGCTTCGGGATAAGCTACGCCGATCTGGAGCGCCGCTTCGCCATCGGCCCCGAGGCAACTTTCGCCACCCTGGTCATCCCGAACTATGCCGGTCAACCGGGGGCGACCAGTCTGGAGGTCCTGCTCGGCGCGCACTACAACATAGCCAGCCAGGTGCAGCTCGGACTGGCCGGCGGGCTCGGCATCTTGCGCCAGCCGGGAACGCCCGACTTCCGGATGCTGTTTCGCGTCGCCTACGCCCCCATCCGCAAGCAGGTTGTCGACCGCGACAAGGACGGAGTTTCTGACAGCGAGGACGCCTGTGTCGATGAGCCGGGGGTGCGCACCGGTAACCCCCGGACCAACGGCTGTCCGTCCGATCGTGACGGTGACGGCGTGTATGACAGTGAAGATCTTTGCCCAGACGCGGCGCAGGGCGCGCACCCCGATCCGCAGCGAAGAGGCTGTCCGCTGCCGCCCGATCGCGATGGCGACGGCGTGCCCGACAGCGAAGATCTGTGCCCGGACATGGCGCAGGGCGCGCACCCCGATCCGCAGAAGAGAGGCTGTCCGGCCGGCGATAAGGACGGCGACGGCGTATATGACTACGAAGATCTGTGCCCAGATACGGCGCAGGGCGCGCACCCCGAGCCGCAGAAGAAAGGCTGTCCGGCAAGCGACAAGGACGGCGACGGCGCATATGACTACGAAGATCTATGCGTGGACGTGCCCGCCGGACACAAGCCGGACCCGCAGAAGAAGGGCTGCCCGCTGGGTGATCGCGACCATGATACGGTCGTTGATCCCGAGGACGCCTGCCCAGACCAGCCGGGCGCGCCGAGTGCGGACCCCAAGAAGAACGGCTGCCCGGGCATGGTCCAGGTGCGGGACGGCAAGATCGCCATCCTGCAGCCGGTGTTCTTCGCCACCAACAAGGATGTCATCCTGAAGAAGTCCTTTCCGCTGCTGCAGAGCATGGCGGACGCGCTCAAGGCCAGCCCGCAGATCAGAAAGGTCCTCATCGAGGGTCACAGCGACGACCGCGGCAAGCGGGAATACAACATCGAGCTGTCCGGTCGGCGCGCGCAGAGCGTCAAGCGGTGGCTGGTGGAAAACGGCGTTGCCGAGGTCCGGCTGGACTCCAAGGGCTTCGGTCCGGATAACCCCATCGCCGACAACAAGACGGCCAAGGGCCGCGCCGCCAACCGTCGCGTCGACTTCGTGATCGTCGATCCGCCGCAGCCGCAGTCGGCCACCAAGGCAGCGCCGGCCGAGGCCCCCGAGGTCATCGACAAGGACCCCGATAAGAAGCAGCGGCGCTCCAGGCATCACAAATCGGCCGCCGCCGCGGAGACCGGCGGAGCAGCGGAGGGCGGGAGCGACCCGACCAAGAAACGTCACCACAGCAAGAAAGCCAGACCGGCCAAGACCGAGTAGGAAGCTGCCCACACACAGACGAACTCGGGCGACGCGGGCAATCGCTCACAGGTTTGCTTATTGGGGAGGGACTTTGATGCACCGAAAGTGGGCTTCATGTATGGCGGGATGGCTGTGCGGCGCGGCGCTGAGCACTGGCTGCTCGGCTCCTGACGCCGCGGTGGCGGAGTACCGCACGGCGGTCCTTGGCCAGAGCGGCGATCGCACGGTGAGCGGGCAAGAGGTCGTAAATCAGTACGCGGTCCTCGCCACCGATGCGGTGGCCGGGAGTAGGAGCATCACGCTCCAGGATCTGGCAGTGCTGCCGGGGCTCAAGGCCGGGGATGTCCTGTTCATCATCCAGATGCAGGGGGCGGCCATCGATCTGCTCTCGGATGCCGCCCGCAATGGGGAGGTCCTGGACATCCGCAACGCCGGCCACTACGAGCTTGTGACGGTGACCGGAGTCGATGCGACAGCCGGCAGCGTGCAAGTGCGCAGCCATGGGACGAGCGGGCTGCAGTATGACTACACGGCGGCGGGTCACACCCAGGTCATCCTGGTGCCGCAGTATCAGAACCTGACCGTGCCCGCTGGCGCCACCCTGGCCGCGAGCCCCTGGAACGGCCAAACCGGCGGCGTCGTGGTGGTCACCGCCGACAGCGTCCAGGTCGAAGGCACGATCTCGGCCAGCGGACTGGGCTTCCGCGGCGGCCAGATGGTAAATGGCACAAGCCCCGTCAACTACCTCGGCTACCGGACCACGGACGGCACGATCGCCGGGGCTCGCGGCGAAGGAGTCGGCGGCAGCGTGGCTGACTACGCAATCACCGGCAGCTACGGCCGCGCCGCGGCGGCGAACGGCGGCGGCGGCGGCAACAACATCAACTGTCCGGGGGGCGGCGGTGCCAACGCGCTGGCGCCGGGAAAGCTGTGGACTGGCCAGGGCGTCATGGACATCTCGCAGGCGAGCTACATGACCGCCTGGAAGCTCGATCCGGCCTACGACGCCACCAATCAGCTGTACGCCGACTCGGCCGGCGGCGGACGCGGTGGCTATGCCTGCAGCGGCGCCGCACTTGACCCTCTGACCGTCGGGCCGGGCACCATGACCTGGGGCTGCGGCAACCGCGTCAGCCTCGGCGGTCTAGGCGGCCGCCCGCTGCTCGCGGACGTGCGCCGGCGGCTGTACCTGGGCGGCGGCGGCGGCGCCGGGCAGTCCAACAACAACAACGGTGGCAGCGGCGGCAATGGCGGCGGCCTGGTGTTCGTGCTGGCGCGGACGATCGCTGGCCAGGGCAGCATCACCGCGGACGGCGCCTCAGGTGGCGCGAGCGGCTTTACCACGGGCACTAACAGCGACGCTCCCGGCGGCGGCGGCGGCGGCGGCTCGGTGGTCCTGCTGGCCACCGGGACGATTGCCGCGGCCAAGGTCTCGGCGCTCGGCGGAGTTGGCGGCAACATGTCCCCGCAGCTGACCCCCACTGAAGGTGAGGGCGGCGGCGGCGGCGGCGGCGGCGGCTTCGTGGCGCTCGTCGGCCAGACCACCACCCAGCCGGTGGTCGCCGGCGGCGCTGCCGGCAAGACCCTGACCGCGAGCTTCAGCACCTTCCCGATGAACGGCGCGACCGGTGGTGCGCTGGGCGCGGTAAACCCCGCGACGACGCTGAACCAGGACTTTCTGCCGCCCGTATATGCTGCGGATCTGCAGGTGACCCTGGGCCTGGGGTCGACCGATCGGCCCGGCTACACCCGCGCGCCGTTTTACGCCAACTACACAAACCTCGGGCCCGACCCGGCCGCCAACGTGAAGGCGACGATCATGCTCCCGCCGGGCATCCCCGGGGTGGTCTCGCGCAGCGGCGCCTTCACCTGCACCCAGCAGGGCCAGCTGGTCAGCTGCACCGTCCCGCAGCTCGCGGTGAACCAGACCGAGATCGTCGAAATATTCCTCGACCTGCCGCGCGACCCGCAGGGCCAGTTCACTGTCAGCGCGAACGTCTCCGGCGGCGGGTTTGACTATAACGCCGCCAACGACAACGCGACGCTCTCCGCCCAGATTAGCGGATACGTCCAGCTGTCCGGCGACGGCCTGGGTTGCAGCATGAACCGCCGCGCCGGCGGGAGCGCCGCTGCCGGCTGGAGCTTGCTGCTGCTCGGCGGCCTGCTGCTGGCGTCGCGGCGTCGGGCCGCCCGCCTCCTGTGCCTGCTCGGCGGACTGGCGCTCGCCCCGGCGTGCTCGCCGCCCCCCAAGCCCATGATCAACGTGACGATCGCCGTGGTTGGTCAGGGCTCGGTGAGCTCGATCGGCGGCGCGATCAGCTGCGGCACGCAGTGCCAGACGGTGACCGAGCCGGGTGCCGAGCTCGCGCTGACCGCGACGCCGGCCGCCGGCTACCGATTTGTGAAGTGGGAAGGCCGCTGCCAGGGCGCCGTCCCGACATGCGACCTGAATCTTCTAAATGACGCGCAGGCGACCGCGACGTTCGAGCCGATTCCCCTTACCTGCTTCGACGGCGTAAAGAACGCTGGCGAGACCGATCTCGACTGCGGCGGTCCCTGTGCTCGCTGCGAGGATGGTCGCAGCTGCCAAGCGGTCGGCGACTGCCAGAGCGCGCAGTGCGTCACCGGAATCTGCAGCTCGTGCCCGATCGCCAAGGAGCTGATCATAAACGGCGGCGCCGAGGACGGTCCCGCGCCGGGCATGTACCTGCCGGGCTGGGCGGTCAACCCGCAGATGACTGGCCTCGCCTACGGCACCGCCGGCTTTCTCCAGGCCAGTGACCCGGGCCCGACCACCCGCGGAACGTACTTCTTTTATGGCGGCGCCACCTCGACCGCCACCGCCACCCAGGGCATCGACCTGACTAACTGCGCCAGACTAATCGACAAGGGAGCGCTAGCCTACACGGCATCGGGCTGGTTCGGCGGCTTCCCCGGCCAGGATGACAACGCTCGACTCTCGGTTCAATTTTTCGATGGCCAGAGTCGGATTCAGGCCTCGTCCAACCTGGGCCCGATCCTGAACTCCGACCGCGGCGGCGCCTCAGCGCTGGTGCAGCGGACAAGCTCGGCCGACGTTACGGCGGGCATTCGCACGGTTCTGGTCACCCTGACTGCTACCCGCACGGCCGGGGTGAGTAACGACGGCTACGCCGACAACCTCTCTTTGATTCTCAATCTTAAGTAGTAAGGAGTTACAGCCCTATGAAAGACCTTCTGCGCGTGGTTACTTTGGGACTGTTGGTGGGAATGGGGTACTTGGTAAGCTGCAGCAGCGCCCCTACCAACAGCTGCACCTACGGGCAGTGCTCGCCGCAGTGCATCGACGGCATCCAGAATGCCCCCGAGACCGACATCGACTGCGGCGGCGCCATCTGCGGCGAATGCGCGCTCGGCAGAAAATGCAACATCGGAGCCGACTGTCTGAGCGCCGTATGTGCCGCGGGAGTCTGCAGCGACCCAAGCTGCACCGATGGCATCACCGATGGCAACGAGACCGACGTCGACTGCGGCGGCGGCTGCGGCAAGTGCGCCGTCGGCAAGGGCTGCAGCGGGGCCGGTGACTGCGCAACCGGCGTCTGCACAGGCAGCCGCTGCGCCGCGCCCTCGTGCACCGACAAGGTCAAAAACGGCCCCGAGACCGATGTCGACTGCGGCGGCGGCTGTGCGCCGTGCGCCCTGGGCGGCGTGTGCACCGCGAACAGCGACTGCGCACCGCTTTTGTGCGACAGCGGCAAATGCGGCCTTGGCAGTGGCGGCGACGGTCCGCTCAGCGTCGCCGCGGGCATGAGTCAGACCACCAACTCCATCGCCAGCGCCGCCACCGGCACCAAGGGCGCGACCACCCTGACCCTGACCAGCGCCACCGGCTTCGCCACCGGACAGAGCGTGTTCATCCACCAGACGCAGGGGATGGGCGCGGGGAACCATGAGCTGAACCGAATCGCCGCCATCGCTGGGACCACCGCGACCCTGGCCAATCCGCTGGCCAACAGCTATACGACCGGTGCCCAGACCGTGGTGGTACAGCAGTACACTAACGTCAGCGTCGCCGCCACCGGCACCATGGTGGCTCCGGCCTGGAACGGAACTACTGGCGGCATCATGGTCTTCCAGGCCACCGGCAACGTGACGATCGATGGGACCGTCAGCATGGGCGGCCGCGGCTTCCGTGGCGGCGGCGACCCAGTGAACTGCTTCCCGGGAAGCCCCTCCGGAGCCGGCTGCGCGATCTCGCATGGAAGGTATGGAGAGTCCGAAGCCGGTAGCTCCACCTTCGGCACTCCGGACAACGCCGGCTACGGGATCAACAATGGTAGCGGCGGCGGCGGCGGCACGCGCGGCCAGGACTGCGCCGCTGGCGGCGGCGGCTCGCACGCCACCGGCGGCAGCCCGGGCGCCGACGGCTCGCTCGGTCTGTGCATCGTCAACCTCAAGCACGGGGGCGGCTTGGCCGGCAACCTGATCGGTAGCCAGGACCTGAGCCGTCAGATCTTCGTCGGCGGCGGCGGTGGCGAGGGCGGTCCGGATGAAGACGGGACCCACCCTGGAGTCGGCGGCAACGGCGGCGGCATCATCGTCATCCTGGCGAGCTCCCTAACAGTCAATAACGCGACTGGCTCCATCGAGGCCAACGGCGGCGCTGGCATGGGCGGCAGCAACGCCTTCGCCGGCTGCGGCGGCGGGGGCGGCGGCATGGGCAGCGGCGGCGGCGGCGCTGGCGGCGCGATTCGCCTGTTCACCGCCGGCGCGACCTCGCTCGGCAGCGGGCGCATAACCACTCTGGGCGGCGGCGGCGCCACTGGTGGCAGCTGTGGCCCCGGCAGCCCCGGCGGCAACGGCGGCCTGGGCCGCATCCACCTGCGCCCCGCGTCGGCTGCGAGGTCGGCCAAGCTCGAACTGGATCGCCCTAGCAAACGCCTCTACCGCAAATCTGTTCGCATCACGTCCGCACCCCATCTCCATACTTGCTTCACCGCCGGACAAGAGCACCCGGGACGTCACGCTCGGTGATGTCCTGCACGACCCCTTCCCAGCGCAGGCAGTCGCCGAGCGGCGGCTGCGCGATCGCGCGCAGGTGGAGCCAGCGGCTGCCTCCGGAGGGGGCGGGGTAGCGGAGCTGCAGGTCGAGCGGAGTCTGGGCGGGAGGCGGACTGCTCAGCGCGTCGAGGAGGCGCTGGCGCTCGCCGGACTCGAGCTGCTGCAGGAGCAGGCCGGCATCCGCGCGAAGGGCTGACTCGGGGAGCTCCAGCAGGGTCGGCGCGGCCGCGCCGAGGTAGCCGAAGCGCAGGTTGGTGAGCTCCCGCCCGCTGAGCTGAGCGAGCAGCTGAAACACGAAGCCGCCCGCCAGGCTGTCGCCGACCGCCTGCAGCAGCGACCCCGGGGCCACCGCCGGGCCCGACGGAGAGTGGCTGGGCGGGTCCGCGCCGATCAGCTGGCAGAGCAGCGGTCCCCGCAGCGGATTGCCGCTCGCCGCCAGCTGCACCTGACAGGCGATCGAGTGGCCGTCGCGATGGCGCAGGCGCAGGGCCTCGCGGTGGCGGACGAGCTCACCGCTGCGCAGCCGGCGCAGGGACCCCTGATGGCGCTCGCGGTCCTCAGGGTGCGTAGTATCGCGCGGGGCGCCGGGGCGCGCCGCCCGTCGCCAGCGCAGGCGGCTAGCGGCGCTCGGAAGACAACGGAATGCTGCGGTCGGTGCGGCGCCGGTCGCTACAGGCAGGTGGGCAGCTTGCGCGGCGGTGGCAGGCGGACGGGCAGCTTGCTCGCGCCCTTGGCGATGATCTCCAGGCAGCCGCTGAGCCGCTCGTGATCGCTGCACTTGCCGACCTCGCGGCCGCTGCCGTCGTACTGCATGAACAGGCACTGACCCTTGCACTCGTTGCCATCGTGACAGGTCTTGTCGGCGTCGGGGGTCTTGCAGTTGCAGCCCTCGTTCTGGTTGATGCCGTACTTGCCCCAGGTGCCGCTGCAGCGCTCGCAGCTCTTCTTGGCGTCGTCCAGGGCCCGGTTTACGACCTTGACCTGGGCGCGCGCGGCGTCGGTGTCGCTGCCGCCCGAGGGGCGGAAGTAGACCACCGCCTCGACCTCGCCGGGGGTCGTCCATGGCACCTGCTCCTTCCACGAGGCGCCGGGCGGGACGATCGAGGCGGGGCTGAACTCCAGGACCAGGCTGCGCCGGTCGTGCTCGTACATCTCGAGCTTGGTGAACTCGAGGAAGCCGCCGGTGCAGTTCTGCGCCTTGAGGGGAATGTCGGCCTCACACTCGTGAAAGCCGTCCTTGCACTTGAGCTTGAGCTCGACGGGGGCGACCTTGACCGTGGTCTCGCCCGGCGGGCACTTGCGCGACTCGGGCGACTCGCCGCCCTTGCCCTTGGCGCTGGCGGTCGTGGACACCGCGGCCAGCGTCAGCAAAAGAGCAAGTCCCGGCAGCGATCGCCACCGGCGGAGCCGGCGCCAGCGCGGGCGCTGAAGAGATCGCGAGAGGAGGCGGAGCAGGGAAGTCGAGGGCTGGACGGGCAGAGCCAGGTGGGTGCGCATGCTGACGGCATACAACGGCGGCGCGGCTCGACACAAGAGCCCGCAACGGGCGCCGCGGCGGCGACGAGCAGTCCGGCGGGTATCCAAATACTGCGCGCGGATCCGCGCCTTGCTACACGCCCATTGCAATAGGGACCCCCTATCGAGGTAGATTGTGGACATGCCGACTCACCGCTGCTCGCCGTGGGGAATTTGGGTGCCGCTGCTCGCTCTGCTTGGCTGCGGGACCGAGCCGATCGGCGACTCCGACCCGGGCAGCGGGGGGCCGCGCGCCCGCAGCACGCCGCCGTCGGCGATTCCGCTCGGGCCGGCGGTACACCTGACCATCCGATCGAGCGATGATCTGCTGCCGATGCCGGCGCGGGTGCTGTTCTATCCCGCCGATCCCAAGCAGAAGCTTGACTTCAAGTCCGACGGCAACCTGATGTCCAACCTGGCCGCCGGCGTGTACGGGGTCCCCGAAGGTGTCATGCTGCCGTATGGCAAGGGACTGGTGCCGGTGCCGGCGGGCAGCTACCGGCTGCGCGTCATCCAGGGCATGGAGTACGAGTCGGTCTGGGTAGACGTGCGCGTCGCTCGGCGGCAGGTTGTCCCGGTGGATGTGGTGCTGGAGCACTCGGTGCGGCTGCCCGAGCCGGGCTGGATGGGGTCCGACCAGCACATCCACAGCAAGGTCAGCAGCGACTCGAAGATCCCGGTGAGCCACCGCGTCATCTCGGAGATCTGCTCCGGGGTCTCGGTCCTGGTGCCCACCGAGCACGTCTTCCACAATGATATGGAGCCGGCGATAAGAGATCTGGGGCTGCAGAAGTACGCGGTGTCGATCCCGGGCAGCGAGTACGGCTTTGACCTTGGCCACATCGGCGTGTTCCCGGTGAAGTATGACCCCGACTCGTCGCTGCTCGGCGCCCCGGAGTGGGAGCGCTGGCCCTGGGGCGGCATCGACGCGCCGACTTATTTTCCCCTCATCCACCAGCTGCCCGGGCAGCCGCTGGTGATCATCAATCACCCCCGGCTCGGCCCGGATCTGGGGTACTTCCACAACCTGCGCTGGCAGCCCGGGCAGCCGCTCGCCTCCGAGGGGCTGTTCGACGGAATCGAGGTCCTAAACGGCTACGAGAACACGCCGGTCACCATCACGCCGGTGCTGCGCGACTGGTTCTACCTGCTCAATCGCGGCCGCCGCGTCACCGGGGTCGGCAACAGCGATACCCACCGCGCCGACTGGCTGCGGGCCGGCTACCCGCGCACCTTCCTGCGCCTGCCGACCGATGTGCCCGACCAGGTGCTGCCGAGCGACGTGCGGGCGGCGATGCTGGAGATGCAGGCGATCGCGACCAATGGCCCGCTGGTCCACCTGCGGGTCGATGGCCACGGCATGGGGGAGACGGTGCCGGTGGTCGGCGGCAAGGTGAAGGTTGACCTGTGGGCGGACGCCGCGGGCTGGATCGATATAAGCCGCGTCATCGTCTACCGCAACGGCGAGCAGGTGGCCGAGGTGCCGATCACCTACCGCGCCCACCCGTCGCTGCAGACCTCGATCCAGGTGGCGGTGCCCGCTGATGGCTGGCTCGTCGCGGTGGTCGTCGGCAACGAGCCACTGGCTACCGATATCATCGGCGCCGTCAATGCGGGCCAGGCGCGGCCGATCGGCTTTACCAACCCGGTCTGGCTCGACACCGACGGCGATGGCCAGGCCCGGCCGCCCGGTAATGTGCCGCCGATGCCGGCGCCGTTTGGCCGCGCGGCGCTGGCCGCGGTGCTGGCCGCGCAGGCGGCGCCGCGCATCCTGGAGACGCCGCTGCACGCGCCCCTGGACTGCGAGCCCTCCGAGTGGCCGCTGTGGCTGCGCTAGCGGGTCGCGCGACGCGCTGGAAGGCTAGGGCAGGGCGACCCGGCGCACCAGGAAAGGCGTATTGGGCGGGCCGCTGATCAGGCCCAGGAAGTGCCCGAGCTGCCCTTCGGCGACCCAGCCGTAGCCGCCGTAGTGGGCCACCGAAGTGGGGCTGTTGAGCCCGTCCTTGAGCACGGTCGCCGTCGCCGTCGTCCCGCTTACCGCCACCCGGGTCAGGCGGCCGGCGCCCTCTACGACCAGCAGCGTGCTGGCGTCAAGGAGGCGCATGCCATCGGGTGAGCTGAGCGCCGGGCTGACGCGGATGGGGCTCGGCGTCCCGGCGCTGCCGTCGGCGTTGATGGGAAACCGCAGCAGCGTGCTGCTACTGAAGGTGTTGACGTACAGACCATCCTTGCCGTCCCAGACGATGCCGTCGGCGCCGAAGCCCTGCGGCGTCGGCGGGGCCAGCGCCGGGTCGCTGCTCCACAGCGAAAGCGCGCTGCCGCCGCTCGGCAGCCGGTAGATCTTGCCGCTCGAGTCGGTCACGTAAAGGTTGCGCTTGCCATCGAAGGCGAGGTCGTTGCAGAAGCCGCCGGCGGGGAACGGATACGATCCAAGCGGCGCGCCATCGCTGGTGCGAAAGCTGCGTACCACCGGCGGGGCCGGGTTCTGAGCCGAGGTGTCATCGGTGCACAGGTAAAGCGCCGCCGCGGCGTCATCGACCAGCACCCCGGCCACCGCCTTGACGGTTCCCGGCGGCACCAGCACCTGCGGCGCCGTCGAACCCGGCGCGAACTTGACCACCTGCCCGCTGGCCAGGCTGCCGACATAAAGGGCGCCATCGGCGCCGACGTTCAGGCTCTCTGGGTAGTAGCTGTCGCCGGGCAGGGGCAGCTGCTCGACGTCCGCGGGTCCGGTCGACCCGGTCGACCCGCAGGCGATGGCCAGGGAGAGCAAGCCAGAGGAGAGCAGAGTCCTAGTATTCATGACGGTCCTTTCCGCGCCCGGGGGCGCGCGCATGCGCGGCAGTGAGTTGTGCAGCATATTCAGTACTGCTGCCTGGAAAGCAGTATGATCAGCGTTGCCGCCGGGGAGAAGTGCATGCTACTCATCTGAGATATGAACACTGTTCAGCTGCGCGACCTCGACCTGAACCTGCTGCTGGTGGCAGAGGTCATCTACCGCCACCGCAACCTGACCGCGGCGGCGGCCGAGCTGGCGCTGACCCCGTCGGCGGTCAGCCATGCGCTGAGCCGGCTGTCGCGCTACTACGGCGCACCGCTGTTCGTGCGCGCCGCGCGCGGTGTCGTGCTCACCGAGCTCGGGGCGCAGCTGGAGCCGCAGATTCGCGCCTTCCGCGCGGCGACGCAGCTGGCGCTGGTGCGCAGCGTCGCCTTCGATCCACGGCAGGCCCAGGGGTGCATCTACATCGCCAGCACCGAGTACTTCGAGCTGGTCGTCGGCCACCTGCTGATGGCCGAGCTGCAGACGGCGGCGCCCAGGCTCAAGCTGTGCTTTCTCGACCTGCAGGGCCCGTTTACCGCGCGCGCTCTGGAGACCGGGCAGCTCGATCTGGTGGTGGCCGGTCACCTCCACGAACTCCCAGATGGGCTGTCGCGGCGGCGGCTCTTTCACGATGAGTTCGCGACCCTGGCCGGCGGCCGGCTGCCCGGCGATCGGCCGCTGACCCTGGAGGAATACCTGCAGGCGCGGCATCTGCTGATCACCCTGTCGGGCGATCTCAATGGTCGCGTCGATGTGGCGCTGCGCGAGCGCGGCCTCGCGCGTCAGGTGGTGGCGGCGACGACCAGCTTCACGACGCCGGCCTGGCTGCTCGGCGCGCAGGACCTGGTGCTGACCGCCCCGCGCTCCTTGCTGCAGCGGTATGAGCAGTTCCTTCAGCGCAAGGCGCAGCCCTGCCCGGTCGCGCTATCGGGGATCGACATGCAGATGATCTGGCACCAGCGCACCCACAAGGATCCGCTGCGGCAGTGGCTGCGCGAGCGCATCGTGTCCCGCTGCCGCGCCCTTGGACGCGCCACCGAGGCTCACTAGGACGCTACTTGGGAGGCGGTCGCTTGCTGATCTGGTAGCCGGTAATGCGGCTCTGACCGTCGGTGCCGCGGCTCCACTGCCACTGCACCTGCTCGTCTTCGGCCAGCTCGACACTGAGGACAGCGCCCGGCGCGACCTATATCTGGCAGGATACCAGGGGGGCGCCCGGGCGCCAGCTCCTGCTGAGCACCGCGACGAGCCTGGCCCGGCCGCGCCCGCAGCGCGGCGGACGCACCCTCACGGATAGCACTGAATGGGGCACACGCCCGAGGCGGTGGGCATGGCGCACGAGTACCCGCTGTTGTTGGCACAGGTGCCGGCATCGGTGGGCAGACAGGCGCCGCCCGAGTAGGCGCAGCACAGCTTGCCGCCGGTGCAGGCCGGCTTGCACTGGCTGCTGCAGCCGCCACCGCCCCCTCCGCAGCCGGCATCGCAGCTCTCGCTGGGCTTGGGGTCGTTGGTGCAGGCCACCGCGGTCAGCGCGCCGATGGCGAGTGCAAATAACAGTCCCATGCGAGCGAGCTTTTGCACGCCGAGCTCCAGTTTTGCCAAAGTGGTCCCTCCATTGTCACTGCGTTTTCCCTAGTCTTCAAAATAAATGCGTGGCAGGAAGGAGTCATGGCTACTTGGCGCGCCGCGCAGGAAAGTGAAGATGAGGCGATTGTCAGCATGTGCCTGGCCCTCTTCGCCGAAGATCCGGGGTCGTACCCCGTCGATGCCGCGCAGATTCGGCGAACGCTGGCGGCCCTTCGGCGCGAGCCGCTGCGCGGGACCGCGGTGGTGCTCGATATCGACGGCCGCATCGCCGGCTACGCGCTGCTCATCTCTTTTTGGTCCAACGAAGTCGGCGGCGAGCTGTGCACGGTTGACGAGCTGTTCATCGCCGCGACCGACCGCAATCGCGGCCATGCCAGCCGGCTGCTCGACGATCTGGCGCGGGGTGAGGGTCCCTGGCGGCGGCCGAGCGTCGCCCTCGCGCTGGAGGTCACCCCTGCCAATCAGCGCGCCTGGCGGCTCTATGAGCGGCTCGGCTTCGTCGGCGGCAATCGCACGATGCGCCGCCCTGCAGCGGTAGTTCTTCCCGATGAGTCACCAGCGCGGTCCTAGTCCCGTTGGCCGAGTTTCGATCCGCACCCAAGTCCAACGAGCCGCCAGCCCCGCGCCCCGCTGCCGATCAATTGACGGCCCCCTTGTCTCGGTGAGGACACTTGGGTGCGTGAGGTAAGGCGGCTGGGGCAAAACTAGACAGCGACGGGAATATTGCTGAGATGCGCGGCGCGGAATGCCCTGGTACGGTTTCGGCTCGTGCCGCGCGCCTGCGTGCCGTTCCACGCCCAGTAGGCCCAGTAGGCCCAGTCAATGTCCGCTCCCGTCAGGTACTGCCGAATGCCCGCAAACCACAGACCCTGGCCGGTGGCGCCGTCGATGCACGCAGAGCCGATAGTGCTACTATGCTCCTCCCAGGAGGAAACGCATGGATCTACCTTTCTCTGGAGGCTGCGCTTGCGGCGCCCTGCGCTACGAGTGCTCGGCAGCGCCGCTCGCCATGCTCCACTGTCATTGCCGGGACTGCCAGCGGGCCAGCGGCACCGCATTCTCCTCGGCACTGGCCGTCCCGGTGGAAGCGGTGAAAATCCGTGGCGCGGTCAAGTATCACCAGGTAGTCGCCGACAGCGGTCACACTGCGCGCCGCGGCTTCTGTCCCGAGTGCGGCTCGCCCGTCTTTGCTGGCAACTCGGCCAACCCGCAGATCCTCGCCATCAAGCCCGGCAGCCTCGATGATCCGAGCTGGTTCCAGCCCATGGGCAACATCTGGACCGCGAGCGCCCAGCCGTGGGCGGGAATCGATCCGAAGCTGCCGCAGTTTCCCAAAAACCCCGTGTTTGGCGCGTAAGCTCGTCGGGCAGAGAGCTGGCTGGAGCGCATGACGATGCCGCCCCCTCACTGTGGGGGGGCCCATGACGCCCGCGAGCTGCCGCAAGCAGCGGCCAGGATGCCCGGGCGAACACCGGACAGCGCATGCGGTCATCCTGGTGGTCAGGTCGCGCGGGAGGTGGCGGCGTGACTGCTTCTCGGCTATGAGTGCAGCCAAGGGAGGTAGGATGCAAACTGAGCAATTTTGTTGGATAAGTGCAGCGGTGCTGTCAGCGACTTTGAACAGTGGGTGCCGGCCCGACTCCGGTGGTGCGGAGGATCTGGCCGGTGCGGCAATGGATCTGTCCCGCTCCGTAGCGGATATGGCCCGTCCTGCACTTGCGTTCACGACGAAGGACTTCGCCGTCGGCACGGCTCCGAACTCGATAGCAGTGGCCGATTTCAACCGCGACGGCCAGCTCGATCTCGTCGTGGCCAACAGCTTGAGTAACAATGTCAGTGTGCTGCTCGGCAAAGGGGCCGGCGAGTTTGCCGTCGCTGTCAACTATCCCGTCGGGAAGAACCCTCAGGCCGTAGCGGTGGGGGATTTCAACGGCGACGGCAAAGCGGACATCGTGGGAGCCAACTCTGGGAGCGATAACCTCAGCGTGCTGCTCGGTACTGGAGATGGCCGGTTTGCTGCCGCTGCCAGCTTTGCCGCGGGGATGGATCTTCGCTCGGTGGTAGTGGGGGATTTCAATGGGGACGCCAAGACCGACCTCGCCGTCGTTAACGAGCTGAGCGACGGCGTTGGCATACTGCTCGGCAACGGCCTGGGCGGCTTCGCCGCGGCGGTCGGCTTCCCCGCGAGCATGTCGCCCTACTCAGTGGTCGTGGGGGATTTCAACCGCGATGCCAAGGCGGACCTTGTCGTTGCGAATGTGGTCGGTGACGAGGTGAGCGTGCTGCTCGGCAACGGCGGCGGCGGCTTCTCCGCTCCGGCGAAGTTCGCGGTAGGCCGAACTCCGCAGGCGATCGCCGTGAGCGATCTCAATGGCGACAGCAAGCAAGATCTGGCAGTCGTCAACGTGGGCAGCGACAGCGTCAGCGTTCTGATCGGCGATGGTGCCGGAGGCTTCGCCGCCGCGGTCCACTATCCTGCCGGGGCGCAGCCCTACGCAGTGGCCGTGGGAGATTTCAACGCCGATGGCAAGCCAGACCTCGTTATCCCCAGCGTGGGCAGCAATAGCCTCGGTGTACTCCTTGGGAAGGATCAGGGAGGCTTCGCTGCCGCGTCGACCTTCCCTGTGGGGTCTGTTCCGGTCGCGGTAGCTGTGGCCGATTTCAACGGCGATCGGCTGCTCGACATCGCGGTGACCAGCGGCGGAAACAGCGCCGTCAGCATCCTGCTCAACCGATTCCAATAACGCGCGAAGGGCGCGCTGCCGCGGCTAAGGGCCCGTCCGTCTTCCGTACGCCCGGGGCGCCTGTCTTGAGCAGTCACGCGCAGTTTCATCGACCGCCGGCAGCTGCGCCGTCCTAGAATGCGCCGATGCCGTTCCCCTCCCGTCCGATCCGGATAGGTATCGTCGATGACGACGCTGTCCTCGGGCGCGCGCTCGCCGCGGCCTGCGCTGCCGAGCCGGGCTTCGTCGTCACCGGCCAGGCAGAGACGCTGGCCCAGGGGTACGCGCTGGTCGCGGCGGGAGTGGACGTGCTGCTTGTCGACCTTGGGCTTCCCGACGGCAGCGGGCTCGAGCTCATCGCGCACGCGCGCGCGCAGGGCGGCTGCAAGGTGCTCGTCGTCAGCGTCTTCGGTGACGGAAGCTCGGTGGTCGCCGCCATCGAGCGGGGCGCGCACGGCTACCTGCTCAAGGGGGTCGGCGCGGTCGATGCGATCGCGGGAATCCGCACCGTTCTGGACGGCGGAGCGCCGATTAGCCCAGCTGTGGCGGGGCATATCCTGGCGCGCCTGCGCGGCCGCGCGGCAGAGCGCCGCTCGTCCGCCCCGCTGCGGTCGCCGATCGCGCTGACGCCGCGTGAGATCGCCGTGCTCGAGCAGCTCGCCAAGGGCCTGTCGTTCAAGGAGGTGGCGAGCGTCGCCGGCATCTCGCACCACACCGTCGCCGACCACGTGAAGGCGATCTACCGCAAGCTGTCGGTGAACTCGCGCGGAGAGGCAGTGTACGAGGCGATGAAGAGCGGTCTCATCGACGTCGGCGAATGAGCCGCGCGCGCCCCATCACCGCACGGCTGTGGACGTGGGCCGACTCCCTGCTCCCCGACCCGCGCCACGCCGAGGATGTGCAGCGGACGCGGGTCGCGGTGGCGCAGGCCGCGCTCGGCATCCCGTTCACCCTCGCCATGGCAGTGCTCTACCTCGCCGGCGGTTCGCCGGTGTCGGCGCTCGCGCTGGCGCCGCTCGCGCCGGGCCTCGCCGCCGTCCCCGCGCTCCTGCGCCGCGGCGCAAAGGTAGCCGTGGTGGGCAACGTCTTGGTCGCTCTCACCTTCGCCGCGACGCTCGTCGTCGCCCTGCGCACCGGCGGGCTCGGCTCGCCGGCGGTGGGGTGGAATATCCTCTTGCCGGTGGCGGTCTACGCCGTCGCCGGGCAGCGCTCGGCGCTCGCCTGGGCGGCGCTGGTTGCCGCGCAGCTTGTCGGGCTCTACGCGGCGGAGCGCGTCGGGCTGCCGATCCGCCAGGACCTCGGGGAGCCGGTCCGCGCGACGCTGGCCCTTGTCGGCCAGGCCGGCGTCCTTTTGGCGACCGTGGCCCTGCTGGCGCTGCTCGAGGGTGCGAGGCGGGCGGCGGCGCGCGCCGAGCAGGAGGCGGAGCGCCTGCACGAACGCCAGCGTATCCTCGATGACATGCACGACGGCGTCGGCGGCCAGCTCCTCGGGCTCCTGGTCCAAGCGCGCGCCGGCGCGCTGCATGGTGCCGACCTCATCGCCGAACTGGAGAGCTGCCTCGACGACCTGCGCATCATTGTCGATTCGCTAGATCCGGACGCCGCATCGCTGGAGTGGGCGCTGGGCGGGTTGCGCGCGCGGCTCGCTGCGCGCTGCGCCGCGCTCGGCGTCGAGCTGTCCTTCACCGTCGATGCCGACGTCGCAGCGACCTTCGACGCCGCCGAGGGCGTGCAGGTGTTGCGCGCGCTGCAGGAGATGGTCACCAACTCCCTGCGCCACGCCGGCACGCCGCGCGTCGAAGTGCGGCTCGGCGCGGCCGACGGCACGGGGAAGGATGGGGCGCCGCGGGTAGCCCTTACGGTGCGCGATCACGGAGTCGGGTTGCCCGCGGACTCCGCCGCCCCGGGCCGCGGTCGCGGCCGCGGGATGAAGAGCCTGACCGCGCGGGCGCGCAAGCTCGGCGGCGTCCTGCGCGTCGAGCCCGCCGCGCCCGGCCTGCGCGTGACGATCGAGCGGCCGCAGCCCCCCCCGCGTCTGCGGGATGGTGCCGCGGCCCGAGCTGCGGTCAAGTGATCCCGACCGCGCAGCCCGCTGCCGCCGCGCGCCCGGAGATCCCATGGACACCCCCGCCTCGCCGCTCCTACTCCAGCCGCTCTGGGACGCGCTCATCCGCGTCGCCGGCGCCGCGACCATCGGTCACCCGCTGTTCTTCATCGTCCCCATCATGACGACGGTGGTCGTCGCCGGCCTGGCCTTCTCGTGCGCCGACGCCTTCGTCACCAAGCGGCTGCCGTTCGCGCCGACCGTCCGCTACCTGGCGGTCACGCTGCCCGGCTACCTTGTCGTCTTCGCCGTGCTCCAGTGGCTGCCGATGCCGCTGCGCTTCCCAGTGCCGGCGCGCGCCCCGACGCTGCTCGCTTTTACCCGTGACCTCGTCCTCTGCCTCATCGTTGGCGACGTGCTGTCCTACTGGTGGCACCGCCTCGAGCACGGTAGCCGGCTGGTGTTCCGCCGCGTGCACTACGTCCACCACAAGGTAGCCCGTCCACTCACCGTATGGAGCGGCTTCTACGTCCACCCCGTCGAGTCACTGGGCGTGTTCATCACCTTCTACATCTATCCCTTCGTGTTTCGCGTGCACCCGATGGTGTTTGTCACCTATGCGGCGCTCAACACGTTCATCACCATGGTCACCCACTGCGGCTACGACCTTTGGTGGTATCCCAAGTCCGTCTTCGCCTCGGCCCCGATGCACGAGCACCACCACTGCGGCCCGAAGCCGCCCAACTTCTGCGTGCTGCTCACGCTCAGCGACAAGCTGTTCGGCACGTTCAAGCCCTCCTGACGCCCGGCCGAGCGGCAGCTCTCCGCTGCCGGTTCTGAGCGGCACCTTTTTCGGTCGCCGGCTGACGATAAGAAGGCCACCGCCGCCGTAGCGATAGCGCCAGGGCCGCGGTCTCGCTGACGACGCGCTGGTCATCGGTGTTGTGCAGGGCATGATCGATCCGGACCGTGGGATAAGCGGAGGCGACCATCGAGAGTCGGCTAACTGCGGGAGGTTTGGTGCTGGTCTCTCGTCGAAGAGAACTCAGGGTGCGTGAGGTCCGCCCAGCGCAGGGTGCGCAGCTCTTTGGCGCTCCAGCCGAGCAGCTCGCGCAAGCCGGCGTTGCTGTGCAGCAGGCGACCGGAGGCGCTTAATACCGCGGCCGGCAGCGCGGCATCGGCGAGCGGCGTCCACTGCGGCTTTCGCGGCGCGGACCCGGCGGCAGGCGGCTTGCGCTTCATCTTGGCACCCGGGGGCTGGCTGACAGACCCAGAGGACACTTGTGGCGTGGTGCTGAGCTGCGCCGGCACTGGCGGCCAGAAAGCGGGTGGCTGCGCTCGCGGTTTCGCCTGTCCACGGAATCCTATCCAGAAGCAGCGTGGCGACAACCCAGGGCTGCACTCCCCAGCATACCGGATTCACCCGGGGGAGAGAATCAGCAACCCCGCTGCCGGCGCCGCTGCTGCTACTCGTCTGCGCTGAATGTTCCGTCGTGGAAGTGCAAGCCGTTGCGCTGGCACAACTCGACTAGGAGGCGCTTGTGATCGGGGTCTCTGAGGTTGCGGTAGGCGTTGGCCGCCATCGCCCCCAGGCGGCCGCTGCACGCTGCAGCCCCGACAAAGCGCCAGGCCTTGATGGCGTCCTCGCCGCCGCGCTGGGTGACGCGCAGGGCGGCGGCGATGGCGGCGGGCTTGTCGCCGTGCATAAAGGCCGTCTGCGCCTCATGCATGAGCGCCTCGGAGTCACTGGCCGGGCGCTTGGCGGCGCCCTCGGCGTCCCCAGACGGGCTTGCTGGTCGCTCCGCCGGCGGCGGGCGAGTGCCGCGCGAGTTGCTCGACAGGCCCGGGGAGCTATCTGCTTCGGGGGGTGCGGGCGGCGAGCCGGCAATGGTCACGCTGCGCTGCACCGGCGGCTTGGGCGGCTCGTTGAGCGCTACCACCTCCCAGGTCTTGGGCTGCGGCTTGACGGCGACGACCGGGGTGCTCGGCGCCTTGGGCGGGCTCACCGCGGGGGTCGGCGGCGGCGTCGGGCTGGTGGCGACCTTGACCTGCGGAGCCACCGGCGTCGGCGGCCGGGGGCTGCTCGGCACCGCGGCCGGCTCGCCAGTCGGGTGCGGGCCGACCGGGGCCTTGGCCACCACCTTCACGCCCCCGTTTGGCTTGGCGACCGCCCCGGGCTCGATCTTGCCAGCGGTGCCGCCGGGCTCGACTCGACTGGCGGTGGGGTGGCCGGAGTCCTTGGCCGGGACCATCGCGACCTTGGTGCCGCTGTCCGCGGCGGCGGCCGTCTTGGTTTCGGCCTTGTTCGGGGTCTTGCTGTCCGGCTTGGCGGCGACCACCTCCACCGGCTTGCCCTTCTCGGGCGGCTGCAGCGGAATCACCGGCGCGCTGAGCGGGCTCTGGTCGCCGACCTGGTCGCCAAGCGGCTCGACGACCGGCCGCGGGCCCGTCTCGCCGGGCGGGCGATCGCTGGTCGCAATCAGGCCGCCGCTCAGCGGGTGATACGGCATGGTGCCAAACAGGTAGGCGAGCACGCCACCGGCCACCACGACCAGGCCCAGCATGGCGAACGCCGCGGTTCGCCACGAGCTGGACTTGGGCGCCGGCACCAGCATTGGCACCAGTCCCGGTCCGGGGCCGGGCGCGGCGACGGGCGCGGCGGCGCTGACGGCACGAATCTTCTCGGTCTCGATCGCGTACTGCGCCGCGGTGCTCGGGCTGCGCCCTGGTACCGGAGGGATCTCGTCGCTGATTCGATCGGCGGCGCGCAGGCGCGGCGGCGCC
>JBGANQ010000129.1:0-21327 GCA_044222245.1 Polyangia bacterium | reverse complement strand
CCCACCGGCGCGACCAGCCCGCTGCCCGCCGCCCCGCCGCCGCCGCCGCCGCCGCCCGGTCCGGTCGCGGCCGCGGCGCCCGCTCCGGTCATCGCCGCCGCGCGGCCGGTGATCCCGCCGCCGCCGCCGCCCAAGAAGGAGCCCTTCTTCGGGTTTACGACGCTGCGGCTGCTGCGCGAAAAGAACATCATCTCGCAGGCCGAGTTTGACAGCGCGATGCGCGACCTGCACGAGGCGGTGGGCCCGCGCGGCGCCGACAGCACGACGGTGGTCCTGGGCAAGTGGGCGACGACGCTGTTCGGGTTCGTCCAGGGCGACATCATCTGGGACTCGACCCAGAGCTTCAACGACTTCGGCTCGAACTTCCAGGTCGCCCGCCCGGGGACCTACGCAGCGGAGCACAGCCGGCTGCAGGGCTCGATCCGCGACAGCCGCATCGGCGTGCGCGTGCAGACGCCGGAGCTGCCGTGGCTGCGCGCCAGCGCCCTGTTCGAGCTCGATCTGCTCGGTCCCACCGGCAATATCGGCAGCACCATCACCGAGAACAGCTTCTTTGTGAACCCCAACCTGCGCGTCCGCCACGCCTACTTCAAGGTCGAGACCCCGATCGTCGACGTCGTGTTCGGCCAGACCTGGCACCTGTTCGGCTGGCAGCCAAACTACATCCCCGCCGTTGTGCAGTGGGCGGGCATCGTCGGCGAGCTGTTCGCCCGCACCATGCAGCTGCGCATCTCCAAGACGATCAAGACGCGGCCGGTGACGATCGAGATGGCGATCGCCGGCATGCGTCCGCCCGAGCGCGACTCCTCGTTTCCCGAGTTCGAGGCCGGCTTCCGCCTGGCGTTTAACAAGTGGACGGGCGTGCACACAAGCTACCTGACCTCGACGGCGACGGTGCCGGCCTCGATCGGGGTCTCGGGCGACCTGCGGCGCTACACCCTGCCCGAGTTTGCCGCGGCGCCGCAGACCACCAACAGTCTGCTCGGTCTGGGCATCGCGGTGAACGCCTTTATCCCGATTATTCCCGCCACCAAAGAGCGCAAGGGCAACTCGCTGTCCATCCTGGGCGAGTATGTGACCGGTCAGGGCATCAACGACCTGTACACGGGGCTCAACGGCGGCGTGGCCAATCCGTCGCTGCCGAGCACCATGGGGACGCCGCCGACGTATGCCTCGGGGGTCGATGCCGGCCTGGCGGTGTATGACATAAACGGTCAGCTGCAGCTGCCCCGGTGGACGACCTTCGTCGTCAGCCTGGAGTACTACCTGCCGCGGGTCGGCGGACGCGTGGGACTTTTCGCCAACGTGTCGCGCAGCCAGCTGCACGACTCGCAGCTGTACGCCAACCCGGCCAGGGTGCGCGACAACGAGATCTTCTACAACGGCGGCTTCTTCGTCGACATCACCGAGGCGATCCGCGTCGGCTTCGACTACGCCCGCTTCGATGACCAGTATGCCGACGGCGTGCACGCGATAAACGACGCGTTCCAGATGAGCGGCTTTCTATTTTTCTAAGAGGGTCAGGATGCTAAAGGGAAGAGCGGCCGTCATCACCGGCTCGACAAGCGGGATCGGCCTTGGGATTGCGCAGGCGCTGGCCGGCCAGGGCGTCAACATCATGCTCAACGGCTTCACCGATGAGCAGACGGTGCACACGCTCAAGCGCGAGCTCGCGGCGCTCGGAGTCAAGGTCGAGTACCACCCCTGCGATGTCACGCGGCCGGAGCAGGTTGATGCGATGGTCGATGCCACCGTCAGCGCCTTCGGCTCGCTGGACATCCTGGTGAACAACGCCGGCATCCAGTTTGTCGCGCCGGTCGAGCAGTTCCCGCTGGAGAAGTGGGACGCGGTGATCGCGACCAATATGACCTCGGCGTTTTACGGCATGCGGCGGGCGGTGCCGCTGATGCGGCGTCGCGGCTGGGGTCGCATCATCAACACCGCATCGGTGCACGGGCTGGTGGCGAGCGCGCAGAAGATCGCCTACGTCGCCGCCAAGCATGGGGTCATCGGCATGACCAAGGTGGTCGCCCTGGAGACCGCGGGCAGCGGCGTGACCTGCAACTCGATCTGTCCGGGCTGGGTCCTGACGCCGCTGGTGCAGAAGCAGATTGATCAGCTGGCCGCCAAAAAGGGGCTCGACAACGCGCAGGCTTCCGCGGACTTGCTGGCGGAGAAGCAGCCTTCGCGGCAGTTTGTCACCCCGGAGCAGATCGGCGCCCTGGCGGTGTTTCTGTGCTCGGACGCGGCGGCGCAGATCACTGGCGCATCCTATACGCTCGACGGCGGGTGGACCGCGCAGTAGGGCATAGGGCGCGGACCGGGGCGAGCGCGGCTGCGCGAGCCGCGCTCAGAGAGCGGTCTGCTCTGGCCAGGGGAACGGCAGTCAGCCGCGCAAGGCGCGCAGGGTGCATAGGCGGCTGTCGGGGGTAAGCCGCCAGCCGGTGGCCGTCGTCTCGACCAGCTCGCGCTTGGGCAGCAGCTCGCGCAGCAGCTGCCGCAGGCGGGTGAGGGCGACGTGGATGGTGTTGCGGTGGCGCAGGGGATGGTACTCGGTGCCGCGCCAGACCTCGCGGAACAGGCGCTCGGCATCGGTTCCCGCGGTTCCGGCGGCCAGAAGGTGCGAGAGCAGGGCGCACATGAGCGGGCGGCCGCTCACCCGGCGGCCGGTGGCGCCGACGATCAGCTCACTGCGCTCCAGGTCGATGGTGAGCTCGAAGCGGTTGTGCTCGGCGGCGGCGGTCGCGCGCGGCAAAAGTCGGCGGCCGCGCGGGCTGCGCAGCTCCAGCGGGCCGGGGGGAAGCTCGGTGAGCTCGTCGCCTGGCACAAAGCCCAGGCGGGCGAGCAGGGCGGTGCTGCCCGACCAGCCGCTCGGGTCGGGGCCCGAGAGGGCGGCGCGCAGGGGCTGCGCCGCCAGGCCGTGCGCTGCCGCCAGGTTCTCCGCGAGGGCCTGCTCCAGCTGATCGCGGGCGGCGGGCGCGTCGCCGCGCTGGTGGGCCAGCGCCGCCTCGACCAGCGCCGCCTGCAAGAGAAGGGGACCGTAGCTGTGGCTCTTTCCGCGGGCGCTGACCACGGCGAGCGACTCCTGGCACAGGCCGAGGTCGGCCGGCTCGCGGCGGCAGGCGCGCGCCAGGGCCAGCGCCAGGTGGGCGCGCGCCAGCTCGTGCTGCATGCCGCGTTCGCTAAAGGCCTGCTGCGCGCGCTCGGCGTGGGCGATGGCGGTGTGCGGGCAGCCGTAGGCGGCGGCGAACTCGGCGCGCTCCAGCTCTTCGTAGAGGCGGCCGAGCTCCTGCTCGCCGCGCGCCGCCTCGACGGCGGCGGCGGTCAGCTCGTGGTCGGCGCCCGCGGTGTCACCGGCCAGCGCGTAGGCGCGCCAGCGCACCGCGCGCGCCAGCGCCCGGGCCCGCGGCGGGGTCTGGGCATCGCTCAGCACGGCGTTGCTCAGCGCGAGCGCCGGCTCGGTCTGGCCGGCCTCCAGACAGGCCCGGGCCCGCAGCGCGCTGGCCAGCCGCTGCAGCGGCGCGCAGCCGGCCCGGGTCGCCTGGCGCAGCGCTTCGCCGAGCAGGCGGGTCGCCTGCGCCAGCTCGCCCTGGCCGAGCGCGCAGCTGCCCAGCGCGATCCCGGCCGCGGCGGCCGGCACGAGGTCGAGCTGGGCGACAAAGGCGCTGTGCGCGTGCTGCAGCGGCTCCCGCGCCGCCGGCAGCTGGCCCGCCGTGAGGAGCAGCACGCCGCGGCAGTACGAGATGACGTGCGCCGTCGGCGCCCCGGTCGCGGTGGCCCAGAAGCCGAGCTGCTCTAGCTCACGCCTGGCGGCGTCGAGGTCCCCGCAGCCGCTGTGTGCCAGCGTCGCCAGCACCCCGAGCGTGACCTCTGGATCATCGGGCGGTCGCGGTTCCGGCGGCGCCGGTCGCCGCGCGTCGGCGCGGCGTACCGCCGCCACTGCTTGCGCCGCAGCGGCCGGCTGCCCCAGCAGGAGCAGGCTGCGCGCCCTGGCGCAGCCCAGGCGCAACGTCTCGGCGGGCGAGAGCGCGACCGATGCTGACGCCGCGGCGGCGCTGGATGCCAGCAGGCTCGCGGCCTCCGTGGCAGCGCCGCGCAGCGCCGCCAGCTCGGCGCGGTGCACGGTGGCGAGAAAGCGCTCGTGCGCGGTGGTGGCGGCGGCGTATGCGGCGTCGAAGTGCGCGTCGGCGCGCGCCAGCTGGCCGGCGCGCTGGGCGACCTGACCGGCGAGCAGCAGCCAGCGTGCCCCTGCGGTCGCGCCGGCGGTGCCGCCGAGCTCCGCCAGCAGCGCCTGCGCCGGCTCCAGCTGCCCCTGGCTGAGCAGGAGCCGGACCGCCAGCAGATCGATCGCCGCTCGCTGCCCGGGCAGCTCGGCGCGCAGCGTCGGTAGTAACGCCAGCGCCGGGCCGCCGAGCTCGGTGGCGCAGAAGGTATAGGCCCACTGCGCGAAGGTGGCCCAGGCGGCGAGCGGCTCGCCGGCGGCGACCTGGTGCTCGACCGCGGCCAGCGCCGCCGCCGCCGCTGCCGAGCCCACCGGAGCGCCGGCGCAGCGCTGCAGGTGCAGCTGCGCCGCCAGGCGGTGGGCCTCCTTCAGCTCGCGCGCCCCGACCCGGGTGAGCAGGGTATTCCACACCGGCTCGGGGACCGTCCAGCGCGCGGGATCGACCAGGTGATAGTGGGTCAGCGTCGCCAGCTCGTGCTGCTGGCCGCACAGCGGGCCGGCCGCGCGCAGCCAGTCCGCCGCCGGCAGCCGGCCGGCCAGGATGCGGGCCAGCACCAGCAGCCGGCGCGCCGCCGGACGCAGCGCTTGCAGGGTCTGCGCCAGCGCCTCCTCGCCGTCCCCATCGGCCTCGGGGGAGCGGTGCATAAGGCGGTGCAGGAGGCGCGGGCTGCCGCCGGTGCGGCTGAACACCGCCTGGGCATCGGGCGGACTGACCCCCTGCAGCTCGGCCAGGCGAACCGCCAGCTCGGTCGTCTCCGCGACCCCCAGCGGCGGCAGCCGGACCACCGTGGGCGGCACCGCGTCAGCGAGCAGCGGGAGCTCGCGGCGCGAGGCGATGAGCAGTCGGCCGCTCCCGAGGCGACGGGCGAGATAGCTCACCGCTGCCCCGACGGACGCCGGGTCCAGGTGGTGGACATCATCGAGGAAGACCAGCCGTGGGGCCTCATCCAGGCAGCTGGCCACCGCGGCCAGCTCGTCGTGCAGGCTGCCGGGCGGCCGCGCCGGCTCGGCCTGGGCCGGGCGCCCCGTCAGCAAGCTGCCGAGCTGCGCCACCAGCTGCTCCAGGCGCTGGCCCGCCTGCGCCTGCAGCAGGATCGGCGGCGTCCGGCGCCAGCGGCGGGTCGCGCGCAGCTCGGCGACCAGCTGGTAGATGAACTCGGTCTTGCCGATGCCCGGCACTCCGTAGGCGAGCAGCAGGGGCGAGTGCTCCAGGAGCCGCCGGCAGCGCGCCAGCTCGTCCTGCCGGCCGACGAACAGCGGCGAGGGCCGCGGGAACGGAGCCGGCGGCAGCGGCGCGCGCGCCTGCAGGGGAGGGCAGGGGCGGTGGGCCGGCGGGTGCGGCGCCGGACCGGGCCGGCGGTCGGTAGGACTTACATCGCGCATCGATCGCCGGGAGGATAAGACGAAATCCTGTACTTCTAGGAGCGAATTTTCCCCGGCAAAAGTCACTGACTGTCACAGACCGTGAACGATTGTCGCGTGCCCATTACAAGTATCGCCGAGCCCTGACCGGGCTGCGAAACGGACGTGCAATCTTTCACACTGTATTACTGGAAATCCGTCGCTGAAGCCACCATCCTAAGAACTATCAGACCCGCTCTTGAGTGAGCACGGAGGAGTCCCCATGAAGCGTCTACAGAACTCGATCTACTCGCTATCTGCGCTGGCCCTTTTGACGGTTCTCGGACTGACTGGCTGTCCCCAGGAATCCAAAGAGGAAGTCAAGGCGCCCGCGCCGGCGGCGACGGCTCCCGTGGTGCCGGCCGCCACTCCCGAAGCCAACGCGGCGGCGGCTCCGGCGGCGGCCAGCCCGACGCCGTCTCCCGAGGCGAGCAAAGCGGCCCCCGCCGGCGAGGCCAAAGAGGCCGCCAAGGCTCCGCAGTAAGCCGCCGGCGCGCACTGCGGCGCCGTCCTCTCGCTCCGCGACGCGCAGAGTCTTGCTGCACTGCGACGGGCGATGGGACTATATTCGCGGCGCCCCATGCGCGCTGAATCCCACTCCCGCCATCGTTTGTCCTCCTGCCTCCCTGTCCTCCTCATCCTGAGCTGCCTGGCCAGCCTGGGCCCCGGCTGCGATGACCGGCTGAGCGGAATCGAGCTGATGGCGATGCCGCAGCTGGCCAAGGGAACCATCGCCCAGCTGCGCGTCTATGGCAGCTACAGCGATGGCTCCCGCCAGGATCTGACTGCGGTTGCGAGCTGGACCTCGGACCAGCCGGGCGTGCTGGCGGTCGCGGATCAAGGAGACCGCAAGGGGCTGGTCACCGCGCTTGCTCCCGGCAGTGCGCAGATCACCGCCCGCGCCGACGAGCAGACCGCGGTCGCGCTGATCCACGTCACCGCGCCGCTGGTCACCGCGCTCGCCATCACGCCGGTGGCGCCGACCATCGCCAGCGGGACCCGCGCAGCGCTGCACGCGACGGCAACGCTGTCGGACGGGGCGACCCGCGATGTGACGGCGCAGGCGAGCTGGGTGTCGCTGACGCCCGAAGTGGCGACCCTGGTGGAGGGCGAGCAAGGTCGCGGTCTGGTGACGGCGGTGGCGCCGGGCACGGCGGTGCTCACGGCGACGCTGGACGGGGTCACTGGCTCGGTGATCCTGGGCGTCAAGGACGCAGCGCTGGTCGCGCTCTCCCTGACCCCGGTGAATCCGACGCTGGCCAGCGGGACGCGGCAGCAGCTCGTCGCCACCGGCACGTTCTCGGACCGGACGACCCAGGACCTGAGCAGCCTGGTGAGCTGGAGCAGCTCGGATGACACCGTGGTCGCGGTGGCGAACACCGCCGGCGGTCGCGGGCTGGGCGCGGCCGGGCGCAACGGCACGGCGCTGGTCAGCGCGTCCTTTGCCGGCGTCAGCGGCACGACGCGGGTGACCGTGACCGACGCCTCCCTGGTCGCCATCGGGGTGACCCCGTCCAGCGTCACCATCGCCAAGGATACCCGGCAGCAGCTGGTCGCCACCGGCACCTACTCGGATGGGACGACGCAAGATCTTACCGCCGCGGTCAGCTGGGAATCGAGCAACCGCGAGATCGCCAGCATCGCCACTGCCGCCGGCAGCGAAGGGCTGGCCACGGCGCTCGCCCGCGGCAGCAGCATGATCACCGCCACCCTCGACGGCAAGACCGGCGCCGCCCGGCTGGTGGTCGCCGATGCGGCGCTGGTCGCCATCGACATCGTTCCCGATACCGACGCCATCGCCAAGGGGACGACGCAGCAGTTTGTCGCCACCGGCACCTTCGCGGATGGCAGCTCGCAGGACCTCACCCGGGATGTGACCTGGTCGGCCAGCGATCCGATGGTGGCGGCGATCTCCAACGCCACCGACTCGCACGGCCTGGCCACGGGCCTGGCCACAGGAGCGGTGACGGTCAGCGCCGCGTTCGGCATGGTGCGCGGCAGCGCGACGCTTACGATCACCGCGGCGACTCTGAGGTCGCTCGCCATCGCGCCGGCGGCGGCGACCCTGGCCGCCGGCACCAGCCAGCAGTTCACGGTGACCGGCACCTACTCCGATGGCAGCCAGCAAGACCTGACCGCGGCGGTCAGCTGGGCCGTCGATGACATGGCGGTCGCGCAGATCTCCAATGTCGCCGGCAGCCAGGGGCTGCTCACCGCGGTGGGCAAGGGAGCCACCACCGTCACCGCGGTCAGCGCCGGGGTGACGACGAGCGCCGCCCTGTCGGTCACGGCGGCGAGGCTGGTCGGGCTGACGCTCTCGCCCCGATCGCCGACGCTGGCGCTCGGCAGCGCCCGGCAGTTCTTCGCGCTCGGGACGTTCTCGGACGGCACGACCCAGGACCTGACCGCGGCGGCGACCTGGTCGTCCTCGGCGCTGGCGGTGGCCACCGTCTCCAACGCCGGCGGCTCGCGCGGGCTGGTGAGCAGCGTGGCGATCGGGGCGACGATCATCCTGGCCAGCCTGAGCGGCCTGAGCGACTCGACGACCCTCACCGTGAACTGAGCTTGCGCCGCGGCGGCGCAGGGACCGGCTCGGGCGGGGCCGGCTCAGGCTTCGTCGCCCGCGGAGTCAATCTTCTTGGTCAGGGTCTGGCGGGTGATGCCCAGGTGCTGCGCGGCCAGGGTCCGGTTGCCGTGGCAGCGGTCGAGCACGCGCCGGATGTGCTCCAGCTCGACCGCGGCGAGCGTGCGGATGGGCTGCTCGGCGCTGTCGCCCGCGGTCGGCTTGTCGTCCGCCGGGGGTGGGCGACTGGCGGGGGGGGCGCGCAGCTCGCTCGGCAGGTGCTCGGGCCGCAGCTCGCGCTCATCGTGCAGCAACGCCGCCCGCTGCACCACCGCCCGCAGCTCGCGCACGTTGCCCGGCCAGGGGTAGCCGCACAGGAGCCGGGCCGCCTCGGCGCTGACGCCGGTCCACGAGCGGCGGAACTCGCGGTTGGCGATGCGCAGGAAGTGCTCGACCAGCGGCACGATGTCCCCCTGGCGGACGCGCAGCGGCGGTACGGTGATGGTCATGGCGTTGAGGCGGTACCACAGGTCGGCGCGGAAGCTGCGCTCGGCGACCATCGCCGACAGATCGCGGTTGGTCGCGGCGACGATGCGGGTGTCGACGCGGCGCATCGCGGTGGCGCCGACGCGGCGGAAGGTCCGCTGCTCCAAAAACGTCAGCAGCTTGGCCTGCGCCGCGGCGCCGAGGTCGCCGACTTCATCGAGGAACAGCGTCCCGCCGTCCGCCACCTCGACCAGGCCCAGCTTGCGGTCGCGGGCGTCGGAGAAGGCGCCGCGCTCGTGCCCGAAGAACTCGCTCTCGACCAGGCTCTCGGGCACTGCCGAGCAGTTGAGCTCAACGAACGGACCCGCGGCGCGGCCCGACAGATCGTGCAGGGTGCGGGCGACGTGCTGCTTGCCGACGCCGCTCTCGCCATACACCAGCACGGTGGCGACCGGGCTCTGGGCGATGAGCCGCACCTCGGTCATCACCGTCTGCATCGCGCTCGACTTGTAGACAAAGCTGGCCGGATCGTTGCGGCTGCGCTCTTTCTGCGCCAGGTACTCGACGCGGCTCTCCAGGTGGCTGGTGCGCACCGCATTGCGCGCGGCGACGACGATCTCTTCCAGATCGAATGGCTTCTTGATGAAATCGTAGCCGCCGAGCTTCATCGCCTGGACCGCGCTCTCGATGGACCCGTACGCGCTCATGAGCAGGACCTTGGCCTCGGGGGCGTCCTGCTTTATCCGCCGCAGGATCTCCAGCCCATCGACATCCCCGAGCACCAGATCGAGCAGGACGACATCCGGCCGCGCGCTCTGAAACAGCTCCCACGCCTGCTCGCCCGAGGCAGCCACCGAGACCTCGAAGCCCTCCTGGGTGAGCGCGCTGCGCAGCGACTGCCGGATCAGCGCCTCGTCATCTGCGACTAGGATGTGCGCGGCCAATACTTCCTCCTCGGGGGCGGCTGGGCCAGACTACTTGAGCAGCGGTAGCATAATGCAAAACTCCGCTCCTCCGCTGTCGCGGTTGTGGGCGGTGATCTGGCCGCCGTGCTCCATAACGATATTTTGCGTGACGGCCAGACCAAGTCCATGCCCTTGGGGCTTGGTGGTGAAAAATGGATGAAACAGCTGCCCCTGATGCTCGGCGGCGATGCCGCGACCCTCATCCCGCACCGCGAAGGCCATAAACGGCTTGCCCAGGTGCGTGGTCGGGTACACCGACAGAGTGACCCGCCCGCCGGGCGGCGAGACCTGCGCCGCGTTGATGAGCAGGTTGGCCAGGGCCTGGGTGATGAGCAGCGGATCTACCTCCAGCGGTGCCGCCTCGGGCGGCTGCTCGACCACGAGCGTGGCGTGCGCCCGCTCCAGCTCGGAGCGCGCCGCCTCGGTGGCAGAGTCGAGCAGGCGCCCGATGCGGCACTCCTCCATGCGCGGGGACAGCGGGCGCGCGTAGTGCAACAGCCGCCGCAGCAGCAGCTCGACGCGGGTGATCTCCTGATCCAGGGCGAGGGCGGTCTCGCGGATCTCACCCGGCGACAGCTGCGCGCCCTGCGCGGTGCGAAACTGCAGCTGCACCGCCGCCTTCATGCCGGCCAGCGGGTTGAGGATCTCGTGCGCCAGCTTGGCCGCGACCTCGCCGATCGCCGACAGCTTCTCACTTTGGATGAGGCGGCGGCGCTGCTCGAGGATGGCAGCATCGGTCTCTTCCAGCTTACGCAATAGCGCTGCCATGTGGTCTCCAATGGCCAAAAGTCCCCGTCGACCCTCGGGGACCGAGATCCGCGTCTTCTGTACGGCCGACTCGACCTGCAGCTGCAGCTCGTAGATCGGCTTGCCGACCCGCCGCGCCAGCAAAAATCCCATGGCCAGGCTGGCCGCGGTCCCGGCGATGCTGGCTAGCAGCAGCAGCCAGGTGTGGTTGCGCAGCGACTGGTGCTCCTGCTCCAGCTCCTGCTTGGCCTGGCGCTGCCCGAGCTCGACGAAGCGCTGGCACATGCCAAGCAGGATCTCGATCGAGTGCTGGCCGCGCAGAAGCCCCGCCTGCGCGATGTCGAGCCGGCCCCCGTCGAAGGCGGCGAGCGAGTCCTTGCGGTTCTGATCGTAGTCGCGATATTCGCTGGCGATGCCCCGCAGCTGCGCGCAGGCTTCTGCATCTTCACACTGCTCCTGGGCGTGCTGCAGCCACTGCGCGAAGGTCTTGCGGCTGCGGTCGAGCTCTCCCAGCCAGCGCCGGTCCCGCGTCAGCATGTAGTAGGCGCCAAAGCCTTTTTGATACAGCAGGGACTGTAGGGCCGTCGCCTCCTTGAGGAGGCTGACCTGGCGCTGCAGCGCCGAGTCACTGACTTCCGAGAGCTGCTGCAGCGACACCACTGCCACCCCGCCCACCGCCCCCAGGGCGACGACCGAGACCAGCGAGGCGACCAGCAGGAGCAGGGTAAGGGGGTTGGGGCGGCGTTCGCTCATGAGCGACCCGAGTATGCGGCTGTGGCCCGCAGAGTTGCCAGCGGGTTGCGCCGCCTTTTTGCCCAGTGCGGGCGCCGCCACCCTCAGCGTCCCAGCGTGAGTCCGGCGCGGCGATTTTCTCGCCAGCAGGACTCGTCATGCTCGGCGCACAGCGGCTTCTCCTTGCCGTAGCTGACGGTGGCCAGCTGATCGCTTGGCACGCCCAGCAGCTTGAGGTAGCCGGCGACCTGGCGGGCGCGCCGCTCGCCGAGCGCCAGGTTGTACTCGGTGGTGCCTCGCTCGTCGGCGTTGCCATCGATGCGCAGGGTCTTTGCGTGATCCTGCTGCAGGCACTCGGCCAGCTTCTGCAGGATCGGATAGTCATCGGGATGGAGCATGATGTCGTCGCGATCGAAGTGAACCCGGGCGGCCCGGCAGGCGGCAGACTCGCCGGCGGGCGCAGTCGCGGTCGCGCTGGAGTCGGCGGTCGACGCAGCGGCCGGCGCGGTCGCCGGCGCCGTCCGGGTTCCCTCGTAGTTATCAATCTGCTGGTGCGCGCACGCCCAGATTAAGGACGGCAACAGAGCCAGATAGCGACTTCTCATGGCGGTTCCTCCTTCACTAGAGCCAGCCTGCGTACTAAAGACCAGTGAAGCAAGTCGCGTTCCGCCCGCGACTCCGTCTCGATCAGCCTCGGCGGGTCGGCTGCAGGGAGGGGCTAACGGTAAGTATTTTTACGCCAAGGATCGACCGCGTCACATTATCTTCCACGGACTGTTCCCAGGCGCCGCCGCAGTCTGCAGCCGACGCGCACAGCGTAGGGAACAAAATCCGTGCTGTGCTGTAGCGGATAGGAGTCGCGGCCTGACCACCCAGTGGAAGGATGCCTCAGGACTGGCCTAGTACAGGATCCCAGCTGAGCGCCCGGGGCGGCCGTGCTGCCGAGCTAGCGGTGCCCATCCTTAGTAGTGCAGCGTGGTCCCCCACTGGCCGACCGCCCAGACCTCGCCGCGCGGATGGACCGACAGGCCATACAGGGCTCGGGTCGTGCCGCTCACTACCTTGCTCCAGCCGGCGCCGCTGTAGCGCAGGATGACCCCGCCGCCGCCCACGGCCCAGATGTCGCGGGCCCCGCTGCCGGCGATCGCCAGCAAGGGCTCGGTGGTCAAAACGGGGGTCGGGCGCAGGCCGCTGCGGTCGCCGTGCAGCAGGGTCCCGCCGTCACCGACCGCCCACAGCCCCGAGGGGGTCGCGCCGAACAGGCCATGGAGGTCGGCCTTGCTGCCGCTGTTTACCGCGCGCGCCGCCGCGCCGTCAAAGTGCACGAGCGTCCCCTTTTCCCCGGCCGCCCACACATCGGTGGCAGACAGCGCGTACACCGCGGTCAGGTTGGCCAGCGTTGGGGTCGGCACCACCGTGAACCGCAGCCCGTCGCCGCGCAGCAGGGTTCCGCCGTCGCCCGCTGCCCACACGGCGCCGCCGGGCGCCACGGATAGAGCGCGCAAGGTCGCCGCTGTGCCGCTCGCCACCGCCTGGAAGCGCTGGCCGTCATGGTGCAGCAGGGTGCCGCCGTCGCCGGCCGCCCAGAGCTCATCGCTGCCGACGCCGCCGACGGCGTGCAGGCTCTGCGTGGTGCCGCTGGCGACCGGGCTCCACTGCCCGCCGCGCCGCTGCAGGATAAGCCCCCCCTTGCCCACGGCCCACGCTTCCCCAGGGAGCGCCGGGGGCTGCCACACCGCGGCCAGATCGTGGCGGACGCCGCTCGGCTCGCTCTGCCACTCCTTGCCGGTGAAGTGGCACAGGGTGCCGCGGGTGCCCACCGCCCAGACCTCGGTGGGGCCAAGGCCCCACAGGCCGCGCAGGCTCTCGTTGGTGTCGCAGTCGGCGCGCGTCCACAGCTTGCCGTTGAAGTGAAACAGACCGTTGCTCTCGCCGGCCAGCCAGACATCCTCCGGGCCGCTGCCCCACAGGCCCTGCAGCCACTGGCTGTCCTTCAGCTCGATGGGAGTCCACCGACTTCCGTCGTAGTGGAGCACGACGCCGCGGTTGCCCAGCCCGCCGCCGACCACCCACACGTCGTTTTTGCGGCTGCCCCAGATGTGGTTCAGGCGCGCCGGCTCGCTGTGCTGCGACCACGCCTTGCCGTCAAAGTGCAGGATCGAGCCTTCGTTGGCATCGCTGGCCGCCACCGCCCACAGGTCGCCCGGCGCGCTGGCCCAGATGCTGCGGATCTGCTGCTTGGTCGGGACCTCGACCGGCAGCAGCTCTTTTCCGTCGCTGTGCAGCAGCACGCCCTGCCGGCCGCCGGTCCACCAGTCGGTCGCCGATAGCCCCCAGATGCAGTACAGGTTCTCCGCGGTGCCGGTGGGCACCTGGGTCCACCGGGTGCCATCGTAGTGGAACAGGACGCCTGCCTTGCCGGCGACCCAGATGTCCTGCCGGCCGCTGCCCCAGATGGCCCGCAGCGAGTCGGTCTGCGGCGCCTTGAAGGGGAGGTCGACGCGCTGCCAGCCGATGCCGTCGTAGTGGATCGCCTGGCCGCTGCTGCCCACCGCCCAGATGTCCTTGGCATCGGCTCCCCAGATGCCGTACAGGTTCTCGGTGGTGCCGCCGTCGACGCGCGTCCACGCGGTGGTGGGTCGGGCGGCGATCGGCCGTGGCACCGCGACCGCGGGCGGGCGGGCGCGCAGCACCGCCAGCCCGACGCCGCCAGCGCCGAACCCGGCGCCCAGGCAGAAGGCGAGGGCGAAAAAGACCCAGCGGCCCCGTCCGCCGCCAGCTGGCGCGGCCCCCGCCGTGGCGCTGGAAAGACCCGGCCCCGACTGGCCGGCGAGCGGCAGCGCGGCGGCGGACCCGGCAGCCGCCGCGGGCGACCCCGACTGGATGGATGTGGACCCGATTGGCGAGGCGACTGGCGCCGATGCGGCGGCTGACCCGATTGGAGAGGCGGATGGCGCCGATGCGGCGGCTGACCCGATTGGAGAGGCGGATGGCGCCGATGCCGCGGCTGACCCGATTGGAGAGGCGGATGGCGCCGATGCCGCGGCTGACCCGGCTGGGGCGGCGACTGGCGCCGATGGCACTGCAGCGGCTGCGGCGACGGGCGGGACGCTGCGCCCGGTCTCGGTGAGGGCGGCCGGGGGCAGCACGGGCGCGCTGCTGCCGTCTTGCGCGGCAAGGGCAGCCAGCACCTGGGCCATGGCGGGTCGCTCTGCCGGGTGCTTGGCCAGCATGGCGGCGACCAGCTGCGAGACTGGCAGCGGCGTTCCCGGGTCGCTCTGCGAGACCAGCGGCGCCGCGTCGAGCAGGTGCATCTTCATCAGCGCCCGCGGCTGCGCTGCCGCGAACGGCGGCGTGCCCACAAGCAGCTCGTACATCAGCACCCCAAGCGAGTACACGTCCGCCCGATCATCAACGCTGCCGGCCTCCTGCCACTGCTCGGGCGCCATGTACATGGGCGTGCCCATGCCGATGTGCTGCTGGGTGGTGACCGCGGCGCCGGTGGTGTGCGAGAGGGCGACCTTGGCGAGTCCGAAGTCGAGGATCTTGACCCGCTCGTCCTCTGGATTTTCGGGGTCGGCGACCAGCATCACGTTTTCGGGTTTAAGGTCGCGGTGGATAATCCCGCGGGCGTGGGCGGCGGCCAGTGCGGCGGCCAGCTGGCGGGCCAGGCGCAGCGCCTTGGCGCGGCTCATCCGGCCGCCCAGCGCGGCGAGCTGCTGCAGCCGCTGCCGCAGGGTCGAGCCGGCGAGAAAGTCCATCACGATGTACGCGAAGCCCTCGGCGGTGTGGCCGAAGTCCAGGGCGCTTACCACCCCCGGGTGCTCGATGATGTTGACCGCCCGCGCTTCGGTGAGAAAGCGCGCCGCCAGCTCGCTGTCCGTCGCGTAGGAGGGGCGCAGGACCTTGATCGCGGCGCGCCGGCCGATCTGCTCGTGCCACGCCTCGTAGACCACGCCCATACCGCCTTGGCCGATCACCTTGCGCAGTACGTAGTTTCCAAGTCGCTGGCCGACCATGCCCTCTGCTCAAGGCCCCGTGCGTTGGCTCAAGTGCCGCAACCTGCGGCGGCACCATGTCATTTTGCCGGCACAGCCGCCTGCGAGGCAACAAGAAGCGCCGGCCGCCCGAGGGTCCTGCGCGCCGGCCGGCTCGTCGCCTTGCCGCCGGCGGTCAGCGGCGCGCCCGCGGCAGCACCGGCAGCGCCAGGGCTTGGCTCAGCTTGGCCTTGAACTCGGCCAGGCCGCGAAAGCACAGCTCGCGCGGCTGCACATCGGCGACCACCCGCGCCGCGCGCGACCGCAGGACCACCACCTCGCGGTCCGTGGCCTCGGCGATTCCGGCGATCACTCCCAGCGCGGCGTTCTCTGCTCCGTCGCGCACATCCGCCTTGTCGGGGTAGCTGGCGATGACCCAGACGACGCGCGAGTAGGGCGCGAGCAGCGCCGGCAGCTCGTACAGACCCCAGCCCTCGTCGGGGAGCAGCCCAAGCTCGGGGTGACTGCGCTGGGCGACCTGGCGCAGCGTCGAGCCCTCCGGTCCGCCGGGACACAGCAGCAGCGTCGCGGCGGCGGCGGGACTCGGCGGCGAGAAATCGAGGTCCCAGCGCAGCGGCGCCAGGGCCTTGTCGGCGCCGGAGAGATCGCTCAGGTGGTGCAGCACCAGGTTCTTGAGCGCCCCGCTCTGCGTCCACGGCGGCAGCTCGCCGCCGACGTAGACCAGCCGCACCGACTTGCCAAAGCCGAGCGCCAGGCCGGCCTCCCAGGCGACGTTGGCGTTTGGGGTGTCGAGAAGGACGATGGCGTGGTCGCAGCCGCGAATCGGGCGATACACGATGTCGCGCGCGATCTGCCCCCCTTGCGGCTGCAGGCCGGGAATGTCCCAGGCCAGCGGCTCGCCGCCGAGCTCGGTGTACAGCTCGCGCATCCCTTCTAGCAGGATGCGGACCGGCTCCGAGGAGAAATCGCGGATGACGTAGACGCGCATCGTTCCTTTTTCGTTTTTCTTTCATCTTAGCGAATTTGCGACCCGAAGGCCGCTCCGGCCGCGGCCAGTGACCAGGCTGCGGACCAGGCCCGGAATCGTGTACCCTGAGCTTGCATGCGTTCCATGGTTCCCCCAGTCCGCCGGGCGCGATGCGGGTGCCCGGAGGGGTCGACATGCGCGTCTATGTGATCTGGGATCACACCTCGCCGGCAGTGCGGACGCTGCTGGAGGCGCTGCCCGAGCTGTGCCCGACCTACGCCGGCCAGCCGATTGTCTGGCACATCCCAAGCGCCACCGTGACCGGACAGCGAGTCGCCCGCGATCCGGTAGCGCGCGGCCTGCGCGAGTCCGAGCATGTCATCGCCCTGCTCGACCGACCGAGCGCCAGCGTCGGCTGGCAGGTCGGCCTGGCGCTGGGCTACCAGCGCTCGCTGCAGCTGGCCTTTCTCGGCGCCGAGCTGCCGGCCTGGACGCAGACGGGCGTGCTCAAGGGACTGTTCGCCCACCACCTGAGCGATGTCGCCGGCGTCCGCCAGCTGCTCGCGCCGCAGAGCTGGGAGCTGCCCCCGGCTGCTGCGGCGGCGACCGGCGGGCGCGGCCACCTGATCCTGTGCCCGAGCGGACCTATAGGCTCGACCCTGCGCGAGGTCGCGCGGCAGGACCCCGACGCCCAGACGCTCCCCGAGGATGGGTGGGGACTTTATGAGCTGCCGGCGCTGCTGGCCGGCTGCGGGCGGCTCATCTGGGTCCTGGCCAGCGATGTGCGGGACGGGGCGGACAACGCGGCCAGCGGGGTCGTGGCCGGCTTCGCCGAAGCGAGCGGGCTGCCGGTGTCCGTGCTGCGTGCCGAGGACCTGGCACCGGTGGTCGAGGTGCAGCCGCGCGAGCTGCGCTTTGGCGGGCTGGCCGAGTTCAAGCAGAAGCTGCAGCAGGTGGTCGCGGGCACGAGCGGAGCGCGGAGCGGGCGTGCCTCGACGGTGCCAGCGGTCGCCGCGGCCGCCGCGGCAGAGCCCGGGGCCGAGCTCCCAGCGCAACCTTCGACAAGGTCGCGCAGCAAGGCCATCGCGCTGCTTGGGGGCCTGGCGCTCGTTGGGGTGAGCGCGGCGGTCGGCTCTCGGCTGCGCGGCCCTGCGACCGCGGCGCCGGCCGGGCCGGTGAGCGCGCCGGCCGCCCCGGCAGCGGTCGCGGTAGCCCCGCCCGCCGCGGCCAAGGTCGAGCCGACGGCAGCGGCTGCCGCCGCGCATCGCAGCGGCTCCCCGTCGCGGGGGAGTCCCGGCCGCCACCATCTGGGCAAGAGCGGCCCGCTGGCCCCGCGGTCGTTTGGGGAAGCCAGCCAGCTCCTCGAAGATCAGCTCGTCCAGACCGCGACCGAGCTGGATCCGAGCGCCCGCCCGCCCGCGCCGAGCTGGCCCGAGCCGACCCCGCCTGCCGAGCCGGCATCCGAGCCGCTGCCCGAGCCAACCCCGCGGCGTCCGCCGCCGCGACCGCGGGCCGACTCCGCTGGCGGTGCGGGGCTGGATGACCAGGGGTTCGCCGCGCTGCTCACGCGGGTCCGCCGCCTCACCGCCGGCACCGCCCGCCTGGGGGTCCTGAAGGACGCAATCAGCGATGGGAAGTCGTTCAGCTGCCGGCAGATTGTCCAGATGATGGGGGTCCCGATCTCTTCGGAGCAGAAGATCCAGATCGCGGTCACGATGTACGCGCGGGTCGTCGATCCGGACAACACCTCCGAGCTCTTCGCCGCGCTCTACCATGAGTCGGATCGGCAGCAGCTGCGGGCCCTCCTGCAGCGCAGTCCCTGACCCCGCGCTGCTCAGCGGGCCAGAATCCGCCGCGCCTGCTGCTTGCCCGACTCGAAGGTGAACAGGCCGTAGATGCGGAAGTTGTTCTGCCGGTCCAGGATGCGCGGCGCCATGATCTGCAGCGCCTTGAGCTGGTCGGCCTCGAAGCTGAACAGCGGCAGGGTCTGCTCGACCTGGGCGACGGTGAAGCAGCTGCCGTGCGCCGCCTCGCCAAGGACCCGCAGCTGGTCGCTGCTAAACGACTCATTGCGGATCGCCGCAAGGACCGCCTGCATGTCGCCTTCCTCGCGGTAGGCGCAGCTCGGGGCGGCCTGCACCACCGCGACCGGCTCTGGCCCGGAGGCGACGTAAGTGCTGTCCGCGCTCACCTGAAACTGGACTCCGACCGGCGGCGGGGCCGGGGCATACACCGTGACCTGGGGCGGGGCGGCGACTGCGACCGTCGGCGCCACCACGCGCACTGCCGGAGCGGCGGCGGTGACCACCGGAGCTTGGGCCGTGACCGCGACCCGACCCGCCGGCGCGACGGCCAGCGGCGCAGCGGGAGCGGGCGCAGCGGGAGCCGGCACCGCGCTCGCGGCCGGGGCGGTCGGCTTGCGGTGCTTCTGCGCGTGCGCAGGCACGGCCAGGGTGCAAAGAGACGCGGCCAACAGGATCGTCTTGGACAACGTGGGCATGGGGGCCTCCTTGAAGAGGAAGAAGAAGGTGCTTGCGGCGCCGGGCTCGTCGCGGCGGCCGCGGGTTGCTTGCTGGCGAGCAAAGCAACCGCAGTGCCAGCCGCCGGTCAGCGAGCGGGTCTTGCGCCGCCACTGCCAGTTGCGTCGCCGCGCCGCGCTACGCCCACTGCGCTGCCCCCTGTGCCTGACCTGTGCCTAGCTGTTCCTGGGCGCACAGGCACAGGCGGCGCGGTGAGCGCTGCGTCTACTGCGCGCTCGGGTCGTGGTCGTCCGCCGGCGCGCGCTCTCCCCGCAGGCCGTGCAGATCCAGCCAGCGGTAGATCTGCTTGCGCGAGCAGCCAAAATGGCGGGCGAGCTCGGAGATGCCGCCGGTCGCCGACTGCAGGAGCCGCAGCAGCTCTTCGCGCGAGGGCTGGGTCAGGCGGGTCGCAGCGACCGGCGATGGCTGCACCGCGCTGGCAGGCAGGGGCGGCGCGGCGGCCGTCGGCTGGCGCGAGGTGGCGGCGGCGGGCTGGGTCTGCAGGCGGTGGGCGATGAGCTCCAGCTCGAGCACGGGGGCGCCGCGGCCGCGGGTCTGCAGCTCGGTCGCCAGCTTGATGACCTCGCGGACGTTGAACGGCCAGGGGTAAAGAAGCAGGCTCTCGACGAGCTCGGGGGATAGGCGCGGGGCCGGCGCGCCCAGGGCGTGCAGCAGCAGCGGCAGGATGTCCTCCCGCCGCTCGCGCAGCGGGGGCAGCCGGAGGGTGATCTCGGCCAGGCGGGCGTACAGGTCGGCGCGGAAGTGCTGGCTCGCGACCTCGCGCTGGAGGTCGCGGTTGGTCGCCGCGATCACCCGCACCTCGACGCGCAGCGGCGCTGCGCCGCCGACCCGCCGGATCGTGCCGTGCTCCAGGGCGCGCAGCAGCATCGGCTGCAGCTCCAGCGGCAGCTCACCCAGCTCGTCGATAAAGAGGGTGCCGCCGCTGGCCTGCTCGAACAGACCCGGGCGCCCGCGCTGGGCGCCGGTGAACGCCCCGGCCTCGTGCCCGAACAGCTCTGACTCGATAAGGGTGCGCGGCACCGCGCCGCCGTCGAGGACAACCAGCGGCTGGGCGCGCCGCTCGGACAGCCGATGCAGCGCCTGGGCGCAGACCTCCTTGCCGGTGCCGGTCTCACCGAGCAGCAGCACCGTCGAGGCAGTGGGCGCGAGCAGGCGCAGCTCGCGGCGCAGCGCCCGCATCGCCGGCGAGATCCCGACCACCCCCTCAATCGGCGTGTCCACCGCGGAGGCGATCGGCTCGTGGCGCAGGATGAAGAACGAGTCGCCGATGCGCAGCAGATCGCCGTCGCCCAAGGCCGCCTGGGTGATGCGGGCGCCGTTGACAAAGGTGCCGTTCTTGCTGCCGTGGTCGCGCACCGTCACCGCGGTCTCGTCCGCGGCCACCTCGAGCGTCGCGTGGTGGCGCGAGGCCCGCCGATCCGCGGGCAGACACAGGCCCGGCTCGACGGCGCGGCCGATCGGAAGCGCCCCGGGGGTGAGCAGCTCGGCGGGCCGCGCCGCGACTCCCGCCTCACCGGAGTACAAGAGGCGCAGGGTCAGAAGCGGGCGGCGCGCGCTCTGCAGGGTGGGAGCGGTCTCGGTCTGGGCGTCCCGGGGCGGAAGCTGCATGCTACTTCTACCTTACCGCAGCGGGCTCTGCGGCGAATGTATTGACACGCGCCGCGATCTGCGGCAAGCAGAGAAGATGCAGACCTACATTCGTTCGATCGTTCTTGGTGCTGGGGTGCTCGCCCTTTCTGTGACCCCGGCGCTCGCTCAGGACAAGCCAGCCGCTCCCGCCAAGGCCGCCGATGCCGCCGCGAAGCCGGCGCCCGCGCCCGCGCCCGCGGCAGACAAGGCCGCGGCTCCGGCCAGCGGCGCCTCGCGCGAGGACCTCCTGGCCGAGCTCAAGAAGGCCAACGAGCAGCTCGCCGCCGACAAGAAGGCAGCCGCCGACGCCGCCAAGGGGACCGATAAAGAAGCCGCCAAGGCCGCCAAGGAGAAGGTCAAGGCGGACGGCAAGGCGATTAACGACATCAATCAGAAGCTGCACGCGCTGAAGGTCAACAAGGCGGCGGCCAAGACTGACAAGGGAGCTGCGGCCGCGCCGGCCAAGTAGGCTTGCGGCAGGGGGGGGCGCTCACCGGGGCGCCGCGCGCTCGGGTCCGGTAAGGAACCGGCCGAGGCGCTACTCTTCGCAGCCGAGTACAGCGACCGGGATCTGATAGTACTCGGCGAACCGGCGCGCGCGCGGCAGGTGGTTCTTGGCCGAGATAAGCAGCGCGGTCTCAAACCCGTGGTCGCGCATGATGCGCTGCGCATAGCGCAGGTTCTGCCAGGTGGTGAGCGACTGCCCTTCGATGAGGATGCGGTCGCGGGGGATGCCGCTCTGGCTGGCCAGCTCCGCCATGACCTCACCTTCGACGTAGCGGTTGTGGGCGGCGCCGCCCGAGAAGATGACTGCGCGCACCCGCTGCTCGCGCACCGCCTTGACCGCGGCGCGCACCCGGCACTGCAGGCACTCCGAGGCCGTGCCGTCGCCGTCGGCGGGACAGCCCAGGGCGATGGCGACGTCGGTGTGCGGCGGGGCCGGCTCTTGCAGGGTCTGGGCGAGCAGCGCGGCGTTGCTGCGGTCGCGCTGAAACAGATCGTGCCAGGCGGCGCAGCCGGTAAGCAGCAGCCCCCCGAGCAGCCACCCGAGCCGCGGCGGCGCCCAGCGCTGGCGTC
>JBGANQ010000128.1:0-21329 GCA_044222245.1 Polyangia bacterium | reverse complement strand
ACCCGCCGGGAGTTCGTGCCCGCCGAAGGTCCCCCGCCTGCTCCAGCGCGCCTCCTCCCAAAAAGCCTGCTGCGGCAAAGCGGCCAGCCCGACCGCCGACCTCGCACCGACCTCGCACCGACCTCGCAGAGCCGCCCACCACGATCTCCCCCACCAGCGGCGGCCGCGGCGCCAAGCCCGCCGCGCGCTGGCGAGCCGCTATGCCGCCGAAGCGCCCCGCGCGTGTAGCGAATTCGCTAGCGCATCGGAACCCTGCACGATGTGTACCTGTATCAAGGAAAACCCTGGCTGCATGACCAGGGCGCTTCGGCTCGCAGGCGCAGCGAGGTCCATTGTATCCCCTCTGCAGCTCGCCTCGATCTCCAACCGCGGCCCGCTGACGCGCGCTTGCTGACCCAGCCCCGCTAGCGATGGTCGCCTCAAGGGCGTGGCGCGGGCGCGGTGGCTGGGGCAGGGGGCCACGCTTTCGCCAGGCGGTTCCGCGGCTTGGGAAGCGGAAGATTTTGGTCTTGGAGTCGGACCAATGGTCGCGATATTGTCGAGCGATGAAACAAATATCTTTAGCCTATTGTGGACTCCTTTTTCTCTGTGCTTCCGCTGCCTGTGGCCCAGCTGGCACGGACTCGAATCCGAACCCGAACCCGAACCCGACTCCGCGCAGTGGTACCCCGGTGACCCGCACCTACCAGCAGGGAGTGGCTGGCTACGCCGCGACCCGCGCTGTGGGCATCTCGACCTACGGCGGCCTTGGAACAGTCGGCCAGTACAACGCCAACGGCTCCACCTTTGCCGACGGCCTCAACGACTGGTGCACGGGAACCGACATCACCTCGCAGCCTTACAGCGAGGCCTGGCTGATCCGCTTTGAAGAGCTGGGAATTCCCGCCACTGCGCAGGTCACCGCCGCCTCGCTGACGCTGTTCGCGTATGGCAATGACACCGACAGCCAGCTGTTCCTGGCCGGCAAGTACCTGGCAGTGCCGTGGAACGGCGGGACGCCCACCTCGTGCGTGGGCTGCGGCGCGCCGGTCGGCTGGCGCTATCGGGATGGCACGCAGAACCCGTGGTCCGGGCTCGGCGCCACCGGCGCCAGCGATACCCAGGCGAACCTGAGCTTCCGCCTGCCCGCGAGCGGCTTCTTCTCGCTCGGCAGCGCGCCCAAGCCCTACTCGACGCCACTAGATGTCGGCGTCGTCCAGAGCTGGATCAGCGGCACCAACTACGGCGTGCGCATCATCGCCGGCGTTGACCATGTGCACATGGGACATGTGCAGGCGCAGCGCGAGGTGACCAGCACCCGTCCGCTCGGCATGCGGCCCGAGCTCTCGATCACCTACGTCGAGTAGCTCGGCGCGCCGGCCACCGCTGCCGGGGCGACTTGGACTGTCCCAGCGGCGCGCGATCGCGGCGGCAGTCAGCCGGCGCGACCAGCGTAACCGCTTGCCTGCGGCAGCAACCACCCTGGCGGACTCTTGGCGCCTGGCCCTGGCGCCGCACGGGGCGCTGAGAATGACAGACTGATCGCATCCCAAGTGCGATAAGGTCTGCCTTCTAGGCGGCGCACATGCCAAACAGATCGCGGCGCATCGGGCAGCGGATTGGTGAGTATCGGCTCGTTCGCGCACTGGGCAGCGGCGGGGCGGGCGAGGTGTTCGCCGCCGTCCACGAGGTGATCGGCAGCCGGGTGGTGATCAAGCTGCTGCGGCCGGACCGCGCCGGCTCGGTCCAGCGCGGGCGTCTGCTTGGTGAAGCGCGAGCCCTGGCCCTGCTCGAGCACCCGGGCATCGTAAAGCTTCTGCATGCAGCGACTCTGCCCGACGGCACCCCCTACCTCGTCCTGGCGCCGATCGGAGGGATGACGCTGCGCCAGCGGCTCCGCCAGGCCGGGGGCCGCCTTCCCCTGCGCCCGGCGCTGGGGGTGCTGCAGCAGGTCGCCGAGGCGCTGGCCTATGCCCACGATCAGGGCGTGCTCCATCGCGACGTGAAGCCCGAGAACCTGATCGTCCAGCGGGACCGCCAGGCTCCCGGCGGCCTGCGCGTCACGCTGATCGACTTCGGTCTGGCCAAGCTCCTTTCTCCGCGGGCGCCGCAGGCCCCTGGCTGGGACCCGAGCGACACCTGCCTGGAGACTGCCGATGGCGCGGTCCTGGGCACTCCTCCCTACCGTGCTCCCGAGCAGGGGGCCGTGGCCGTCCCGACCCCGGCCCAGGATGCTTTTGCGGTCGGCGTGCTGGCGTGGGAGCTGCTGACCGGCAGCCGACTCGCGACCGCCCCGGCGCCGGCGGACGCCGCGACCCTGGCCGCGCTGCACCCCGAGGTCGCTCCGCTGCTGCTGCCGCTGGTAGGCGGCCTGCTCGCCCCGCTGCCCGAGCAGCGGCCCGCCCGGCTGGCCGGAGTTGCCACGCAGCTCCGTGAGCTGCTGCGCCAGCCCCGCCTCGGGTCTCCCGCGCACCGCCCCCTGAGCACCGGGGTCGCCGGCGCCTTCGGCAGCCTGGCTCGCAAAAAAACCGCCCAGCTCTTTGGGCTTTTGCATCCTCGGATAGCACCGCTGCTGCTTTTTTTGACGCTGGCCGCGGGCCTTATGTGGACCTTGCCGCACCTTCTAAATAACCTCCCAGGACCTCCGGGTCGGCCGCCGCCCGGGAAGACCGGTCGCGCCGCGCAGTCGGCCCTGCTGGTGCTCGCCCAGCCGCAGCTGGCGACCATCACCGAGACCCAGATCGCCGCCGCGCTGCCGCCTGGGACCCAGGTCGGAGAGCGAGTCGATATTGTCCCGCTGCCGATCTCCAACCCCGAGCAGGCAGTCAATCTGGAGCCCGAGCGCTGGGAAGAGGCGGCGGCCGCGCAAGAGGCGCTGTTCCGCACCCGGATCGCCCCCCGGCTGGGCGCGCCCGACCCGCCCCGGCTCGCTTACTTCGGCATGGCGCCGATCCCGCTCGTGGTGCATCTGGGGAGTCTGCTCGGCGGCCTGGCCCCGATAGAGATCTACCAGCACCATCGGGGCCGCAGCGACTGGCGCTGGGAGCGGACGGCGGCCGCAGCGCCGCTGCAGATCCATGAGAGCGGCGTACCCACCAGCCCGCAGCGCGGCGCGCGGACGGTCGTGTTGCGCATCGCCACCTCGTTCTTCATCCTTCCCGAGGACACCCGGATGGTGCTGCCCGGCCCCGCCGCCACCAGCGCGGAGGCGCGGACCGAGATCGAGATTGCGCTCGCCAAGCCAGACCCCGATGCGCTCCGCTCGCCCGAGGATATCGCCGAGGTAGCGGACCGCTTCCGCCGCGCCATGGATGCAGTGGCCGTCTACCTGCCCGATGTGCAGGTAGTACACCTGTTCGCTGCCGTCCCCGCCGGACTGGCGCTGCGCCTGGGGATGGAGCTGCGTCCGAACGTCCACCCGCGGGTGCAAACCTACCAGTTTGGCAAGCAGCTCTCCCCGCACTATCGCGCCGCGCTGCTAATCAAGGCCCGCCTTGATGCGGCCCCTGGCCCCGCTGCGACCCGGTCCAGCGCGCCCGCCCGTCCGCCGGAGGAATCCATGGTCATAAGCCCCAAGACCCCGTCCAAGATCGAGCAGCGGCTGGAGCGCTTTGTCGACTGGCTCAAGCCGGATGCCAGGTCCGAGGCCACCATCCGCCGGCAGGCCGATGAGATCCGCAAGGCCATCCGCGACCAGGCCAGCGCCGATGGCCTGATCGTCCGCGAGACCCCCAGCGCCGGCTCGTTCGCCAAGAACACCGGCCTGCGCCGCCACGTCACCGGAGGGTCGGCGGTCGAAGGGCAGGATGTGGACCTGCATTTCGTGCTCTCCCCGCGCACCCGCGATGATGAAATCCTGGATCGCCTGCTCGATCGCTTCTATGGCTACGCGCAGCGGGCCTACCCGCAGCGACCGCCCAACAAGAGCCGCACCAAGAGCTCGGTCAAGCTGGAGTTTGTCGGGACCAAGCTGTCCTACGATCTGGTTCCCTTGCTGATCGCCCCCGAGTATGGCGACGGCTATCAGTGGCTGCTGCGCAGCGACGAAAAAAGGCTGACTTCGGTCACCCGCCATGTCGAGTTTACCCGCTCGCGGACGCGGCGCAGCAACAGCCCGGAGCTGCCCGGGCGCGTGAAGTTCAATGAGTGCGTTCGCCTGCTGAAGTGGTGGCGCGAGTTCCGCATGAAGAACGATCGGCACTCCATCCCCAACCTGCCCAGCATTGTGATCGACATGCTGGCCGCGTACGCGTTTGACAAGCGCCTGGTGCGCGCGACCTACAGCGAGACGCTATACGACTGGTTTGATTTCCTCCACGCCGCCGTCCTGCGCCGGCAGCGGATCAGCTTCACCGACTACCCGCTGCCGCCCAGGCGTCCGCACGCGCCGGCGACCCCGTGGATGGTGATCGATCCGGTAGATCCGAGCAACAACCTCACCCGCAAGTGGATTGACCAGCACGTCGACGAGCTGGCCGGCTGGCTATTGCAGGGACGTACCGACCTTGGCAAGGCCATCGATCTCGATCGCCGCAATAACCCGCAGGAGTCCTTGCACTACCTGGTGCGGCTGTTCGGGCCGCCGTTCCGCAGCCACTGCGACCCTCCGGCCGAGGGAGCAGGGCCGCCTGTGACCCCGGCGCCGCCGAGCAGCGCCTGGCCAGCCAGCCTGCCCCCCGGCGGCGACTACGCTGACGACTACGACGATGACGACTAGCGGCACGGCCGTTGCGGGTCTCCAGCTGCACCGGCGGCTGGCGACCGGCGCGCTGTGCAGCGTATATGAGGCCGAGGACCGCGTAAGCGGACGCCGCGTCGCGCTCAAGCGCATGCATCGCGAGCACCTTGGCGACCCCGGGCTGGTCGGGCGCTGCCTGAACGAGGCCCTGATGTTACAGGCGCTCCACCTGCATACCGACATACCGGGCCTGCCGCAGCTCTTCGCTCATGGGCTCCTGCCCGATGGCTGTCCCTATATGGTTCTGGAGCTGCTTGGCGAGTCCCTGGCGCAGCGCCTGGCGCGTCACCGCTGGCCGGGCCGACTGGAGCCGGCCCAGGCGGTGCGGCAGGCCGTCCTGCTGGGCAGTCAGGTCGCTGCCACGCTCGCCGGCCTGCACGCCCACGGGGTCATCCACCGCGATCTGCGGCCGGACAACATCCTGCTCGCCGGGCAGCTGGAGCGCACCTACGTGATCGACCTCGGGCTGGCCAAGGCTCCCCCACGGCTGCGGCCCAAGCTCATGCCCATCTCGACGGGAGACGAGGACTTTATCGGCACCCCGGAGTACATGCCGCCCGAGCAGTGGCACGCCCCCAAGCGCGTCACCGGCGCCGCCGATGTGTATGCGCTGGGAGTAGTATTGTATCTGCTCGGCCAAGGTGCGCTGCCGTTCGTCGCCGAGAAGCAGAGCGACTTGATGTACCAGCACTGCTTCAGCGCCCCACCCGAGCTGCCGGAATATCTGCCCGCAGAGGTGGCCGAGCTTATCCGCCAGTGTCTGGAAAAGTCGCCGGCGCGGCGTCCGGCGGCCGCGGCGGTCGCCGCCCGGCTCACTGCCCTGCTGGCAACGCTACCGCCGGTCAGCTAGTAGCTGGCGCAGATTGTCCGCCTAGCCGCGTCCGCGATCGCGTCTCTCCTGTAGCGCTGGAAATTGACGCCCGCGCATGACGATGGACAGGAGGACTCATGAAACGGATAAAGCAGGTTCTGGTCTCTGGGTTGATGATCGGTGCGATGGCTCTGCTTGGGTGCGGAGGGACCGATCGCGGCGGTGGCGACGGCGGTGGCCATGGCGGTGACGGTAGCACGCCAGGTTGCCTCGGCGGTTGCAGTCGCGGCTTTTCCTGCCAGGGGAGCACCTGCACGCTGGACCCCACGGGGACCTGGGTCTTGCGACTCACCAGCGGCAGCGTCGCCTCGCGCAAGGCCAACGGCGATACCTGGGATGGCGACGGCAGCCCGCCCGAGCCCAAGGTCTGTCTGACGGTGAACGGCAGCCGCTCGTGCACCCCGACGATTCAGGACACCTACTCTCCGGTGTGGAACACTTCCTTTGCGGCCGCCACCGCCACGGCGCTGCAAGCGGGAGTGCTGGCCGAGTACACCGACGTCGACGCCTTCGTCGATGATCCGATCTGCTCGGGAAGCATCCCGGTCACGCAAGCGGAGTTCCAAAGCGGCGTGTGGGGCTTCCGCTGCACGAGCGGCATCGGCCAGGTGGAGGGCACCCTGACTGCTCAATAGGTCGCGGCCTTCTCGCTCCGGGCGACGGGCCGGCGAGCGGCTCGGCCAAGCCAGGCTCTGCCCGCCAGCGCTGGGAGCGCGGCGGCGCTGAAGTCGCAGCTCCGCCGCTGGAACCGCGGGCGCTGACAGCGCTACTGGTCTGTCAGCGCGGCCTGGGTCTCATCCAGCCAGGCGAGCAGCGGCACCAGCGTGGCCGCGCAGTCCGGATACTCCGCACAGAGGGAGGTCAGCGGCGGCGGCGTCCCGAGGTCGGCGTGGCGCAGGTAGCTCAGCACTGCCTCGTCGAGCCGAGTGGCTCCGACGCGGCGGAGGCGGGGAGCCGCGGGCAGAAGCTGCGTCCGCAGGCGGCTGAGCCCGCGCTTGATCAGGCTGGCCACCGCCTGCTCGCTCTCGTCCAGAGCGGCGCTGATCTCGGCCAGGGAGTGTTCGCGCAGCAGCCGCAGGTAGATTGCCTGCCGCTGCCGCTCGGGCAGCTTGGCCATCGCCGCGATGATCCGCCGGAAGCCCTGCCGGCCGGCGACCAGCTCGCTTGTCGTCGGCAGCGGCGTCGAGCGGCCGAGCTCCCGGGCTAGCGGGTCGGTCGCCTGGTCGCTGCGCTTGGCGGCGCCGCTGCGGCGGAGCGCCTGGGTAATCGCGTTGCGCAGGATCTGCTGCAGCCAGGCTCGCAGCTCCTTGCCAGTCTGCCCGCGGAAATTAGCAAAGCCGCGCAGCGCCAGCACGCACGCCTCCTGCGCCAGATCCGAAGGCCGCCGACCCCCTGGCTGCCGTCCGCGCAGGTGCCAGCGGGCCGTCCGCAGGAGCACCGGACGCAGCTCGAAAAACAGCACCGCCAGAGCCTCCTTATCGCCAGCCAGCGCTCGCTGCACCGTCGTGTCCAGCCGACTCACCGCGTCTTCCTTCATCGGGCACCCACCACCTTGACCTTCTCGCATCGCGCCCAATCAAGTCAAGCGGTCCCGCGAAGCTGCGCCGTCCCGATTCGGATCCGTCTAGCGCTGCCTGAAGGGTCAGCTGGGTTTGGTTGAGATAGGCATTCCCGATTCTCAATCCTCCGTCACCCATCCCGCCCAGTCCGCTTTCTCGAAGTTCCGCCGGTGAGTGCAATATCACGCCTTGCGTATTGCCAGGGGTATGGGGTTAGGTGTAAGCCTGCCGGCATGGCGAAGATAACCGGTATCGGTGGCGTTTTTTTCAAGACCAAGTCCGATCATAAGGCGCTGGCGGCTTGGTACGAAAAGAACCTGGGGCTCACGCTCGAGCCTTGGGGCGGCGCGATCTTGAAGTGGCCTGACGACAAGGCCGAGGATCGCGGGGTGACCGTCTGGCACGTCGCAGAAAAAGACTCCCAGTGGTTCAGCCCGAGCGGCGCGAGCTTCATGATCAACTACCGCGTGGACAACCTCGACGAGCTGCTCGCTCAGCTGCGCGAAAATGGGGTGACGATCGTAAAGGGACCCGAAGCCGATGACAACGGGCGGTTTGCGTGGATCCTGGATCCCGATGACAACAAGGTCGAGCTGTGGCAGCCCATGAGCTGCGACGACAAGAACAAGAGCGCCTAGCTGCGGCTCCGGACGGGGCAGGCGAGGCGCCGCTTGTCTCCGGGCGGCTTAGCGGGTGATGGGACGGCACTGCAGCAGAAATAGCTTGCCCTGGCAGAGCGCCCACTCCAGGTCCAGACTCGGACCGAACAGAGCCTCGCAGCGCCTTGCCAGCTGATGGAGCTCGGCGAGCTCGGAGTCGCGCAGGCAGGGCATCCGCGCCCTGCCGCTAGCGACCGGAAGCTCCTGCATCCCGCCGGCGGGGCGCGGCTGCACCTGCACATCCTTGAGCCCCAGCCGGCGCTCACAGACGCGGCCTTGGGAGTCCAGGCGGAAGGAGTCGGGCGTGACGCGGCCGGAGACGACGACCTCGCCGCTGCCCCAGGCGGCTTCGATCAGGCAGGTGTCCTGCTGCGTGAGCGGGTCCCGGGTGAACAGCACACCAGCGACCTCGGCGCTGACGAGCTGCTGCACGATGACCGCCATGCGCAGCGGTCCTGCGATGCCGAGCCGGGTCCGATAGAGCGCACTGGCCGGCGACTGCCCGGAGCGGGCGACGGCGCGAATCGCCGCCTCCAAGGACGCCACCGAGGTGATGTTGAGCTCTGTGGTGAACTGACCGGCGAAGCTGGCCAGGGCCGAGTCCTCACCCACCGCTGAGGAGCGCACCGCCGCCCTCCCACCGGCTGCGCTGAGCACCTGCCCAAGGCGGTGCGCATCCGCCGCCGCTCCCGCTGCCGCCAGGGCTTCGACCATCGCGACCGGCAGGGCGACCCCCGCCGGCACCGGGAGTCCGGCCCGCAGGGCAGCTCCCAGGCGAGCCGCCTTGCTGCCGTATAATGAAGGGTCGCTGGCCTGCAGCAGCGGGACGGGGCTCACTCGAGGATCCGCGCTTCGCCGCTGCCGCCGTCGACACGCACGCGGGCGCCGTCGGGCAGTATCTGGGTCGCATCGGTGGTCCCGACCACGGCAGGAATTCCATACTCACGCGCCATGATCGCAGCATGCGACAGCACCCCGCCGCGGTTGGTCACGATCGCCCCGAGCAGGGGCAGCACGACGTTGAAGGCGGCTCCGGTCGCTTCGGTCACCAGGACATCTCCTTGGGCGATGCGTCCCAGCTCGGAGGTCTTCATGATCTTGCGGACGACCCCTTCATAGACTCCTGCGCTGGCGCCCACGCCGCGCACCCGCTTGCGCTCGGTCTGCGCGGGCGGGTTGGCCAGCGCTGCCATCTGATAAACCTCGACGGCGCGGGTGAGCCGTTGGACCTGCGGCGGCAAAAAGTCGAGCGGGGGCGGCGCAGCCGGCGGCTCGCCCAGCACCGGGGGGGCGTCGGCCAAAGTGAGCGCCGCGCGCTGCTCGGCGCGACGGCAGAGCTCTGCCCCGCTCGGGGCCCCCGCCTCTCCTAGGAGCAGCTGCCGCATCTCGCTGACGCTGGCATCGAAGATGTCCTCGATGGCGGCGATGCGCCCGGCCTGCACCGCGCGGGCTCCCGCAGCCAGGATGGCCCGGCGGGCCACGCCGGCGGCCCAGGTGTCGCTGTACAGATCCCGCTCATCGCGGATGCGATAGACGAGCCGCGCTTCAGCCAACAGCTCGTCAAACTGGGGGCGGTGCGCCGCGGGAACCGCATCGCGAACCGCAGCGAGCTGCTGGAGCGCGCCCTCTTCAAGCCGCGGCGGCTCCAGCGCCTGGCGGATGCCGTAGACCAGGAGCTCTGGCATCTCCAGAGCGTAAGGCTCGACGATGTCATAGCCATTTACCGGCCGGTAGCCGACGATCGCTACATAGTCCGCCATGTGGGCGCCGATTTCGCCGGGAACCTCGCGCAGTCGGGCGACAATCTCGGCCGGCGGAGCCGCGCTTGTCACCAAGGCCAGCGCCTGCGGAGAGCCGCGCAGCGCCGCCGCCAGCTGAACCAGCTGGGGAATCGAGCCTGCCGAGGCGGGACTTGTGCCCTTCAGCAGGCCAAGGAGGCGGCCGATAGGGAGGCCGGTCCAGTCTTGGGCATGGCAGAGAAAGTCGCCTGTCGGAATGATGGTCGTCGCGTTGTAGAAGTGATGCTGGCCGACCATCTGGCGGAAGTTCTGCTCACAGTCCTCCAGGTGGCGCGCCAGCACCTCATTGGTCATCGTCGCCGGATCGCTGGCCAGCAGCCCGACATGGGCGCGGATCGCGGCGGGCTTGTCGCGCTGGTCCCAAGTCTGCAGGTCCTCCCGCCACAGCTTGTCGGCGAACGCCTTGGCGCATCGCTCGGCGCGCCGGCGGAGCTCGGGGATAAGAGTCGCCACCCGGCGCAGCAGCGCGGTGGGCAGCTTCGCCATGACCCGCTCGGCCAAGGGGCCAGGCGGCTGCAGCGCTGGCACCAGCTGCATGTAGCCCAGACCGTTGACGAATCGACACTCGACGCGATCGAGCAGGGCCCCGTAGCGCAGCAGCGATCGTCGCCAGGCCTGGGCATAGGCGTCCGAGTAGTTCTCGGTGAAAAATCGCGTCATGGGCCGGATGAAGTGACTGGTGTTCAACGTCCACGACCCCGGTCCCGGAGCCGTAAACTGCCGATCTTGGTCCGCCGCCATCTGGCCATCTCCTTGGTGCTGGGGACTTAAGGTGGCTGCCGGGCAGTCGCCGATCGCCCAGCTCGCGCTCGGATTGTATCATACCCCGTTGCCGGCGCGGGCCCCCGGCACCTGCCTTGGAGTCTGCTGCCTAGTTGCGGAACGGCGGGATGGTCTGATCCTTGGGATGAACAAAGTGCGGTAGCAGCGACAGCAGGGAGAAAAGGAGGATGACCGGGTTGTGCCGGCCGGGCAGCTCTTCCTGCAGGAGCTCTCGGAGCGCGCTGTCATGCAGGTTGTGGGGACCTGTGAGCCGGTAGCAGGACTGATTGAAGGCATAAAACCACAGCCTGGTGAGCAGCCGGGGCCGGCGTAGGAGCTCGGTGAGCTCGGGCAGGCAGCCGATCTCCTTGGCGAGGGCATCGAGGAAGAAGATCTGCGACGGCACCGCTTCAAAGTGACGCGGACTGAGCGCCGTCCAGGCCTCTTCCCAGGCCTTGTCTTTTTCGATCTGCTGGTGCAGGTCTGCGGGCAACCTCAGCTTGTTGCTGCACAGCAGCGCAAAGTAGCGTGCCTGCATCTCTGCGCACAGCGGGATGCCGCCGCTGAAGGGCCTGACGAATCCCATCAGCGCCAGCCGGCCTCCATGCTCTGGATGAATGGAGTGCTTATACAGGTTTCTGACGTTGTCATCTTTTATCTTGATGTCGCCAAGCAGCGTAAAGTCGTTCTTGAAGCCGGTGCACAAGACCAAGACATCGGCCTCCTGGGATGTGCCATCCTTGAAGTGCACGCGGCTCCCCTGGATATCGACAATCTCGGCGTCCTTGACCTGGATCTTGCCGTTTCTGATGTTTGGGATAAAGCTTACGTTTTTGCAGAAGATGACCCGCTGTGAATAGTTGCCCTCGTAGTGATGCGACTGGCGATTCCATTCATTTATCAGGTCGAGATTCTCCTTGGTATCTTCGGTGAACAGATCAACCTTGAGGGGGTACAAGGGCTGCCCAAGGTTGTTCAGCTCACCCGGCTCGCGGCGGCGGCCCGGACTGCCGAGCAGTCCCGAGACCACGTTCGCCGCCACGGTCGCGGCGCCGTACAGTCGGGCGGCCCCCAGAAAGACTGCCCGTGAGAAGGAGTCTTCGCCAAAAATTGCCTTCAGATGAAATGGGATCCGGGTCGCCCGCACCCACATTTCATAGTGATGGGCGCGCAGGGTAAACATGTCGGTCGAGTACTTCCCGTTGAACAGCCGCGGGACCAAAAAGGAACGTGAGCGTAGCGAGAGCGTGCACGCAGAGGCGACCTCCGAGATCTCGCGGAGAACATCGGCGCCCGACTCGGCCAGGCCGACCACAATCACCCGCTTTCCGCTGAAGGGCCGGTTATCGCGGTAGCGTGATGAGTGCACGATCGAGCCGGAAAACCTCTCCCGGCCGGGGATATTCAGCTCGGGCGTCCTGAACGGTCCTGAGCATACGGCCACCGCTTCGAACACCTGCTCGGTGACGCTGCCGCTGGACGCCACCGTGATCTGCCACTGCTCATTTCCGACTTTGCGGAGCCTGGTCACCGTGGAGCTGAACCTTATATGCTGGCGCAGTCCGTACTTATCGGCGTAGGCGTTGAGATATTGCAGGTAGCCCTGGTGAGTGGCAAAGCGCCGCTCCCCTTGGACCATGAAGTCCGAGAAGCACATGAGCTTCATCGAGATGGTGAGTATCAGGGAATCATAAGCCTTGACCTGCTCGTGGTCGGCGTCATGCCGATACCAGATGCCGCCGATTCCGTCATCCTGCTCAAAGCAGGTGACGTCGTGGCCTTCGTCGCGCAGCTGCTTGATCGTCGTGAGGCCGGAGGGACCTGCGCCAATAACACAGACCTTCATCGTTCTGCCTCCCCGTTACGCCAGATCGTCGCAGGCAAGGCCTTGGATGTCAATTGCCATATCGGTATCGCCTGCCGGCGCAAGCGCGGTCGCGGCGCGCGAGGCGGCGACAAAATGCGGCGAGCCGACTCCGAGTTTGCTAGTATCTCAGGCTTGGACTTCGCGCTTTCAGGGCGAGGTCCAACCAGCATTATATCTAGACCCACGAATCAATACAGTGAGCGGCGACTCGCGGGGAACCCATGCGACAGGCACCTGGCGACGTGAGGGAAGAAAAGAAGGAGGAGTCTGCCGGTTCTCCGGGCAGCCGGACGACCGATCCGCTGGGCATCCTGGCAACCCAGGCCGCCCTGCTGGCCGCCGCCAATACCGGGATGCTGGATCTGCTCTCGCGGCAGCCCGGGACGCCCGCGGAGTGCGCTGCCGCCCTGGGGCTTGATGCGCGCGCCGCCGAGTATGTCTTGGAAGTCCTGGCGGTTAGCGGGCTGGCGACTCGCAGCGGGAGTGGCTACCAGATAAGTATTCGGATGCAGACCGGGAGCGAGGTCTCGGGCAGCTCGATTGCACTGCTGCAGCGGCACTTCGCTCATACCGAGCACCTGCTGCGAACCGGTGAGCCGCTCCCGTTCATGGACGACTCGGTGCAGCAGCGCGAGAGCTCGTACAGCGCCCTGGCGGGCGATCTGGCCAGGCTCGCGGCAGCGGCGGCGGCGCGGCTGCAGGCGCAGCTGCAGGCGCAGCTTCCGCTTGCACCCTTGCGCATCCTCGATGTCGGATGCGGCTCTGGGATCTGGAGTCTGACCCTGGCGGCGCACGCGAGGCGAGCCACGGTGACTGGTCTGGATCTTCCCAGGGTGCTAGAGAGCTTCGTGGCCCAGGCGCGGAGCTTGGGTCTATCCGAGCGGATCGAGCTGCTGGCCGGCGATATGTACGAGCTCGCGCTCCCCCAGGGCTTCTTCGATCTCGCCCTGATTGCCAATGTGGTTCGCCTGGAGTCCGCTGCCAACGCGCGGCAGCTGATAGCGCGGGTCGCCGCGGCCGTGCAGCCTGGCGGTTGGCTGGTGGTGGTCGATGCAATTGCCGGGGGCTCGGCGGAAAAGGAATGGAATCGCGCGATCTACGCGCTTCATCTGGGACTACGTACCCGAATCGGCGGCGTCCACTCGGCGCCGACGATTCGCGCCTGGATGCACGAGGCGGGCCTTACTGCCGTGACCGAGCTCGATCTCGGCGTAACCCCTGGGGCCCTGGGCGCGCTCATCGGACAGCGTCCAAAAACCCCGGGCCCTTGACTTGATCACAAGGGCCGGCGGACGGCGCCGTGGATTCGCTCGGCCAAGCGCGTCTCCTTGCCGCCTCGCCAAGGAGCCAGCGAGAAGGAGTTAACGGGCCAAGGCGTTAACGACCCAAGGCGTTAACGGGCCAGGACGGCGAACATTATTCTTGACCATTAACCGATTTCTTATTAAAAGATAATGTCCGTTTCAGAACCGCAGTAGAGCGTGCTGAGGACTCGGGGGAACAATCGGCGCGGCTGGTGGTGATGCATGCGATATTTGCGTACACGAGGCAGGCGCGGCGGACCGCAGACGCCTCGGAGTGCCTGCCTCCCTTCAGCCAGTGGCCTGCAGCTGCCCCGGCAAGCTCGATGCGCACTGCCAGCCTGAGTCCGGCGACCAAGAGAGGGGACCGCCTTCCTGTCGCGGTTCGAGTCATCCATGACTAATGACGTCGTCAGCAATGCCTACATCCTGCATGACAAGCTGGGCGAAGGCGGCATGGGCGTGGTCTACCGCGCCACCCATCGACTGACGGGTCGCCAGGTCGCGCTCAAGCGGATGCGCAGCGGCGAAGGCGGCGGCACCAAGCGCAGCCTCGGCCGCGTCCCGCCCGGGGAGCAGCTGGCCACTGACCCTCCCAGTGACTCTACCGATCAGGCGCTCAGCTCGCTGTCGAGCAGCGATGAGCGATTCTCGCTCGCGCAGGAGTTTCAGACTCTGGCTACGCTGCGGCATCCAAACATCGTCAGCGTGCTTTCCTACGGCTTTGACCAGCAGCAGCAGCCGTACTATACGATGGAGCTGCTCACCGCTCCAGTAACCATCAGCGACGCTGGGGTCGGCTGCTCGGTGCGCGCGAAGGCCGAGCTGCTGGTCCAGCTCCTGCAAGCCATCGCCTACCTTCACCGCCGCGGCATCCTGCATCGCGACATCAAGCCGTCCAACGTGCTGGTCGTAGACTCCCAGGTCAAGCTGGTGGATTTCGGCATCGCCGACGTCATCGGCGCCAGCCCCCGGCTCGCTGGCACCCCAGAGTATCTGGCGCCCGAGATCATGCTCGGATATCCGGCGAGTGTCGCGTCCGATCTGTACGCGCTGGGTATCGTCGCCTTCGAGCTATTCACCGGCAGCTTTCCCGAGCAGTCCGATGCCACGGTGAGTCCGGAAGCGGCGGAGCTGTTTGGGAGCTTCTTCGCGCCCTCCGCCGGGGGGGAGCTTGATGAAGAAGACACCCGCCTCCTTGAGGCCGAGCTGGCGGAGCTGCAGGACAGCAGTCAGCCGGTCATCGCCATCTTGCGCCGGCTCATCGCCCCGGCGCCCGAGGCCCGCTATCAGGACGCGCTGCATGTCATAAGAGATCTGGGGCACGCCCTCGGGCAGGACTTCCTGGTCGAGACCGAGGAAACGCGCGAGAGCTTCCTGCAGGCCGCCGAGTTTGTCGGTCGCACCGCAGAGCTCAAGCAGATGCTCGAGGCCCTGCAGCGCGCCCGCAGCGGGCATGGTGCCATCCTGCTAATCAGCGGCGAGAGTGGCGTCGGCAAGTCGCGCCTGCTGCAGGAGCTGCGGACCCGCGCGATGGTGCAGTCGGTGCGGGTGGTCAAGGGCCAGGCCGCGACAGAGCGTGCGGCGAGCTATCAGCTGTGGACTCCCATCCTGCGTGAGCTGAGCCTGGAGACTGAGCTGGACGAGCAGGACCTGGGCATCCTCCGCGACGCCGCGCCCGATCTCGAGGCGCTGCTCGGTCGCCAGGGGCAGACTCCACCGCCAGCCGCCCCCCAGGCGGCCCAGGCGCGGCTGACCGACGCCATTATCCGCTTCTTCAAGCGCCAGCGCACCCCGGCCCTGGTCATCTTGGAGGATCTGCACTGGGCCGGGACGGAGAGCCTGGGGCTCATCGCCCGCCTCAGCGAGGCCGTGCAGAGCCTGCCCATCTTGATAGTCGGCAACTATCGAAACGACGAGGCCAGCGCGGCGCTGCGCGAGCTGCCCGGCACCAAGATCCAGCTCGAGCGACTGGACAAGAAGGCCAGCGCTCGCCTGGTTCGCTCGATGCTGGGCAAGGGCGGCAAAAATCCCGCGCTCGTCGATTATCTGTATGGCCAGACCGAAGGAAACATCTTCTTCCTGGTCGAGGTGCTGCGGGTGCTGGCCCAGCGCGCCGGGCAGCTGGATCTGGTGGCCGAGCACGCGCTGCCGGCGGATCTGCTGACCGGAGGCATCGAGCAGCTGGTCGATCGTCGACTGGGTCAGCTCTCGGCAGCGGCGCGGGCGCTGCTGGAGCTGGCGGCGGTGGCCGGACGCCAGCTCGACCTGAAGGTGCTGACCCGGGCCTGCGCCGGACCCGATCTGAGCGGGTGGCTCACCGACTGCATGAACGCCATGGTCCTGGAGACGCCGCAGGGCGAGCTGCAGTTTGCTCACGACAAGATCCGCGAGCGCCTGCTTAAACAGCTGGACCCGTCCCGGCGGCGGCTGCTGCATCTGCAGATAGCAGATGCGATCCAGGTCGAGTATGGGGACGATAAGACCCAGGCTCCCGCGCTGGCTCATCACTATGACAAGGCGGGGGCGCCCGAGAAGGCGCTGGCCTACTATCTGACTGCCGCCAAGGAGGCGGCGCGGCTTTATGCTGTAGTCGACGCTCGCGCCCACTATGCCGGAGCGCTAGGGGCGCTCGCCGGGCTGCCCGCCACCGCCGAGCGGCGGCGCCAGCAGGTGGATACGTTGGTCTCGCTGGTGTCCATCTCGCTGTGGGCCGAGCCGGCGGAGCAGCTGGTCGCGAAGCTGACCGAGGCCGAGTCGCTGCTGCTGGCGCTCAAGGCGGGCGGCGACTTCACCCCGGCGGACCAGGCGCGCCTGGCCAATGTCTACTTCTTTCTCGGCCGCAGCACCTCTACGCTGTGCGCCTACGACCGCGCGATCTCCTATTTTCGCAAGGCTTCCGAGGCCGCCGCGCAGTGTGGCGACGACGGGCTGCGCGTCGTCTCGCTGGGGTCGATGGCGCGCTGCCTGCAGCTGCAGGGCAACTTCGGCGCCTGCTGGGGACTTATGAAGGAGTCCCTGGACTGGCTGAGCGCGCAAGAATATCGCAACGAGTGGGCACGCAATGAGTGGGCGCGCGTCAATGGCTCCATGGGCATGTCCCTGGTGGTGCAGGGGCGAGTGAAGGAAGGCATGGAGCGGATGCAGGAGACCCTGCGCCGCTCCCAGGATCCCACCTATGTCACTCGACATATCTACATGGTGATCTGCCACCTGTTTCTGCAAGACTGGACTGCGATGCGCGAGCACGCGCAGCAGTGCGCGGTAGCCTGCGAGCAGACCAAGGACGAGCTGATGCTGTGCTGCGCCGTGTGGATGCTCAGCTGGGCAGAGAGCTGGCTCGGCTTCCACGAGGAATCAGCGCTCAATCGCGAGCGCGCGCACGAGATCTTCAGCCGTCGGCGCAACGTCCCGATGTCTGATCTTTGCATCGTCGGCGATGCCGATGCGGCGCTCCACAGCGGCGCCGCTCCTGAGAAGGCGATTGCGCTCGCCCAGAAGGCGGTCACCTCCTCGCGGGCAATCGGCGGAATCTATGGCCAGGGGCTGGCCCACCGCACCTGGGCGCGGGCCCTGGCAGCGCTGGACGAGCCCGACTGGACGGAAGTAGAGGCGCACCTTGACCAGAGTATTGCCATCTTGCAAAGCGGCGAGTGCTGGCTGCCCGTAGCGCAGACCCGGGTGCTGGCGGGCGAGCTTGCCAGCACCTGCGGCAAGCGGGAAAAGGCGCTAGAACACTTTGAGCGCGCCGCCGCTACCTTCGCCGCCGCCGAGCTGCGCGCGGACTTTGAGAAGGTCTGGAGTCAGGTCGTGGCCTTGCGAAGCGGCGGCAGCGAGGCAATCGGGGTTGACCGCTCTCGCCTCCCCATGCTACCGAGTCGCCTGGGATGATTAGCTCCAAATAGAAGGTGGCATGGACGAACAAAGTCGTTCCGCGTTGCAGCACCCCGCCGCTGGAGCGGATGGCCTGGCCGCCGCCGCTCCTACGGCGGTGCTGCTCAGTGCCCACCGCGACCTGAAGGCGGGCTGGATCGACCGCCTGATCCTCGCACCCGCCCGACCCTATCTTCGGCTGATGCGGGTCGACCGACCGATCGGTATGTGGCTGCGACTCTTCCCTGGCTGGTGGGCGCTCGCGCTGGCCGCAGAGCGACTGCCGACCCTTGAGCTGTGGCTCATCTTCTGGGGGGAGGCAGTCCTGACCCGCGGCCTGGGCTGCACAGTAAATGACATAGTCGACCGTGACATCGACGCCAAGGTGGCGCGCACCCGCAATCGACCGCTCGCCAGCGGCGAGGTGACAGTCGGGCAGGCAGCAGCCTTTCTGGGGCTGCAGATCTTGCTGGGGGCGCTGCTGCTCGCCCGGCTCGGCGGGCTCACGCTCGGCCTCTTTGCGGCCACAGTGTTCCTGGCCTGCATCTACCCGCTGATGAAGAGAGTGACCTTTTGGCCGCAGGCCTTCCTGGGCGTGGTCTTTAACACGAGCGCCTTGATGAGCTGGGCGGCAGTGCAAGGGACGCTGAGCTACGCACCGCTGCTGCTCTATGCCGGCTGCTTCTTCTGGACGCTTGGCTACGACACAATCTATGCGCATCAGGATAAGGTCGATGACGCGCGCCTCGGGGTGAAGTCGACTGCCCTTTATCTCGGCGCAGCCTCGCGGAAGTGGGTCGGCGGGTTCTTTCTGGCGGCCGTGGCGCTGTGGGGAGCGGCGCTGGCGGCTCGGGGACCGCTGCTGGTCGCGCTCCTGGCGGTGCTGGCTCCAGCGGGCCACCTCGCCTGGCAGCTGCGCCGCTGGGATCCGGATAGCCCGGCACTGTCGCTGGCCATGTTCAAGTCGAACCAGAATGTAGGCTGGCTGCTGCTCGCTGGGATCGTACTGCTACGGCTCGGCGCGCAAGCGCACCTGTGGTAGGGAGCGCGATGGGAACTCGGCGCTGCATAGTCATCGGGGGCGGCATCGGCGGTCTTACGGTCGCGCTGGCGCTGCGGCAGCTCGGGTTTACCCCCCGCGTGTTCGAGCAAGCTCCCCAGGCTGAGCCCCTCGGCGCCGGCATCCAGCTCAGCCCGAACGCGACCAGGATTCTTCTGCACCTTGGCCTGGGGCCTGCGCTGCGCAGCGTCGCGGTCGTCCCGCAGGCCCTGGAGTCGCGAAGCTTCCGCAGCGGCCAGCAGATCTTCGCGATGCCGATTGGCGACCGGTGCGCCGAAGTCTATGGTGCCCCCTACTATCTGGCCTTGCGGTCGGACTTGCATGCGGCGCTCGCCCAGGCAGTGGGTCCACAAGGGTATGAGCTGGGCTCCCGCTGCACCGGCTTTAGCCAGGACGGCACCGGCGTCCGCGTCGAGTTTGCGGACGGGCGGACGGAGACGGGCGACCTGTTGATCGGCGCCGATGGACTCCACTCGACGGTGCGAACGCTCCTATTCGGGGCGCAGGAGCCGCGGTTTTCGGGCCAGGTCGCCTTCCGCGGCCTGATCCCCGCCGAGCGCGTTGCCGGGCTGGCCCTGCCGCGCAACACCACGGTCTGGTGGGGACCGGGCCGGCATTTCGTTCACTACTTTGTTGCCGGCGGACGGATCCTCAACTTCGTGGCCGTTGGTCCTTGTCAGCAGTCCTCCCCAGAGTCGTGGTCAGTCCACGGCTCACGGCAGGAGCTGCTCGGGGACTACGCTGGCTGGCACCCGACGGTACAGGCGGTGATCGCGGCCGCCGAGCCTGTGTACAAGTGGGCGCTCCACGATCGCGAACCGCTGTCGCGCTGGGGCTCCGGTCGCGTCACCCTCCTTGGCGACGCCGCGCACCCGATGCTGCCGTTTCAGGCGCAAGGAGCTGCCCAGGCGATCGAAGATGCCATGGTGCTGGCAAGGTGCCTCGCGCGCGACGGCGCAGAGATTCCCCGCGCCATCGCCGCCTACGAGCAGCTGCGCCAGCCACGCACCCGCCACCTCCAGGCCGCATCGCGAAAGAACGAGCGCCTCTTTCACCTGACCGCCTGGCCGCTCGTCCAGCTGCGCGATCGAGCCTTCCGCGCCTTCCTCCGCTTCAAGCCGGAGGTCCTGGCGCGATGGCAGGGCCGGATCTTCGAATACGACGCCCTTAGCGTGTAATCAAGGACTGAGCCAATCGTAAGAACCACCTGACCGCCGAAAAAAACCGGGCAAGCCCTTTCTTCGTCCCTAGGCGGTGCGGATCATCTGGACGCCGCCGCGGGGTCCTACCGTAGTGTTTCTCATCTCCGCGCGACTGGGGCCGGGGTCCAGCAGCTGCAGGGGGTGGCGCAGGATCGTAGCCAGGGCGATCTTGAGCTCGTAGGTGGCGAAAGCGGCGCCGATACAGCGACGGGAACCTCCGCCAAAGGGCAGGTACTCAAAGGGAGAGTAGGTGCGGTCAAGGAAGCGCTCGGGAACGAAGCGCTCGGGCTCGGGGAAGACCTCGGGGCGGCGGTGGGCGAGGAGAATGGAGATGCCGATGGGAGTTTTTGCCGGTAGCTCGTAGCCTTGCAGAGTCAGCCCCTGCAGCAGCTCGCGCCCGATGAGCGGCGCGACCGGATTTAGGCGCAGCGCTTCGCTGCAGACCGCGTCGAGGTAGGGCAGGCTGGCCGTGGCTTCGGGGTCGAAGGTCGGCAGGGTGCGCAGCTCCTGCAAGAGCCGCTCTTTGACCGCAGGATCGCGGTGGATGAAGTAGCAAGCCCAGGCCAGCGCGCTCGCGGTGGTCTCGTGGCCGGCGGCCAGCAGGTTGGCCATCTGCTCAAACAGCTCTTCATCGGATAGCGGCGTGCCGTCCTCGTAGCGCGCCTCCATGAGCAGGCTCATGATGTCGGTCCGCGGACGCGGCGCCGCGCGACGCTCGGCGAGCTCCTGCGTAAACAGGTCGATGACCCGCTGGCGGCTGCGCACAAAGCGCGACCAGGCAGACAGGCCCAAGAGCTCGCGCCGCAGCGCCGGCATGAACAAGAACGATGGCTTGAGCGCTTCCATCAGCGCCAGCAGCCCTGACTTGAACTCGCGCCGCCGCGCGGGCGCGCTCAGCCCGAGCACCGCCTGCAGGATCACCTGCAGCGAGATCTCCTGCGCGCAGCGATGCATACAGAACGCCTGCCCCGGAGTCCAGCTCTGCGCCTGCTCGTGGGTGATGTCGCGGATCAGCTGGCCGTAGGCGCGCATGCGCGAGCCGTGAAACGGCGGCGCCTGCAGCTTGCGCATCGCGCGATGGCGGTCGCCGTGCAGCAGGATGAGGTTGCTCTTGCCGATGACCGGGGCCATGATGGCGGCGCCCGGCACCGCGAACAGCTCGGGTGCGGCGGTAAACAACGTGCGGAGCGCCGCCGGATTACCGGTGACCACCATCTTGCCGAACAGCGATGGCCAGGAGAAGGGATCGCCGTACTTGTGCGCGGCGTCGACTATCGCCTGATAGGGGTCCTGGGAGTAGCGAATCAGGGCATAAAGGCCGCTGCGCGGACCGCTTGGGAGGGCACTGGGGCTCATCGGGAGGAGATCTTACCTGACAGCGGGCCGGGATTGTAGCTGCGGACGCGGCGGCGCAGAGCTACCGCAGGGTCCCGCACTTCCCACCAGCCGGGCGTCCTTCTTGGTACCGCCTGGTAGGCGCGCGAAGCACCCCGGGATAGGGCGGTGAGGGTCCAGTGACGGCGGCAACTACCCGCCGGGAGTTCGTGCCCGCCGAAGGTCCCCCGCCTGCTCCAGCGCGCCTCCTCCCAAAAAGCCTGCTGCGGCAAAGCGGCCAGCCCGACCGCCGACCTCGCACCGACCTCGCACCGACCTCGCAGA
>JBGANQ010000127.1:0-22000 GCA_044222245.1 Polyangia bacterium | reverse complement strand
CGTGCTCGAGCTGGTGTCGGGCGGCTCGCTGCTCAAGCTCCGCCACCGCTACGGCGACACCCGCTGGGCGCTGTGCGTGCTGCGGCAGATAAGCGACGCCCTGGCGGCGATTCACCAGGCGGGAATAGTTCACAGGGATCAGTGTCGGCCGCGAGCTCCGTCGAGACTGCCCGAGGCAGCAGCCGGCTGGAAGGGCGCTGGAACGCCGGTGCCGGCCGCCCCGGGCGGACCTGTGGCGAGGGGCAGCCTGCCGCTGCCTGGCCCGCGGCGGGAGTTACCAGATTCTATATTAAACATATTGTAGATTTTTCACGCGGCGCAAAAGCTGCCGCAGCCGAGAGAGCGCGGCGACGCCAGTGGAAAAAACAATGCGCGCAGACCGGTCAGCCTGCGCGCAGAGTCAGGAGTCAGGAGTCAGGAGTCAGGAGTCAGGATTGAGGGAGGAATAAAACAGGGAAGAACAGGGCAGGGAAGAACAGGGCAGGGGAGCAATAGGGCGGGGAGGAGCTGGCGGCGGCGTCCTGCGGAGCTGGATCACTCGACGGTGAAGGCGACCTTGCCAAGCTCGCTGCCGTCCTCCCCAACCACCGTGACTTCATAGGCGCCGGGCTTGCCCAGCAGGCGCCGCGAGCTGGTCGTCCAGCGGGCCGAGCCGATGTTCAGCGAGGCGCTCCACAGCTCGGCGCCGTCCTTCTTCCAGATGTGGCGGATGGTGGTGCCCTGGGCGCCGCTCACCGTCGATACGGCGTAAACCAGCGTGCCGGCCGGGAAGCTCGTTCCTTCTCCCGCCACGGCGAACTTGGTGTAGCCGGTGCCGGCCCGCACCTCGGCGCTGGCGGCTGTCGGCGCTGCCGGGGCGGCCGGCTCGGCAGCAGCGGCGCTGCGCTCTGCCTGCGACACGCCAGCGCCAAGGACGAGCACTCCCAAGAGCAGCATTCCGATCGTGGTCTTCATGGTCATTCTCCTGCAGCTGTAGTCAGGCTGCTGACCGAGATCAATTGCAATCCCAATGCCAGCGCCGGCTGCCTGGCGCGCCGACGTAGTCCCAAGGCGCGCGGCCGCCTTGATTTCCAGCGCCGTCCCGACGACCGCGACAGGGCCTGGAAAAGCCGGGCCGGGGTCTCGACGGGGGGTATGGTTCACAGGGGATGCTGCGGTCGGGCCGCGGTCGGCGCGCCGCCTGGGCGGGGCCAAGGGCGGGAAAAGTCGCGGAACGGCGCTGTCGCTACCAGGGCGCGCCAGCTCCGCTCGCACCGCCTGCGCTCGGCTGGCACTGACCGCTCACGCAGCGCGCCTTGGCATGGCAGGAGGGATCGGTGGACATCACCTGCGGGCACAGGACCGTCTTGCGGCAGCGCTCGTAGCGCAGGAGCTCGCCTGCTTGCTCGCTCCGGGGCACGGCGTGCAGCTTGCCACCGGCGCTGCAGCCGCAGCAGTCGGCCGGTAGCATCACGCAGTCGGCGTCGCTGCGGCACTGCGCCCCGGCCGCAGCGCTGGGGCCGCCGGGCGCCGCCGGAGCGGCAGGGTGACTGGGGGCCGCCACCGTGGCGAGCACCCGGCACGGCGCCCCGCCCGCGCCGCGCAGCTTGAGCGGCAGCACGTAGAGCGTGGCCCCAGTGAGCGGCAGCCGCCCGAGCTCGGCCACGTTCTCCAGCCCCGGGATGTTCTTCTCGGCCAGGATGCGATGGGTGCGGGTGCCCGGCGACTGGCCGTAGTCGACCGAAGGGGTGTCGATGCCGACCAGCTTGACCCGGCGGTTTTCGACCAGCCACTGCGCCGCCGCGGGGGCGATGCCGGGGAAGTGCAAGCTCCGCGGATCGCCCGGGCGGTCGGTCCCGAGGTAGAGCTTCTTATCCGCCCAGTAGCGTCCCCAGCCGGTGCGCACAAGGAGGATCACCCCCGCCGGCAGCGGCCCGTGCTGGGCCTCCCAGCGCAGGAGGTCGGCGGGCTCCAGCTGGGTGTCGGGGTCCCGCTGCGCGCGCTCGCTGAGGTCGACCACCACCGCCGGTCCGACGAGCCCCGCCAGGGGAATCTGGTCGACCGTCCAGCGGCCGGGGGCGGAGTGGGCCGGGGCGTCCAGGTGGGTGCCGGCGTGCTCGGCGGTGCAGAAGCGGCTGGCGGCCGAGTAGCACCCCACGGGCGAGACCGCCCGGGCCCCCGCTTCGCTGCCGGGCTCATTGGGAAACGGCTTGTCGGTCGGCCAGTAGATCGTCTTGTCGTCAAATGGGTAGGTCAGATCGACATAGCCGCCCGCCGCCGGGCTGGTCGCCGCCGGGCTCCGCTCGGGCTGGCCCGCGCCGGCTGCCGTCCCCAGCGTCAGCAGCACCACGCCCGCTGCCAGGGCAATACGCATGATTGTCGCCATGTCTCGCGGTCCTCGCTCTAAGAGGCTACCTCCTTTTCAGGGCGGCGCCGGAGCGAACAGAGCACGAGGACTCCGCCCCCCGGTCCCAGGGTCGGGACAGGGGAGCGGGAGCGGGGGATGAGAAGGGGAGCTTGGAAGCGCGGGGGGAGGGGGCTAGCTACTTGGCCGCGGGAGCCGTCGGCTTGTGGATGAGCAGCTTGCGCGGCTGCGGCTGCGGCTGCGCCGGCTTGACCGGCGGCTTGGCCTGCGGCTTAACCGGCGGCTTGGCCGGCTGCCGGCCCGGCGAGCTGTCGGTCGTGTCCGGCGACGCGATGTCCGACGGCTTGGTCTCCTGGATGCTGGCGTCCACTGCCGGATCGAGCACATGGAACTCGACGCGGCGGTTGGCGGCGCGGCCCGGCTGCGTGGTGTTCTCACGGATCGGCCGCGTCTGACCGTAGCCGTGCGCCTCCAGCCGATCGGCCGAGATGCCCTGCAGGACCAGGTAGCGGACGACGCTGCGAGCGCGGCGCTGCGACAGATCCAGGTTGTGCGGCGCGCCGCCGCGGTCATCGGTGTGACCGTCGACGCCGAGCTTCTTGATCTCGGTAGCGTGCTTGAGCACCGCGGCCACCGCCTGCAGAACCGGGAAGCTCTGCGGGAGGATGACATCCTGGTCGGTGGCAAAGAACACCGGCTTGAGGATCTTCAGCTGACCCCCGCTCATCGCCACCAGGCCCGGGCAGCCGTTCTTCTTCGGATCGGGGTCCGGCGCTCCCGGGGTATCCGGGCAGGCGTCGACCTTGTCGGGCACCAGGTCGTGGTCGCGATCGGCCAGCGGACAGCCGATGCGGTCCGGATCGGGGTGGATACCCGCCGGCACGTCGGGGCACTGATCCAGCGGATCGAGGATGCCGTCCTTGTCGCGGTCGCCGGCCGGGCAGCCGCGGCGCGCTGGGTCGGGCGTCTGGCCCTGCGGCGTGTCGGGGCAGATGTCGTCCGGATCAAGCACACCGTCGCCGTCGCGGTCACCAATCGGGCAGCCCAGGCGCGCCGGGTCGGGCATCGGGCCCATGTGCACGTCGGGGCAGATGTCCTGCGGATCAGGCACGCCGTCGCGGTCGCGGTCGGGCAGCGGACAGCCGCGGCGCTCCGGATCGGGGTACTGGCCCATCGGTACGTCGGGGCAGACGTCGTCGTTGTCGAGCACGCCGTCGCCGTCGCGGTCGCTCGGCGGGCAGCCGTTGGTCGCCGGGTTGCCGGTGCGCACGCCCTTGACCAGCCGGCAGGCATCCTCGTCGTCGTAGACGCCGTCCCGATCGGTGTCGGGGCGGGTGTCGCGGATGGGCGCGTAGGCCAGGCGCAGCAGCACCCGACCGTCCGGCGTGCCAGGCTGCCGCAGCACCCCGACGCCGCCGGCCAGACCGACCTGGATCAGCTTGGCGATGTTGTAGTGAGCGCCGAGCAGGACCTCGAGGCTCGTGTGATCGCGAACCAGGCCCTCGCTGCCGAGGACCTGCGTGGCCAATAGGGCTTCCGGACCGACCGCGAAGCGACGCACCTTGTCGGCGTAGTACAGGCTGAGCCCGAACTGCAGCTCGGAGCCGGTCTTGCTGCCGCCCAGGTAGTCGAGGTTGCCGATCGTCGCCTCCGGCCGGTAGTAGAACGCCGCCGTCGCCGACCAGCGCAGCCAGCTCGACAGGCCGGCGAACACCAGCTTGGGCATGAAGCGGACGCCCAGCTCTCCGGTCGCGGGCGAGAACACCCCGCTGTCCCCGATCGAGCGCAGCGGGACCCACAGGAAGGCTCCCAGGCTGATCGAGAACTTGTCGATATCCGGCTGGTGCCACAGCCGCACCATCGCGCCGAGCCGCGGATCGCCCAGACCCACGCCATCGAGCGGCTTGATGCCGGCGATGGCGACGTCGGTGCCGCGCTCCAGCAGGGTGACCGGAAGGCTTAGCGAGATGGTCACCCGATCAAGGAACGAGCCGGCCAGATCGATGTGGCCGAGCAGCTGGTGGGCGATGACCGCCTGGCTCTGCTGGAAGGTCCCATCGGGAGACTGCTGCCCGAACACCAGCGGGTTATGGCCGTAGTTCAGGGTGATGCCGGCCGCGAAGTACCGGGTCGAAGAGTACCAGGGGTGGTCCACCATGAAGGACCACTCACCGGCGCTAGTTGGCTCGTACCGATTGAGCTGGAAGCCATTATTGTACGTCGACTGAGCGTGGGCAGGCCTTGCGAAGGCCAGCAAGGCTCCCAAGGCAGCCCACAAGAGAGTGTGTCTGTTCGCGAATCGCACGAGTGCCTCCATCGAGATCTTTAGATTCATCCTAGCGCGCAGCTCCGTAACGACGACGACGCAGCCCGAGCGCTAACATCGCCAGCATCGCCAAAAGCGCCACTCCCTGCGCGCGATCGGTGCCGCCGATGTTGCAGCTGAAGCCTCCGCCGGCGAGCTGATCGACCGGCGCGCCCGAGCCGCCGATGATGTCGCTGCGCATGACGGTGTCGTTGCTCGGATTGGGGTCATTAGAGCCCGGCGACTTGACGGTCGTGTTGACGTCCACGGTCTTGCTGTTCGGATCCGGAGTGACCGTGATCGTGATCTGCGGGGCGTTGGTGCTCGGCGGGATCGAGCCGCTGTAGGTGCACGAGATGGTGCGGCCGGACTGATTGCACTGCCAGCCTGGACCGGGCTCGATGCTGGTGATCGTGCCGCCCGGCGGCACCGAGTAGATCACCGCTACGCCCGGCGGGGCGGTGTCCGGTCCGTTGTTGGTCACGGTGATGACGTGCTTGACCGGCTCGCCGGGCTGCGGCGGGTTGGGCTGGGTGCGCACGGTGATGCTCAGGTCGACGTTGGGAATCCGGCACTGCCGGGAGGCGGTGTCGCAGCTGTTGCTCAGGCAGTCGGCGTCCTTGCTGCAGCCGCAGACCTTGGCCTGGGTGCAGGCCTGGCCAAGGCCGATGCCCTTGCAGTCGTTGTCGGACTGGCAGGAGTTGGTGCAGCGGGCGTTGGCGACGTCGCAGCGCGGCTTCATCGTCGAGCAGTCGAGGTTGGTCATGCACTCGCGGACCGGGATGGTGAGCGGGTGGTTGGGGTAGTAGGTGGGCACGCCCTTGAGCGGGCCGTCCACCGGCGTGAGGATGCTGCCGAGGTTCCAGCTCGCCGGCGGGATGCCCTGCGCGCTGCCGACCATGCCCGAGGCGGTGATCATGCCGCCGGCGATGATGTCGGTGCCGTTGGCCGACGGGTCGACCGTCGCCTGATACTGGATGATCGGCGGCGTATCGGTGTTGGTGAGGGTGCCGCCCTTGGTCGGGGAGGCGCCGTTGCCGATGCGGACCTTGATCATCCGGGTCACCGGATCGTACTCCGCGGGGTCATCGCCCGGCTTGTCGGTGCGCGCACCGGGGTTGGCGCCGTTGACGACCATGATCGAGCCGGGGACGTAGGTGAGCCCGACCGGCAGCGGGATGGTGACGTAGGTGTCTACCGCGGTATCGCTGCCGGTGTTCGGCGCCGTCACGGTGAACTGGAGCTTGTCGCCAGGACGGACCGCGCCGCCCGGGTTGGTGATGTCGGTGTAGTCGATCAGCGAGCTGGCAAACGAGGGGATCAGCGAGGCCACCGAGCCGACCAGGGTGCCGACGAAGAAGGTGTCGTTGGTGGTCGAGATGGCGATCGCCATCGACTTGTCGCCCATCTTGACCAGCGGCGTCACGTCGATGGTGTCCATGTCGACGCCGCCCATGCTGCCCGGCAGACCGCTGGTCTGCGGGAAGTCGCCGACGTTGGAGACCGGCTGGCCGAGGTAGCTGTGCGTGCTGTTGAGGATGTTGGTGCCGGGGTTTAGCGCATCGGTGAGCAGCATGCCGTTGACGGTGATGCGGTCGCCGGTGGCCTCCTGGTCGCCCTGGTAGCCGACGATCGAGAGCTTGGCGTCATAGCCGGTCTGCGGGACGAGGAAGTTGTTGAGCGTGGTGGACACGCCCGAGGAGCCGGTGATCGAGTCAAACCCCTCGAACAGCGCCAGCGAGCGCGGCGGATCCGACTTGAGGGTGTAGAACACCACGGCGCTCCAGCCGGCGTACAGCAGCTGATCCGCCTGGTTGACCGGGCTCACCGTGACCACGCCGCTCACCCGGTAGGCGCCCGGCCCGTACAGCTGCACGAGGCTGGTGATGTCGGCCGACTGCTGGTAGTGGGTGCCGGCGGCCAGCACGTCGAGCTGGCCGCTGGTGTCGGCCGGGACCATCTTGCTAAAGACGCCGGGGCGCTCGATGAGCACGGCGGCCGCCGGCGAGACCATGCCCTTGGGGGCCACCGCCGACCAGTAGAGGCGGGCGTAGCTGGTAAACGAGCCCGTCGGCAGCTTGAGGACCGCGGTCGACCGCGCCATGTCCGGGGTGATGGTGCTGCCCGCCGTCGCCTGACCCGCCGCCGGCTCGTCCGAGCGCCACAGGACGTCGATGTCATTGTCGTCGGTGTTCGCGCCGCAGGCGGTGATGTCCACGCTGCCGACGACGGGCTTGGGGACCGAGGCCCGGCAGTCGTAGCCGAGCGTGTTGCCAAACACAACCGCATCGCCGCGCTGCGAGACCTGATAGCGCAGGGCCGGGGCGGCGTGAGCATTATCACTGCGCGCTCCGATGAGCAGCAGGATGACGGTTGTCACATGGGCCGCTACCCCAAAGGGCTTCGATCGTCGCAAATTGCTCGCCAGTGCCATCGGATACCTCCGTATTCAGTCTTCGAGATGTCCGACAATTGTTCACAACTTTTCGAGCGTGGGAAAGAGAAAAAGCAGGTTGACCGGACGATCTTCATGATTCCGCTGTCGCACGGCGCGCCGCGGCCGACCGCTTTGTCGACGGTAGGCGCCGCACTGCCGAGCGATCGCGTCACCGGCGCCTCGCGCGGCTTCTGGGGCCGCAGCTCGACCGGGGGAACTTGGGTCTCTCAGCTGCGGGACGAGTAAGGCTCTACAGGACCTACTTGTACGTAGGTGTACTTCGGCGAGTACGAAACGCTGCACTAGGAAATTCCCTAAGCAACTGGGGCGTCGATCCGCGGCGCGCTCGCGCCCGGATGAGGACAAGCTCGCGCACTTCGTCCGCATCTGGTCAAGAAAAAGGAGTGCGCCGGCAAAAAGGGACAGACTGCTGGCTCGGCAGCGGCGGCGTGGGCGCGCTCAGAGCCGCAGGTTCAGCTCGACGAAGTTGTGCGGAGCCCAGGGACCGTTGAAGTCGAAGGTGAAGTTGTTGTCGAAGGCGGCCGCCGCCTCAGTGACCGCGTGCTCGAACTCGGTCTGGGCGGTGCGCGGGATGAGGCAGGCCAGGTTGAGCACGTCGCGCTCGTTGGGAGTCAAGTTGCGCTTGGTCGTAAAGCCGTGTCGGCCCAGGACCTGGACGACCCGCTCGTAGTGGCGATCGCGCTCCTGCTCAAGGAGCACCGCGAACAGCCGCCCGAGCTCGATCATCTCGTCGCGGCGGGCCGACTGCCCGCTGCCGAGCATGGCGTCGCGGGCAGCGCGCAGCTCGGGACGCAGCCGGACGAAGTACTCAAACAGGTTCTGCACCTCCCACACCACGCGCAGTCCCATCTCGACCTTGTCGCGGACGCGGGCGAGCTGCGCCGCCAGCGCGGCGTGGTTTTCGGTCAGCGCCCGCAGCAGCGCCTCTTCGTCGGTGGCGACGACGCCGAAGGCCACCGGCAGCACCGTGCTGTCCTGCATCGCCCACTTGAGCACCGCGTTGTGCAGGGCGAGGTTGCGCCGCTCGGGCCGCAGGTGGGGGCGGCTGGTCCGGCTGACCAGCGCGGCGACCTGGCCCGTGCTCAGCCAGCGCACCGGGGCTCCGTCGATGCCTGCCTCGCCATAGTCATCTTTGCTGCGACTTTCGGCGATTGCGTACAAGTACTCGCCGGTTGCCGGCGGATTGGTAGCGGCCATTGGGACTTATTTTGCGCCTGGAAAGAGCCCAAAGGAAACAGCAAAACCAACGGCTGGTCGAGCCGCCAGCCGACCGCACCGCCGACTGCTCCTTACCGCCGCCGTCGTCAGCGCAGCGCGGCAGGCAAGCGGCGCCGATTCCTATCTTTGCCTTGAGTCTGGCCTAGAAGGTCGTGAGCCGGCGGTACGCCGCGGCGAGGCGATTGACGTCGCTGAAATAAAGGAGCCCGCCGATGGTCAGGAAGGCGCTGGCGGCAATCGTGGTGCCAAAGGCGATCTCGGTAGAGTGGTCGACTATGTGCGTCAGCTCGAAGAAGTAGCTGGTGCCGATCCCGGCCAGACCGAGGATGCCGAATAGGGTTCCGGCGGCGTACATGCCGCGGCCGGGGTCGCGGCCGACCAGATCGAGCGCATTATGCTGCAGGCCAAGGCCCGTGGCGCTGAAGATAAACCCCGCGCCGGTCGCTCCCGAGCCGGCGTAGGCCAGGCTCGGGCCGATGATCGCGGTGCTCTGGCCCGAGCTCGTGTCCAGACCGTAGACCGCGGTGACGATGATGCTGGCGACGGTCAGGCCGCTGCCGACCAGGCCCAGGGCGGTGCCGACCCCATACAGCGCGCGGCCGGTGCGGAAGCGCTGCAGCGCCAGCGGCGACATGGGAGGACCAAGCGGCAGCAGCGCTGGCGGACTGCCAGCACCATAGCCCAGACCGGCGCCCGGACCGGCAGGCGGGCCGGGGCTCGGACTGACCCCCGCGCTGAAGCCGGCCGCGCCCTCTGGCGGGGCGGCCGGCGTGCTGCTCGGGCTGCCGGCGCCGACTTCCGCGCCGACCGCAGCGCCCGGCGGTCCGCTCCCGCCGCTTGGTTCAGAGGCAGCTGGCGGCGGCGCTTCTGCGGCCGACGCCCCCGGAGTCTGCGCCTGCGCTGTGGCAACACCGACCATCCCCCACAACATCACCGAAGCAAGCTGGAGGTAGCGAGTCTGCACCATACAGCAAGCATACAGCACTCACCACCCAACCGCTGCCTCCACAGCCCAGAGCACCGAGTTCTCGGGCCTTGCCAGCGGCCGCGGTCCGCGTTGGCGAGCGCGCCAGGTTCGGCGCTCGCCCGCGGCGGGCCGGCTTTCCGCGCGCTGTCGCCGCGCCGGAAAAGTCCGGCCGTGGTCAGCGCCAGGCGGCAGCGTCCACAGGGGACAGTTCCCGCCGTCGCCGCCCCTTCGTCAAGGCTTCCAGCGGCCGCGGCGGGCGGGGCGCGCGGCGTGGAAAACCTGCCGGCCAGGCCTGCAGCTGTGGCCCCGGCGCCCGGCCAGCGCAGGCGGGTCAGCTCACCCGCTCGATCGCCGGCCGGTAGTGCGACAGCGCCTCGCCCAGCACCGGCGCGCCGTGCGCGGGGAGGACATGGGTGAAGCCGAGCTTGAGGATGGCGCGCAGCTGCTCGCGCGGCGGCTTGCCCTGCTTCAGCCAGCCGGGTCCGATGTTGTGCGGCCGGATAAACCCCATGGCGCGCATCATGTGCTTGCCGAGCCAGCTGAAGTAGGAGTCGGCCTCGTGCCAGTGCTGCAGGCAGTCGCCGGGGATGGCGATCCCGCCGTCGCGGTCGAGTAGGAGCAGGCCCTCGGGCGGCTGCGAGTCGATGACGTACAGGCGGGCCCCGGCGAGCGGCAGCGGCGTCGTCGCGTCCATCTCCAGATCCGGGGTGAAGTAGGTCTGCGCGGCGCTCGTGTTGAAGCCGGAGGTGTAGCGCTGCCCGCGCACGGCCCAGACCTTGGCTGCGTATCGATCCTTATAGAACGGGTCGTCCATGCCGTGGTTGGCGGCCAGCCGGAGCACGTCGGTGACCTTGCCGAGGGCATCGAGCGCGGCGAGCCCGCGCTCGTCGAGGCGCACGCTGTTGATCAGCACCAGGCGCTCGCCTTGGCGCACGACGGTCATGTTGCGGCTGAAGCGCACCGGCAGCGGACCGGGCATCGCGACGGTGCCAGTCACAAGGTGGACTCCGGGGAAGATCTCGCGGAGCTCGCCGTGGGGTAGCGCCGGAGGGAAGGGGCGGGGCTTGGTCGACATCGGGAGGGTCCTCCTGGGTCTGCAGTTGCCGGCCCAACATACTGCGGTCCCGCCCAAGGGGAAGCGCCGATTGCGCTCCGGCCCGCTTGCTGGGGGAAGCTCCGTCGGCAATTTTGTGGCTTGCCCCGGCGCGGTTGTGATAAGAGCAACGCCAGCTAAACGGAGAGATCCATGAATTCGCGCACCGTGCTGGAGTCCATCAAGAGCCGCGCCACCGCCACCGCGTACCAAGTGGCGTCGCATCTTGGTTACAACTTCATCCTCAGCCAGTACGTGACCTCGCAGCCGAGTGCCCAGAATGCGCTGGATATCTTCCGCGGCGAGTGGTCGTCGCGTCTTCCCGAGCCGTACGCGCACCTGGCGGCGGGCAAGATCGAGCTGTTCAACGACGCGCGCATCACCTGGATGGCCCAGGAGCTGGGCGGAGTCGCCGGCCAGAGCGTGCTGGAGCTCGGGCCGCTTGAGGGCGGGCACTCCTATATGCTCGAGAAGCTGGGGGCCAGCAGCGTGCTCGCGGTCGAGGCAAATACGCGCGCCTATCTGAAGTGCCTGATTATCAAGGAGCTGCTGAAGCTGCAGCGGGCAGAGTTTCTCTGCGGCGACTTCGTCGAGTACCTGCGCCAGCCCGGACCGGAGTTTGATATCTGTCTGGGCAGCGGGGTGCTGTATCACATGCAGAACCCGGTAGAGCTGGTCGCGCTGCTCGCCAAGCGCTGCCGGAAGCACCTGTTTCTGTGGACTCATTACTATGATCCGGCGGTCATCGAGAGCTCGCCCAAGCTGGCAGCAAAGTTTTCCGAGCACCACCCAAGTGAGCACCAGGGCTTTGGTCACACCCTCTACCGCTACAACTACCAGTCCGCGCTGATGTCCGGCGCCTTCTGCGGCGGCAGCGCCCCCTACAGTCACTGGCTGAGTCGCACCGAGCTGCTGGACTGCCTGCGCTTTTTCGGCTTTGCCAACGTGCGCATCAGCTTCGACCACCCGGAGCACGAAAACGGCCCCTCGCTCGCGCTGATCGCCGAGCGGACCGCCTAGACCGCGGCGCGGCCGGGACCCTGGCGCGCCCGGCGCGGGCAACGAGGTTCTGCCGACGCTCAGCCGATGCTCAGCTGATTTCCAGGCTCAAGCCCGGTAAGGTGACCATCGAGAGAGAACGACCTTCAAACGATCCGCGGCGGCGACAAGTGCTTGCCCATAAAGGACTTGGCCGCGGATCGCGAGCCTCGGCTCCGTCTCAGAACTTGACCCCTCTGCCGAGGACGCCGACAAACCCCAAGAGCGCCAGCAGCGCCGCCACCATCCAGGCGCCGCGGCGGCGGATTCCCAGGGCGCCCGGGGTGCCTGCGGCGGCGGGCAGGACCTTGGCGGCGCGCATCGAGAAGTACCACGCGAGCAGCGAGGTGCCGCCAAAGGAGGCCGCGGCGGCAGACAAGAGGACCAGCTTGAGGCCATACGGATTCAGCAGACCGGCTGCGACGTAGGTGAAGCCGCCGAGCAGATAGGGAAACAGGGTCAGCTGGCGGGCGCGCACCACGGCCTGCTCGGGACTGGAGCCGAGAAACGGGCGGAGCCCCGGCCAGAGCAGACGCGGCGCCGCGTAGAAGTACAGAACGCCCCCAGCGGCGACCTCCAGCCCGCGCAGGAGCGAAGCGCCGCGCAGTCCCTCGATGACCGCCGCCCAGTCGCCAAAGCCGCCGATGCCCGAAAAGAGCAGATAGCCGAACGCGGTGAGCAGGTTCAGCGCCGTGAGCAGCCAGAGAAAGTATCGCAGCTCGGCGGGCGCGCGCCTGCCCACCCGAGCCACCCCAAGCAGCAGGGCGCCGACGATGACGTTGACGATGCTGCCCCCGGCCGAGACCACGCGCGCCGCCGCCTGCCCCAGGGCATCGTGGTCGCACTGGAAGAAGATGGCGTTTAGCACTACCGGTCGCCCGCCCACCAGCACGCAGGCCCCCCCGTGGCCGCCGCCTTCATGAATGAGGTTTGCCAGGCAGTAGGCGACGACGGCGATCGCCCCCACGGTCCAGCGATCCAGCGGCTCGTCGTGGGCGGAAGCGGGCGAAGTCATGGCCGCAGGATAGCCGAGCAGCACCGAGCATGGCGCACAAAGCGTGGCGCGACGCCGAGTCGGCCGGCGATGACTCTGGACTTGTAAGCGAGACGGGGTGGTCCCCACGCCGACTCAGTGAGAGGGGACAGACGCGCCGCGAGGATTCACGCGGTCCGAGGAAAGCCGAGCCTTCAAGCTGTGGCCAGCCTGCCTAGCGGCTCCGCAGGGCTCTTTTGCGCCATGCGTCCAAGCTCGGCGGCGAGCAGCGTGAGCGAAGAGGCGACGAGGAAGGCAGCGTAGCCGCCCCAGCGGACCAGCAGGACCATGGAGGCGGCGCCACTGGCAAACGAGCCGATCTTGCCGGCGAGCAGCGCCCCTTGCCAGACCGCGCCGGCGCGCTCCGCTCCCCGCGACAGGTAGGCGCGGGCCAGGTTGATTCCCAGATCGGTCGCGTGCCCCGTGAGGTGGGTGACCCGGGCGTTGATCGTCGGGCTGGCGGCGACGGTCGCGTTCAGCAGTCCCATGGCGAAGCTCAGCAGGGACAGCAGCACGAAGTCCCCGGGGCCTTCCACGCTCTGGCCGAAGTGGCCAAACATGCCCAGCGCGCCTAGCGGCGCCACCAGCGCGACCAGGAGCCCGACCAGCCGCAGCGACCGCGTCGGGTGCTGCCCGGACGGCGCCAGCGCCAGCAGGAACACCGCGGTCATCGCGCCAAACAGGAAGCAGACCAGCACCAGCAGGTACTGGGCGACCAGTGGCCACGCTCCGGAGTCGATGCCGACGAGGGTGACGGTCCCGGTCACATGGCTGACGAAGCGCTGACAGGCCAGGTAGGCTCCGGCGTTGACGGCGCCGGCGCTCATCGACAAGAGCAGCCGCTCGGCGACCTGACAGCGCGCCAGAGCGGGGGCTTGGGCAACAGTGGCGAGGGTCATGGCGACACTCCTAGAGCAAAGGGAGTCATGGCTCGCGCCGCTCACAGCGCGGGTCGGTGAAGCCGCTCGCGCGGGGGCGCGGAGCAGCGCTGGCCTGGTCATGCTCGTGCTCGGCGTGGAAGCGGCGCAGGGAGAAGTCGAGCTCGGTCTTGAGCTCACTCCCCAGCAGGATCAGCATGAGCAAGCCGATAAATCCCAGAGTCGTGATGATTGTTTGCTGCATGCCGCAGAGCCAAAGCAACCGCCGCGCCAAGCCGCGTGCTCCTCTGCTCCGTCTGGCTCTGCTCACCCCAGGCGGTGATATCTGTCTGTTTTGGCCGACACTGTCGGCTGCGGCCGACCCGCCGTGGGAACCTAACCGCTGCGCGGCGCCGCGGCGGGCGAGCGGCCGTGCCGGCGCAATAGATCGTAGAAGTCGGTGCGGTTGCGGCCCGCCAGCCGCGCCGCCTGCGCGACGTTGCCGCCCGCGCGCTGCAGCACGGTGTCCAGGTAGGCCGCCTCCAGCGCGTCGCGCGCCTCGCGCAGGGTCGGAAACGGCGGCGCGTCGGGGGCGGCGTACTGGGCGAGCAGGCGAGCGGTGGCGCGCGCGAAATCCTCCAGCGCGGCGCTCGGGGTCGCGGCGGGGCTGCCCATGCTCACCAGGTGCTCGACCCGGATCTCGCCGCCGCCGGCGAGCAGCACCGCCGCCTCCATCACGTTGGCCAGCTCGCGCACGTTGCCCGGCCAGCTGTGGCCTTCGATCACCTCGACCGCAGCGCTGCTCAGCTGGGGCATCGGCATGCTGTAGCGGGCGGCGGCGCGCGTCAGGAACAGCTGGGCGAGCAGCGGCAGATCGCCGCGCCGCTCGCGCAGCGGCGGCAGCGCGATCGGCAGCACATGCAGGCGATAAAATAGATCCTCGCGGAAGCGGCGCTCGGCGATCTCTTGCCGCAGATCGCGATTGGTGGCGGCCAGGATGCGCACGTCGGCTTCCTGCTCGACCGTCGAGCCGACGCGGGTGTAGCGGCGCTCCTGCAGCACCCGCAGCAGCTTGGCCTGCACCGAAGGCGGCGCCTCTCCGATCTCATCAAGGAACAGGGTGCCGCGGCGGGCGGCGCCGAAGTGCCCTTCGTGATCGGCGATGGCGCCGGTGAAGGCGCCGCGGGTGTGCCCGAACAAGGTGCTCTCCAGCAGCTCGGCAGCGAGCGCGGCGCAGTTCACGGCGACAAAGGGCCCCTTGCGGCGCGGGGAGCCGGCGTGGATGGCGCGCGCCACCAGCTCCTTGCCGGTGCCCGACTCGCCGAGGATCAGCACCGTGGCCTCGGTCGGGGCCAGCCGCGCGATGAGCTCGCGCACCTGCTCGATCTGCGGGCTGGCGCCGACGATGTTCGCGTCGGTGCCGGGTACTCCGACGGCGCGCCGCAGGCCGGCGACCTCGCGCCGCAGCCGCACGCTCTCCACCGCGTGGGCCAGCTGCTGCATCAGCTCGGGCGCATTGAACGGCTTGCTGACAAAGCCGAAGGCGCCGCGCCGCATCGCGGCCACCGCAGTCTCGATCGAGCCGTGCGCGGTCAAGATGATCACCGGCAGATCGGGCACGCGCTTGCGCACGCTGTCGAGCACCGAGAAGCCATCCTCATCGCCCAGGCGCAGGTCGAGCAGGACCGTATCGATCGGCTCACTGCCGATGACACGCAGCGCCCCCTGCACGCTGTGCTCGGTGAGTACGCGGTAGCCGCGGCTGCTGATCCGCAGCGTCAGCAGCTCGCACATCTCCAGATCATCATCTACTACCAGGATGCGCGGCGCATCATCGGCACTTGGCTCCAGGTCACGGTTCATCGGTTCCTCGCGGCAGGCTGGGCGGAGGGTCTTGGGACAGCGGCAGCTCGAAGCGGAACGTCGTGCCGCTGCTGCCCGTGCGGACCAGCGTGAGCTCGCCGCCGTGAGCGCGGGCGACCTCGCGGGCCAGCGGCAGGCCGATACCTAGGCCGGCCGGCCGATCGACGCCCGGGACGCGGGCGGCATGGAACAGCTTGAACAGCGCATCGGACATCGCCTCAGGCAGACCCGGTCCTTGATCGGAGATATCGATTCGCACCAGCTGCCGGGCGCCGACCGTGGTGACAGTGCGCTCCAGCCGCACCACCTGCGAGCGGCGCGACACCGAAACGGCGTTGCGCAGCAGGTTGGCGATGGCGCGCTCGAACAGCGCCGAGTCGAAGCGCAGGACCGGAGATGGGGGCCTGGCGACGAGCTCGAGGTGGACGCCGCGGGCGTTGGCTCCGGGCTGTTCATCGGCGATCGCGGTGCGCAGCAGCGAGTCGAGCTCCGCGGGTCGCTGGCTCACGATCGGCAGCCCGGACTGCAGGCGCGACATGTCGAGCAGCAGCGTCACGATGCGCACCTCGGTCTCGCAGGCGCGGCGCGCCAGCTCGGCAAGGCGCGCCTGGGCCTCATTCAGGGTGCCGCAGGTGCCGTCGGTGAGCAGGCCCAGGGCCTCGCTCAGCCGGGCCAGCGGCGAGCGCAGCTCGTGCGAGACGTTGGCCAGGAAGTTGCGCTTGAGCTGCTCGGTGGCGAGCAGCGCCGTCCGCATCCGCTCCAGGTCGTGCCACAGCGCCCTGATCTCGCGCGGACCGCCCACCGCTGGGATGGGCGCGAAGTCGCCGCGGCCAAGGCGCGTCGCCTCTTGCGCCAGGCTGGCGATCGGCTCGGTGACGCTGCGCGCGTTGGTGCGGGCGATCCAGATGGCAGCCAGAGCGGCAATCGCCGCCAGCGTCACGCCGATGCACAGCGCGACGACGCCGATGCGGCGGGCGGCGTCTTCCTTGACTTCGATCTCGGCGTGCAGCTGATGGAGTCGCGCGATCCATACATCGGTAAGCTCCTCATCGAGCGCGAGCCGCTGCGCGTCGGTCTCGGGCGAGCGGAAGTAGGCGCACGTCGGCTCGCGCAGCCCGGTGTCCGCCAGGTCGCGGTAGCGCTGGATGGCGGCGAGCAGCCGGGCCGGGGCGGCGCTGCCGTGCGCCTGCATCGCCTGCGCGAGCTTGGCCCGCGCCGCTGCCAGGCCCTCGCGAACGCCCGGCTCGGCAGAGGGATCGGTGCACTTGCCCTCGGCGTGGCGTGCCGCCAGCTCGACCGCCCAGCCGGCGCGGTGCAGCTCCTCTTCGGAGTCCAAGGAGGACAGGCGCTGGTCGCTGATCTCGGTGATCAGCCCGACCATGCGGAAGATGCCCTGCAGCGTCCCGATGAGCAGGAGCATAAGGAGCACCACCAGGACGCCATGCGACAGTCCCAAGCGCGTCGCCAGGGACAGCGGAGGCCGCATCAGCAGGCGCTCCGCAAGGGCGTCGATTGCGACTTGTCGGGGCGCGCCGACATTAACCGCGACCCTGTCGGGCAGAGCCGACACTGCCGGCCGGCGATCCTGCCCCCGCCTTCCGCAGACAGCCTCGGGAGGCGAGGCCGCGGCGCGCTCGGCACGGATCGTGATTGAGGTCTGGGCATCATGAAAAATCTCCTCATTGGTCTCTCAAAGTATGAGCAGGGAACCCGGCGACGTTACTCCAACCACTTCGCCAGCCTAGCAGCGGGACAGGTTCCGCACACTCTGTTCATCACCTGCGCAGACAGCCGGGTCGTGCCCCACCTGCTGGCTTGCGCCGAGCCGGGAGAGCTGTTTGTCATTCGCAATATTGCAAACCTGGTGCCGCCCTGCGGCGATCCGATCGATGCGAGCGTGCAGGCAGCGGTGGGCTACGCGGTCGACAACCTGGAAGTCACCGACATCGTAGTCTGCGGCCACTCCAGCTGTGGCGGCATCAAAGCGCTTATGGCTGGTCCGCAGACCGAGGACAGCCTCGGGCGCTGGCTGGGGCACGCGCAGCCGGCGCTGGCCGCCTTCCGCGCTGGCGAGACCCTGGATGCGAGCCTGCCCGAGGCGGATCAGCTCTCCCAGCTCTCCGCGCTGCGCCAGCTGCAGCACCTTCTGAGCTATCCCAGCGTGCGGCGCCGCGTGCGGGCCCACAAGCTGAACCTGCACGCCTTCTGGTTTGACATCGGCTGCGGACAGATGCTCGCCTACCAGAGTGAGGCGAACCGCTTCGTGCCGGCGGTCGAGGTGCTGGCGCAGCTCTGCGACGCGGACAACGCGCGCCGCGTCGCCTGAGCGCCGACCCTGCGCAGCCATGAAAGGGACGCTGCGGCCCACCCACCGGCTGGTCCCGCGACTGCCTGGCCTGCGGCCGGCGCAGCGCTCGGGAGCGCCCGGTCTTGGTGAAGGCCGGGTGCGGAGCGCAGGCCCCGCAGGCGCGTACTCTCGGTTGACAGCGCGAGTCCTGGTTCGCATGATGCCGCTCGACAGGCTCCCTCAGGTCCTGAACCAGAAGAGGAAATCATGCGTATCCTTGCGTGGACGCTCGCGGCGGTCGTGCCGACGCTGGCGCTGTTGGGCTGCAACCAGGAACCGGGCGGCGGAAGCGGCGGTGGAGTCGGTCCCCGGGGGGAGCGTGGCGAGCCAGGTCCCGCCGGACCGGCCGGCGCCAAGGGCGATCCTGGGGCGACCGGAGCGATGGGTCCGATCGGCCCGGCCGGACCCGCCGGACCCGCCGGGGCAATGGGCGCGCAAGGAATGAAGGGCGAGCCGGGCCTGCCAGGACCCGCCGGACCCGCCGGAGCTACCGGCCCCACCGGTGCCAAAGGCGACCCGGGGCCAGCGGGGACGAGCGGACCCGCCGGGCCAGCGGGGGCCAAAGGAGACCGCGGCGACCCGGGCCCGCAGGGGCCGGCGGGGGCGACCGGCTCCGGAGCCTATATAGAAGATCTCGGCTCGTTCGCCGGCTTCACCGCTACCACCTACACCGGCGCCTTCACCAGCGGTCGCGCCGGGGCCCACGCCGCCTGCGCGGCCAGCTTCACCGGCTCCCACCTGTGCCATGTCTCGGAGTACGTGCTCGCCACCTCCGCGACCACGGTGCCGGCGGGCGGGGCGTGGCTTGACCCGAGCAGCTCGGCCACCAGCAGCGGCATCTACACCGGTGTGCCCGGCGCCGGCCGCTTCATCCACGGCAGCGCGTGCGACTCGTGGACCCGCAGCGCTTCGGCCTACGCCGGCACCTGGGTCGATGTGTCCGGGTCGATGAGCACCAGCGGCGACTGCTCCGCCTCCCGCGCGCTGGCCTGCTGCAACACGCCGAGCAAGGTCCGCCTGGCCGGCTTCACTTCTACCACCACCAGCGGCGGCATGGGCGGTCGCGCCCGCGCGCACGCGCTGTGCGCGGGCGAGTTCACCGGCTCGCACCTGTGCCATGTCTCCGAGTTCATCCGCAGTAACTCCGCGTCCGCGGTGCCGACGGGTGGAGCCTGGCTCGATCCGAGCAGCTCGGAGGTGAGCAGCGGCATCTACACCGGTGTCCCCAACGCCGGCCGCTTCATCCACGGCAGCGCGTGCGACTCGTGGACCCGCAGCTCTTCGGCCTACGCCGGCACCTGGGTCACTCCCTCCGGTTCGATGAGCACCAGCTCCGACTGCGCGGTAACGCGGGCCCTGGCCTGCTGCATCTAGACTGCGCCTTGCCCTGGCCGGCGGCGGCTGGCCTGGCGGAGAGCACTCGGCGCGGTGCCGTGCTGGCGGTGCAGCAGCGTCGCCAGGTGCTCGCCCGAGCAGCAGCCAACCCGCCGCGCGATCGCCTCTACTTTTAGATCGCTCTCGGCGAGAAGCCGCGCCGCCGCGGCCGCTCGCGCCTTGCCAAGCTCGGTGCGGAACTGCGTGTCGCGCGCCGCGAGCAGCCGCTGCAGCGTGCGCGGTCCAAGGCCCAGTCGGCGGGCCGCGCCATCGAGCGTGAGCCGCAGCCCGCCCCCGCGCAGCACCGCGTGCAGGCGCGCCAGCAGGGGATCCCCGTGCACCTGGGGACTTAGGAGCTGCTGCAGCCGCGCCGCCAGCTCGTCGCCATCGGCGCGCTGCAGCCAGGCGAGCGCCGGCGCGAGCTCGGTGAACACCGCCCACGGCGCGGGGGCCTCGGTCACCGGGACGGCGCCGGCGATCACCGCGCCCACCATCCCCGCCGGTCGCAACAGGGCCTGCCGCCGCACGCGCGCCGCCAGGGCCGCGCGCCGCTTTTGCAGCGCCGCCACGTAGGCGTCAAAGACCTCGCCCTCAAGTCGCTCCAGGTGACGCGCATCGAACACCACGTCACAGCCGCCGGCCAGACTCGGGTGGTGCGGGAAATCAAGGAGCGCGACGAGCAGCGCCACATCGTCAGCTCCCGGACTGCCCCACAGGCTCACCCCGAGCAGCGAGGAGTCCGGGCACCACACCAGCACCTGGCGACCGGCGAAGCAGCGGCCCAGCGGGGCCCGCAGCAGATCCTCATAGCGGTCTACAGAGCGCATGCGACAGGCGCAATCCTTTCAAAATAGGAGGGCTCTGACAACCGCCCGGCGGCGCGCCGGGGCTGCGCTGCACATTGTCGCTTTCGTGCAGGAGGCTGTCGTGTTCCAGCGCGGCGCCGCCCGTATATAGGAGCCATGACCGCTGACGCACTGACCCGCGGCTTCGCCTGGCTGCGGGCGGCCCAGACCCCGCGCGGCTCCCTTCATGGCGACTATGACGGCCCGCTGTTCCTCCTGCCGGGCTACGTCTTTGCCCACTTCGCCACCGGCAGCGAGCTCGCCGAAGACGTGCGCCGCGAGCTGCGCTTGACCCTGCACGCGACCCGCAACGCCGACGGCGGCTGGGGGCTTTACGAGGGGGGACCGAGCACGCTGTTTACGACGGTCTTAAGCTATGTCGCGCTGCGCCTGCTCGGCGCGGCGCCGAGCGAGCCGGAGCTGTGTCAGTCGCGGGCACTGCTGCAGGCGCGCGGCGGCGCGGCGCAGCTGGCGTCCTGGGGCAAGTACTGGCTGTGTATCCTCAACCTGTACGACTGGCAGGGCGTGCATCCGGTCCTGCCCGAGCTGTGGCTGGCGCCGCGCTGGCTGCCCGGTCACCCCGGCAGCTGGTGGTGCTTTGCGCGCACGGTCTACCTGCCGGTGTCCTACCTGTACGGGCGGCGCTGGCAGGTGCCGCTGCAGCCGCTGCTCATGGAGCTGCGCCAGGAGCTCTACTCGACCGCCTACGACCGCCTACGCTTCGCCGAGCTCCGCGACGCCGTAGACCCTGGCGATCGCCTGCTCCCGGCGACCCTGCTCCCGGCGCTGGCGCAGCAGATCGTGGGCAGCCTGGAGGGAGTGATTCCAGGCCCGCTGCGCGCGCGGGCGCTCGACTTCGTGCTCGCGCAGCTGCGGCACGAGCAGCTGTGCACTGACTTCCTCGACATCGGTCCGGTGTCCATGGCGCTCAACGTGGTCGCCTGCTTCGCCGCCGATTCGGCGGGCGAGCACACCCGGCGCGCCATCGCAGCGCTGCCGCGCTACCTGTTTCCCTGCGCCCGCGGACTCACCATGCAGGCCTACAGCTCGACCGAGCTGTGGGACACTGGCTTCCTGGCCCTGGCCCTGGCCGAGACTGGCCAGCTCCGCCACCATCTGGAGCTCGGGCGCGCCGCCGCCCGGTTCATCGCTCACAGCCAGCTGCGCGAGGACTGTCCGGACGGCCGGCGCTTCTTCCGCGACCCCCGCCGCGGCGGCTGGCCGTTCTCCAGCCGCGAGGGGGGCTGGCCGGTGACCGACTGCACGGCGCTGGGAATCCTGGCCTCGCTGGCGCTGGCCGAGGTCGCCGAAGAGCCCCTAGTCCCGGCCCGGCTCGTCGAGGCGGTCGACCTCTTGCTGGCGATGCAGAACCCCGACGGCGGCTTTGGCACCTGCGAGCGCCGCCGCGGCTCGCCGCTGTTAGAGCTGTTTAACCCCACTGAGCTATTCGCGCAGTCCATGGTCGATCACTCCCACATCGAGCCGACCGGACTTGTGCTGGTGGCGCTGGCGGCGGCGGCGACGCAGCTGGCGGCGGTGCTGGGGCGGCGGCGGCGGCGCCTGCTGCAGCGGGCGAGCCAGCGCGCGGCGCGGTTCCTGCGGCGGCACCAGCGGGCCGATGGGAGCTGGGAAGGCGCCTGGGGCATCTGCTTTACCTACGGCACGATGTTCGCCGTCTGGGGTCTGCGCGCCGCCGGCGCCCAGCCTGGCGATGCGGCGCTTGCCCGGGCTGTCGGCTTCCTGGGCGCGGCCCAGCTTGCCGATGGCGGCTGGGGGGAGAGCCCGCGCAGCTGCAGCGAGCGCCGGCTGGTCCCTCACCCCGAGGGAGGACGGGCGGCGATGACCGCCTGGGCGATCCTGGCGCTGCTGCGCGCCGGCGCTGACCCGGAGCTGCCGGCGCTCGGGCGCGGCGTCCGCTTCCTCCTGTCCCGCCAGCAGCCCGATGGCGACTGGCCCGAGGAGGGACTCAACGGCGTGTTTAGCCGGACCTGCGCCCTCAACTATCGCTTTTATCGCAACTACTTTCCGCTGTGGGCGCTCGGCCTCGCCAAGCGTTCCGCCGCTGTCCCGGGCGGCGCGTAGCAGGTCCGGTGCGCGACGGCAGCGGAGGCGGGCGACCTCAAGCCCGGTAAGGTGACCATCGAGAGAGAACGACCTTCAAACGATCCGCGGCGGCGACAAGTGCTTGCCCATAAAGGACTTGGCCGCGGATCGCGAGCCTCGGCTCCGTCTCAGAACTTGACCCCTCTGCCGAGGAC
>JBGANQ010000126.1:0-22076 GCA_044222245.1 Polyangia bacterium | reverse complement strand
CCGAGCCACGGCCTCATCGGCACCCAGCTGTCGCAGTACTTCATCAAAGAAGTCAACATCATCACCGGCGGCTACCAGGCCGAGTACGGCCGCGCCACCGGCGGCATCATCAACCTCGCCACCAACAGCGGCAGCAACGAGTTCCACGGCAGCGTGTTCGGCTCCTACCAGCCGCCGAGCCTGGACCCGCGCGGCGTGGCGCGCCTGGGCGAGGCGCTGATCACCCGCAACCGCCTCGACAGCGGCCAGACCTATGACTTCGGCTTCGAGGTCGGCGGTCCGATCTGGAAAGACCGCATCTGGTTTTATGCCGGCTTCGCCCCGACCTTCACCGATCACCTCTACAAGCTGACGGTGCGCACGCAGCAGTTCGATGCCACAAGCCCCAGCGCCCAGCACGCCGCCATCGACCCCAACTTCGAGTGCCCGAGCTACCTCGCCAGCAACCGGCTGTGCGATGGCCCGCGGCAGCTGGCGCTGCTGACCAGCGAGATCGACGGCAGCACCCGCAACCTGAGCGGCAACCAGCGCCTGTACAACGGCATCGCCAAGCTGCAGTTCAACTTCAACCCCGACCACAACATCACCCTGACCTACATCGGCTCGCCGACAACTTATGACGACTACGCGGCAGTCCGCGGCGTCGATCTGGAGTCGCAGCGCTACACCCAGGTCGATCAGATCCACGACGCGATCTTCCACTACATCGGCAAGGTCGCCGACCGCAAGCTGCAGTTCGACGTGCTGTACGGCTACCACTACCAGCAGAGCACCGTCACTCCCAACGACAGCGGCACTCAGCTTATAAACTGGCTGCGCTCAGCCACCAACCCCTTCACCCTGGCCGACTTCGAGAACATCCCCGACTGCGCCCGCCAGACCCAGCCGCTGCCGACGGCGGCCAACCCCGCTACGGCGGCTACAACATCAGCACCCTGCAGCGGCACCAGCTCATCGCCTCGGGGACCTACTTCCTGCACCTGACCGGCAAGCACAACCCGCTCGGCGGCATCCACCAGCTCAAGGTCGGCTTCGAGTTCGAGCAGCTCGGCGACGAGAACTTCCGCACCTTCACCGGCCCCGACCTGGCGAGCCAGGACGATGGCCTGGGTGGGCACCGGGCTTATGGGACGCTCCCGGATGGGACGATTCAGATCTCGCGTGAGTATGCCAAGCAGGGGGGCCTTGATGCCAGCGGCAAGCCGCTTCCCGACATCCACCTCAACGGCTTTACCGGCGAGAGCTACTCGCGCAACTACTCGGTGTACCTGCGCGACAGCTGGAGCGTCGGCTGGGCCCCGGGACTCATCCTCAACCTCGGCGTGCGCTGGGAGGGGCAGGAGCTGTACGCCTCGGATGGCTCGCGGGCGATCGACATCAAGGACAACTGGGCGCCGCGCGTCGGCATCGTCTATGACTTCACCCAGCTGACGAGCCGCCCCGGGCGCGGCAAGGTCTTCTTCAACTATGGGCGCTTTTACCAGTCGATCCCGCTCAACCTCAACGACCGCCAGTTTACGGCCGAGGGTCTTTACAGCAGCGGCTTCAGCGCCAGCTGCCCGACCGCGCCGCTGCAGCCCGGCGGAGCGGCGCTGCCGATGCCCGGCCAGTCGTGCAACTTCCTCGGCCAGGACGGCGGCCTGACGAGCGGCGGGCGCTATCCGCTGGTCGCCCCCGGCCTGAAGGGCCAGTACATAAACGAGATCGTCGCCGGCTTCAACTACGACATTGGCCTGGACATCGTCGTCGGCGCAAGCTACATCCACCGCGAGCTCGGCAACATCATCGAAGATCTGTCGCCCGATGGCGGCGCGACCTACGTCATCGGCAACCCGGGCGTGCCCACCGACCCGGCGCTCGTGCAGCAGCTCAAGGACGACGTGACCCGCCTGCAGGGACTGGCCAGCGCGCCCGGCCTTACCCCGGCGCAGAAGGACTCCGCGCAGAAGGACCTCGCCGATGCCCAGGGGCGCCTGTCGGCCTATCCGCTGGTCGGCTCGGTGTTCCCGCGCGCGGTGCGCAACTACGACGCGCTGGTGCTGACCTTGAACAAGCGGCTGTCCAACCGCTTCAGCATCATCAGCAGCTACACCTACTCGCGCAACCTGGGCAACTACCCCGGGACGTTTTCGTCCAACAATGGCCAGAATGATCCGAACATCTCGTCGCAGTTTGATCTCACCAACCTGCTGGCCAACCGCAACGGGCCGCTGCCTGCCGACCGCCCGCACAACTTCAAGGTCTCGGCCTTCTATGTCCAGCCGGTCGCCGGCGATCGCGGCAGCTTCACCGTCGGCCTGACCTTCAGCGCGGTCTCCGGCCGGCCGATCGAAGTGCTGGGGCGCCACCCCACGGCCGGGCGCCGCGAAGTGTTCCTGTTGCCGCGCGGCTCGGGCGGGCGCACGCCGTTTATCACCCAGTTCGACCTCCATATCGGCTACGAGCACAAGCTGACCAAGCGGGTCTCGCTGAGCGTCTTCGCCGACGCCGTCAACCTGTTCAACCAGCAGGCGGTGACCAACGTCGACGATGAGTACACCACCTCGACCGTCGCCTCGGTGCCAAGCGGCCGCCTCTCCGACCTCGGGCACCTCAAGGACAATGGCGGCAACCTGATAAGCTACAACAGCAACTATGGTCAGCCGACCGCGTACCAGCTGCCGCTCTATTTCCGCCTCGGCGGCCGCCTGAGCTTCTAAGCAAACTACCGCGCAGGCCGGATCAAAAAGCGATCCCCGGAGATGGCCCATCGGCTGTCCGACCCGGCGTCGGCTCGGGCAGACTAGCGACACCAAATTGCGGTGCCGTCAGCGACGGGATGAAGGTCTTGCCGGAGCGACTGCTCGCAAGCCTGCTCCCTCGCCGTCGCTGACGGCAGGACTTTCGCGCCGCTTCCGCGGCGCGGCTCTACTTACCGAGCTTGGTGCGGATCGCCTGCACCACACCGTCCAGAGCCATGCTGTACTTGTCGATGTCGCAGACACTGGACTGCAGGCTGCCGGGGAGCTTGCTGGCGAAGCTGCTCAGCCGCAGCTGGGCCTGGCCGATGACCGTCGTATCCGCAGCGTACGCGCAAGAGGCGCCCGTACCCACGGCGCGATTGAGGAAGGGCGTCGAGGTGCCGCCGCTAATGCGCGCAATCTGCACCTTGCCGCCCTCGGTGACCGCGGGGCGGGTCCAGATGCCCGAGACGACCAGGCGGCCGGCCGGACGCAGGGTGCTGAGGAAGCTGACGTACTTATCCACCGACTCCAGGTAGCTTCCCGACCGCTCTTTGCAGTTGGTCTTGTCGCCCGGGGTGAGCATCGTCTGATCACACTGGACGCTGCGGGCGAAGCAGCGGTAGTCCAGGTTGTAGCAGTCAAAGGCATCCGGACTTGCGGGGTCGCAGTCGCGCGTAAACGGGCTGTTCTCGCTGCGCCGGGCGAGCTGCACCGAGCAGTCATCCTCGTCGGTGATGACCAGCACCGTAAGCAGGGCGTCGGGGCGCAGAAAGCCGCTATTCTCACTGCGGTGGCCATCGAGCGCCCGCATCAGCGCCTCCAGCGGTGACTCGATGCCGCAGCCGCCGTCCCCGATCATCGCCATGCAGCGCAGCGCCTTCTCCGGGCCGGTGTCCACGGTCTTGCCGGTCATCGGATCCACCTCGAGTGCCGCCGGCACGTTGGTCACGCCGCCGCTGCTCGTGATGTAGCGCAGACCATCGGTGGGCACGAACTTGCTGTCCGGGCACAGGGCCGCGCAGGCTGCCCGCGCATCGCTGCTGGTGGCGGTGCGCGAGGTGCACGCCGCGCTCTGCAGCACGCCATCGTCGCCTTCGTAGGTGTCACAGGCGCCGATGCCGCCCCACGGCGTCCCCGGCGCTGTGTTGGTGCCGACATCGGTGCTGATGATGCCGACGTGATAGTCGATGTCGAGCTGCTGCAGGAGCCGCGTAAGGCGGCCGATATTGTTGCCCAGGGCCTTCTGCTTGGGCGACATGGACGGCGAGTTGTCGATGACCAGCAGCAGGTCCACCTTGCCGGCCAGGGGCGGCAGCGGTCCCGGATTGACCGTCAGGGCCGCCGTAGCGCTCACGCCGCGATAGCTGCAGCCGATGCGCGCCTGTCCCACCGCCTGGCCCTTGGCGACCCCGCTGGCGTCGACAGAAGCCACGCCGACACCCATCACGTCGGTCGCGGTCCAGGCGGCGGTGGCGGTAATGTCCTGGGTGCTGCCATCGGTGAGCCGGGCGCTGGCGGTAAACTTCTGGGTCGCTCCCTTGTCGATGGTGGCAGCGGCTGGGCTTATCGTGATGGTCGCCACTGCGGCCGCGGTCACGGTCAGGGTGGTCGCTGCGGTCTTGCCCAGGTACTCGGCGCTCACCTTGGCCTGGCCTACCGCATCGCCGGTGGCAGCGCCGCTGCCGTCGATGGACGCGACGCCGCTGCCGACGATATCGGTGATCACCCAGTCGGCCAGGCTGCTGACGTCCTGGACCGTCGCATCGGTAAACGTCGCAGTGGCGACGAAGAGCTGCGCGCTGCCTTTGGTGATGGTCGGCAGCAGCGGGCTTATGGCGAGCGTGGTGACGGCGGCGGCGGTGACCTCCAAGCTGGCGCTGGCGCTGCCGGTGAGGTAGCGGGCGGTGATGCGCGCCTTGCCGACTTTCTTGGTCGTGGCCAGACCGGTCGAGTTGATCGTCGCCACCCCGCTGCCCGTGGTGTCCTTGATTGACCAGCCGGCAAGCGCCGTCACGTCCTGGGTCGAGCCGTCGGAAAACGTCGCCGTGGCGGTGAACTGCTTGAGCAGACCCTTGGCCACTTTGGTGGTGGCCGGCGTGACCGCCAGAGATTGGAAGGTTGCGGTGGTCACGGTAATCGGGCTGGTGAGCTGCCGCCCCGCATATTCGACGGTGACTTCATAGCGGCCGGGGGTGGCAAGGGTCACCAGGCCGTCGGTGGAAGGCTGCGCCTCGCCGCCGCCCCGGGCCACCACCCGCCACGACGCCTTGCCCGTCAGGTCCTGCACTCGCCCGTTTCTGCCGAGCGCGCGCAGCGAGAACTGCTGCGCCGTACCCTGGGCCACCTGCGGATTGGACGGAGAGAGCATGAGCTGCAGCTCCGCCGCTCCCGTCACCTCTGCTGGCGGCGCATCGGAGGCGCACCGCACGGCGATAAGGGACGCTACCCCAAGGAGGATGGCGCCGCGCCACCCGGGCGCGGTCACTCTGCGGGTGCGGAGCCTGTCGGTGGGTCTAGTTCGCATGGGTTCTCTCTTTCGCTGAAGCTGTGGCGGTCACAAAGCGCACCGGCGACGATTCGCCGGCCGACCTAGAGCCCGATTGGTACCTCGAGTTTCCGACAACCCACAACCGGCTGCCGCAGGCGCAGAACGCAGCAATTCCAGGTCCCCGGACCTGGACCAAGGCCGCTTGGCGGCATCGGCCGGGGTCCGGGTCCGCTCGCAGGGTGAGAGCCGCGCCGATTGCAGATGCTGCGGCTGGCGCCAGCGCTTACTTGGGGGCCTTGGCCGGGGGGCCTTCCTTGAGCTTCGCCGCGCGCTTTTGGTAGTAGGCCTGGGCCCACAGCGGCAGCTGGTACTTGGCCGAAAGTGCGACGGCGCGATCGGCTTCGCGCGCCGCATCCTGCCAGTTTCCGTTCCTGGCAAGAGCACTGGCCATGCCTAGATGCGCGTCGGCAGAGCTCGGGTTCGCGTCCAGGTTGCGCTGGAACAGCTTCAGCGCCTCCCGGGGCTCGGTGCGCAAAAGCTCGTCAGCTACGCCGCTTAGCGCGTCTTCCGTGATCGGCAGCGGTGCGCCGACAAGACGCGACACGCGCGCGAAGTGCTCCTCGGCGAACGCCAGGCCCTTGGCGTAGTTGTCGGGATGGAAGCGATAGCCGAGGTAGAGGCGGCGCAGGGCATCTACCTCGGCCAGCAGCGGCACGCTGACGTGGGTCTCGTCGGCGAAGGCGGCCGACTGCCAGCGCAGTCCCGGCGGCGCCTTGCTCTTGAGCGTATTGGCCACGGCTTCGAAGTCGGCCAGGGCCGCGCCGGAGTCGTCGGCGTGGGCAAGGTAGGCGAAGGCTTTGAGGGTGCGGTCGGTCTCGAGCCGCTTTTGCAGCAGACGCTGGACCAGGTTCCTGTCCCAGTCCACGGTGGGCGCGAGCGCGATATAGGCCTGGAACAAGGCCGGCTCGGCGCTGAGGCAGTACAGCGTGAACAAGGCGCCCAGCGAGTGACCGGAGAGAATGCGATAGCCGCTGCTGCGGTAGTCCTTGTCCACCGCAGGCATCAGCTCGGTCTTGAGGAACTGCTTGAACCTGTCTGCCCCGCCGCCGCCGGAGATCGCTTCCCATTGGGTCGGGGTGAAATCGCGCGTGCGCTGCGTGCTGTCGATCCCGATCACGATCATCTCGGGAATATCGCCGACGCTGGCCAGCAGGTCGACCGCGGTTGCGGTGTGGCCGAAGCGCTCCTCGCCGTCGAGCAGGAACATCACCGGGTAGCGCCGGTTGCTGGCCCAGCGATAGCTGGCCGGCAGATAGACGCGATAGCCGCGGTCTTCGCCGAGCACGGCGGAGTGAACCTGATAGAGCTGGCCTATGGTCACCGGCTCGGCGGCTTTCACGGCGGGGCAGAAAAAGTGCACGAGTAGTAGCGCAAGCAGGGGACGAAGCATTAGAATCTCCAGGGATCGGCACACTGGTGCCGCGCTGGATATTGAACCAATTCCGCAGGGTTTCAACAGCTGTGTTGGCTGCTCCCGCGGCCCCACGGGGTCAGCTCGCTAGCGCTAGCGCGCCCGGTGCCCTAGGTGGCCGTCCGCGCCGGGCCTACCGCCCGGAGTCCACATCCACCGCGGCCTCCGGCGCGGGCAGCGTGAACATGAAGGTACTGCCCTTGCTCGGCTCGCTCTCGACCCGCAGCTTGCCGCCGTGCGCCTCGACGATGCCGCGGGTGATCGGCAGCCCCAGGCCGAGCCCGCGGCGGTCGCCGATGCTCGCCTGCCAGTACCGATCAAAGACAGGCAGGACATTCTCTGGTGGGATGCCGACACCGGTGTCTCTTACGGAGAGCTGAAGCTCCGCTGTCCTGCGGCTGGCGCCAATCTCAATGTCGCCGCCGGCGGGGGTGAACTTGATGGCGTTGCTTACCAGATTGGCGAGGACCTGGTGGACATGCGACCGGCCGGATCTTCGAGCAGGCCGGCGGCAGTGCAGGGGCTTGCAAGAGGTCGCCCAAAGGTCACCGATCCCACCGTCCGCCCGCGGGCGTGCAGCGGCAGCGTGATCATCGGCCAGGCCGGCTCACCCTCCGGCGAAGTCGTGGACACCTCGGGTCGATACAGCGGCTTGCCGCTGCGCGCGACTACACTGACATCGGCGCAGACCCTGCTGCCAACGAGGCTATCGGGGAACGCGGGGGAATCGGTGTCAGGGTGCGCCGCCGCCGCCGCCGCGACCAGCTTGGGCAGATCCTTGCCCAAAAAGAGGTGGATGAAGCACCAGCCGTCGACCGTCTGGCAGACGCGGCGCGCCGCCAGCCTCAGGGTGCGCTCATAGTCGACCGCGTGGGTCAGGATGTCGCTCACCTCCGACAACATGCGGGCTTCCGCCGCGGCGCGCTCGCGCTCTGCGAGCTGGACGCGCAGCCGCTCCTCGGCCCGCTCGCGCTCGATCGCGGCCCCCAGGATGCTGGCGACCGAGCTGAGAAAGTTCTGCTCTTCCAAGAGCAGGCGCGAGACTCTGCTGTAGATGCCGATCGTCCCAAACGGGTCCTCCGGTGCGATCGGCGCGACCACGGCGCTGACGAAGCCCTGGTCGTGCAGGATGCGCTCTGCGGCAAAGCGAGTCTCGCTGCACAGGTCCGCTACATGCAGCGGCGTCCGCCTTGATATAAGGGACCAAGGCGGCGATGCCGTTGGCGGCCAGCTTGTCGCCGATGTCTTCGTAGATCACCTCCGTCCCCAGCTTGTCCTCCTGGAAGAAGGGAAACTACTGCAGGTAGCGCACGACCTTGGCCATCGGCTCCGAGAGCGTGGTGAGGTAGAGGATGGGCCGCGCCGGGGAGGCATTGTGGAAGACGAGCTGCTCGGCGAATAGGATCTTGCCGGTGCCGGGCATGCCCATGATGACGTTGAGCGAGTTCTCTGGGAAGCCGCCCCCCAGGACATCGTCAGCCTCCTTATTACCGGACGAGATGCGCGGTACTTCGGACTGAACAGCCGGCGGCTGCTGGCTCATAAGATACCTCCCTGCGGGCTGGCGAGTACGCCCCTTACCGCATCGACCAGCCGGTGCTGAGTCAGCGGTTTTTTGAGGAACAGATCCGCACCGGCCTCCTGCGAGCGCTCGGTTGCAGCCAGGATGCTCATCACGATGACCCGGATCGTCGGCTCGGTAGGATTTCCCCTGATTCGTCGGCACAGGGATAGACCGTCCAGTTGCTTGAACAGGATCTCGGTGATGACGACGTCCGGGCGATCCTGCTCGATGCTCACCAGCGCCGCCGCCCCATGGTCGGCGAACGCGACCGAGTGGCCGGCACTGCGCAGGAAGGTGGCGGCGAGATCGCGGATGTTGGCATCGCTCTCCACTACCAATCGTCGTACGGCCCGGCTGGCACGTAGTGAGCGGACTTAACATGAGGTCCGAAGCATGACAGTCATAATTAGTGACGCCACCACTTAATAGGGCTCAGCGACGTGACGGTCCAGCCAACCCGAAGCTCGACGGTCGCAGACGCCGCAAGGCTCGAATGCCAAATCAGCTCACTTGTAACAATAACGCACACTCCAAGGAGTCGGGAGGACGCGTTCCCGGGAGTTTTGGGAGCCGGCGTGGGGATAATTGGTCGACGTCAAAGCAGAATGAGAGCTTGTCTCGACGCAGCGGAAGAGAAGAACAAGGCCCAGGCCGACGTCGCGATGGACGACCGCGACATCTCGGTGGCAGAGGCCGAGAGCTCGCAGTCGCGCCTGGAGTCGGGCAAGCTCGAGGCAGATCTGCGGCTTGCCGGGCGGGGTCAGGATCTTAATCGCATCACGCCGGCCCGCGCCAACCTCACCGCGGTCAACAGCGCCAAGAACACCAGCGGCGCCAAGCTTCGCTGGCTCCAGAAGCGCCGCGACTACCACCGAATGCTCATCGAGGTCGCCGAGCTGCACGGCACCGCCGCCGAGCGCCGCTACGAGCAAAATGCTCGCCTGGCCCAGGCGACCGGCAAGCTGCCGAGCAAGAACTTCGATGTCGCGCAGTTTGTAGGCCAGGCCGCGCAGGCTCAGCAGAAGTACGATAAGGCCCGCGCTCAGGCCGACAAGCAGCAGCTGGATGCCAGCCAGCTCGAGCAGGCCTACATTCAGCTTGCCTCATCGCGGACGCTGGCCAACTAAGCTCACCCGCGGGTGCGCGCCTGCGCGCCCAGGGCTGACCCCGCCGCCGGACTTTACAACAACTCACCGACGTGACCTGCGGAGTTCTTGTAGGGGTCGTCAAGATTCAATACAACAGCTCTGGGCGGCTGTGGCCCAGGTGAATACCGGGACTTACAGACAGAATCCCCGCGCGCGGCGATCCAGGGCGCGCCGCGCGCCGCGCAAGCGGGCCTGCGCTTGACCGGGTCCGCTCAGGACGGACTGAAGCCCGGCGCGCAGCTGCATGCAGAGAGAATCCGATCGGAATCCGACCGCGGCGCTCCGATTGCGAGCGGGGCCGTGTGTCGTGGCCGTACATTTCCTGCACTGGGAATGAAGAGGCCAGTCGTTCCGTCTGGGCATAAGACCTGCTCCAGATAGTTTTTGTTTCCTGCTCATGCGATAGTAGGAATGGAGTAATGAGATGAACGATCTGGCATTCTCATCCCAGGACATCTTGAGCGAGCTCGAGTCCGCGACGCAGCCGGTCAAGGACTCGGCGCAGTTTGGGATTGTGCAGATGCACCCCGATGGGGTGGTGGCCTATTACAATCCCTGGGAGGCGGCGCGAGCCGGGCTGTCCGCCGAGAAAGTATTCGGCCGGCACTTTTTTCGCCAGGACGGACGAAACAGCGTGCGCTGCAAGCTTACACAGGAGCCCGACGGGGAGAAAATGCCGCCCACCGCACCCAAGCCGGGCCCTTAGGCCGACACGCGAAGTCCTACGGTAAGAAAACGGTCCCATCCTTCATTCCTCGCGGCCTCAGCTCGGGCGGGGCTACTCTTGGCCACGGTCGGCCACTGGCCAAGCTGATGGCTGAAATCGGCCATCGTCTGCACGAGCTCCTGGATAGATCACTGCTGCTCTCTCGTCTGGAACTGCCGGCCATGCCTTGGCCAGTCGCTTGCTAGAGTGCACGGCCAATGTGCAGCGAGCTGGTCCGATCAGAAGGCCCCGCTCGCGCGCGCGTGTCTACTCATGGAGGCTGTACATGCTGTCTAATTGCGCATCGTGTGGTGGGTTACTTCCGACGGGACGCAAGTGCTGTCCGCACTGTCACTGCAAGACTGCGGTGTGGCGATACGTGGTGTTCGCCATTGCGGCGGCGCTCGGCCTTGCCAAGGCCGGATGTACGGCGACCCCAGTTTATGGCGGCGTGATCTACAACCTACCCGACGCCGGCGAGGGGTGCCCTGTCGACGCGGGCACAGACGGCGGCGCGGACCTGTGCTGAGCCAGAGCGCCATGGCTAAGAAACCCGTCCGCCGCCTTCAGGTCCTGGCTTCTCGTCATCCGCGCTATGTCGTCTGGGAGCTGACTTTGGCCTGCGATCAGCGGTGCAGCCACTGCGGCTCGCGCTCCGCCCAGGTCCGCCCGGGCGAGCTCAACACCGCCGAGGCGGTCGCGGTGGTGCACGAGCTGGCGGCGCTCGGCACGCGCGAGGTGTCGCTGATCGGCGGCGAGGCCTATCTCCATCCCGGCTTCCTGGACGTGCTGGCGGCGCTGCGGGCGGCGGGCATCGGGGCCAACCTGACCACCGGCGGGCGCGGCATCACCGCCGAGCTCGCGGCGGCAGCAGCGCGGGCGGGACTCCAGGCCGCCTCGGTCAGCATCGACGGTCTGGAGCCGACGCACGATCTACTGCGGGCGACTCGCGGCGGTTTCCGCGCCGCGATGGACGCGATCTCCCACCTCCGCGTGGCGGGCGTGCAGGTGGGGTGCAACACCACGCTCAACCGGCTGAACGTAGGTGAGCTGGAATCGCTTTACGAAGTGCTCAAGGCGGCTTTGGTGCGTGGCTGGCAAGTGCAGCTCATGGCCGCGCTCGGGCGCGCCGCCGATCGCCCGCAGCTGCTGCTGCAGCCGTGGGAGCTATTGGACGTGGTCCCGCGCATCGCGCGCTTGAAGGAGCGAGCCTTCGCGGACGGAATCCTGCTGCAGCCAAGCAACAATGTGGGCTACTTCAGCCGCGATGAGCGCCTGCTGCGCTCCATCCAGGCGGGGGGCAGCGACCACTGGCAGGGGTGCAAGGCGGGACAGTTTGTCATGGGGCTCGAGTCCGATGGTGCCGTGAAAGGGTGTCCCTCGCTGCAGACGGACACTTACGTGGGGGGCCACACGCGGGGGCGCTCGCTGCGCGCGATCTGGGAGGAGGCGCCCGAGCTCAATTTTACCCGGCGTCGCACCAAGGAAGACCTCTGGGGCTTCTGTCGCGAGTGTCCCTTCGCCGAGACCTGCCTCGGCGGGTGTACGTTTACCGCGCACGCCCTGTTTGGACGCCCGGGGAATAACCCGTACTGTCATTTTCGCGCCAAGACCTTCAGCGAGCAAGGGCTCCGCGAGCGGCTGGTGCCGCGCTCGCGCGCGCCGGGGCTGCCGTTTGACGGCAGGCTCTTCGAGCTGGTTGTCGAGCCTCGCGATGCGCCGGATCCCCGCCCCGCTCGCAGGAAGAACGCGCTGCGCGTCCTCTGACCAGCACCTGCCACGCCGGCGCGCCGGTAGCAGCGTGGGCGAGGCGCGTCTGGGCGGGCTAACCCTCCTGCAGCGTCGCGCGTCGGCGCAAGATGAGGCGCGCTGTGAGGTAGAGCAGGAGCCCGAACGGCCCCGCCATCAGCGTGAAGAACAGGCAGGGAATGCGCACCGCATGCGGCAGCCCCAGGCGCTGGGCGTCTCGGGTCTGCCAGGCGCCGACGAACAGATCAAAGATCAAGTAGTGAACCCAGCCGACCAGCGCGGTGATTGGCGCGCTGAAGGCCAGGCTCAGCGCCGCCAGCGAGCCAAAGCCGCCGCCGGGCTGGCCCTTTTGGAAGAACATTACCGCCGCCAGACCGACGCTGTAGACGACTCCCAGCAGCAGCGGGATGACCGGGCCGTGGACAAGCCGCGCGGTCAGGCGCGACCCCGGTGCGAGCATGAGCAGCAGCCAGAACGGCAGGACCAGGATATTGACGAAGGTGAAGATCGGCTCAAGGGACATGGGTGCCTCGCTGGACGACCGCGGTAGCATAGTCTTGCCTGACTGCCCAGCTGATATTGCTTGAGCTTGCCCGCAAACGCCAAGGGCTTCCTATTTCTCGGCGCCCTTGGGCTCATTGCCGGCCCAGAGGAGCTCACAAAGTGGCGACGGAAAGGCAGCGTTTTCGCTGGGTTGCGCATGACCCCCGCAGTGGGGCGATGGGGGGGAGGCGGCCCTTGTCTATCTCCGGGCTATACGAAAGCGGAGGTGCCGTGCGATACTAAGTTGCACGCTCGCATCTCGTCACCAGATTCCCCGGATCCTCTTATGGTGAGCTGACTTATGACCGGCATGCATGCTCGCTTCTTTGAACTCTCGCTCGACCTGCTTGCCACCGCTAACGGCGATGGGTACTTCGTCGAGTTAAACCCCGCCTGGACGACGACGCTCGGCTTTTCTCGGGATGAGCTGCGCCAGAAGCCGTTCATCGAGTTTGTTCATCCTGACGACCGGGCCGCTACGCTTGCCGAGGCGGCTCGACTCTTTGCGGGCGAAGTCACTGTCTACTTCGAGAATCGCTATCAGACCAAGGACGGAGGCTATCGCTGGCTTGCCTGGGCGGCTCGGGTATCCAAGGAGGACTCGCTCATCTTTTCCTGCGCGCGGGACATTACGCCGGCGAAGATCTTGCTCGCCGAGCGGGAGCAAGCGCTGGCCGCCAAAGAGCTGGCGCTCGCCGACCGCGATCGCTTCCGCGCGCTCGCCGAAAACACCAGTGATTTCGTCGGAATGGCCGACCTGGAGGGGCGTGCCGTATACATAAACCCGGCGGGCAAGCGGCTCCTGGGAAAGCCGGAGCTCGTGGTCGAGACCTGCCGCATCTCGGACCTCCATCCGCCCGAGCATGGCTCGCGGATTGCCGGCGAGGGAATTCCCCACGCAGCCGCACACGGCGTCTGGACCGGCGACGGTCTGCTCCTTGCAACCGACGGTCGCAAGATCCCGATTTCTCAGGTGATTGTCGCGCTGAGAGACTCCAAGGGCGAGCTCGTGGGCTTTGGAACGATCATGCGTGACCTGTCGCTGATTGAGCACTTCAAGACCCTGGAACACGACCTCCGGGCCCAGCAGGTAGCGCTCCGCCAAATGCTGCACGCCATGTCCACGCCGATTATTCCGCTCACCGAGCACATCATGGTCATGCCCCTCATCGGCACGATGGACGGCAGCCGCGCCGCGCAGTTCCTTGAAGAGGCGCTCCAGGGCGCGCAGGCGCGGCGCGCGCAAGTCATCATCATCGACATTACGGGTCTTCGGCACATCGATGCGAGCGTGGCCGCCGCGCTCGTCAAGTGTTCATCGGCGCTGCGGCTTCTCGGGGCGCAGGTCGTCTTGACTGGAGTCCGCGCCGAGCTAGCCCGAATCCTCGTCGATCTCGGCGTTGATCTCTCGGGCCTTAGGACCCACAGCACCCTGCAGAGCGGAATCACCTATGCGCTCAACATGCTCGGGGAGTTCCTGGACAAGGCTCAGCCGCGCCCGCGGTCCTTGCTTCCCTGTAGGTGACCGGAGCATCGTGATCTGACTTCGGCCCCTCGGCGCGTCACCGCGAGGCCGTGCCCCGCCAGGCGCCCTGGTACCGCACTGCGCATCATCGCAGTTTTTTTCTGGAACCAAACGCGAGCGAGCTTCGTATAGCTGACACGCGCCTTGGCGCGCAGCGCACACGCCATGGCTCAAGGCCATTGGAGCGGCACGGGTCTGGTCTTCAGCGACCCATGGCGCCCTTTGTGTGCGCGAAGAAAGGAGGCAACCAGCCAGCATCGAGCTCTGGTCCACTCTCGCTTCCATCAAGCCTGCTGCGGTCACAGAGCTTGGACTGCATGGGCTTGGACCATTCCTGTCGCGCAGGTAGGGGGGAAAAATGACAGTCAGACGAAGCAACCAACGATGGAGAAGAGCCATTGACGCCGCGGCTCTCACGCTCAGCGTGGGGCTGGCCGCAGGTGGCTGCAACAAGGATCCAGCGGCGCTGGGGGGTAGCCCAAGCTTGACCCCGGCCACTACCTCGGGGAGCTACCAGCTCCCCCTTGACAGCGTGCCGTCTAGCGACGGCAGCACGTTCTATTTTACCGCCATGTCGACAAGCGGCAGCATGGGCGTCTTCTCGGTACCGGCAGCGGGCGGCGCTGCCACCCAGCTGTTTGCCGGCGCGCCCCTTTCGTCGCCGTTTGGGATCGCGATAAGCTCCGACGACAAGACGCTGTTTATCGCCGACTCGGGGGCGGGCTACGACCCGAACAACCCGGGCACCGGCGCCGAGCCGGACATGCTGGGGCAGGTCCTGTCCATGCCCACCGCGGGGGGCACTCCTGTGGCGCTGACAGGCACCACGGGATTTCGGCCCAAAGGCATCGAGGTCTTCAGGAAGGATAACGCTGATACCATCTACTTCTCGGGATATAACGCCAGCGATGGAAAGGCGGGGGTCTTCTCGGTCGGCCCTGACGGCGGGGGCCTGACCCCGCTCACCACCGGCGGGCCGCTGACTGACCCCGGGGGCGTCACGGTGGCCCGCGATGGGACGGTCTACGTCGTCAATACCACGGCTACCGTAGGCGGCACCGCCGAAGTATTCAAGGTGGCCGGGGGCTCCGCAGCCAGCGTGGTCGCTGGCATCAAGGTCGGCTATCCCGCCGGCCTGGCAGTCAGCCAGGACGGCAACACGCTGCTTATCTCGGGCCAGGATCGCGACTTGAATACCACGGTCGTACACCGCTACGACCTGGCAAGCAGCACGCTGGGACAGACCAACATGGGCATCGAGAACAACACCGACGCCGGAGGACTGCACCGCGCCAAGGGCGGTGACACGTTCTCCTGGTGTGGCGTCACCGCAGGCACCGCAGGCGGCGGCATTGTGTACCGCGTGTCTTTTAACTAGGCGGTCGCTCCCAATGGGAACGAACGCTCGGCGACTTGGAGACAACAAGATGACGATTCAAAGACTCCTCACCACCACGCTGCTCGGGTTTGGTCTGCTCGGCGCGGCTTCATCGGCCCAGGCCTCCAGCCACCGCGAAGCCCCGGCCATTGCCTATGATCCGGCTGCCGACAACAGCGATGTCTATGCCTGGGTGACTCCCGGCACCCACGACAAGCTCAATGTCGTCATGACCTATCTGCCGCTGGAAGAGCCGTCGGGAGGCCCCAACTTCAACGAGTTCTCCACCGACGTTCTGTACGAGCTTCACATCACCCGCGGCAACGCCAGCCTGAACGATGTCTACACCTATCAGTTCCAGTTTTCGCGCGCCGCTCCGGCCCAGGTCAACGTCGCCGATCTAGGGCTAGCTCCCGGCGGCGGCAAGGAGTTCTTCGCGCAGCTCTCGGGGCAGTCGACCACGCTGACTGTCACCCGCATCGCCAACGGTCAGTCGTCGGTCATCGCCAGCAACGTCAAGGTAGCGCCAAACCGTATTGGCCCGCGCACCTACACCGGCTTCCAGAAGGGCGGCGCGGCCTCGGCGACCTACGATGATGCTTTCGCCGCCTCTTTCACCGGCACGACCAGCGAAGGAGGCCGGGTGTGGGCGGGGCCGCGCGACGACGGCTTTTATGTCGACCTGGGCGGCATCTTCGATCTGGCCAATCTGCGGGCCAAGGGCACGGCCCAGGACGGCGTGGCGGGCTTTAACACCCATGCCATCGTGATCGAGATTCCGACCACGCGCCTGACCGCCTCGGGGGCGGCGCCGACTGCTGGGGCCAGCGATGCCCAGACCCTGGGCGTGTGGGCCTCCGCCAGTCGCCGCCAGATCAGCCTGCGGCTGCGCAACGGCGCAACCTATTCCTTTGGTCCGTGGGTGCAGGTCTCGCGCCTGGGTCTGCCGCTCATCAACGAAGCGGTCATCGGCTTGCAGGACAAGGACCGCTGGAACTACGATCGGCCGACCCGCGAGTCATACTACTTCCCGTACTTCCTAAACCCGATCGTCGTGCGCGACGCCGAAGCGGTTGGAATCTATACGGCCCTTGGCCAGAATGCGGCCAACTTCAAGAGCAACCGCACCGACATCATCGACGTCATCAACCTCAAAGCCAGCGGTCATAACATCCCGCTGTCCGCCACCGGCGACGTGCTGCGGGTCGATATGGGGACCGACTCCGGATTCCCCAACGGCCGTACCCTGATAAATGCCGCCAACCCTAACCGCGAGGGGGCCGATGTGACCGACGTGCTGTTGTCGGTTCTGCTGAGCAAGGGCGCGCTCGCCATCACGGACGGCGTGGACTATAATGACAAGGCCTTTCCGCAGGCCTTCCCGTGGCTGGCGCTGCCCTGGCAGGGCTACGACCAGGGCCACGGCAAGCCGACTCCCTGAGGTCGGCTGGAGCTCACCTGAGGTCTGAGCGAAAGACTGGCCACCTCTCGGCGTGACGAGAGCCGAGAAGTGGCTGGGGCCCCTCCTCCAACCGGCGGGGGAGGGGCCGTGGTCAACCGCAGCAGCTGGTCGCGAGGATTGTGAGATGAACGGAACGCTTGGATGGATGGCTTCGAGAGTCTTCTGGTGCGGGCTGACCCTGGCGGCAGGATGTCAGCCATCTGCCGTTCCCCGCGATGCGAAGCAGGCCCCTCTGATGGCGCAAAAGGAGACCGCCGATCCGGAGACCCGCCTGGCTCTGCTTCGCACCGACGATGGCAAGCCGGTCGACGCGCTGCTGCGGAGCTTGCAAGAGCGCGCCCAGCGCCATCCCGACAAGCTCGACACCTGGGTGCTGCTAGGCCACGCCTGGGTCCGTAAAGCGCGTGAGACCGCCGAGCCTGGCTACTATCGCAACGCCGAAGCCTGCGCCACCGTCGCGCTGCGCCTGGAGCCGCAGAGCGCGCTGGCCGTCAACCTGCGCGGCCTGGTGCTGCTCAACGACCACCGATTCCGCGAAGCGCTGCAGCTGGCGCAGTCGATCTTGCAGCGCCGCGACTTTGATCCCCAGGCCCTGGGGACGGTCAGCGATGCGCTGCTGGAGCTTGGCCGGATCGATGGTGCGGAAGAGGCGGCCCAGCAGATGATGGCGCTCAAGCCCAACCTGCCGTCGTATGCACGCGCGTCGTATCTGCACTTTCTCCGCGGCCATAGTACCGCTGCCAAGCAGGCCATTCGCCTGGCCATCGATGCCTCGCCGGCCAGTCGCGCCGATCCCGAGCCGCGCAGCTGGGCGCTGACCCAAGCGGCCAACCTGTTCTGGCAGGAGGGCGACTACGCCGGCGCCGACGCCGGATATGAGATGGCGCTGCGTCAGTCTCCCGACTACCCGGCGGCGCTGGTCGGGCGCGGGCAGGTCGCCATGGCGCAGGGGCGCTATGCAGATGCGGCCGGCCACTTCGAGGGCGCCTACAAGCGGAACCCGCTGGCCGAGACCGCCTGGCTGCTGGGAGATGCGCGCACGCTGGCCGGCGATGCCGGAGGCGCTGCGGAGGCCTACTCCGCGCTGCTGCGGCAGGGTCGGCGCACCGACCCGCGCACCGTGGCGCTATACCTGGCCCGGCAGAACCGGGACCTGCCCGAGGCGCTGGAGCTTATCGAGGCTGAGCGCAAGGGGCGCGGCGATGTCTACACCCAGGACATCTATGCCTTTGTGCTCTTTCGGTTGGGCCGCCACGCCGAGGCGCGGGCGGTGAGCGATGCGGTGCTGCAGGTGGGCGTCAAGGACGCGCGCATCCTGTATCACGCTGCCGAGGTTCATGCAGCTTCCATGGATCTGCCGGGGGCCAAGGCGCTGGTCGAAGACGCCCTGCACCGCAACCCTCACTTTGAAGTGCAGGGAGCGCAGGCGGCGCGTGCCCTGTTGGCTCGCCTGAGCGCAGGAGCGGCCGCCGCGCCCACCGCAGCGCGTGCCGACACGAGCCTTGCCGCGCGCTAGCCACTGGCCGCAAAGTGGGCTCCCATCCAGCTTGGGCTGGTTGGACCGGGGGACCTTGCACGCATTCCACAGGCCGATACGGCCAAGGGGTCTCATGCATCCGTCATCTGCGCTGCTTCGTCTTCTGCCAGGCTGGTTATTGATATCATGCCTTGGGCTGCTCTGCGGCTGCCAGCGCGGCGCGCCCGCGCCCAAGGTGGCGGCGGCGGTCACTCCGGAGGGGAGCTCGCCGCTCGCCCTGCCTGCGGAGCTAGCGGAGAGGAAGGTGCTTTCGCCCCAGGAAGAGACGCGGCCGGTCTATCCGCCCAAGCTGGTAGGCGAGGCCGATCCGCAGGCGGTCCGCTTCTGCTCGGCGATCCACGGCCTGCCGAGCAGCCGACGCGACGGGTGCTGCGGCGGCCCGCCGGGCATCGACTTGACCCAAGAGTGCGTGCGGGTCTTGACCTATGCGGCGCGTGATCGCGCCCTCACGCTGGATGCGGCGGCGATAGCGGAGTGTCAGAGTGACCTGGACAAAGCCCTCTCCGGTTGCGACTGGGTGGGACCGCTGCTGCCCGAGCTGCCGGCGGCGTGCCATCGCGTCATGCGCGGCACGCTGGTAAAAGGGGCTCGCTGTCGATCGTCTTTGGAGTGCGCTGGATCGCTGCGCTGTCAGGGCGCCGGTCCAGTCTCAGCCGGCAAGTGCGATGCGCCGCATGGCGACGGCTTGGCTTGCGGCCTCTCGGTCGATGCGCTGGCTTCCTACACCCGGCAAGACCAGTACGAATTCGAGCATCCAGAGTGCAGCGGCTACTGCGGTCGCCGGCATCTCTGCGAGCCTGTACGACCCGTGGGCAGCGAGTGCGTCATGAACAGCCAGTGCGGTGCCGGCAACCACTGCGGCGCCGGCCGCTGCCTGGCCGGAGTCATCGCGCAGCTGGATGAGCCCTGCTCTTCCAGCGAGTGCGCGTCCGGCCTGCGCTGCACCGGAGGCCGCTGCCAGCTTCCCAAGCCAGCCGGGGCCGTCTGCACCGTCGACTTTGAGTGCCTGGGAGGCTGCGAAAAACCACCTACCCCAGCGGGCGTAGATCGCTATAAGGCGCCCGGTCGCTGCGCACCCAAGTGTTCTTTCGGCTATTAAGCCCGTCTGTGCTGAGCGCCGCAGATTTCTTCTAGAGCGCAAGATCCAGCGCCGTTCGACTTGCATCAGGGCGAAGCTACGCTCAACCCACCTCTTGCCAGGTCCAGAATCCTGAATAGTTAGGGGGCCGTCTGTGCTGCGCAGGGGAGCGGGCCGCAGGTCAGCTCCTCGGGGTGTGCGGTCTGGGCGGCCACCCTGGGCGGGCGCCTGGGCTCCTCCTAGGCACGGATGGCGTCTGCAGGCCCGGTTCAACCCGGTTTCGCCCTCGTTGTGTAGCCGGTTTGCCTCCAGGCTTGCGCTTGGCGTCGCAGTGCCGCGCCTTGCATAAATGCGCCCGCCCTATGAGAGCTCTGACGGTTGCTGCCTCCGTCAGCCTGGGCTCGGGCTGCGCTGAGAATTCAAAGGAGTGTCAAGCCATGAGAAAGTCGTCCCCCCAACAGTCCTTCCGGCTGGGAGCAGGTGCCGCCGCCAGCCTGCTGCTGCTCGGCTGCGCTGACTACTTGACCGGCCAGGACGGCGAGCCGCGCGGCCCGCTGATCGTCACCAAGCTGACCCTGAATGACAACGGACTCAGTCGTCCTTCAGGCTCGGTGATCACCGATACCAGCGTGCCTCCTGACTGCAGTGCAGCGGAAGCGGTGAACCTACTTCAGTGCACCGCCGATCCGTTCAAGGATAAGTATGGCGTCCGGCGAAGTCCGCCCAACCCGGACTCGGCGCGCATCCTCCGCGTGGTGTTCAACAAGGCGCCGCTGAACTTCAAGGGAGCCCCGATCGAGCCGACCCCCGCCGAGGGTCTGCCGACCACCGCCACCCCGCTCAAGCTCGCCATGCCGGGCGTGCTCAAGCTCGCCTGCCAGAGCTGCTCGATGGATGGCCAGGGCAACCTGGGCGTGCCGCCGAGCTACAATAGCCTCCAGCTCACCGGCACCGATCTGAGCCCGGATCCGTCGCAGTACGCCTACGGGCCGGGACTGCAGATGGAGGTGATCGCCAGCTGCCCCAAAGAGCCCGCCATCCCGCCGCCGCCGGCGCCGCCGCCGGCTCCCACCAAGTGCCAGCTGGCCGGTCCTTCCTATAAGTCCGATCCGTTCCGCGCGCTGGAGCCTGGGGCGACCTACAGCGTCCTGCTCGATCCGCTGCTGCAGGGACGGCTGGGCGACGGCACGGATAACGTCCTGCTCGACGATGCCGCCCGCGCCCTTTTGTCTTTCACTACCGAGCCCTTTCAGGTCCTCACCGTTGGCATCGGCGATGGCGGCGACAGCCAGGTGGCCGGCACCACTGACTTTGGGGACGGCAGCGCCGCCACCCCCTATCAGGCCAACCTGGCGGGCGGCGACCCCGAGCTCGCCAACGAAGGCGCCCTGGTCGTCGGCCTCAACGCCCCCACCGATGAGAGCCGCTTCACCGGGCAGACCGTCAGCGCCACGGTGACTGCCGGCGGCACGACCACCGCGGTGCCCGTCATCGTCAGCACTGCGCTCGGTGCGGCGGGAGACTGCGACTTTGGCAACCGGCGCTCGCTGTACATCGCTCCCACCGCCGGCAGGTGGCTGGCGATGGCGACCCCCGGCGCGGTGGTGACCGTCACCATCCGCGGCGGCGAGATCCGCGATCTGTCCCAGCTGCCCGGACACCCGGCCGGCCAGGGCGTCCACATCCTCGGTAGGGACATCACCATCCAGGCCAAGCTGCTTCCCAAGTCGATTCCGGTTTCGGCCCCGGAGCCCGACCCGTACACCGGAGTCCGGGCTGGCCTGGTGGTGGACCCGTCCGGCTGCTGAGTAGCAGGGGACACGATCGTTGTCACGAGCTTTGGCAGCAGACGGAAGGAGATGACTATGACGCAAGCTACGCGCTCTTTACATGCTGGCAGCCGCGGGGCCCGGCGCACCCCGGCTCGGTTGCCTGGCTGCCTGCGCCTCTGTATCGCCGCTATCGCGGCGGTCGAGGCTCTCGGGCTCTTGGATGCCTCCCAGGCGCTGGCGCAGGCCAACTTCGCGCAGATTCAGGGAACGGTCACCGCCGATGAAACCGGCAAGCCGCTCGGTTCGGTGACGGTGGTCGTCAGCGGCCCGGCCCTGCAGGAGTTTCAGTCCGAGATCACTGACAACAGCGGCCGCTACCTCATCACCCAGCTGCCGCCGGGCGATGACTATGTAGTCAGCTTCTACTTTGGCTCGGACGACAAGCCGCGCGTGCAGCGGCCGGGCATCCGCCTGAGCCTGGGCAAGACCCTCACCGTCAACGCCTCGGTCCGGCTCACCGCCGGCAAGCGCGACGTCAAGGTCATCCAGGAGGCGGCCCCCAACGTCGATACCGCCAGCACCTCGACCGGCGTCGAGGTCAACAAGGAAGTCGTCAAGAACACCGCGGTGCGCGGCCGCACCTTCGAGAGCCTCATCACCCTGGCCCCCGGCACCGCCGACGTCGCGCCCAAGAACTCGGCCGGCATCGCGGGCGGCGAGGTCGGCGTCCAGATCTCCGGCTCGACGGGCAACGAGAACAACTACATCATCGACGGACTCAACACCTCCGACCCGAGCCACGGCCTCATCGGCACCCAGCTGTCGCAGTACTTCATCAAAGAAGTCAACATCATCACCGGCGGCTACCAGGCCGAGTACGGCCGCGCCACCGGCGGCATCATCAACCTCGCCACCAACAGCGGCAGCAACGA